>JAFTXJ010000001.1 GCA_017461625.1 Clostridia bacterium
CCCTCTGACGAGGGAGCTGGGTCGAAGACCCTGAGGGAGAGAATGATTTTGCGTGGAAATTGTTGATTTATCAAGGATTCCGGAAGTCTCTCCCTCCGTCTTTTGCTTCGCAAAATCCACCTCCCTCGTCAGAGGGAGGCAGACAACTCAGCTAATCGATTTAATCATTGGTTTCTCAAGGAGAAGCCTGTTTTGTCTTCGAAGCATTTTATCAACCCCCACCGGTTCGCTTTCGCTCACCACCTCCCCCGAGCTCGGGTGAGGCTGAGTGTTACCGTCAAATAAAATAAAAAAACACCGCAGAAAATCTGCGGTGAAATTTTATCAGTCGTTTGTGTAGGGAAGAAGAGCGATCTGACGAGCACGCTTAATAGCAACAGTAAGTGCACGCTGGTGAGCAGCACATGTGCCTGTTACACGACGAGGGAGAATCTTCTCTCTGTCTGAAGTGTACTTAGAAAGCTTGTTGATATCTTTGTAATCGATGTAATCAACTTTATCTACACAGAAAGAGCAAACCTTTTTGCGTCCTTTTCTGTTAGGACGGCTGTTTTTATCGTATGCCATTTTGCAAACCTCCTTAAAAATTTGTGATGACGTTCAACTTAGAACGGAAGATCGTCATCTTCAGTGATTTCCTCAAAATCGCTTTCACTTGCTGAAGCGAATGAGGGAGCAGGAGCTGCAGGGGCAGGAGCAGAATAGCCGCCGGTTGTGCCGGACTCTGCCTTTGAGCCGCAGAAGCTTGCGTTATCAACAACAACTTCTACTGCTTTGCGTTTGTTACCGTTTTTGTCTTCATAATTGCGGGTCTGAATGTTACCTGTTACGGCAATCATTGAGCCCTTCTGGAAATATCTTGTGATAAATTCCGCAGTCTGTCTCCAAGCAACACAGTCGATGAAGTCAGCCTGTCTTTGTTCACCTGCTTTAGCATAAGCACGCTCAACAGCAATGGTAAAAGATGCAACGGAAACGCCTGTTCCTGTGCTGCGCAGCTCAGGTGTTGCCACCAATCTGCCCATAAGAACTACATTGTTAATCATCTTCGATATCCTCCTTATTTCTTAATGATGAGAGTACGAAGAATTCCGTCTGTGATTTTGCATACACGGTCAAGCTCAGCAGGGAACTGAGGCTCACATGAATAGTTCATGAGAACATAGTAGCCTTCTGTCTCGTCGTCGATAGGATAAGCAAGCTTTCTCTTGCCCCATTCATCAACGCTATCGAGAGTACCGTTAGCAGAAACCAAAGCCTTTACCTTCTCTACCATAGCAGCTGTAGCTTCTTCGCCGTTTGCTACTGAAAGAACGAACATGGTCTCGTAATTAGCCATCTCTTAAAGCACCTCCTTCTGGACTTTATGGGCACCCAAGTGCCAAGGATGTGGTACAAAAATTTACCACGGAAAAGAATTATATCAACTTTCACAAAATAAGTCAAGTGTTTTTATTAAATCGGTCAAGATTTTTTCTGACCACAAGATTTTGGGTGCAAACATTTCTCCTTCTTTATTTACAAGGGATTTGACTTATGATATACTTCTTTTATCAACTTATGAAAAGGTGATTTTATGAGCATACATAATTTATTCGCCGGATATAAGGAACTAAAAAAAGGGATCCGTCATTGTACTTTCAATCCCGAAGGTCCCGGTGTAGTGAGAATTCATCTTATTCCGCCAAAATTCAACCTTTTTAAAAGTAAAGCGTATATAGTGATTTTAAACGGTTATTATCTGTTGCCTATCGGATATTCCTGGGCAATCCTGCTCTCTGCTTTTATGAAAGAAGTTAATGCTTTTGACGGCAAGCCAATAAGCGAAGCTGATGAAAAAACGATTTTTAAAAAGGCTGTCAAAAAAACTGTTTCTGTTTTTCCGTCAATGAGTAAAACTGATGTGGAAGAGGATTTATATTTCATTCTTGATGTTCTCTTTACCGTTGCGAGAGGTCAAAATCCTGATATTGAGATTGAAAAGCTGTCAATCCGTCAGTATGCAAAAAATATGACTGCACCTCACAGAATGGATTTGCTGATAAGTTCAATGACCGATGAAAACGGCAAATGGCATTGCAACCAGAAATGCAAATTTTGTTATGCGGCAGGGCAACCTAAAAGCCAAACCGCAGAACTAAACACATCCGATTGGAAAGTGATCATTGACAAGCTTTATAAAGCAAATGTACCTATGGTAACATTCACCGGAGGAGAACCGACGATGAGAGAGGATCTTCCTCAACTTGTGGCTCACGCCCAAAAATTTATCACAAGACTTAATACGAATGGAATTAATTTAACCCCCGAGTTGGTTCATGAGCTTAAAAATGCCGGTCTCGACAGCGTTCAGGTAACTTTATATTCCCACGACGAAGCAATCCACAACGAGCTTATTGGCAGTGAACATTTTAAAGATACAATAAACGGCATCAAAAATGCTGTTTCACAAGGGCTTGACATCAGCATAAACACTCCTCTTTGCAGAAAAAATGCTGATTACATAAGCACTCTCAAATTTGCAAAATCATTAGGTGTTCGTTTTGTTACCGTCAGTGGCCTGATTTGCACAGGGATGGCAGAAATAAATCACGAAGAATTTGACCTGAACGAAGATGAATTGTTTAACATTCTCACCAAAGCAAAAGATTTTTGTAACGAAAACGAAATGGAGATTGATTTTACTTCACCCGGCTTAATTACCAAAGAAAAGCTTGAATCCATAGGCATGAATGTTCCTATGTGTGGTGCAGCTTTGAGCAATATGGCAATCGCACCCGACGGTACTGTTGTCCCCTGCCAAAGTTGGCTTAACAATGGGACAGCCCTCGGCAACATTTTAACAGACAAATTTTCTGACATGTGGAAAAGCAAAAAATGCATCACACTCAGGAATATGACCGAGGAAAAAGCTTTACTTTGTCCGTTCAGAACACAAAAAGACGAGGTGAGCACAAAATGAAAAAGAATAAAGATAAAAACGATTATTCCGAAGAATATATAAAAAAGCACAGAAAATTCCCCGTTAAAAACACGGTAGCAATCGTTATTTGCATTGTTGCACAAATCGTTTCTATCTTCTTAGCAGTAACGGCAGAAGCCGATAAACCTCAGGATATTATCCAAAATTATCAGGTTACAGTTGAGCCGTTGGAAGACGGAAGTCTCGACATTGAATACAAATTTTTATGGAAAGCTGTAAGCATGGAAGACCTAACATGGGTTGAAATCGGTGTGCCGAATTACTATTTTTCTGTTTATAAAGATTCTGTTTCAAGCAGTATAAAAGAAATTTCCGATATATCGGAAGACAACTACACAGGAGTACGACTTGATTTTAACAGAGCCTACCGTGGTGGAGAAACTCTTGAATTCTCATTCAAAATCAATCAGGAGCAAATGCTTTGCCAAAATGACAACGGATATTTTTATGAATTTATACCCTGCTGGTTTAACAGCACACCCGTTGAAAAATTTGAATTCAGATGGAAAAATTCTGACACCTGCTTTGGAGCAGAAAACGCAGAGCTAAAAAACGGATACTACACAAAAACAGGAACACTAAAATGCGGTGAGTTTGAAAAAATGGTAGTTTCTTACTCTCCCGATACTTTCCCCGATGCTGAAGTAGCAGATTATGAAAGCTTTGATGAAAGCTTGGTATATAACGAGCTTGAAGCTAACAGAATCATAAACATAATATTTTTCTGCGTGATTGCGGTTGTCTTACTGGGATTTGAAATTTATCTTCTTGACAGCCACGTCTCATATATAAGAGGCAGAGGATTTATCTCAAGCTACGGTCATCCGGTTTATACTTACGGTTATCAAAACCCGAAGTATGTAAAAGCCTATAATCGTGCCCACGCTCCCTCTCACACTCACAGCCGTGGCGGATTTCGCAGCGGAGGATGTGCCTGTGCCTGTGCTTGCGCTTGTGCCGGAGGAGGCAGAGCCGGATGCAGTCAGAAAGATACATTTTCCACCGTCAAAAGTTTTGAAACCCAACAGAAAGAAGAGGTTGCTTTATGAACATAAATCTTGATAAGCTTCTTAAAGAGCGTGAGCTTCCCGAGCTTAAATCACGGGAAGAGATGCTTGACATTCTCTGCCGTGAAGAATACGGCTTTTTGCCCCCTGACCCAACTGAATTAACATTCACTGTGGAAGAAAAATGTATTCCTAATTTCTGTGCAGGTAATGCAGTTGCAAACAGGGTTACAGCCCACTGCGTTATAAACGGTAAGGAATTTTCATTCCCTTTTATTGCCGTTATTCCAACCAAAGATGGCAAGCACCCATTCTTTATACACATAAATTTCCGCCCCGATGTGCCTGACCGTTATATGCCCTCAGAAGAGCTTGTTGATAACGGATTTGCAGTGTTTTCAATTTATTATGATGATGTAACAAGTGACGACGGAGATTTCACCAACGGACTTGCAGGTGTTCTTTTCCCCGACGGCAAGAGAGGTCCTCACGACCCCGGAAAAATTGCAATGTGGGCGTGGGCTGCTCAGAGGGTATTGGATTATGCAGAAACTCTTGACTGCCTTGACCTCGACGCAGCTGTTGTCTGCGGACATTCACGCCTTGGCAAAACTGCACTTTTCACCTCTGCAACAGACACAAGATTCCGTTTTGCTTATTCCAACAATTCAGGCTGCAGCGGTGATGCCCTTGCAAGAGGAACAACAGGTGAAACTGTGGCTCAGATCGTTGACCGCTTCCCCTTCTGGTTTTGCGAAAACTATAAGCAATATGTCAACAACGAAAGCAATATGCCATATGACCAGCATTATCTTTTAGCTTCAATTGCACCGAGATTTGTCTGCGTGGGCAGTGCATCAAAAGATTGGTGGGCTGACCCCAACTCTCAGTTTATGACCTGCGTTGCAGCATCCCCTGCTTTTGAAAAGGGGTTTGTTTGTGACAACAAACTGCCTCAGGTTGACGATAAATATTTTGACGGACACATTGGCTACCATATGAGAGAAGGACTTCACTATTTCAGCCGAAAAGACTGGAACAGACTTATTGAATTTGTTAATAAACACAGATAATTTAATGCACAGCTTCGGCTGTGCATTGTTTTTTTACCGAATAAAGTTGATATTTTACCGATGAGATGAATTTACAACATTTTATTTTTATGAGTGATATAATGTGCACAAAGGAGGTGCTGTATGAAATTCAGACTGATTATTGATAAAGAAAAGGATGAAGAAATTGTTGCAACAGTTAAAGAGGAAAACTCACTGACTCAAAGAATTGAAGCATTAGTTATGGAATACAACGGCACGGATAAAATCCTCGCATTTGGCGAAGACGATGTGATTTTTCTTTCATTTGATGAAATTGAGTGCATCACTGTTTGCGACGCTAAGACATATGCCGTTACACACAACGGAGAACAGCTTCGCTTAAGAAGACGGTTGTATGAGCTGGAAAATATTGTCCCGTCATCTTTTATTAAAATCAATAAATCCACCCTTGCAAATAAAGTTTTTATCAAAAAATTTGTTACAACATTTTCGGGTGGAGTGGATGCCGTTTTTCAAAGCGGCAAAAAAGAATATGTTTCACGGCGTTGCTTCGCCGAAATCAAAAGGAGGTTTATTTCAAAATGAAAGAGTTTGTTAAAGAATTTTTAAAAAGAGGCTGTGTTGCCGCAGCAGGCGGTCCGGTTGTGTTGTCGATTATCTATGCCATCCTCGGCGCAAAAAACATTATCACCGCACTAAGTGTCAAAGAGGTTTGCCTGGGGATTCTCACCGTTACGCTCCTTGCATTTATTGTAGCAGGTTCAGGAGCTGTCTATAAAGTTGAAAGGCTGTCAGTTTTTGCCGCAGCAACCATCCAGGGAGTTTTGCTTTATGTCAACTATCTGCTGATTTATCTTCTCAACGGCTGGCTTAAATCTCAGGCTGTTGCCATTGCAATTTTCAGCGGTTGCTTTGTGGCAGGGTATCTTATCATCTGGCTGATTGTTTATAACGTTACAAAAAAATCAACGGATAAATTGAACTCTCGCCTTAATGCATAAAAAATGGGACTGCTTACTTCACAGTAGGCAGCCCCATTTTTATTTTACTTCACAATTATCCATTGCATAATCAAGCAAAATATTAATAAGCTCGTTCCTTGAACGGTTGGTTTCTTTTGCTAAATCGTCAAGATTTGATACGGTTTCATCTTTTATGCGAATTGAAAAGGTTTTGTAGCCATCCTCTCCTTTGAACAAGTCCAGTAAAAACGGACAATAGAAAAAAGAAGCCCCTTATGGTAGAATTTAAGAAAACTACCATAAGGGGAATTTTTATGCCAAGAAGTTATGGACACATACAAGAATATGAAAGAGAAATTGTGGAATTAA
>JAFTXJ010000012.1 GCA_017461625.1 Clostridia bacterium
CAAAAATAAACAGCCGCACGAGAGCGGCTGCTGAAAATGTAATGCGTTGCTAAATTTCGAAGCCCCTTTCAGGGGCAAAGCCAGTAATCACCCCTTATAGGGGTGGTGCAAACCACCGGTTGAACCGGTGGTTATGATTTTCAGTTGACAAATTTACATTTTGGTATTAAATTATATGTGAGAAATTGGAGGAATCAATATGAAAAAAACAATCAAAACAATATCAGTTATTCTCATCATTACTCTTATTATGAGTATTACGGCTTTCGCTGAGCCGGGCTTTGCGTACAAGGACGAAGTGCTTACAGAGTTTTCACCGAGATGGTCACAAATACAAGCTGATGACACGGTAATTTCTGTTACGCCGGGTGCCACAGTCGGCGAACTTCGTTTTGCGTGGCTGTCAAGCTCAACAGACAGCAATCCCGCTTTCAAGGTTTCGGAAAACAGCGATATGTCTGACGCTGAGGAGTTTGAGGTCGTTACTGCCGACGCTATCGAAAACCTCAAATCAAACAAGGTTACCGTAACAGGACTTGAGCAAGGCAAAACCTATTATTATTCATACACTGAAAACGGTGTCTGGAGCGAAGTGCAGCCGCTTACCGTTCAATCGGCAGACAACTTCACCGTTCTCTATGTTTCCGACGCACAAATCGGACGTTCCGGCGACGAAACTCTTGAAGAAATACTTATCCGTGACACCTGCGGTTGGAATTACACGGTTGACAAAATGCTTACAGCCTACCCAAATGCCGCTTTTGCAATTTCAGGCGGCGACCAGTTCCAATCGCCCGACAGCCTCGTTCAGATGAAAGCTTACCTTTCTCCCGAAGCTTTGCGTTCTCTGCCTGTTGCCAACACCATCGGCAATCACGACGATGATTCTACGCTTTACGGTGAAATCTTTAACAACCCTAACGAGGTTGACGAACTTATGCCCAGTGAAGCCGGAACAGGATATTATTACACTTACGGTGATGTACTTTTTATTACAATCAACTCAAACAACAACTTTATGCTTGACACCGCAAAGGTTTTGCGTGAAGCGACAAAGGCTTATCCCGACACCAAGTGGAGAGTTGTCACAATGCACCACAACCCTTATTCAGCCTCATTAAGCGACGACGATTTTTCAGAAGAAAGACTTTTCTTTTCATCGCTCTATGATTTATACGATATAGACCTGTGCCTGAGCGGACACGACCACTTTTATTCACGCACAGACACTATGTACGCAGGCAAAATCACTGACGGTGAAGGCACGGTATATGTTCAGTCTTCCTCAGCTTCCGGCAGTAACTATGACCCGCTTCCCGAATCAACCGCTTCATTTACTGTTTCCGCTTTTGATGTGCGTGTTCCCACTTACACAGCATTTACGTTTAACGATGATGCGATAGTCGGCACGACTTATCGCACCGACACAAACGAAATCATTGATTCTTTTGAGATAACCGACAACACAACAGACTCAGATGTCAATTTTTTCACTGCAATAATTTCATTCTTTAAAACTCTTTTTTCTATGATATAAAACAAAGCAGGCAACCGATCAAATCGGTTGCCTGTAGATTTATTTATCAGGTTGTAATTTTATAACTGCAATTTCGGGTCTGTTCCACAACCTGGCAGGCACAGGGTAAGTACCAAGTCCGCCTGAAACGTGAATATACTGACCGTTCACCTCATAAAGCCCTTTAACAAATCTGCCGTTCATGTCAGGTAATGCAGTTTTACCATCAAACACAGCACCGACAAACGGAAGACGGAAAAGACCGCCATGTGTGTCACCCGAAAGCACAAGCTCTATTCCGAAAGGGTGAAACCGTTCAAATTCAGGCATATGAGAGAGCAAAATCGAAAAGGTCGCTTCATCTTTTTTGAATGCATTTTCCAAATCAAAATGAGGTGGAAAATACACATTATCAATGCCGTAAAGATGAAGTTTTGTGTTCTTGACAGTTATAACTTCATCTTTATAATTGATGACATTTACTCCGTTTTCACGAAGGAGGTTAAAAAAATCCTCGTCATCATCATGTTCACCATTGACATAGTAAGTAGGAAATCTTTCAGCAAGAGCTTCGAGAAGCTTAAATGCCGTTTGTTTGCCACTTTCACTTTCATAGGTAAACATATCACCGGTTATAGCAACAAGGTCAGGAGCCTGGGCCGAAACTCTGTCTATCAGGGTTTTATTTTCTTTGCCGAAGGTTGCACCGTGCAAATCGGTTAAATGCACAATGGTAATTTCGTCATTAACCAAATCACTTTTAATTTCAGCATGGTTGACACTCAGCGTGTAGTTGTTAATCCACCACACAAATACGAGCATCAGCAACACGAAAAAAACTGTGGTAATATGCAGTTTTTTAAGCTTTTTCATATAATCACCGGATAATATATATGCAACAAACTATTACAGCAGACTACCGTGCTTTGCTTTTGATTCACAGTAAATGCAACGGTAAATTCCGTTAGCTTTGTCTGTTAACTTAAACATCTGCTGGAGCCCCTGCTCGGTTGAAGTGATGCACCTCGGATTTTTGCAGTGAATAACGTTACTTACCTTTTCGGGCAATTCAAGATGCCTCTTTTCAACAAGCTTGCCGTCTTTGATAACATCAACGGTAATTCCGGGGTCAATGTAACCGAGGATATCAACATCAACTTCGATTTCGGCGTCAATTTTAATAATATCCTTTTTGCCCATTTTTTTGCTGTTTACATTTTTAATAATGGCAACAACACAGTCAAGCTTATCAAGCTCAAGGTAGTTATAAATCTTCATGCTTTTGCCTGCCTTGATATGGTCAAGCACAAGTCCGTTTTTAATTTCATCAATATGCATTATTCTACCCCCAGAAGCTTTAATATAAGTGCCATTCTTATAAATTTACCGTTGCAAGCCTGACGGAAATATGCTGCTCTGATATCATCATCAACATCAAGGCTGATTTCATTAACCCTTGGCAGAGGATGAAGCACACGCATATCAGGCTTGGCAGCAGCAAGCTTTTCACTTGTGAGAATATAACTGTCTTTAAGTCGGATATAATCAGCCTCATTGAAAAAGCGTTCACGCTGAACTCGTGTCATATAAAGAATATCAAGCTCAGGCATTGCTTTTTCAAGGTCTGTAGTTTCTGCAAACTCAACACCGGCATCAATCAATTCCTGCTTTAAATATTCAGGAATTTTAAGCTCGTCAGGTGAAATCATAACAAACTTTACGTTGTTATAACGCATCATAGCCTGAACAAGCGAATGAACCGTTCTTCCGAATTTAAGGTCACCGCAAAGACCGATTGTAAGGTTATCAAATCTGCCCATTTCACGCTTGATTGTGAGAAGGTCGGTGAGGGTCTGTGTGGGGTGGTTGTGTCCGCCATCGCCTGCATTGATAATGGGAACAGATGCATTCATTGAAGCCACCAACGGTGCACCCTCTTTGGGGTGACGCATGGTGATAATGTCGGCATAATAAGACACAACTTTAACTGTATCGGCAACACTTTCACCTTTGCTGGCTGATGAACTGTTTGCCTCTGAAAAGCCAAGAACATTGCCGCCAAGCTCGTACATAGCTGCCTCAAAGCTCAGGCGAGTTCTTGTTGAAGGCTCAAAGAAAAGAGTTGCCATCTTCTGACCGTGGCACTTTTCACTGTATTTTTTAGGGTTCGCAATAATATCATCGGCAGTTGCGATAAGTTCGTCAATTTCTTCCACCGATAAATCAAGAATACTAATAAGGTTTTTCACAAAACCATCCTCCAATTCAGAAATTTCGGGTTAACCGTTAATCCAGCTTTCGTCTGAGGGATTGTTTCTGAATTTGATAAGTCTTGCAACATCTTCGGGCTTGATATAGCCTGTTTCTGATGCAACTTCTGCGATTGTGTCAAAGTTTGTAAGGCTTACGTTTTTAACGTTTGCAGCAGCAAGGCGGTCAAGACCTTTCTGCATACCGTAAGTAAAGATACTCACAATACCGAGAACCTCTGCACCTGCTTCACGAAGAACATCAACAACCTCGATAACGCTGCCACCTGTTGAGATAAGGTCTTCAATAACAACAACCTTCTGACCTTTTTCAAGTCTGCCTTCGATCTGGTTCTGTCTGCCGTGGTCTTTTGCACCTGAGCGAACATAACCCATAGGCATATCAAGAATTGAAGCTGCAATTGCTGCGTGAGCGATACCTGCTGTGCTTGTGCCCATAAGAACTTCACACTCAGGATATACTTCCTTTACCTTGTCAGCAATAGCCTGCTCAACGATTTTTCTCTGCTCGGGAGCTGTGAGGATGAGTCTGTTATCACAATAAACAGGGCTTTTGATTCCGCTTGCCCATGTAAAAGGCTCATCGGGGCGGAAGAATACAGCTTTAATCTCTAACAATGCTTTAGCAACAATCTTTTCCATTTTAAAATACCTCTCTGTTATAAAAATCTTATTAAATAATTATAAATTAATCACAAAATTCTGCAACGCAACGGCGATATGCTGCAACAGGGTCAGCAGCCGCAGTAATGGGTCTGCCCACTACAATATAGTCTGAACCGATTTCTTTTGCCTTTGCAGGTGTAGTAACTCTTACCTGGTCACCAATGTCTCCGTCTGCAAAGCGTACACCGGGAGTAACTGTGATAAACTCTTTACCGCAAGCTTCTTTAACCTTACCTGCTTCAAGAGGAGAACAAACAACACCGTCAAGGCCTGCAACCTTAGCGTTATTAGCATAGTGCATAACAACCTTGTCGATAGGCTCTTTAATGAGAAGGTCATCTTCCATTCTTTCCTGGCTGGTGGAAGTGAGCTGAGTAACAGCGATAAGAAGGGGTCTTGTGCCGTCAGGTCTTGTGAGACCTTCAATAGCAGCTTTCATCATAGCGATTGTTCCTGCGGCGTGGAGGTTGCACATATCAACATCCATGCCTGAAAGAACGCTCATAGCTTTTTTAACTGTGTTAGGAATGTCGTGAAGCTTAAGGTCAAGGAAAATTTTGTGACCTCTTTCTTTAATTCCTTTTACGATTTCGGGACCTGCACCGTAAAAAAGCTCCATACCGATTTTAACATAGGGCTTTTCTTCAGTGAATTTGTCAAGAAAATCAAATACCTCCTGCTTACTACTAAAGTCGCAAGCAATAATTACATCTTTACCCATTAGTGAGCACCTCCGATTATATCTGTTAAATTATTTATTGAATACTTTTCCATAACTGCGGGGAGTGAATCAATGATGTTTTTACAGGCAAAAGGCTCCACAAGGTTTGCCGCACCTACCTGAACTGCAGTTGCACCGGCAAGCATCATTTCGATAACATCCTCAGCAGTTGAAACACCGCCCATACCGATGATGGGGATATTAACAGCTTCATACACCTGATAAACCATTCTCAACGCAACAGGAAGAATTGCACTGCCTGAGAAACCGCCCATTTTGTTGTGGATAACAGGCTTTTGGGTTTTAAGATCAATTCTCATACCTAAAAGTGTGTTTATCATGCTGATACCGTCAGCACCGTTTTCTTCACAAGCTTTTGCAATTGAGACGATGTCGGTTACATTAGGGCTGAGCTTAATGAAAACAGGTTTGGTTGTAACAGCCTTAACTGCCTTTGTAACCTGAGCGGCAGCTTCAGCACTTGTGCCGAAAGCCATTCCGCCGTTGTGAACATTGGGGCAGCTTATGTTAACCTCAAACCAACCGATTTGCTCCTGAGAGTCAAGCTTTTCACAGGTGTAGGCATATTCATCAAGAGAAAATCCGCTGACATTTGCCATAACCTTTTTATCAAAACAAGCTTTGAGCTTTGGAAGCTCTTCACTGATAACCTTATCAACACCGGGGTTCTGAAGACCTACGGAGTTAATCATACCTGCAGGACACTCGGCAATTCTTGGTGTTGGGTTGCCGAAGCGAGGGTCTTTGGTTGTTCCCTTAAAAGAGAATGTACCAAGCTCATTTATATCATAAAGCTCTGCAAATTCATAGCCGAAGCCGAATGTTCCGCTGGCAGGGATAATCGGGTTATCAATTTCAATTCCGCAAAGGTTAATTTTAGTGTTTACCATATTATCTCCTCCTTTTTGAGAACGGGACCGTCCTTACAAATTCGCTTGTTGCCGTATTTAGTCTTGCAGCTGCAACCCATACAAGCACCGAAGCCGCAACCCATACGCTCCTCAAAGCTGAGCTGACCTGAAACCTCGGTAGCATTATAAAGTGCCTTAAGCATTGGCTCGGGACCACAGGTGTAGAAGTATGAATATTCACCGATTTCTTTAAGTGCATCGGTAACAAATCCCTTAACACCAACACTGCCATCAGCTGTGGCAACATATGTTTTAACACCTAAGGCTTCAAATTCGTCTTTATAAAAAACTTCATCTGCTTTATTGAAGCCTAAGATTGCAACAGGATCTTTGCCCTCTTCCTTAAGCTTCTTAGCAAGATTAAACATTGGCGGAACACCAACACCGCCACCGATAACAACAGGATTGTTGCCGCTTAAGGAAGTGTCAAAGCCGTTACCGAGACCTGTGAGAATATCGAGCGTTTCACCCGGTTTCATTTCACTCATAACCTCTGTGCCCTTGCCTACAACTTTATAGATAATTACGATTTCTTCATCATTATAATCACAGACAGAAATTGGTCTGCGAAGGAAGAATCCGTCAAGCTTGATGTTGATAAACTGACCGGGTGCAGTAAGAGCTGACGTATCACCTGCCAAAACCATTTTAAAAACATCATTGGCTATCTTTACGTTTTCTTTGATTTCAAAAATTCCCTGTTTAGTCATTTTCTTCCTCCTGCCATACGATATTGCCGCCGCACATTGTCATAAGGCATTTACCGTAAACTTTCATTCCTTTAAAAGGAGTACTCTTACCCTTTGATACAAAATCATCAGGGTTAATTTCATATTCCTCATCAAAATTAAATACTGTTAAATCAGCTTTTGCGCCCACTTCAATATCTGAACCTATATTAAACCTCTTTGAAGGGTTGTCGTGCATAAGCTCCACAAGTTTTTCAAGAGTGATGATACCCTTTTTAACAAGGTGAGTATAAAGCACACTCACTGCAGTTTCAAGCCCTACAACACCCATAAGGCTGCCTGCAAGACCCTTGCTTTTTTCTTCTGCAGTGTGAGGTGCGTGGTCGGTGGCAATCATATCAATTGTGCCGTCAAGAATACCTTTGATAAGAGCTTCTTTATCGTCCTTGGCACGAAGTGGAGGGTTCATCTTGAATCTGCCATCTTCCTGCAAATCTTCATCACATAAAACAAGGTAATGAGGACCTGTTTCACAGGTAACATCCACACCGTTTTGCTTGGCATTACGGATAACCTCAACAGTTTCTTTAGCAGAAATGTGACACACATGATAAGGGCAACCGTTTACCATTGAAAGCTCTAAGTCGCGCTGAACAGGACCCCATTCACTTTCAGAACAGATACCCTTGTGACCGTGGGCTTTGCAATATTCACCGTCGTGAATATATCCGCCAAAAAGAAGGCTGTTATCTTCACAATGGGCGGTGATAATTTTACCCAAGGATTTTGCCTTTTCCATAGCAGCAGCCATCATACCAACATTCTGCACTCCCCTGCCGTCATCAGAAAAAGACACAACATAGTCATTCATTGAGTCCATATCAGCAAGCTGTTCACCCTTTTGACCCACGGTAATTGAGCCGTAAGGCACAACGTTGATAACAGCATCTTTCTCTATAGCATCAAGCTGAAGCTTCAGGTTATCATAGCAATCAGGAACAGGGTTGAGATTCGGCATTGAGCAAACCGTGGTATAACCGCCCCTTGCTGCGGCCTTGGTGCCTGACAAAACTGTTTCTTTAAAAGAAAAGCCCGGCTCTCTGAGATGAACATGAACATCTATGAGACCGGGAAATATGAATGAATTTGTAAAATTAAAAACAGTTACTCCGTCAAGGTCTGCATCAGAAGATAAAATATCGACAATAACACCGTTTTCAACCAAAACGGATACCTTCTCAAACTTACCTTTGAGGTAAACATTCGCATTTTTTAATAAATATTTCAATGCGGTTTCTCCTTTCACTGTACTCAGGATATTCTACCATATTACATATACAAAGTCAATTAAAATAACCGCTTTTTCAAAAAATAAAACTGACCTCCACAAGGGAGGTCAACGTTAAATCAGATTTTTGATAACAGCAAAAAGCTTTTCGATAAGTGAGAATATCAGCGTGAAAACATTTAAGTCTGTTACAGGCTGTTCCTCGTTGGTATCAGGAGAATAAGAATCCTCCCCTATGCTGTCGGTTACAATCTCATAAGAAAGTCTGCTGCTGTGATTATATGCATACTTATATCCTTCAGTGCCGCTGTAGCAATAAATCTTAAAACCTGAAATGGCAGCATAACCTGCACTTGCCTGTTTGTAGCCAAAGGCAACTGAACCAATCTGAGTTACAGATGCAGGAATGGTAACACTTAAAAGTGCAGGGCAATTCAAAAATGCGTATTGATAAATGGTGGTTACACCCTCTTCAAGCGTTACAGAGCTAAGATTTTCACAGTTTGCGAATGCACCTTCGTGAATACTTGCAACACTTGAAGGAACAACAAGAGTTGACAAATTATCGCAATTGTTAAATGCATAGTCTCCGATTGAAGTAACACTTGACGGAATTGAAAGAGTTTCAAATCCCTGAGCATTTGAGAAAGAGTAATTACCGATTGTTGTTAACGCAGTGAAACCTGAAAGGTCATAAAGGCTGTCACAACCAAAAAAGGCATAATCTCCCGTTACTTTGAGTTTGGAGGCCGAAACATCTGTTAAATTATTGCAATCTGCAAAAGCATATGTTTTAAGAGAGGTGACCAACGGAAGAGTTACGTCACTTAACGAACTGCACAGAGTAAAAGCATATTCATTTACCGTCACAACATTTTTGGTGTTTACAGAAACAAGGTCATCATCGCCGCTGAAAGCACCGGTATCAATAAATCTGACAGTATTTGGACAAGTGTATGAAGTTTCTGTTCTGCCCGAGGGGTAACGATATATATATGTTTTCGTCTTGTTTAAAAGCTCACCACTGTCGCCTGCCGCAAAGGCAGTGTTTGAACCGTCAACAGTAAAAGCAGTAAGGCTGTTACACAAAGTAAATGCATGATTTCCAATTTGCGTTACAGTGGGTGACACCGAAACATTTCTGACACCGGAAGCATAAAAAGCATATTCTCCTACCTCAGTAATTCCGTTGCCAAAGGTTACTTGGTTTAAATTTGTACAGTTTTCAAAAAGGCCGGCAGGTACTGTTGTTACGTTGCTGCCAAAAGTTACGTTCATTCCACTTTCTGCACCTGAACCGCTGAAAACGCCATATAAACGCTCAGTAATATCTGAAGCGGAAAATTCAACAGAAGTGAGACCGGTACATTCTGCAAAAGCCTGTTCACCAAGACTAGTGACATTTGACGGAAGCACAAGTTCTGTTAGGGAAGAACAGCCCTTAAAAGCTGACGGTCCGATTGTAGTTAAGCTTAAAAGGATAGGAAGAGAAGTAATACCTGTGCAAAAGCTGAAAGCACCGTTACCAACAGAAACAACAGAAACAAGGTTAAGAACAGAAAGATTTTCGCAGCTTCTGAAAGCGTAGTCACCAATCTGTTCAACATTAGGACCGATAACAGTTGTCATTGATTTACAGCCTCTGAAAGCATATTCATCTATCACAGTAACAGAACTGCTAAGGTTAACAGAAGTCATTTTAAGATATTTATAACCCGTTATGTTATAAAAAGCATAAGCACCAACAGAGGTAACTCCGTCCTCTACGGTTACGTTTTTTATATAATTCTGATGTGCCGACCAGGAAGGCATACTGTCAGCAGTATAATCTTTCATATCACCGTTACCGCTGATTACAAGCTCACCTGTGAATGTGTCAAGATTCCACACAACACCGCTTCCGCAAGCACCGGTATATTGGGCAGCAAAAGCCACAGGAACACTTGTTGTGATTATTAAAAATGCTATTGTAAGACTGAGGAAAACAGACAAAACTCTTTTCATAGCACACACCTCGCTACTTTGATTATAGCACTTCAAAGAATTATTTGCAACAAAAAAAGATGCAACCCATTCAAGGTTACATCATCATTTTTTATTTATGATATTTTCCGCCTGAGCTTATCTGAAACGCTCTGTAAATCTGCTCAAGTAGCATTACCCTCGCAAGCTGGTGAGGAAATGTCATCTCTGACATTGAAAGCTTGTAATCTGCAACTTTTTTAACTTCATCGCTCAAGCCGAAAGAGCCACCGATTATAAACACCACATTGCTTTTTCCGCTTACTGCACAGTTATCAATGGCCTTGGCAAGTCGTTCCGAAGGCATCTGCTTGCCCTCAATACACATCGCATAAACATAAGCATTTTGTGGAATTTTAGACAAAATCTCTTTTCCTTCAGAAATAAGAGCATTTTCAATTTCGCCCTGTGTCGGGTTATCGGAAAGCCGTTTCGGGGTAAGCTCAACAATATTTAGCTTGCAAAAAGCACCGAGACGTTTTGAATATTCCAAACAAGCATCACGCAAATATTTTTCTTTGAGCTTACCCTCACAGATTATTGTAACACTGACCATCAGAGAATCACCTCTCTGCAATCCTGGCCTGCAACATACATCATATAATCACTGCCCTCTTTTGCACCCATTGTTTCCAATGCGGCATAGGAGGTCTGATAAGCAAGCTGAGGAATATTATTTTCTTTACTTAAATGACCAAGAACAAGACGTGTTGTTCCGTTTTCTACAAGCCTTGTAACCAAATCTGCACAGGCAAGGTTTGAAAGATGACCTTTATCAGAAAGTATTCTTCGTTTAAGAGCATATGTATAAGGGCCATTCCGAAGCATTCCGACATCGTGATTTGACTCAGCAAGAATAAGGTCACTGCCTTCAACAGCGTTGTACATTTCTTCACTGACAAAGCCTGTATCGGTAAGAACAGATATTTTCCTTTCGTCGGGTGTTTCCACCGTAAATCCAAGACTCTGAGCACAATCGTGAGATGTTGAAAAACCTTTCACAAGCATTCCGCCGCATTCAACTCCGCCTTCGGGTATAACAAAGCTGTTGAACTTGTTACAGAGCTTTCCTCCCTCTTCCATTTTCTGAAGAGTACCCTCTGAAGCGTAAACATCTATTCCGTATTTTGAAGCAAGAACTCGCACACCCTTGATATGATCGGTATGCTCATGAGTAACAAAAATTGCACTGATGTTTTCAATGTCAACACCAATGCAATCCAAAGCAGCGAGCGCCTGCTTGCCGCTGACGCCCACATCTATCAATATTCCTTTGTCGCCTGTGCCTATAAATGTGCAATTACCGCTGCTTGAAGAAAAAAGCGAGCTAAACCTTGCCATTTTATTGCACAATCCTTTCTTTATACCGTTAACTTACCGATTCAACAACCTTTGGGGTATCATCATCGGTAACACGGTGAATATCCGCACCCAATGCCTGAAGCTTACCAACAACATTATCGTATCCACGGTCAATATAAACAATGTTTTCAATTTCAGTAGTTCCTTTTGCAATAAGACCTGCTATGAGCATAGCCGCACCTGCACGAAGGTCATCTGCCTTAACAGGAGAACCGTTTAAGCATTCAACACCCTCAACTGTGGCAGCTTTACCGTTTACTGAGATATTTGCACCCATTCTTGCGAGCTGCTCAACATACTGAAAACGGTTATCCCATACACCCTCAGAGACAATGCTTGTACCCTCAGCAACAGCCAAAAGTGTGGTAAACTGAGGCTGCATATCGGTGGGGAAACCGGGATGAGGCATAGTTTTTACATTGCATTTTTTAGGTCTGTCAGTTCCTCTGATCAAAAGAGAATCGTCGTATTCCTCAACCTCAACACCGCACTGAATAAGCTTGGTGGTGATTGACTCAAGGTGCTTTGGAATAACGTTTTTAATAAGAACTTCACCCTTTGTGGCTGCAGCAGCAACCATAAAAGTGCCTGCTTCTATCTGATCAGGTATAGTTGAATAAGTACATCCGTGAAGCTTATCAACACCCCTGATTTTGATAACATCAGTACCTGCACCACGCACATCCGCACCCATTGAGTTAAGGAAGTTTGCAAGGTCAACAATATGAGGCTCTTTAGCCGCATTTTCAATAACAGTTAAGCCTTTAGCCTTAACAGCTGCAAGCATCAAATTCATTGTTGCACCTACAGATACAACATCAAGATAAATAAGACCGCCTGAAAGACCGTTGGAATCGGCATCAATCATTGCGTTCTCTTTTAAATTAACCTCTGAACCAAGGATTTCAAAGCCTTTGATGTGCTGGTCGATGGGTCTTACACCAAAATTACATCCACCGGGCATTGCAACCTTGGCTCGTCCAAAACGAGCAAGCAAAGCACCGATGAAATAATATGAAGCTCTTAAGTGTTTGGTCATATCATGAGTAACAACATAAGAGTTTATTGTGCTTGAATCTATCTCAACTGTGGTTTCGTCTATATGTCTTACCCTTGCTCCCAACTGATGAAGAATGCGAAGCATCATTGAAACGTCGCTGATATTGGGTACATTTTCAATAACGCAGACATCCTGAGCGAGTATGGTTGCAGGGAGAATACCTACTATTGCATTTTTTGCGCCACTGATGGTAACCTCACCCTTAAGATGATTACCACCGTTTATGAAGATTTTATCCATAACCGGGCCACTCCCTAAATTTATTTATAAAAGCCAATTATCTTTTGGCAGACTACTACATATAGTTTATTCTAAAAGATTATATCACCATTTATTGAAAAAATAAACCCTTTTTTAATACTTTTTTAAATATTTTTTTAATCCGCTGTTTATTTTTCCAAAACAGAAGTAAGGTATTTTGTTCTGTTGCGTTTCTAATTGAATTATTATCACTATAAAGGCTTTTATACTGCGTTAAGTTATGGAGTTAAAGTGATTTTTTTATTATTTTTTCAACTTCGTTTTTTGAAGGCATTGCAGGAATCGCTCCGCTTTTTGTAACAGAGATTTCTGCAGCAGTGCAGGCAAATTTTACAGCATTATAAAGACAATTGCTGTTATTTTTTTCAAAATTTTCTAAGAAATCAATCTGAGATAAAAACGCTCCAAAGAAAGTATCCCCTGCACCGTTGGTATCGGCAACCGTTACTTTTCTTGCATCAATCTTACCCTGACAATCCCGTGTTTTTAAAAATGCACCATTTTCACCAAGAGTAACAAGCACAATTTTAATGCCCTCACTAAGCAAAAGCTCGGCTCCTTTTTGCAAATCCCTTTCATCTGTTAAAAGAAAAAGCTCTTCATCTGACACTTTTATTATATCGACAAATTTCAATAAATATCGCATTTTAGCCACAGCTTCGTCTTTATTCTTCCATAAAAGCGGTCTGTAGTTCGGGTCATATGTGATGATTGCACCTTTAGATTTTGCAATTTTAACAGCACTTTCAATCGCCGTAAAACAAGGTTCATCGGTTAAAGAAACAGAACCAAAATGAAGAACATCAGCAGATTTTATCAAATCCACATCAATTTCATCAAATGTTAGATTTACATCAGCACAATTTTTTCTGTAAAAAGAAAACGAGCGTTCGCCATTGCCGTCAAGGCTGACCACAGCAAGGGTTGTTTTATATTCGTCGGATTTTACAATTCCGCTGACATCAACCTTTTTATCTTGCAGAGTTTTAATAAGCATATTACCGAAAGAGTCGTTACCCACTTTCCCGACAAAAGCAGTATCGCTCCCCATGAGTGAAGCTGCAACAGCAACATTGGCAGGCGCACCGCCGGGATTCGCTGAATATTGAGGGACTCCGTCAACCTCACCTGTTTGCGTTAAATCAACAAGCAATTCACCGATTGTTACAATTTTCATATATGTCACCATTCGTTAAATACGGCTTGCACAGTTTAGAATCCTGCACAAGCCGTAAAAATTTATTTTATTATCTGATACCGTATTTTTCAATAATATAATCCATATCCTTATCTCCTCTGCCTGAGAGATTGATAAGAATTGAACCCTTGCCCATCTCACGAGCAAGCTTCATACCGTAAGCAACAGCGTGTGAGCTTTCAATAGCAGGAATGATACCTTCAAGGCGAGAAAGAGTAAAGAACGCATCAATCGTTTCATCATCACCAATTACATCATACTTAACTCTGCCCATCTCGTGAAGGAAAGCGTGTTCAGGACCTGATGAAGGATAATCAAGACCACTTGCTACTGAATAAACGGGAGCAGGCTCACCGTTTTCATCCTTAAGCATAATTGAGTTAAAGCCATGCATAATGCCCTCTTCACCGTATTTAAGGCTTGCTGCGTGGTCACCGAGAGCTGTGCCCCTGCCCAAAGGCTCAATGCCGTAAATATCAACAGGGTCATTAAGGAAACCTGAGAAGAGACCCATAGCATTTGAACCTCCGCCAACACAGGCAACGATTGCATCGGGAAGCTCACCTGTCATATTACAAAACTGTTCTCTTGCTTCAATGCCTACAACGCTCTGAAAATCACGCACCATCATCGGGAACGGATGAGGGCCAACAACTGAACCGATGCAGTAAATAGCAGTTTTGTATTCCTTGCAATAAGCATCAAATGCAGCATCAACAGCTTCTTTGAGAGTCTGCAGGCCGTGAGTTACCTCAACAACATTTGCACCTAAAATCTTCATTCTCGCAACATTGGGGGCCTGCTTTTTAATATCAACAGTGCCCATATAGATGTCACATTCAAGACCGAAATATGCAGCAGCAGTGGCAAGAGCAACGCCATGCTGACCTGCACCTGTTTCAGCAATAATCTTTTTCTTGCCCATATATTTTGCAAGAAGAGCTTCACCCATACAGTGATTGAGCTTGTGAGCACCTGTATGATTCAGGTCTTCACGCTTGGCATAAAGCTGAACACCATTACCGATGCTGTTTGAAAGCCTTTCAAGATATGAAATCGGGGTGGGTCTGCCCTGAAATTCCTTACGGATTCTGCGAAGCTCACTGATAAATTTGCTTGATTTGCAAATTGTGAAATAAGCTTCTGTAATTTCTTCCATAGCTTTCTGCAGGTCTGCAGGAATATATGAGCCGCCGTATTTTCCGAAAAAGCCGTCTTTATCAGGGTAATTTTTTAAATAAGTGTCAAAGTTAATATTGTTATAAATCATAATAATTTCCTCCTAAATGAATTAAGTGTTTTTTATTTTAAGTAAGATTATTTTAAACCTCGCCATCGTTTGGTTAATAAAATCATAAATAGACCTCCTAAAAATAAAATCGCCCTTGACAGATTTTCTCTGCCAAGGACGAATAAAACACTTTATCCGCGGTGCCACCTTGCTTGATGCTGTGCATCCACTTTACGTACCAACATACGTTGCCGTTTTTAACGGAGTGCCTCTCCGTCTTACCTACTTAATTCAGCTCGCCCTCAGAAGTCCATTCACTTCAAACTGATGCACCGCAATCACACCGCCTGCGACTCTCTTGACCATCGTTATCAAAGCTACTACTCTTCTTCAACGGTTTACATCATACTACTACTGTTTTTTTGAAAAGTCAAGTGTTTTTTATTTATTTTATTCCTACAACAACTTTTTGTTAATTAAATTTTACTTACAAGCCCTGTTGCATACTGCAGAATTGTCAACGCATCAGCGGAATTTACCTCACCATTTTTATTGGTGTCTGCCTTAGAAAATTCATATTCATTGAGTTCAGCAAGACCCGTTGCATGCTGAAGAACTTTAAGTGCATCGGCTGAGTTTATTGCTTTATCTGCATTAACATCGCCAACCTTTATAAGATCAGCATCAGTTACAAAAGCATACGCCTTTCCACCGTCTGAAGATGTGTCAAGAACAACAAGCTTACCGTTAATTTTAAAGATGAACATATCATATGTAATTATCAACAATGAGTCCGAGAAATCAACAGTTGTATAATCTTCAAGATTTCTGTCATATATCAAAACCTTATCTTCATAGACCTCATAGCAAGTTGAGCCAACCATATAATAAGAAACCAATGAATCATCAGTAAAGAAAGGTGTTTCAACAGTTTTGAAGCTGAAATCCTTTGTAATTTCATAGTTTTTAACAGATTCATCTTCATAACTTAATACGTTCAGATATACACAATCATTAAACATAACCGTCATATGGTAGAAATCTTCTACACCTTCATAAATTACAGTTTCCTCACCTGTTTTAAGGTCAATTGAAACAAATCTGCTGTCAGCGTAACCATCTTCGCTTTCATAATACTCATCAGTGTAAATTGATTCTATTCTCAAAGCAGATAAAGAACCGCTGTCAACGCAGACTAACTCATAAGCAATTTCTTCATCTTCTGAAGGGTTCGGAGAAACGGGTCCGTAAACCTCACCGTCAATCAAAAAATATGCTTCATTTTCGGAATACTCATTAATTGCAAAAACTGCATCATAAGCATCATAGTAAGTAAAATAATACTCCATGTCTGACCACACAACATCTTCCTGAGTGTAGTGAACATTCCATGACTCGAAATCTTTGGTTGTATAATAGACACCCTTACCTGTTTTTTCATATTCAACAGATCCGGTTACAATATAATCACCGTTGGCAAAAAGCCATTCTCCGTCAATATTTTTTAACAGACCGTAATACGAATAATCTATATAACTTCCCTGATAAATCTGTTCATCAGTTTCAACCTCAATACGGTGCTGTTCAAAGGTTAAAAAATCTTTGGTTGTGATAAAGTAGCTGTCAATAACTTTATAGTCTTCAATATACTCATCAAACTCAGGGTCAAAAACATTCTCAATCTTGTAGCAATAAAAAAGGAAAACGAAGGTTTCGCCGTCTGTTAAGCAGTCGGCAAGCTCAAGATAATCACACTCAGGAGCAAAAATTTCAAAATCAACAAACTCATAATTTATTCCGTCAGCGGTATATGCATATTTGTAATCGCCATTTTCTATATCTTCCAACTCAAAGAAAGCCAAACTTTCATCACTGTTAGTCATATAATTATAGGCATAAAGACCTTCAAGCTCTGACACTGTATTTTTTTGAATTGTAAGTGCTGATGAACTCAGAGAAAAGGATGCACAAAGAACGACCAGGCACATCACAATTGACAAAACTTTCAAAAATCTCTTTTTCATAAATATGTCCTCCTTGAACTATATCTTAATTTTATTATACATTACCGCAATATTATGTCAAGAAAAATCAAGTTAGCATAACATAGAAAAACAGACCGCACAATTTGTGCAGTCTGCTGTATATTATTTACTCAATGAACCGACAAGCCCCGTTGAATACTGAAGCACACGCAAAGCATCGGATGCCTGAACTTTGCCATTTCTGTCAACATCAAACAAGCGTTCCTGATAACTTGTTACTGTAATAAGACCTGTTGCTTTTTGCAAAATCTGAAGTGCATCAGAAGCATTGATATTTCCGTCAGAGTTGGTGTCACCCACTGTTCTCACATCCACACCGTTAAGCTCGTAAATTACAGCTCGAGCAGCATTTGGATTGGTTTCAAGAATTACCAATCTACCTGCAATTTCAAAAGCATACATATAATCATTAATTTCAAGTGAAACTCTTTCGTAATTTACTATTTTATAATTTGCATCAGTCAAGTCAACATAATAACCGTCACGAAGGTTTCCTTTATAAACCCGTATCCAATCAAAGCCACAGCTATACATATTAGAGCCTGCCTGATAATAATACAAATTATCCAACACATCAAAGTCAGTGTTCAGTTTATTGAAATTATAGTCATTATTGATTTCGTATACATCAGATTTGCCTGTTTCCCAATTTGTTACAGAGCAATACATTCTGTTGTTAAAATCAATTATTTCGTAATAAAAATCGTATGTACCTTTATAAAGCTCTTTTTCTTTGCCGTTGGTGAGATCTGTTAAAACCACTCTGAAATCAGGGTAAACTTCACCTGTTTCATCTTCCATATACTCTTCAGTAAAAATAGTGTCAAAACTCAACAAGCTATTCGATCCCTGCATATAGACATAGTCACTGTAAAAGTCAACATCGTCTGCATACCCTGAAGAAAGCGGACCATAGCACTTACTATTGAGAAGCAAATATACTTCACTGGTGTCATAATCATTAAAAGTAAACAAACCACCGTAATTTGTAAAATATGTAAAACCATATTCAATTCCGTCCCACACTACATTTTCGTGGGTATAGTGAGCTTTCCAGGTCTTGAAATCTTTGGTTGTGTAATAAACACCCTTGCCGACTTTTGTATCACCTTTTTTGCCGGTTACGATATAGTCACCGTTGGCATACACCCATTCACCGTTAAGGTATTCAAACACACCGCTTAATGTAAAGCTATAATAATACCCCGGATGAATTGTGGTATCAGACTTAACATTCACACGGCACTTTTCAAAAGTTTTAAAATCCTTGGTGATAAGAAAATAGCTGTCAATCGCTTTATAATCTTCATAGTATTCTCCAAAATCGGGATCATAAACATTTTCAATATTGTAGCAATAAAACAGGAAAACGAAAGTATCACCTTCACATTCTGAAGCTGCAAGCTCCAAAAAATCACATTTTGGTGCATAAGAATCAAAATCAACATCCCAATAGCTAAAACCGTTGGTGGTATAAAAATATTTGCTTTTTTCATTATCAACATCATAACAATCAACAAATGCAACAGTATTGCTTTTATTAACGAGGAGATTATGTGTATTGCAGCCGTCAAGCTCGGGAGCATAATGTTCAATAACCGTCGAACTGAATGCTGTTGAATAAAAAGAAAAAGCGGTACAAAGCATAACTACGCTCATAACAACAGCAAACATCTTAAATAAATTCTTTTTCATAAAACTACCTCCTACAAGTATATTATAATTTTATTATACATTATCACCGCTTTATGTCAAGAAAAATCAAGTTAACATCGTATAGAAAAACAGACTGCACAATTTGTGCAGTCTGCCGTAAGCTGTTTATTAAAGAGCTTTGATATCCTCTTCTGTTACAAGGGTAATTCCCTTTGATTCAAGAAGGGCTGAAGCTTTATCATTATCTTCAACACGAAGAACAACATAAGCGTGCTTGCCTGAAACTGTGATAAAAGCATATACATACTCAACATTTATATCTTCCTCGGCAAGGTATTCAAGCACCTGATGAAGTCCGCCGGGAACATCAGAAACAGAAACTGCGATAACCTGAGTTGCAGAAACCACACAATTTTCTTCGTGCAAGGCAGCTTTTGCTTTTTCGGTGTCACTAACAATAAGACGGAGAATTCCGAAATCCTGTGTATCGGCAACGCTCAACGCACGGATGTCAACACCCGCATTTGCAATTGCCTTGGTTATTGTAAGAATTGTGCCTTTTTTGTTTTCAACAAAAACTGATAATTGATTAATAGCCATATTATTTTCCTCCTTATTGTTTATAAAGATTTCTCTTATCTATAACTCTGACTGCTTTACCTTCACTTCTAACAATAGTTTTAGGCTCAACAATACGAACTTTTGCATAAATACCGAGAACAGATTTGAGAGCATCTGTGATTTCTTTTTCTTTAACATTAAGTTCATTAACTGTATCAGAGAAAAGTTCGGGAGTCATTTCAACAAGAACTTCGATTGAGTCAGAATTATTTGCTCTATCAACAACGATCTGATAGTTTGAAGTGAGTCCCTTATTGAGAAGAACCATTTCAATCTGTGATGGGAATACGTTAACACCCTTAATGATGAGCATATCATCACTTCTACCCATAGGCTTAGTCATTTTAACATGAGTTCTTCCGCAAGAGCATTTCTTTCTTGAAAGAACGCAGATATCACGAGTACGGTAACGGATAAGCGGAAATGCCTCTTTGGTAATACTGGTGAAAACAAGCTCACCCTTTTCACCTTCAGGAAGAACTTCGCCTGTTTCAGGATTAATGATTTCAGCAATAAAGTGGTCTTCATTGATGTGCATACCTGTCTGTTCTTCGCATTCAAATGAAACACCGGGGCCTGAAATTTCGGTAAGACCGTAAATATCGTATGCTTTAATTCCCAATTTATCCTCAATGTCGTGACGCATCTCCTCTGTCCATGCTTCTGCACCGAAGATACCAGCCTTAAGCTTAATCTGATCACGAAGTCCCTTTTCGTGAATGCTTTCTGCAAGATATGCAGCATAAGAAGGTGTGCAACAAAGAATGGTTGCACCAAGGTCTGTCATAAACTGAAGCTGTCTGTCGGTATTACCTGATGACATAGGAAGTGTGAGGCAACCAACCTTATGAGAGCCACCGTTAAGACCGGGGCCACCTGTGAAAAGACCGTAACCGTAGCAAACCTGGCAAACATCTTCTTTTGTTCCGCCAACAGCCATAATAGCTCTTGCACAGCAATCTTCCCACAAATCAATATCGTGCTGAGTGTAAAAAGCAACAACACGTCTGCCTGTTGTTCCGCTGGTTGACTGAATCCTTACGCAGTTTTCAAGAGGCTCTGCCATAAGACCGTACGGATAAGCTTCACGAAGGTCGTCTTTTGTTAAAAACGGAAGCTTATAGAGGTCATCAGATGACTTAATATCATCAGGTGTTACACCTGCTTCTTCCATCTTTTTGCGATAGTACTCAACATTCTCGTACACACGCTTAACTGTTGCAACAAGTCTTTCGTCCTGCCACTGCTTAATTTGCTCTCTGGAAGCGGTTTCAATAGCTTCCTGATAGTACTTTGCCATAGTTATCACTACCTTTTTAAATTATTTACAATTATAACCAAGCTCAAAAGCTTTTTTATTCATTTCTACAAATTTGGGAGCTACTGAATTTTCAATTGCTTTAATCCAGTTTTCATAAGGAATATCAAATCCCTTAGCAAGTCTGCCCATTAACACAATATTAACAGCTTTTGATGAACCTGCCTGCTGAGCGAGTGAAAGTGCATCAATGTCATCAACATCAACACCTGCTGACTTGATTTCATCAAGAACATCCTGAGGATATTCAGCAGCACCTATAATTACAGGCATAGGATCAATCTGCTGAGTGTTAACGATAACTTTGCCATCCTTTTTAAGGCATTTGATCCATCTTGCAGCTTCAATCTTTTCAAAAGAAACGATGAAGTCTGCTTCACCCTCTTCAATAACAGGAGAATAAACCTTATCATCAAAGCGGACATAAGTGACAACCGAGCCGCCACGCTGACTCATACCGTGAACTTCCGAAACTTTTACATCGTAGCCTTCATCAACAAGAAGTCTGCCTAAAAGCTTACTTGCAAGCAATGAGCCCTGACCGCCAACGCCGACTATCATAACACTTGTAACTGCCATTATGCCTGCACCTCACTTTCAAAAGCATCAAAGGGACAAAGCTGTTTACATACTTCACAGCCAACGCAAAGGGTTGCATCAACGTGAGCTTTACCGTTTTTAATACTGATTGCAGGGCAACCGAATTTCATACACTTTTTGCAGCTTCTGCATTTATCGGGGTTAACCTTAAGAGGAGTCTTAGGTTTAACATATTTAAGAAGAACGCAAGGTCTGCGTGAAATAATAACTGAAGGCTCTTTTGCGGCAAGCTCTTCTTTAAGCACACGCTCACATTCCTTAAGGTCATATGGGTCAACAACGCTTACACGGTTGATGCCGATTGAATGACAAAGAGCTTCAAGGTTAATTTTGCCTGCAGGATCACCCTTGATGTTGTAACCGGTTGTGGGATTCTGCTGATGACCTGTCATACCTGTGATTGAGTTATCAAGAATAATAACGGTTGAATTTGAGCCGTTGTATGCAATATTGATAAGACCTGTTACACCTGAGTGCATAAAGGTTGAGTCACCGATAACGGCAACTGTTTTGCCTTCTGTTGCTTCAAGACCTGCTTTGTTAAAGCCGTGAACACCTGAAACAGAGGCACCCATGCAAAGGGTTGAATCCATAGCACTGAGGGGAGGAACTGCACCCAGAGTGTAGCAACCGATGTCACCAAGAACTGTAACCTTATTCTTGGCAAGGACATAGTACATACCTCTGTGGGGGCAGCCTGCACACATCATAGGAGGTCTGCCGGGAATTTCGGTTTCGATTGATGTGCTTGCTTTTGCATCTTTGCCGAAAACATCTGCGATGGTCTTCTGTGAAAATTCACCGATATTTGTAAATTTCTCTTTACCTTCAACCTCAATGCCGATGTTTTTGCAATGGGTCTCAATAATTCCGTCAAGCTCTTCAACAACTACTACCTTTTTCACCTTTGAGGCAAACTGTTTAAGAGCATCAACAGGCATAGGGTTGATAAGACCTAATTTATAAACACTTACGCTGTCTCCGAAAACCTCTTTAACATACTGATAGCAGGTGCCTGAAGTGATGATACCAACATCAGTGCCACCCATTTCAACCTTGTTAAAATCACAATTTTCAGCAAATTCGGTAAGCTCAAGGGTTCTCTTTTCAACAATTGGATGACGCTTTTTAGCATTACCCGGCATCATTATGTATTTGGCAGGATTTTTTTCATATGGAATTGCTTCTTTTTCAACTCTTTCGCCTGTTTCAACAATACTCTGTGAATGAGCAATTCTTGTGCATATTCTTAAGAAAACAGGTGTGTCAAATTTTTCTGAAAGGTCATAAGCCTTCTTTGCAAATTCATAAGCTTCTGCTGAATCGGCAGGTTCAACCATAGGAACCTTTGCAGCAATTGCATAGTGGCGTGAATCCTGCTCATTCTGTGATGAATGCATACCGGGGTCATCTGCAACGCAGATAACCATACCACCTGTTACACCTGTGTAAGACAATGTAAAGAGTGGATCAGCAGCAACATTAAGACCAACGTGTTTCATAGCGCAGGCACTTCTTTTGCCACCCAATGATGCACCGAAAGCAACCTCCATAGCTACCTTTTCATTTGGTGCCCATTCACAATAAATTTCATCATATTTTGAAGCAAATTCGGTAATCTCTGTGCTGGGAGTACCGGGATAGCTTGAAAAAACAGCACAACCTGCTTCATATAATCCTCTGGCAACTGCAGCGTTGCCGATTAAAAGCTGTTTCAAATAAAACGTCCTTTCTTACTGATTTCTTAAATCAAGAATTCTCTTTGCTTTGCCCTGAAAGCGTTCAAGTGACTTGGGCTGAACAAGAGTAACCTTTGTCTGCAAGCCTAAAACACTCTTAAGTTTATCTTCAATTCTTCTCTTGAGTTTGTCAAGCTCGCCGTAGCTTTCAAGCAAATCGGCATTAATAAGCTCAACTTTGATTTCAAGTGTATCTTTAAAATTCTCACGTCTTACAACAAGCTGATAGTGCGGACCGATATGATCCATAGAAATAAGAACACTCTCAATCTGTGTCGGGAACACATTAACGCCCTTGATGATAAGCATATCGTCAGTTCTGCCCATTGTTTTGGACATTCTTGCGTGAGTTCTGCCGCAAGCGCAAGGCTCGTATGTAAGTTTGGTAACGTCCTTGGTTCGGTAACGGAGTACAGGCATACCCTTTTTGGTAAGAGTTGTAACAACAAGCTCACCAACCTCACCTTCACCCAAAGGCATATCAGTTTCACGGCTGATAATTTCAGGCAAGAAGTGATCCTCTGCAAAATGCATACCGTCACGAATGGGGCAGTCGCCGCTGACACCCGGTCCGCCAAGCTCGGTCATACCATAGTTATCAGAAACAAACACACCCATATTCTTTTCAATCTGCTCACGCATTTCAGGGGTGCAAGGCTCACTGCCGAGAATACCGAGACGAAGCTTGTACTCTGAAAGCGGATGATCAGAATCCTTTATTGCTTCACTTAAATACAAAGCATAAGACGGTGTTGCAACAAGACCTGTTACGCCAAAGTCACGCATCATCATAAGCTGCTTTTCGGTGTTACCCGATGAAGCAGGAATAACCATGGCCCCAACCTTTTCAAGGCCGTAATGAAGGCCGAGTGCACCTGTAAAAAGACCGTAGCCGAAGCTTATCTGAATAATATCATCAGCTGTAACTCCGCCTGCCATTGCAACACGTGCAACACAGTCGCTCCATATATCCAGATCCTCTTTAGTGTAAACGCCAACAGTTGGCTTACCTGTTGTGCCCGATGAAGCGTGAAGCCTAACTATATCTTTCATCGGCACAGCCATCATTCCAAAGGGGTAATTGTCTCTGAAATCATCCTTAGTAGTGTAAGGGATATACTGAATGTCTGAAAGTTGCTTGATTTTACTGCCGTCAAAAACGCCTGCATCAGCAAGCTTTTTGTGATAAAACTCTGTGTTATTGTAGCAATAATTAACAGTCCATTTCAGCCTTTCAAGCTGAATCGCCTCAATTTCTTTACGTGGTAATGTTTCAATATCTTTTTGAAAACAGTTCATAATACACTTCCTTTTACAAAAAGCCCAAAAAGCTTTCGCTTTTCGGGCTTATTACTTTAAAGCGATAAGCAATTATATCACTTTTTACTTATATCTTCAAGTCTTTATTTATTCTTTTACGGAATAACATTCAAAAAGCTCTTCACTTGCCTTTTCAGCTTTCTTTGCTCCTGTTACAGCTGAAACAATCGGAACCTCAATAAGACCGAGAATCATTGTGATTGCACCCCAGTTAACAGGTGAAGCAAGGTTAAAGCCGTAGCCGCCGATTGAGAAAGCTGCCGCCTTTGCAGTAAGCTCGGGGAAAAGACCCAGGTTAAACAAAACCATACTTGCAACGGTTACGCCAACACCTGTGATAAGGCTCACCCATACTGCGGCTTTGGTGATTTTCTTTGAGAAAAGACCGTAAAGGAACGGAGCAAGGAACGAGCCTGCAAGAGTACCCCAGGAAATACCCATAAGGGCAGAAATGTTGATACCCATATCGTTAAGAGCCTGCTTGTTAGCGGCAATAAGAACAGAGATGAGAAGGAAAACAAGAATAAAAATTCTCATAACAAGAACCTGTTTTTTCTCGCTCATACCTTTTTTAACAAAAGGCTTGATAAGGTCGATTGTCATAGTTGAGCTTGAAGAAAGAACAAGACCTGCCAATGTGCTCATTGAAGCAGAAAGAACTAGAACAACTACAAGACCAAAAAGAAAATCGGGAACAGAAGAATTAAGAATAGCGGGAACCATTGTGTCAAAATCAGGCTTGCCGTTGGCAAGAATCTGAATAAGAGATTTGCCTGACTCTGCGGCATCTGTTGTGCAGAAAAGTCTGCCTAAGCCACCGAGGAAGTATGAGCCGCCTGCAACAACAACTGCGAAGAAGGTTGAAATAATTGCACCTCTTTTAACTGAGGGCTTATCTTTAATTGCATAAAACTTCTGCACCATCTGAGGAAGGCCCCAAGTGCCAAGTGAAGTAAGAATAATAACACCGATAAGGTTAAGCGGGTCAGGACCGAGAATTGAATTAAATGTGCCGTGAGGTGAGTTTGCATTAACAAGGCCAAGACCTTCATAAACGCCTGTAAGTCCGTCTTTAGCCTGAACGGCGCAAATAACAACAGCGGCAATGCCTATGAGCATTACAATACCCTGAACAAAGTCATTAACTGCAGTTGCCTTGTAACCGCCGAGGATAACATAAATAGCGGTAAAAACAGCCATAATAATAATCCATACATTATAAGGAACTGACGGGAATGCTGAGTTAAATAAGGTTGAAAGTCCGTTATAAACAGATGCTGTGTAAGGAATAAGGAAAAGGAAAACAATCATTGCCGCCGCAATTTTAAGGGACTTTGAGTTGTATCTCTTTTCAAAGAATTCAGGCATTGTGGAAACATTCATTGCCTTTGTCATAATTCTTGTTCTGTTGCCAAGAATTATCCACGGAAGAAGTGAGCCGATAACAGCATTGCCGATACCGATCCAAGTAGCTGAAAGACCGTAGCTCCAGCCAAACTGACCTGCATAGCCGATGAATACAACGGCGCTGAAATATGATGTTCCGTAAGCAAAAGCTGTCATCCAGGGGCCTACAGAACGGCCGCCGAGAACAAATCCGTTTACATCAGTTGAGTTTTTGCGTGTTACAACGCCGATGATTATCATAAGCGCCGCAAACACAACAAGCATAATTACTTTTGATACCAAGTTAATTCTCCTCTCGACTTTTTGGTATTTATATTTAATCTGCAAGACAGAATAAACATCTTGATTTTTTAACTAAGTGGGGTTAAACTATTTCAGGAAAAGAGGTTTTTATATGTTCATTGATTTTCACACTCATATTTTCCCTGATAAAATTGCCAATGCCGCTATCAGTGAGCTTTCACAGCGTTGCGGCAGTGAGCCTTTTGCCGACGGCACTCTGAACGGACTTCTCGCTTCGATGAAAAACGGAGGGGTTGATATTTCAGTTGTTCTCCCCGTTGTTACAAACCCGAAGCAATTTGATTCTATCAACCGATTTGCTAAAAGCTTAAATGAAGTTGAGGAAATCGTTTCATTCGGAGGAATCCACCCTGATTGTGAAAGCATTGAAGCGAAGCTTGATTTCATTAAAGAAATCGGACTGAAGGGAATAAAAATCCACCCCGATTATCAGAAAACCTTTATTGATGACCCGAAATATGTTAAAATAATTTCTCACTGCATTGAAATTGGTCTTTATGTAATAACCCATTCAGGGCTTGATGTGGGCTACCCCGACCCAATCCACTGCACACCACAAAGGATTCTCAATCTTCTTTCACAGCTCCCTGAGCACGAAGAACCGAGGCTGATTCTTGCCCACACAGGGGCATTTGATATGTGGGATGAGGTTGAAGAAAAGCTTGTGGGCAAGAATGTTTATTTTGACCTTGCCTACTGCCTTGATAAAATAAGCGAAGAACAGCTTATGAGAATTATCAATAACCACGGCAGTGACAAAATTCTTTTCGCCACCGATTCACCCTGGTCAGGTCAGAAGGAATTTGTTGAAATTTTTAATTCCTTGCCATTAAATCAGCAGGATAAAGAAAATATTTCTTACAAAAACGCGACTAAAATTTTATCACTTAAAAACTTAAAAGCTTTAAAGCGTTAAAGTGATGAAGGTATTATATATCAATATTACGCATTTTTCAAGTGTTTTTTCAAAAAAATAGGAGTGAATTTGTGAAAAGTTTTGTAATAGGTAAAAATGACGCAAATCAGCGCCTTGACAAGTTTATTTCAAAGAGTGTACCAAACCTGCCAAAGACGCTGATGTATAAATATATCAGAACAAAAAGAATCAAGGTCAATCGTAAAAAGAGCGACATTGCCGCAAGGCTCGTTGAGGGCGATGTTGTTGAAATGTATATTAACGACGAATTTTTTGTTAAAAGTGAAACAAAGTATGATTTTTCGGGAGCATCGAGCAAAATTGATATAATTTATGAAGACGAAAACCTGCTTTTGCTTGACAAAAAGGTAGGGCTTCTTTGCCACCCTGACGATAAAGAATACATAGACAACCTGATTGCAAGGGTAAAAAAATATCTTTATGAAAAGGGCGAATATGACCCTGACAAAGAAAATTCATTTACCCCTGCCCTTGTGAACAGAATTGACCGCAACACCGGCGGAATTGTTATTGCCGCTAAAAATGCCGAAAGCCTTAAGATTCTTAACGCACAGATGAAAGAGCGAAATCTGAAAAAGACATATCTTTGTGTTGTTCACGGAGTTATGGAAAGAAAAAGCGGTCTTCTTGAAGGCTGGCTTGTAAAGGATGAGCAAAAAAATAAGGTCAGAGTTTACACCCGACCGAGAGATGATGCAAAAGAAATCCGCACAAAATATAAGGTTATTGAAAATGATACCAAAAACAACCTGAGCCTTGTTGAGGTTGACCTGCTCACAGGCAGAACTCATCAGATAAGAGCGCATTTTGCCTCAATCGGCCATCCCCTTCTTGGTGACGGAAAATACGGCACCAACGACCTTAACAAAAAATTAGGCTATAAAAAGCAGTTTTTGTATTCATACAAATTAGCATTTGAGCTTGATGAAAATGCAGGGCCGCTTGGTTATATGAACGGCAGAGTTTTCACCGTGGACAATGTTTGGTTTGTAAAAGAATTCAAAGAAAGAAAGCTATAATAAAAGCTCGGAGCAATCCGAGCTTTTTGATTTATGAGCAGTAAAAATATATTACGGGTTCATCCGGTGATACCAGGCACACAATCAATTCTTCATACACAAGCTTTTCCGAATAAAGATATGTTTTATTTTTCCAGCAGTCTTCGAATTTTTCATCGCCAAATTCTGTTATTCCTTCGGCAAAATCCTTGGTGTAATAATCCATCACCACAGGCGGAAATCCCGTCAATTCCTGCCAATCATCATATTTATTGAGTATTGTCTGATAGTTTTCTTCCGTAAGAGTAAACATACCCGTAAGAGGATATACACCGTCTTCCTGCCAAAAGCCTTCTCTTTGCAGAGAATAAGAGCAATCAATAGCTTCTATGGGAACCGACAACAACGGACCATTTAACTTCAGGTCTTCAATATCCGTGGTATGATAGATTTTTCCTTCTTCAAGGAAAGGACCGTCAACAATCTCAATAAAAGGAGAAAATAACCAAAGAACCCCCACAATCCAAGCAAAAATCACGGCGAAAAATATCAGAATACCGTTACGGAATTTTTTTGATTTCATATCATCACCCCTGTTAACAACTGTCTAATATAAGATAAGAAATTTTAAAATTCGTTACAAGTTTTTGAAATGTTTTTTCGTAAGGGTCGACGACTTCGGCGACTCATCAGGCGGTCAATTCGTGAATTGACAACATCAGCCTATGCAAAACTCGGATGCTTGATGTTATATTCTTTTCCGTTTATGCTCAAGGTATCATAAGACACCCATTCTAAAACCATATCTTCACAGTCAAGATACTCACCCAAATATACAAGCTCGGGCTTTTTGAAGACTTTAACAAACTTCAAATCCAACTCTTTTTCGCAATCATAGGCATAAACCACAGTGTCTCCGCCAAGCGCTCCTTGGTTAACCTGCACAACCTCAGCACGGTATTTACCTGTTGGCGAAAGGCAGGTATCTGTCACTTCAGTTATGCCAATAGACCCAAAAATCAAACAAAGTTCTGAAATAACCACTAATGATATGCACATTATTGATAACAAAATACCGGCAATAGTCTTTCTGCTTACTTCAGTAACAACTACAACAATAACACAAATAAGACTTATTAACATTGCAACACCTATCAATGTTCCTGAAAGCAACTCGACCCATTTTTGAAACAACAGCAAAAACCAACCAATTATTATGAATATAACAGACAAAGCGGTCAAAACAGGGTTTACTTTTTCTTTTGTTTTAGATTTGATTCGGCAAATTACAACCGTAAAAACAAGCGAAACAATTATATAGGTGCACAGTAATGCAATTAAGGCAAACTCATTAAAAACAGCTTCATACTCAAACACATTCAACAACACAAGACCAACAGGTAAAACAGCATAAAACAAGGTTAACATAAACATTAAGATATTTGTCTTCTTTTTCATTCTTGCTTCGCCTCCTATTTCAATTATTAGATAAGAAATTTTAAAATTCGTTACAAGTTTTTGAAATATTTTTCGTAAAGGTCGACGACTTCGGCGACCCATCAGGCGGTCAATTCGTGAATTGACCCTACACAAGCAATGGTAGATTTAATTGCAACCGTTGGCACCCTTGTGTAAAATCATTATAAACCTGTTTCAAAAAACTGCAGGATATACGGCCACACAACTCCTGATGCACTTCCTGTCTGCGACCATACAACCTCCCAATCTTTCTCTATCCACTTACCGTTTTCTTTTTCAAAGATCAGAACATTGCCCGACTTTTTAGAAAAATAATACACTTTTGCATTGGTATCATCGCATTCAAGAACCTTGAAGTATTCAACATCATTACTTATCATAGAATTGCTTTGATACGCATTTTTAAAATCATCACTGTATTTATCGGTTAAAACTTCACATTTAGCAATAGATATCCCCCACGCCAACAAAGCAATAATTACACAAGCCGATAAAACTGCAGCAAGCTTTTTCATCATTCAATCTCCTCTAAATCAATACCCGTGGTCAACGTGTTCCCATTGTCCGTTAGCATTTCTTACTAAAATCCAGTTCCAGTTTTTGTAGGTGTAGTTTGAATTCAACGAGCCGTCACCGCCTGAAGAATCCACATCAAAAGATGAAAGCAAAACAATTACATCCTCTGCATTATTCCTGTCTGCAAATTCCTGAAAGCCGACATTCTTTTCATCACCGATATATGTTATCTCAGTAAGAGTGCATCCCTCAAACTCTTTTTCAAAATAGTCTATCGCCACATCAACAGCATCTGCTATTTCTTCATCTGTATATATTTCAGAATCACTTGGTATAATTTTCACATTTTTAGCATCACCGGCACCAACTCCGCCGCAAGCAGACAAAGCAAAGATGCTCACAACCACAAAAAATAACACAACTAGTTTTTTCATTATTCAACCTCCGTCAGTTTGTCAAAATCATAAATATGTACCCATACTTGCTCAATTAGTGTACCGTCATCATTAGCATATTTACCCTCATTTTCTGTTACGGTAACAAGCCTGTTGCCATCTGTTCCCAGAGCTTCAACATAATATCGCAAAAGATTTTCGTTTTCAGTTAATTTATTTCTGTAATAAAAGTTGGTGACCTGACTGTATTTACCCACAATGTAATCATCTGTAATGAACAAATCGTCTGCAATTTGTTCAATTTTTTCTGTTTGCTTGGATTCAATATCCGTAATAACTATATGATTATCACAAGCGGAGAAAATTTTATTATCTTTAACAGCCAGTGAATTAACACTTTGGGTATCGGTTTTGATTTCTTCTGTTTCGCTGTCAGTCAAATCATAAACCGTATATCCACCGTCAGCATACCACACCGCCTTATTGCCATCGGTAGCAAGGCTGTTAATTCTGCTGTCAATATCACAGATTTTTTCCGTTTTTTCACTGAGGCAATCATATACAAACACAGTTGATTTTTCTGAGTCTGTTTCACACCAAAGCACCTTGCCGTTGCCATAGGCAGGTGAAGTCGAGTTCAAATCGCTCATTTCTTTTGCAATAGAAATCTCACGATTTTCAAGATTCATAACATATATTGAATTAAAATGACCTGACATTATATTGCAAACTTCCCACAAAAGCCACTTGCCGTCAGTCTGCACACCTTGAATAAAGCAATCATCATAATTTGAATTATACGGCAATTCAAAAAGAATTCTTTCATCACAAGTGTTAATGTCGTACGAAACCAGCATATCAGTACCGATTGCTTCATATCTGTCATAAACAGAAAGATAAAGCAGGTTTCCGCTTATATCAACGCTTTTAACATTTCTGTAAGGAACTGTTACCGTTTTTGCAAATACTCCCTTGGGGAACTGTCTGAGAAGCTCCACTTTTTCAGGCAAGGTTTGTTCTTGCTCAGAAGGCTTATTTGAATCGGATAATTTTGTTGAGCACCCGGTCAGCAAAGCAAGAATCAAACACAAAACGATTGCCAACGCTTTACGCATAAGAAAACCTCCTATCTTCTTTTTCAGTTTAAAATATAACAAATTAAAAGTAAAGTGTGATAAAGAAAAAGTTAAGAAAATATAAAGATAGGCTTTTTCACAGCATTTTAAATCATTGACTAACCTTTTTTCTTTTGATAGAATGAAAACAGCTTGTAAAGGAGGATTTTTATGAGTTTCAGAGATTTTGCTTTAACACCCCCTATGGGTTGGAACAGTTGGGACTGCTACGGTGCAGCAGTTAATGAAGAACAGCTTCTTGCCAATGCGGATTATATGGCAGAGCATTTAAAAGATTACGGTTGGGAATATATTGTTTGCGACATTCAGTGGTCAGAGCCGACTGCAAACAGCTTTTACTATCACTACTTTGCCCCTCTTTGCATGGATGAATATTCACGCCTTATTCCTTCTGTTGAGAGATTCCCCTCTTCAGCAAACGGAAAAGGCTTTAAACCTATTGCAGATTATATTCACTCTTTAGGTCTCAAATTCGGCATACATATTATGAGAGGTATTCCACGTCAGGCAGCTCACCAAAATACAAAAATCAAATGTGAAGGTGTTACAGCAAAAGATATTGCAAAACCATCTTCCATCTGTGCATGGAATCCCGATATGTACGGACTTGAAACCCACAAAAAAGGTGCTCAGGAATATTACGATTCTATTTTTGAGCTATATGCTTCATGGGGTGTTGACTACATAAAATGTGACGATATCGCCAATACAGAAATATATCCCCACGACCCCTATTCAGCCCGAAAAGAAATTGAGATGCTCAGAAAAGCCATTGACAATTGCGGCAGAGATATGGTTCTCAGCCTTTCTCCCGGACCTGCTCCTGTATGGGAGCACAAACACCTTGCCGCCCACGCAAATATGTGGCGTATGACAGGCGACTTTTGGGACGAATGGAGCAAGCTTCACGCTATGTTTGAGCGTTGCTACACGTGGCAGGAATATGTTCAGCCCGGTGCATGGCCAGATTGCGATATGCTCCCCTTGGGAAAAATTCAGATTACTGAAGAGAAACCTGAATACAGAAACCGTTACACACGCTTCACTCACGATGAGCAGATAACAATGATGACCCTTTGGGGTATTTTCCGCTCACCACTTATGATGGGCGGTGAAATGCGTGAAAACGATGAATTTACCCTTTCACTCCTTCAGAACCGAGAGCTTATTGATATGCTCAAAAATTCAAGCGGAGCAAGGCAGTTCAAGCGTGAGGAAGTTGACGGCAAAGGCGAAATCATCTGGACATCAAAAGGAGAAAACTGCAAATATATTGCACTTTTCAACACCGATGACAGTGAAAGAGAAATTTCATTTGACATCAGCGATATTGCAATCGGTGGTATTAAATACAGTGTTTGGGATATGTGGAAGCACGAAGAATATACAGTAACCGACGACACATTTTCTGCAAATGTTAACTCACACGGTGCAAGGCTTTTCAAAATTACAGTGAAATAAGAAAAAACGCTCGGAATTAGCCACAGGTGGCTAAGGACAGTTTAGGTGAAATATACGGTGTAGTCAGTTACGACTACACCGTGTTTTCATTTTTACGAAGCTTTTTTAGTGTAATCTTTCATTTCTTCTTTTGCTTTTTCTAACATATCAGCATCAGGGAACTGCATAACACCTACTCCCAAAAAGTGTATTTTTATGGGGACATGTTTCTTTCCGTCTTCTCCTCTTACTCTGTCAAAGACTTCAATCTTATCAATGAGCTTATTAACAATGGAAGGTGTTAGCTCCTTTATATCAGTACACTGACGGATGTTGGCAATAAAGTTCCTGACATCAATATTTTCTTGCTGTGCGGTATTGATAAGCCGTTCGGTATCCTCAACCTTTTGCATTAAATCCTTCTGCTCATTTTCATAATTGGTAAGCATACGTTTATAGCGATCATCAGGTAGTTTGCCAAGAACATTTTGTTCAAATACCGCCTCAATGAGTTTATCCAACTCTTTAATGCGTTTCTTGTTTTTCTCAAGCTCATACTTTGCTTCTTTGAGATTGTTTGCGATGCTCAATCTGTGTTCCTTTGCAAACAAGTAAAGA
>JAFTXJ010000002.1 GCA_017461625.1 Clostridia bacterium
TGCCTCCCTCTGACGAGGGAGGTGGATTTTGCGAAGCAAAAGACGGAGGGAGAGACTTCCGGAATCCTTGATAAATCAACAATTTCCACGCAAAATCATTCTCTCCCTCAGGGTCTTCGACCCAGCTCCCTCGTCAGAGGGAGCCTGAATAATTGCGAAATATGATAAATCATTGGTTTCTCAAGGAGAAGGCTTTGAGGTTGATTTTTATCCCGGTCACTGCGTGATACCTTCCCTATATTTATGCCTTGACTTTGCGTCGGTTTTATTATAGAATTTTTACCAAGGAGGCGGTTTATATGTTTTCTAAAATTATCGCTTTAGTTTTATCATTTTTTATAGGCTTCTTTTCATACCCGATGAGCTTTTTACCAAGCAATTATGACACCTCATTTCACGTTAATACAGGTAGCTTTTTTATGCTCAACGGTGATTACCTTGAGCCTGTCGTTGACGGTGAAGTTCTTGAGGATTCAACAATTGTGCTTGATAAAAAGGTTACCGTTGACCTTGATTATCAGAAGGCTGATTGGTTCAACTATTTCACATTGAGCTACGAAACAGATGCTTATGTCAAAGGTGTAATCACCTATAAAGCCGGTGTTGTGGATAAAAGTGAAGAATTTTTCCTTGAACCTTCTGAAAACGGCAATTTCAGCTCATTTATCGACAACTGCCTTAACGGTACAAAGGCAAACGGAGTTTACAGCCTTTCTTTTGAGCCGTTGAATGTGCCCTCTGCCACAATTAAGCTAAGAGGTCTTGACACATTTAACCGTGAAATCCCTGACAGAGAGGTTTATATTGAAAAAGACGGCTACAAAATCGGTGTTGATATGCTTTGGGGCGGTGCATTGAGCTACCTTGAAGACACAAACTCCAATGTTGAAGCTGTTAAGGTTGACGGCAGAGTTTATGTTGATTCCAACGCAAGTGAGCGTTACGGCAAAAAAGCTTTCAGCAAAAACGTGAATCTTATCAACCGTTATGACCCCGGCAGGCTTGTTCAGCAGTCTTATTACGGAACAGGCGACTGTGAGCAATACACAGGCGGCGTGTTTATGGATAACAAGTGGAATTATAACCCTGTTCAGGGTGGTAACCAGTTTGGTGACAGCAGCAAGATTGTAGATGTCCGTTGCACAGAAAAATCAATTTATATCAAATGCAGACCTCTTGACTGGTCGCTTCCAAAGGAAAATATTACCCCCTCATATATGGAAGCTACATATACAATAGAGAACGGTGCTGTTCACGTCGAATGCAGATATGTTGATTTTTCAGGTTATCCAGTGGTTTCAACAAGTCAGGAAATTCCTGCATTTTATTGCATCGAGCCACTTAACAGATTTGTGTATGCCAACGGTGGTGAAATCAAGAGCGAGCCCGATTTGATTTTCTGGCCTGATGCAGGTTATCCCAAGTTTTTCTCTGATGAAAACTGGTCAGCCTTTGTAGGTCAGGAAGAAGATTCATTTGGTATCGGTGTTTATGTTGAGGGTGAAGAAGAGTTCCTTTCAGGCGTTTTTGGCCGTGGAGGAGATTTGAGCAAGGATCCGTCAAAGGATGGCCCCACTTCATATATTGCCGTTATAAAATGGCGTGATTCAACAAGCTATGACCCATATACTTATGATTATTACCTTGCAACAGGCAATACAAACGAAATCAGAGCAACGTTCAATGCGTTATAAAAATAAAGTGCTGACTTTTTACGGTCAGCACTTTTTTCATATTTTTATCTTTTTTAATACTTTTGTTACAGGACGGTATAATAAAAGCATTATCAGAAAATTGCTCACACCGTGAACAAGGTCAAAGGGGATTCCTGCAATCCACCATGAAAAGGCTGTGGAAATGCCCCCCATAAAAAGGTAGGGGATAGCGCATAAAAATCCGAACAGCAATCCGAATACCCCCGACACAACTGCCCACAGCAGGGCGGAATCATTCTTTTTAAAAATTCGGGTGATGAGTATGAGCAACGGCCATGCGTAAAGATACATTATCCACCATAAGCCAAAGCCGTAAACCACACCCTCTATAAGGATGAAAACAGGAACGGCTGCATAAACCCTTTTGCCGAAATACAGTGAAAAAATTATCAGCAAAAAAGAGGTCAGTTCAATGTTTGCCAGGTTAGCAAGGGCAAATTTGCACACCTCAATAATTGCCACAAACAGTGCAATCAGAGCAATGTCTCTGGTTGCTATTTTTAATGTTTCTTTTTTCATTATTGAGCAACGGTATAAACAATGCTGAATTTATCGCCGTCGTTTACAGGCTGTGAGTCGATGCCGTAATTGCAGTATTCATCGTTTACATAAAATGCCCAGTATGCACCATTGGTTTCATAAACAGCACTTTCTCCGTTAACAACAGATACGGTGTAGCCGTAGGGTCCTTCTTCACCGTCATAGGTAAGGCCCTCAGCCTCGTCCATTGCACCGTGAAGATATTCGGCATCGGTTTTAACTTCGTACTCGGTTGATTCACCTTTGCTGTTTACTACTTCAATAACAACTGCTTTGCTGCCTTCAACAGGCTTTTCGCCAAACATAAAATATGCACCTGCAAGGGCGGCGATGAGCACAACAACAAGGCACACCCCGAGGATTTTTTTGGTTTTTGTTTTCATTTTTAGTTTCTCCTTCCTTTTCCGCAACTTCCGTCCAAGCTGCATCAGTGCATAGACATTGCGGAACAAAGATAAAGCCCATTACCGCCAAGTAATGGGCAAGAAGATACAGATATACAGTAAACTTTATCTTTCTGCTTCAACCAGTTACTCGTGGCTCCACAATATCACCCCGGGCAGGTCTTCTGACTTGAGTATCATCACTTTGTTTCGTCTTCTCGAAAAATCCAATGACTGCATATGCTGAAACAAAGCTCCTCTTTCACAGCGACGAGTTCGTGCAGGAATTTCACCTGCTTCCCTTTTCACCGGATCAAGCTTTTGCTTATCCGACACCTGAGATGTTCTATTCACTTTTAGCAGATATTCTGCTCTTTTAATTTATCACACGACTAAATAGTTGTCAAGGGTTATCTGCCATAAGAGCAATAACAGTCATATCGTCAGCACGTTTGCCGATCATTCTGTCGCAGGCGCATTGCAGAATGTGCTTTGCAAGGTCAGTGGGGGATTGAGCAGCGTATGTTTTTAATTCTGCCGAAATCCAGCCCCAGCTGTCACCTGTTATTCCGTCTGAAACGGTAAGATAAATGTCTCCTTTTGAAATTGAAATTTCACTTTTTGCCATGTCAACCTTGTCAAGGATTCCTATTGGTGCACTTTCAGCCTCAAGCACGGAAACCTTGCCGTTTTTTAAAATAAAAGATGGTGCTGCACCGCATTTATATATTGTAAGATTTGCTGCGACCGGGTCAGCGATAATTAAATCAACAGTTGCAAGAGATTCATCAGTAGATTTCATAAGCATAGCACAGTTTACGGCAGCGGCAGCGGTTTTAACGTCAAGCCCTGATTTCAAAAGGTTGCAAAAGGTTTCGCAGGTGAAGGCTGAGTCAACAGCAGCACGTGTACCTGTTCCCATTCCGTCGCTAAGGAGTACCACCTGACGTGAAAATGAATCTTTAAAGCTGCGGTAATAATCACCGCTTACTCCGTCGGGGGTGGCAGGCTTAACTGCCGCTGAAATTTTAAAGCTGATTTTTGGCTTTTGTTTAAAAATAAGGGTGTAAACATCATCCTTTTGTATAAGTGTGGGAAAATCAAGCTCAAACCCTGTTTCACGCCGTAAGTTTTCGGTGAGCTTTGTAACGTTAAAATTGTTGTCAGGTTTTTTAAAAGAGAGGTTAAAATATTCGTGCCCTGCTTTGTTTTGGCAAAGGTGTGCGGAGATTATATCTATGCCGAATTCCTCAGCACACACGGCACATGCGCGGCTATTTTTTGCCGTAATTGCTCCTGCATTCATTGCTGTGGCACAAATCGGACCGATGATTGAACCGATAGATTTGAGCTGGTTGCCTGTGATTTCTTGAAAACGGCTGATTTTATTGTCTGAATTTATATTGGTGCAATATACAAAATATGCCTGTCGCATAGAATTCAGCATCTGCTCACTGAGGTAGCAGGTGTTTTTAAAGTTTTCGGGGAAGGATGAGTAATCAAGCCTGTTTTCATTAAGAGCTGAAGCAATTTTTTTATAGCAAGGGTTGTTTTCTTTTCTTATGGAGTTTATACAGCTGTCTTGCAATTCGCATTTTTCACATATTTTTTTGCCTGCATTAAAAAGTACTTGCGTAAGCTCTGCTGTTACAAAGGGTCGCAGGGTCTTTCTGACAGCATTCATGCAATCACCGAGGTTTTCAACTGCTGCCGAAATTTCTTTTGCCTGAATGGGAATTGCAACATTGTCGGCAATGGTATGGGGGTCAGAATTTAACCTGTTTTGGAATATTTTTGACGGAATAACCGACATAGTTGCAGCTGACAGAATTGTTGCAGGGAGGGTGGGGAAAAAGTCGGTATATTCACCAAAGGCACAGCCTGTAACGGTAAGAGCAATAATCACAATTCCCGATGTGTATCGATACCTTGTGTTAATCAGGGGGCAAATACATCCGCCGAGAGCTATGGCGGCACACATAAAATCAGCTTCACCGCCCATTGCCAAAGAAACGGCGGCACATACCGAAGTAACAGCCGAAGCAAAGAACGACTTTTTAAATGAAAAATATAAAATCCCGCACCAAAAAATCAGGATTGCAAAAAACTCACCGATTACACCTGTTCCCCGAAGCTGACCGATTAAAAAAGATAAGGCAAGAATAGCAATTGCCGTATGCTTTTCACCGGATGTTTGTGACAAAAATCTTTTTTCATAAATCTCTTTGATTGCCACGGAAAAAACAGGAACCGCAACAATGGTGAGCACCGTTTCAACAACTGTTGTAAATATCAGATCTGCACTGAATTTTTGAGAAAAAAGAAAGATGAAGTTTACAATCCCTGCACATAATCCCGGGCAAATCGGGCGAAGAAGTTTTTCTTTTTTTAAGCCGAGATAATAAAGGCAGATATGTAAAATTGCCGTTGAGGTCAACACCGTTGCGAAATATCTGAAAGCAGAAATCCCCGATTGAAAAACAAAAATCCCCAGTATTGAGCCGATGGCACAGGTGATTGAAAACATTCCGTTAAGCGCAGCAGGGAGAGCTGCTGCAAATGGGGAGAATGAGCCGAGAAAATACGGCACAGAGCAAATTATTCCCCCTGAAAAGCTGAGTATAATTTTGGTTAAAAAAGCCAGGCTTTTTCTGTCGCTGAGGATTGTGTTAAGATGAGATATTTTTTCTTTCACTTTCATAAAACCACTCCAAAAATCATTTTAAACCTATAATATTTTACTTTTTTCAGGTGGTATAATATGTCGGTGTGAACATATAAAAAACTATTGTATTTTGTCGATATAGTATGATATAATGATACTCATAAAACTATAGGCTAAAATAGGGAGTTTTTATGGATAAAATGACACAAAGCGAAAACAACGGCCTCATCATCGGCAGAAATGCCGTAACCGAAGCCCTCAGAAGCGGCAGAGTGATTGACACTCTTGTTGTAGCCAAAGGGGAGCGTGGAGGTTCAATCGGTCAGATTATCAGCCGTTGCAAAGAAAAGGGCGTTGTTGTTAAAGAGGTCGAAAGGAAAAAGCTTGATATGATGTGCTCAGGTGCAGCTCACCAGGGTGTTGCCGCATATGCTGCTGCTCACGAGTATTCAAGCGTTGAAGATATTTTTGCCCTTGCTGAAGAAAGGGGCGAAGCTCCGTTTATTATTATCTGTGATGAGCTTGAAGACCCTCATAATTTAGGTGCAATTTTAAGAAGTGCTGAAGCAGGCGGTGCTCACGGAGTTATTATTCCTAAAAGAAGGAACGCTTCATTGAGCTATGTTGTGGGTAAGGCATCGGCAGGTGCAGTGGAATATGTGCCTGTTGCCAGGGTTTCAAACATTGCATCAACAATTGACGAGCTTAAGAAAAAAGGTGTGTGGATTTACACCGCTGATATGGACGGTCAGAATTGGTGTGAGGTTGATTATTCCGGCGGAGTCGGTCTTATAATCGGCTCTGAGGGTAAGGGTGTCAGCCGCCTTGTTAAAGAAAAAAGTGATTTTACTGTTTCACTCCCGATGAAAGGGAAGATTAATTCCCTTAATGCTTCGGTTGCTGCAGGAATACTTATTTACGAGGTTTCGAGGCAGCGCTCGGGTATAAAACGAAAGGATGTTTAAGTTGGCTAAAAAGCGTGATGACAAAAATTGGTCAATGGATGATGTTGACCGTCTTTTAAGCAGAACTGAAAAGGCCCCTCAGAAAGAGGAAACAGTTGTGGAAAATTTTGCCAGAACAATGCGTCTTGCCGACACTATGGTTACAACTTCAGTTTCTGCCGAGGAAGCAGCAAGAGTTGAATCCCTTGAGGAGGATACCACTGTGCTGCCGTCTGACTATGCCCGAATTGCAAAAGAAAAGGCTGATGTCGCTATGGGCATTGTGTCGGCAGATACGGGTGATATTCAGATTTCATCAAAAACAGCAAAGCAAAGAGTGTCGGATGTGCTCAAAGGTCTTAAAAAGGCAGGTAAAAAAAGTCCTTATGACACCGGAACGGTAAGGATAGATTTTGATGAGCCGTTGATTCCTTCAAAAGAGCATTCTATGGAAGTGGATGAAAACCGAAGAAAGTTTCTTGAAAGGGTAAAATTTGACGACGAAGATACAGGCGAGCAGACCAAAATAGTTGAACGCCCGGGCTTTGTGATGCAAAAGGGTGACGATGATATTGATTTAGACCTGGAGTCTGTTCCCACACTTATAGAGGCTGAGGATTTTATCAACACAATTATTCCTGATGATGCTGAGGTTGACGAATCACAGGATTTGTGGGACGACGGTCAGATTAAGCTTGTAGGGTTTGAAATCGGCACTCAGGAGCCGGAAAAGGTTAACGAGCTTGAAGAAGAGAAAAATCTTAAGGTTAAACGCCGTGAAAAGATTGACAAGTTTAAGCTTATGGGTATTGCCGAAGCTGAAGAAGAGGGCAGAGCCACTAACGGCAAGCTTGAAAAACTGTTTGGCGAAGGCTCAAATGATGACAAAACAGATTCAGTTACGGTTAAAACAAACCCCGCCGGCGTGGAATACACAAACGTCAAAGATGCCAACCGGGTAAGAGCAACTCTTCACAAGGTTAAACGGTTGTCTGCCATACGTTTTGCGGCTTTCAGCCTGATTACTGTTGCAATGTTTGTAATCAATATTGTGTCAAAGGTTACACTCGGTTTTGATGCAACGCTTTCTCATTCAATAAACACAGTGCTTCTGATTGCTTGCATAATTATAGGTATGAACACCATAAACAGCGGTGTTGCAGCCTTGCTTAAAAGGCAACCTAACTTGAAGACATCTGTTACGGTAATATCTGCTATGGCAGTTGTGCAGAGCGTGGTTTCTTTTGCATTAGAAGAGTTTATGGCAGTTGAAGGCTTTGTTATTTCAGCCTGTGCAGCATTTGCTTTTGCAGTTGATGAGTTTGGTGATTATCTTCGCCATTCAAGAACCTATGATGCCTTTAACTTCTGCACAGGTAGAGAAAAAGAAAATCTCCACTCTGTTCAGCGAGTAGAGAATAAAAATGATGAATTTGAAATTGGCAGAGTTCTTTTAATGAATAAGCCGGATGTCAGATATTCTTGCAAAACTAATTTTCCTACAAAGCTTATTGAGCGTTGCGAAAGTGAAGTTTCATCAGACAAGCTGACTTCTTTGCTTTTGCCGTTGTCTTTTGCAGCAGGTTTGATTTGTGCAGTTTTGGGCGGAGTATTTTCCAAAAGCTTTGTGGGTGCTGTTACATACCTTTCAGCGGCTGTGTGCGTTTGTGTGCCGGCTTTTGGTGTGGCAGCTATTCAGCTTCCCCTCAGATGGGTCAACAAACGCCTTAATAAGGCAGGCGGTATGATTTCAGGTCAGAAAGCTGTTGACGATTTCAGCAAAACCAACGCTGTCGTTGTTGACAGTGCTGATATTTTTGACCAGCAGGCTTGTCGTTTGCACGGTATAAGAGATTTTAAAAAGGTGCGTATTGATGACCTTACTCTTTATGCGGCTGCAATGATGGTGAAATCAGGCGGACCTCTTACCGCTGTTTTTGATCAGGTTGTAAGCAAGCGTGACCTTTTGCCGGCAGTGCACTCGTTTAATTATGAAGAGCGAATGGGTGTTTCGGGCTGGATTAACGGTCAAAAGGTTATTATGGGCAACCGAAATATGATGAAGCATCATAACATGGAGTTACCCGATATTTCTGAAGAGGAAAGATACACCACCGACGGCAGAAAGGTAATTTACCTTGCCATTGCAAACCAGCTTGCAGCAATGATGGTTGTGAGTTATGCGCCCAACAAAAAGCTTATACCGTTTATAAGAAGATTGGGCACAAACGGTGTAACGGTCCTTTTGAGGAATTATGATTCAAATATTACAACTGATATGATAAACGAGGTTTTCGGTGTCAGATTTAATAATATCCGACTTATAAGCAACACCTCGGGCAGAATTTATAAAAAGTATAAAAACCGTGTGCGTGAAACCTCAAAGACAGGTATTCTTCACGACGGAAATGCATTCTCACTTTTCAGAAGCTTCACAATGTCATATTCACTTTGCGGAACTTTTAAGGTTGAAAATCTGATTCAGCTTATCAACGTAATTGTCGGTTTTGCAGTGATTGCAGTGTTTTCAATTTTTGATGTAATTTCAATTATGGGAGTATGGCCGTTGCTTTTGGTTCAGGCTGTGATGACAGCGGTGTCATTCCTAGTTGCAAGAGTGAGAGGAATATTTTAATCATTAAAGAGAGCTTCGGCTCTCTTTTTTGTTTGCGAAAATTAGGAATAATTGAAATTTGATTGCCTATTTACACAAAAACAAGGCAGATAGCATAGCTACCTGCCTTGTAAGCTCGGTTGTAATAATTTTACTCGGCCTTCTTTTCAAGCTCGTCCATACTCAGGAGAATGTCGCTGTCACCCATAACGGTAGGAAGCTCACCGTTCCATTTGTTCCACTTTACGTAGTCAACATAGTCGGGGGACTTTGCAAGAGCCTCCTGAATGAGCTTTATACTTTCAGCCTCAGCTTCTGCCTGAGTGATTTTCTGCTTTGCTTCAACCTCAATACGAGCGAGGTCCTGCTCTGCCTTGAGTGCATTCTGCTGAGCTGTCTGTTTCGCTTCAACAGCGGCATTAAATTCTTCGGAAAAATCAAAGTTCACAATGTTGAAGATTTCAACAGTAAGTCCGTACTGATTGATTTTGTCTGAAAGAGCAGTTTTAATCTGGTCGCCAACAGACTGACGCTTAGTGATAAGCTCCTCAGCTGTGTACTGTGCAGTTACTGCTTTAATGCTTTCCTGAATTGCAGGCACGATAATTACGGAGCCGTAATCCATACCAACGCTCTGATAAAGAGAAGCAGATGAGGTGTTATTAACATGGTAGTTAACAGCAACAACATAAGAAATTATCTGCAAGTCCTTTGATGAAGCTGTGCCGTCGGTTTCAATCTTCTGAGTACGGTTGTTCATTTGTACAACACTCTGCACAATTGGAGCTTTAAAGTGAAGTCCTTCGTCAAGAACTTTTTCTTCAACTGCACCGAATGTGAGAACAACGCCTGTGTGACCTGCCTTAACCACTGTGAAGCTGGTGGCAAGCACTGCAATAACAATAACTGCACAAACAACCAGAGCAATAATTTTTGATAAATTTTTTGTTTTCATAGTTTTTCTCCTTTTCAAATTTTTCAAAGCCTAGGACTTTGCTATGAGAGAGCCTCCTAAACAAAAAACTCATACACAATTCAGCGCTGAAAAGTGTATGAGTCTCATTTACATTAAGGACACTCCGAGGATTGCTCCTGTATTGACGAAAGTGTCACGCACATATTTGTGTGGAATTACTCCCTCATATTGTCACATATATTATCATAACCGTTGAATTTTGTCAACACCCGTCGAAAAATATTTTTAAGTTATAATTTAAAATCAATCTTGCCGTGTTCCTTTTCAAATTTTTCAATAGCCTCACGAATAAGAATAATTATTTCGCTGTTGGCACTTCTCAGTTCGGAACCAGCCAATATATGCAATTTGTGAAGCAGAACTTCATCTATGCGTATAGAATAGCTTTTGATTGCCACAATGCCCTCCGGAACAACAAATGATGTATAATTATACAACACTTGTTGTATTTTGTCAACAACAAATGATGTATTGTGGCATAATGGCTTTGGGTGATGAAAATGCAATACTATCCAAGATTAAGAGATTTAAGAGAAGATATGGATTTAACTCAGGAAGAGCTTGTGAAAAAACTGGGGATGCACAAGACAACATATACAAACTATGAACAAGGCAAGCGTGAGCCACCGTTTGAGCTGATTATAAAGCTCGCCAAACTGTATAATGTTTCAATAGATTATATTGCAGGTTTGACAAACACCAAAAAGTAAAACGCAGGAGTTTCGGCTCCTGCGTTGTTTTTTATGTTCTCTCCCAGAATTTTCTGTCAAGTGAACGGTATTGAATTGCCTCTGCGATGTGCTTGGGCTCAATGTCGTTACTGCCGTCAAGGTCAGCAATTGTGCGTGAAACACGAAGAATTTTGTCATACGCTCTTGCCGAAAGACCAAGGCGACGGAAGGCGTTTTCAAGAAGCTCCATTGCTTTATCGGTCGGTCGGCAAAGCTCTCTTGTAAGACCTGCCGGCATATGGGCGTTGCTGGTGACACCTGTTCCTTCAAGTCGCTGCTGCTGAATTTTGCGGGCGTAATCCACACGCTGACGGATAGCTTCCGAGCTTTCACCCTTTTCGGTGTCAGAGAGCTTATCAAAATCAACAGGCGGTACTTCAATATGAACATCAATTCGGTCAAGCAACGGACCTGAAATTCGTGAAAGATATTTTTGTGCAGCCCCTTTAGGGCAAGTGCATGCTTTGGTAGGGTGCCCGTAAAATCCGCACGGACATGGATTCATTGCACAAACAAGCATAACCGAGCAAGGGTAAGCAACCGTGCCCATAACTCGTGAAATAACGATTTTTTCATCTTCCAACGGCTGACGTAAAACCTCAAGCACATTTCGGTTAAATTCAGGCAATTCATCAAGAAAAAGCACACCGTTGTGAGCTAAAGAAACTTCACCGGGGCGAAGGGTTTTGCCTGTTCCTCCGCCTGAAAGACCAACAGGTGACACCGAATGGTGAGGTGAACGGAAAGGTCTTTCTGTAATAAGTGAAACGTCATCGGGCAAAGTACCGGCTACGGAATAAATTTTTGTGGTTTCAAGGCTCTCTTCAAAAGTCATTGAGGGCAGAATTGAAGGTAATCTTTTGGCGAGCATACTTTTACCTGAACCGGGAGGACCGAGCATAATAACATTATGGCCGCCTGCTGCGGCAACCTCAAGGGCTCGCCTTGCTTCAAGCTGACCTTTAACATCGGCAAAGTCGGGGGCAAATTTTAATGAATCGGATTGCTTCTTCTGCGGAACACAAGGTGTTATTTTTTCAACACCGTGAATGTGGTTGACCACCTCATAAACGTGCTCAACAGGGAGAACATCAATGCCTTTGACAACCGAGCCTTCAAGGGCGTTTTCCTTTGGCACAAAAACAGCTTTAAGCCCGGAATCTCTTGCTCTGATAACCATTGGCAAAACGCCATTTACTTTGCGGATCTGACCGTTGAGAGCAAGTTCACCTAAAAAAGCGTATTCATCGGTTGGTTTTCGTATTTGACCTGTTGCAATAAGAAGTGCCACAAAAATTGAAAGGTCATAAAGGGGTCCTTCCTTGCGTGTGTCGGCAGGGGCAAGGTTAACTGTGATGCGGCTCACAGGGAAGGTGAAGCCGTTGTTTTTAATGGCGGAGCGAACTCTGTCTTTAGCTTCGCTTACAGCTGTGTCGGGCAGACCGACGATTTCAAACTTAGGCAGACCCTGAGATAAATCCACCTCAACCTCAACCGAGAAAGCGTCCATACCGAAAAGTCCCATGCTGTTTACTTTGGCAAACATAGAAATTCCCCCAAAAAATTTATATATCAATTAAACCAAATTTGTGTAACTTTTTCAAGTATCTGCTTTAAATATTGTGAATTTTATGTTACAATTAAGAATATTGAATCTCAAGGAGGGATAATATGCCCGAAGAAAAAAGAAAAACCAAAAGCACAGTCCTTTTGAAAAGATTTATACCTTATTACAAAAAATACGGTTGGTATCTGGTGCTTGACCTTGTGTGTGCAATGTTTACCGTTGTGTGTGAGCTGGCACTCCCTGTTATTGCACGTAACATTACTGAAATCGGTATCAATAACCCCGAGGTGCTTACACTTACATATATCGGTAAAATAGCGGGATTTTATCTTTTCTTGCGTGTTCTTGACAGTGCCGCCAACTACTATATGGCAGCAGGCGGTCATATTATGGGCACACGGATGGAAACAGATATGCGCCGTGATATGTTTGCCCATTTGCAGACTCTTCCTTATTCTTATTATGACAACACAAAAATCGGTCAGCTTATGTCAAGAATAACGTCTGACCTTTTTGATATTGCAGAGTTTGCTCATCATGCCCCCGAAGAATATTTTATTGCTTCCCTTAAATTTATCGGTTCATTTGCTTATCTTGCAAGCATCAACCTCAAGCTTACGCTCATAATGTTTATTATGGTGCCGCTTATGGTAATTGTTTCAAAAACATTCCGTGAAAGAATGAAAAAAGCTTTTAAACAGCAGCGTCACGAGCTTGGTGAAATCAATGCAAGGGTTGAGGATACACTCCTCGGTATCCGCGTTGTAAAATCCTTTGCTAATGAAGACGTTGAAAAAGAAAAGTTCGGCAAAAATAACAAAAAGTTTTTCTCTGTTAAACGCTCGGCATATTTCAGCATGGCAGGCTTTCACACAACGGTCAGGTTTTTTGACGGACTTATGTATATTATGGTTGTGTGCGTAGGTGCATTGTTTATAATGAATGATGAAATTGAGCCTGCCGACCTTACTGCATATTTGCTGATGGTTTCCACGCTTCTGGGCAGCATCAGGCAGATTATTCAGTTCAGCGAGCAGTTCCAGAGGGGTATGACAGGCTTTGAGCGTTTTACCGAAATTATGGACGTTAAGCCTGAAGATATTGACAACCCCAATGCCCGTGATATTGAAACAGTTGAGGGTGACATCCGTTTTGAAAATGTAAGCTTTGCATATTCCGAAAAGCTTGAAGATGTTCTTCATGATGTGAACATTCACTTTCCCAAAGGTCAGAATGTTGCAATTGTCGGTCCGTCAGGCGGCGGTAAAACCACAATCTGTAATCTTATTCCCAGATTCTACGAAATCAAAGAGGGTAAAATCACCGTTGACGGAATTGATGTTAACGATTTCACTCTTTCTTCACTTCGTGAAAACATCGGTGTTGTTCAGCAGGATGTTTACCTTTTCTCAGGAACAATCAAAGAAAACATTGCCTACGGCAAGCAGGATGCAACCGACGAAGAAATTATTGCCGCCGCAAAGAAGGCAGGAGCTCACGAATTTATCACAGAGCTTGAAAACGGCTATGATACTTATGTTGGCGAGCGTGGAGTTAAGCTTTCAGGCGGTCAGAAGCAAAGAGTGTCCATTGCAAGGGTATTCCTTAAAAATCCGCCTATACTCATTCTTGATGAAGCAACCTCAGCTCTCGACAATGAAAGTGAAAAATTGATACAAAAATCCCTTGAAGAGCTGTCAAAAGGCAGAACAACCTTGACAATTGCTCACAGATTGACTACTATTAAGAATGCAGATAATATTCTTGTGCTTACCAAAAACGGCATAGAGGAGCAGGGCAACCACAAAGAGCTGGTTGCCAAGGGCGGAATTTATGCAAGTATGTATGAGATGTATTCCAATTAAGAAAGGACTTTGTAATTATGCTTAAAAATGTACCATCAATTCTTTCACCCGAGCTTTTGAAAATTCTTATGGAAATGGGTCACGGTGATACCATCGTTATCGGCGACGGTAACTTCCCTGCAGCAGCTAATGCAAAAAGACTTGTTCGACTTGACGGTCACGGTGTGCCCGAAATTCTTGATGCAATTTTAAAGCTTATGCCTCTTGATACATATGTGAAAACTCCTGTTTCTCTTATGGATAATGATGACAGTGAAAACCGTCCCCCCATTTGGGAAGAATACAAGCAGATTATTGAGAAAAACGAAGGCGAAAAAGAAATTGAGCTTATTGAGCGTTTTGCTTTTTACACAAGGGCAAAAAATGCTTATGCAATCATCGCAACAGGTGAAACAGCAATTTATGCCAACGTAATTCTCCAGAAAGGCGTAGTTATCGAATAAGGTGAGATTATGAAAAAAGTTCTTGCTTTTGACTTTGGTGCTTCCAGCGGAAGAGCCATTATCGGCTCATTTGATAACGGCAAAATCTCTTTGCAGGAAGTTCACCGCTTTTCAAATGACCCTGTTAAGGTGAACGGCACTCTTTATTGGGATGTTCTTCGTCTTTTGCACGAAATTAAGCAGGGTATTGTTAAGGCTAAAATTGCAGGCGGTTTTGACTCAATCGGTATTGATACCTGGGGCGTTGACTTCGGCCTTATTGACAAAGACGGTAGACTTCTTGAAAACCCTGTTCATTATCGTGATCCGAGAACAGCCGGCCTTGTTGAAGAGGCTTTTAAAACAATCCCTAAAGAAAAGCTTTATAACATCACCGGCATTCAGTTTATGGAGCTTAATACTCTTTTTCAGCTCATTTCTTTGCGCCGTCAAAGACCGGAGCTTCTTGAAAGAGCTGATAAAATGCTCTTTATGCCTGACTTGCTTGCATACTTTTTAACAGGCAAAATGTGTGCTGAATATTCAATCGCTTCAACCTCACAGCTTATTGATATTGAAAATCGCACCTGGTCAAAGGAGCTTCTTGAAGCTTTTGATATTCCCGAAAGCCTTTTTGCTCCCATTGTTCAGCCGGGCACAGTTCTCGGTGAGCTTACCGATGAAATCTGTGAGGAGCTGGGTGTTGAAAAGGTTCCCGTAATTTCAGTTTGCGGTCACGATACTCAGTCGGCTATCACTGCCGTTCCTTGCCCCGAGGGTGATTTTGCGTTCCTTTCATCAGGAACATGGTCACTTTTCGGCACAGAGCTGAAAACCCCCATTGTTGATGAAACTTCACTTAAAATCAATATCACTAACGAGGGCGGAATTGACGGAACAATCGGACTTCTCAAAAATATTATCGGCTTGTGGCTGATTCAGGAAAGTCGCCGTCAGTGGCAGCGTGAGGGTCAGGATTATTCCTATGCAGAGCTTGAAAAGCTTGCTCTTAAAGAAGAGCCGTTTAAGTGCTTCATCGACCCTGATGCACCTGAATTTACACCCCAGGGCAATATCCCGAGAAGAGTTCAGGAATTCTGCAAAAAGACAGGTCAGTATGTTCCTCAGAGCGTTGGTGAAATTATGCGTTGTATCTATGAAAGCCTTGCAATGAAATATCGCCTCACATTTGAAAAACTGTGCGATTGCACAAACAAGGATTACCCCGTAATCCACGTTATCGGCGGCGGAACAAAAGACGGACTTCTTTGTCAGATGACTGCAAATTCCTGCGACAGAACAGTTAAAGCAGGTCCTATTGAAGCAACGGTTATGGGTAACGTTGCCGTTCAGTTTATGTCTGACGGAACAATTAAAGACGTGCCCCATGCCCGTCAGGCAGTTGCCGACAGCGAAAGCCTTAAGGTATATAACCCCGAAAATGCCGAAGATTGGAAACAGGCATATCCGAGGTTTGTTGAAATTGCGAAATATTAAAATAAGATTAAATAAAGCTGTCCTTCGGGGCAGCTTTTGTTATTGTCAGCACCGTAGGGGCGCCCATCGGGCGTCCGTCAAATTAAAGCTATTAAAACGGACTGCCAATGGTAGCCCCTACGAGCTTGTTAGAGGAAGACTTATTGTGGATAAAAAACGGTCGGGCACAGAGACCCGACCTTACAAATAAAAAAATAGCAGTGTCGTCTTTTTCTCGACACTGCTATTCTTTAACGTGTTTTAAAATGTCTTCAACTTCACAGTCTAAGGTATAGCAAAGAGCGTCAAGCGTTTTTGTGCTGATTGCTTCACCGTGCTTAATTCTGTGAATTGTGTTCGCAGAAAAGCCTTCTTTATAAATCAGTTGATACTCTGTAATATTTTTCTTAAAAAGAGTTTCGTAAAATGGCTTATAGCTAATCATTTTAATCACCGATTAAATTTTAACATACTCAAACTCTTGACAATACTCAAAACATTGACTATAATAGTTTATGCTCAATATTTTAACTATATACATATAGTTAAACAAAAAGAAAGGGGTAAATTTATGAAAAAATTTTTGGCAATTTTATTAGTGTTAGTTATGGTTATGGGTATTGCACCAATGGCCATGGCGGCAACTGTAAACGAAAGTGAATCAAATGACAGCTATTCAACAGCAGATACATTTGCACTTAATAGTACAGTTCGAGGAAAAATGGAAGATTATGACGATGCGGACTATTATAAAATTATTGCTAGTACAAATGGTAAGCTTTCTATTACATTCAATCACATATATTCAGGCAAGGATAACAGTTGGTACGTAACAATTTACTATTATGCGAATAATGTTTACAATGAGCTTTCAAATACATCAATAAGCTTGAGAGACAGTGAATCTGTTACACTTCCTATGGTAGGCTCAGTTGCAAATGGTGTGTACTATATAAAAGTGACAAATGGATTTTATGAGCCTGTTGGAGTAGAATACAGTATTAAAAATACTTTTGTTTCGAGCAATTATATAGAAAGAGAAACTAATGAAACATATGCAACGTCAACCGTTATGTCAACAGATAAGGAATATATCGGTACAATGAGTCGCCATAACGATTGTGATTATTACAAATTAACAGCGCCGTCAAACGGAAAACTTTCATTTACATTTAATCACACATATTCAGATAACAATAACAGTTGGTATGTAACAATTTACTATTATACGAATAACACTTACAACGAGCTTTCAAATGCATCAATAGGTATGAGGGATAGTGAATCTATTACTCTTCCTACGGTGGGTACAGTCGCAAATGGAGTATACTATATAAAAGTAACAAATGGATTTTATGAGCCTGTTGGAGTAGAATACAGTATTGAAAATTCATTTATTCCGACCGAAAACTTTGAAAAAGAAATAAATAATACCTATACGAATGCAACTGTAACTAATTTAGGTGTTGAAATGGGAGGTTGTATAAATAGTTCCGAGGATATTGATTTATTTAAAATTGTTTCAACTTCAACTCAAAGTATTCCTGTGATATTCAATCATAAATATGAAGATAAAGGCGGGTATTGGTATATTTGCATATACAAATATAGCGATGGCAAGTATACAGAACTTAAAGAAGACAGTGTTTATAGAGATCATACAACCGAAAGCAAAGAAATATATTCTATATCAGCAGAAAAAAATGGTGTTTATTACATAAAAATTGAAAATGGATTTTATGATGCAATCGGTAGTGACTATTCTTTTGTAGCAGGAACTAAAACTTCAACAATCCATACCGTAACCTACAACGCCAACGGTGGCAGTGTGTCTCCGTCAAGTGCAAATGTAGTTTCAGGTAACTCCGTAATACTTCCTACACCTACTAAATCTTACACGATTTCATATTATGCAAATGGTGGTAGCGGTGCACCGTCTTCTCAGAAGATTAATGTAACATGTAAAGGCTGGTCAACAAGCAGTGCAACAAGTGCATCATATTCATGCGGTGCATCATATAAACCAACAGCTAATACAACCTTGTATGCTGTGTGGAATACATCGGCAAATGCCAATTTGTCCCAGACAAAGCCTTCTCGCAGCGGATATACTTTCCTCGGCTGGTCAACAAACAGTAACGCAACAAGCGTATCATATGCAGCGGGTAACGGCGTAACTGTTTCAGGCAATGTAAGTCTTTATGCAGTATGGCAGAAAAATCAGATTCAGGAACCGGAACAGCCCCAGATCCCTCAGATTGAATATAAAACAATCTTTATGAATTATAAAGATACATATAAAATTACAGTTGAAGGTTTTACTGCGACAAGGTTTGTTTCAGAAGATGATTCAATTGTTTCAGTTGATTCAGAGGGTAATGTAAGATCGAATTCAACAGGATCATCAGACATTTATGTTTATGATTCAAATGGTGACGTAAGAGTTGTTTATACATTTGAGGTTGAGTATACCTTCTGGCAGTGGATAATCGTTATTCTTCTCTTTGGGTGGATATGGTATTAATAATATAACAAAATAATTCGGCAAAGCTGTCCTTCGGGGCAGCTTTTGTTATTATCAGCACCGTAGGGGCGCCCATCGGGCGTCCGTCAAATTAAAGCTATTAAAACGGACTGCCAATGGCAGCCCCTACGGGCTTTATGTAACAAGCCTCACCTTGTCAGGGGAGGTGGCATTTTCAAAAGAAAATGACGGAGGGGTAGTCAGAATCAGGAGAATCTTTCCGTTATCATAAAAACGAAGACAGCTTTATTTTATATTTAAAATGTGATATAATGAAACGGATAAAGCAAATTCAGATAACAGCATAACTAAAAAGGAGATATTTTGAAATGAAAACTTTTTTATTTCAGGGGGATTCAATAACAGATGCCAACAGAGTTGACGATAATCAGGATAGTTTTGGCTTGGGTTGCGGATATGCATTCCTTCTTGCTGCTGAGATTGAAAAACAACGTAAGGGCGAAATTAAATTTGTCAACCGTGGTGACAGTGGGGACAGAATCACCGATGTTTATGCAAGAATAAAGGAAGATATAATAAATCTGAAGCCCGATTATATGTCGCTTCTCATAGGTGTTAACGATGTTTCTCACGAGCTGACAATGGGCTGCGGTGTAGGTCCTCTCAAATTCAAAAAGATTTATAAAATGCTTATTGAAGAAATTACGGAAAGTCTGCCACAGATTAAAATCATTATTTTAGAGCCGTTTGTTTTAAAAGGTTCTGCCACAGAAAAATTATGGGACGGATTTAATACCGAAGTGAGAAAGCTTGCGAAGGTAGCCGAAGAAATAGCCGAAGAATATAATTTAAGCTTTGTACCCCTTCAGGAAGAATTTGACAAGGCTTCATCTGACGGTGACACAAGATATTGGAGCGTTGACGGTATACACCCCACCTCTGCAGGGCATCAGCTTATTAAAGAAGAATTGCAGAAAGCTGTTGAGGGCCTTATTTAAAATATCAGCAGTTTCATTCTTCGACAAAAAATTAACAAAACCCCTTGATTATACTTTTGCTAAAGTGTATAATTATTTGTGAATTTAAATGCTCGTGTAAACGGGCGTTAAAACATAGGAGGTAATACTATGAACTACAATATGCAGCTCACCCCCGATGAAGTTGAAATTCTCAACGGCTCCAAGGGTGAAGCAATGGCAAAGGTTATGAAAACCCTTGTTATGTACGGTGATGCTTTCGGCGCAACTAAAATGGTTCCCGTAACAAGCAAAATGGGTCACCTTGTTACAAGCTTCGGTCTTAAGGTTATGAGCCCTGTTTATGATCTTATGGATAAGCTTATTGACGGCGGTGCTCTTTCAGCTCAGAAATTCTCAGTTGACCCCAAGCCCGTTGACCCCAATGTTCCCTCAAGCTTTCTTAAAAATATCGTTTTCAACAAGTTTATGTATTCTATGCAGGATAACTACGATGCTCAGCTTCGTAAGCTCGGCCTTGTTGATGACAAATCATATACCTGCACCTGCTATATGGACGAAGTAGGCAACATACCCAACAAGGGTGAGGTTCTCTCATGGGCAGAAAGCTCAGCTGTTGTTTATGCTAACTCTGTTCTCGGTGCAAGATGTAACCGTAACTCAGGTATCATCGAGCTTTTCGGCTCAATCGTTGGCAAAGTTCCTTATTTTGGTCTTGTTACTGACGAAGGCAGAAAGGCTACCTGGATTATCGAAGTTAAAACAACCAAAAAGCCCGAAGCTCAGGTTCTCGGTTCAGCTATCGGTATGAAGGTTATGGAAGATGTTCCTTTTGTTAAGGGTCTTGATAAGTGGATCGGCACAACTCTTGACGGTGACACAAAGGCATATCTTAAGGACTTTGGTGCTGCCACAGCTTCAAACGGTGCTGTTGGTCTTTATCATATTGAAAATCTTACTCCCGAAGCAGTTGAACAGGGTGAAAGCCTTGTTGCAGAGGGTGCAAAGGTTTATGTTATTGATGATGCAGAGCTTGAAAGAGTTAAGGCAAGCTATCCTGTTATGTGGAAAGATAAGAATGCAACACCTAAGCTTTGCTTCGTAGGCTGCCCCCACCTTTCACACGCTCAGCTTGTTGAGTGGACTGACAACGTTGTTGCAGGTCTTAAGAAAAACGGCCTCAAGAAGGTTTCAATCCCCACAGTTTTCACAGCTGCTCCTGCAGTTATTGAAGAGTTTAACAAAACTCCTTATGCTAAAAAGCTTAAGGATACAGGCGTTGTTCTCAGCTACATCTGCCCTCTTATGTATATGAACAATCCTCTTGCTAAGAAGATGCCCGTAATCACAAACTCCAACAAGCTCAGAACATACACAACTTCACGCTATTATACAAGTGCTGAAATTCTTGATATCATCACAAAGGAGGCAAAGTAAGATGAAACAATTTAAAGGTAGACCTGTTGTAGCAGGTAAATGCACAGCTAACGCTCTTGTTTCTCACGGCGGTTTCAACACACTTGCTTCTTTCCAGAACGCACTCCAGTTTGGTGATAAGCAGGCAAAATGCGGCGACCAGAACAACCCCGACCTTTACGGCAAGCCAATGGTAGGCACAGCTCTTTGCCTTCCTCAGACAATCGGCTCAACCACAGGCGGCATGGTTCTTTATTGCGCAAAGGTTATGGAGAGAAACCCTGCTTGCATGCTTTTCTCAGAGCATATTGACTCACTTGCTGCTGCAGGTGCAGTTATCGGTGCTGTTTGGACCGATAACCCCATGCCTGTTATCGACTGCCTCGGTGATGAATTCCTTAACTACGTTAAAGACGGAATGAAAATCACAATCGCAGAAGACGGCACAGTTACAGTTGACTAATTGAATTTTTAAAAGCGGCCTGTTTTCAGGTCGCTTTTTCTTGCTTTTAATAAAAACATTGTGTATAATTGCATTTGGAAAGCAGGTGCACTATGGCAATTAAAATAGAAAACAGAACCGAAGATGATATTATCATCACTTGCTTCGGCAAAGAAACAGAAATACCCGACGGTGAAGATGCTGTTTTTAACTCTGACGGCAGATTTACACTCACGGTTAAAAGAAAAAGAATCCCCGAAATGGTAAAGGCGGCAAAAAAGAAGCTTCCCATTTATGAGGAGGACGCAACCCCAGCCAGCCACATTCAGTTGAGGGGTGAGTTTGAAATTGAGCCGAATTCATCAAAGACGGTGGTCACTCTTGCCAACACTGCAAGGCTTGTTGATACTTTGCACGAGGATGCAATTTTTGTAGGCTACAAGGCAGCGATTGCAGGGGGCAAAGTGGTTGAATACAAAGAAATTTTTAACGACGAAAAGGTAAAAAAAGAGTATAAAAAAAAGCAGCTTTTAAACACAATTTTTCCTGTGGGCACTGTGGGAATAGGCTTGATTTTGCTTGGTATTTATTGCCTGATTTTTGCTTATGGCGGTAACCCTGTGAACTTTTTCGGCAATAAGATAGATATGCTTTATTCAGGCACTATGACTGCTGCAGGTGTGCTTGTAACAGGTGTGTTTGTTTCAAATGTTATCAAAATCCTGAAAAGGATTAAAGAATACAGTTAACTCCGGGAGGAAAACAAAATGAAAAAATTAAGAGTAGCAATCATCGGTTGCGGAAATATTGCAAACCACGCTCATATTCCCAACTATCTTACAAACGAAAATGTTGAAATCAAATATTTCTGCGACATTATCCCCGAAAGGGCAGATGCAGCTGTTGAAAAATACGGTTGCGGTAAAGCTGTTTATGATTACAAAGAGATTGTCAACAATGACGATATTGATGCAGTTTCTGTCTGCACACACAACGATTTCCATTCAATTATTTCAATCGACTTTATGAGAGCAGGTAAGGATGTTCTTTGTGAAAAGCCTGCTGCAAGAATTCTCTCTGAAGCTCTTGAAATGCAGAAGGTTGCTAAAGAGGAAGATAAAATTCTTTCAATCGGTGTTGTTAACCGTTTCCACGATTCAGTTAACAGAATTAAAAAGATGATTGAAAGAGGCGACTTGGGCGAAGTCTTCCACGTTTATGCATCTTTCCGTGCTCACCGTTCAATCCCCGGTCTTGGCGGAGATTTTACCAAAAAGGCTTGCTCAGGCGGCGGTGCACTTATTGACTGGGGCGTTCATTATCTTGATCTTATTATGTATTGCTGCGGTGATCCCAAGCCCCTTACAGCAAGCGGTCAGGCATTCTGCAAATTGGGTAAGGATATGAAAAATTATGCCTACACAAGCATGTGGGCAGAGGATTCAGCCGATATTGAAAACGGCACTTATGATGTTGACGATTCTGTAACAGGTATTATCCGTACAGAAGGCCCGACAATTTCATTCAACGGCGCATGGGCACAGAACATCGGTGTTAAAGAAACATATATTGACTTTATGGGCGATAAGGGCGGTGTTCGTCTTGATTATTGCGGATACTTCCGTTTTTACACCGTAAGAGACGGCGACCTTGTGGAAGAAAATCACGATTTCAGAATGGATGATTTCTATAAAACAGAGATTGATTCATTTGTTGATGCCTGCTTTACTCACACTCCAAACAGAGCCACAATTGACAGGGCTGTGCTTACTTCAAAGATTATGGATGGCATTTACCGTTCATCAGACGAGAGAAAAGAAGTTACACTTTAATTTAACACAAAAAATCACGGGTCGGAATTTCCGACCCGTGTGTTGTTTTGTCTTTGCCTCTCCTGTGTAAGGGGGTGGGTTTCGCTTGTCGAAACTTGGAGGGGGTTGTAAAGATTAACAATCCCTCAGTCACTTCGTGACAGCTCCCTTTACACAAGGGAGCCTGAAGGTTTATTTAAGCATTTCTGCGATTTTGTCGGCTGCCTGATTGATTTCTTCAAACTCTGCCAGCTCAACTGCGCCTTTGTCAATAAGCTCTGCGTTTTTGCTCTTGATGGGGAGCTTCGCAAGAACAGGAATATCAAGCTCTTTTGAAACCTCGTCAAGCTTGCTTTCACCAAAAACAGAAATTTTCTTTCCGCAGTCGGGGCACTCAATGTAGCTCATATTCTCAATAATACCGAGAATGGGAACATTCATCATCTGAGCCATATTAACTGCCTTTTTAACAATCATTGTAACAAGATCCTGAGGAGTGGTAACAATAACAATTCCGTCAACAGGAATCTGCTGGAAAACGGTGAGGGGAACATCACCTGTTCCGGGAGGCATATCAATAAACATATAATCAACATCGCCCCAGAAAACCTCTGTCCAGAACTGCTGAATAACGCCGGAAATAACAGGACCTCTCCAGATAACAGGAGCTTCTTCGCTTTCAAGCAAAAGGTTGATTGACATAACCTCAATGCCTGTGTTTGTTTTGGCAGGGATAAGTCCCATTTCATTTTGCATAGCAGGGCCTTTAACACCAAATGCCTTTGGGATTGAAGGACCTGTGATGTCAGCGTCCATAACGGCACAGGCGTTGCCCTTAACCTGCATTGCGGTTGCAAGCATTGAAGTAACAAGTGATTTACCTACGCCACCCTTACCGCTTACTACGCCGATAACTTTTTTAACATTGCTGTATTCGTTGCACGGAATGTGCATATCCTGTTCGCCTTTGTTGCAATCAGATGAGCAAGAAGAACAATTTCCACTGCATCCCATAATAACATCTCCTATTCAAATATAACTTTTTCAAGTGCCTCTGCACTGTCCGTAACAATCTGCACGCAGGGGCGTTTTTCATAATATTGCTTTGTTCTTTCGTCGGGCTTGGCAGATTCTTTTTTGCCTTCGTCAAGTCCGAGAAGTTCACGGCACACGATTGAGTGATTAGTCTTTTTAAATTCATCGGTGAATTCTCTCACCTTTTCGTAGCAGAGTTGTTTGCCTTCGGCATCATCTGCGTCTGTTGCACCAAATTTAAGGCCGATAATCATTGCTGCACCTGAAACAGCACCGCAAAGCTCTCTTTGCCTGCCGCAACCGCCGCCAAGACCTGCCGACAGCTTTAATGCGGTTTTTTCATCAATACCGAATAAATCGGCATAAGCTGCAAAAACAGCCTGAGAGCAGTTGTAACCTTCGGTAAAAAGCGATTCAGCCTTTTTAACTCTTTCGCTCATAAAAGCACTCCCTTTCAACAGACTATTTTAGCACAATAAAAATAAATTTCAAGGGATATAAAAATATACTTTTATTTTTTGCAATTATATAGTATAATATTTACGATTATAGATAAAGAGAGGAGTAATCCTATGTCTAAAAATATACTCGTAACAGGCGGAGCAGGCTTTATCGGCAGCAACTTTATTTATTATATGCAAAAAAAGCATCCTGATTATCGCCTTGTCTGCCTTGATTCACTTACTTATGCGGGCAATCTTCATACCCTTGAAGGTGCAAGATGCGATAACTTCCGCTTTGTGCTCGGAAGCATCACCGACAGAGAGCTTGTTTTCTCTCTTTTTGAAGAGGAGAAGTTTGATGCCGTTGTTAACTTTGCCGCAGAGAGCCACGTTGACCGTTCAATTGAAGACCCCGAGGTCTTTTTGAGAACCAACATTCTCGGCACTCAGGTGTTGCTTGATGCAACCAACAAATTCGGTGTGCCTCGTTATCATCAGGTTTCAACCGATGAAGTATATGGTGATTTGCCCCTTGACAGACCCGACCTTTTCTTCACAGAAGATACACCGATTCACACCTCTTCACCTTATTCTGCAAGTAAGGCTTCGGCTGATTTGCTTGTTATGGCTTATCACCGCACCTTTAAAACTCCGGTTACAATCTCACGTTGCTCAAACAACTACGGGCCTTATCAGTTCCCCGAAAAGCTGATTCCCGTTATGATTGCCAACGCCCTTGCTGACAAAAAACTCCCCGTTTACGGTGAAGGTCTCAATGTTCGTGACTGGCTTTATGTTGATGACCATTGTAAAGCCATTGATATGATTCTTGAAAACGGCAGAATCGGTGAAGTTTATAACATCGGCGGTCACAATGAAAAGGCAAACATCGATGTTGTTAAAACAATCATCAAGGCTGTGGGTAAAGATGAAAGCCTTATCACTTATGTTACCGACAGACCCGGTCACGATATGCGTTATGCCATTGACCCTGAAAAAATCAAAAATGAGCTCGGTTGGTATCCCGAAACTCTTTTTAATGAAGGTATTCAGAAAACAATCAAGTGGTACCTTGAAAACGAAGATTGGTGGCAGAATATCCTTTCAGGTGAATACAAAAATTATAGGGGGTTTGACGAATGATGAAAAAGCTTGTTGCATTTTTATTGGTTCTTATTTTTGCATTTTGCTTTGCAGGGTGTAACGGTGATGACCTTGGTAAGCAGACCGTTAAAGATGAAGAGCAGGGCATTGTTGAGTTTAACACAGTAAATGCCTTTGACTTCAGTGATTTCAAAAAAGAGCATGAACAAACAGCCAAAACAGAAGGCTTTGTTAACACAGAGGCTAAAGAGTTCCATAACAAAACAGATGCCAAAGAGCTGGCTGCAAAGGAGCTTCCCGAGGGCTATAAATATAATACAATCAGAATTTTTTATGACCGCACAGAGGGTATCTGGATGGTGGCATTTTCAACCGAAACCGAAGAAGGCGAAGTAACTGCCAAGTGCAGTGTTTGCGTTGAAGATTCAGGATACACAAGGCTTGTGGTAGAGGAGTAAATTATGAAAGCAATTGTTACAGTGGTTGGAAAAGACAGAGTGGGCATAATTGCAGAAATCTGCACTTTGCTCGCAGAAATGAAAGTGAATATAATTGATATTAATCAGACCGTTATGCAGGACGATTTCTTCACAATGGTTATGCTTACCGACACAAAGGGCAGTGACCTTTCCTTTGGGGAAATCAGCGAAAAGCTTAACCAAAAGGGCAAAGAAATGGGCCTTTCAATCCGTATTCAGCTTGAAGATATTTTTAATTCAATGCACAAAATCTGAGAGGTGAATTGCCGTGATAAATATTTCAGATATTATGCAGACCAATGAGATGATTGACAATCAGCATCTCGATATAAGAACAATCACAATGGGTATTTCTCTGCGTGATTGCTGTGACAGTGACATTGATAAGTGCTGTGATAAGATTTATAACAAAATTGTTGCTTGTGCTAAAAATCTTGTTCCTGTTGCAGAGCAAATTGAGCTTGAGCTTGGTATTCCTATCGTTAACAAGCGTATTTCTGTAACCCCCATTTCAATGATTGCCGAAAGCTGTGAAACAGACGACTATGTTCCCATTGCCAAGGCTCTCGATAAAGCTGCAAAGGAATGCGGAGTTAACTTTATTGGCGGATTTTCTGCCCTTGTACATAAAGGATGTACAAAGGGCGATAGAAATTTAATTAAATCAATTCCACAGGCTCTCGCTCAGACCGAAAGAGTGTGTGCAAGCGTCAATGTTGCCTCAACAAAAGCAGGTATCAATATGGACGCTGTTGCTGAAATGGGCAGAGTGGTTAAAGAATGTGCAGGGCTCACCAAAGACACCGACGGGTTGGGCTGTGCCAAGCTTGTTGTGTTTGCCAATGCTGTTGAAGATAACCCATTTATGGCAGGTGCATTCCACGGCGTGGGTGAGGCCGAATGTGTTGTTAACGTTGGTGTTTCAGGTCCCGGAGTTGTTCACCACGCATTAAAAAACATCAAGGGCGAAAGTTTTGATGTTGTTGCCGAAACCATTAAGAAAACAGCTTTCAGAATCACCAGAATGGGTCAGCTTGTGGCTCAGGAGGCTTCAAAAAGGCTCGGTGTTCAGTTTGGCATAGTTGACCTTTCCCTTGCTCCTACACCTGCTAAGGGTGACAGTGTGGCAAGAATTTTGGAAGAAATGGGTCTTGAACATTGCGGAACACACGGCACAACCGCCGCACTTGCTATGCTTAACGATGCTGTTAAAAAGGGCGGCGTTATGGCATCTTCTCACGTCGGTGGACTCAGCGGTGCATTCATCCCTGTTTCTGAAGATGAGGGTATGATTGAGGCTGTTAAGGTTGGCGCTTTGAGCATTGAAAAGCTGGAGGCTATGACCTGCGTATGCTCCGTTGGTCTTGATATGATTGCCGTTCCCGGTGATACAGATGCCGCCACAATTTCGGCAATTATTGCTGACGAATCGGCTATCGGCGTTGTAAATATGAAAACAACGGCTGTGAGAATTATCCCCGTTGAGGGCAAAAAAACAGGCGATGAGGTTGAATACGGCGGACTTTTAGGCAGTGCCCCGGTTATGCCTGTTAATAAATATTCTGCAAAGGATTTCATCGCCCGAGGCGGAAGAATCCCCGCACCCATGCATTCGCTGAAAAACTAAATTCCAAATGACAACCGAGGTTTACACATTTTTGCGGGAATGTAAACTTCGGTTGCTTGCTTTTTATATTGCGAAGTGATATTATTGAAGCAAAAGGAGGGATTTTATGGGTGCGATGCTTATAAGCTTGCTTGTTAGCTTGCCGTTTATGGTTATTACTTGGACAGCTTGCTTTTTATATTTTCTGTATGCAATTCCGCCGATTGTGCTGAGCATATTGGTATACCGTCAGGCAAAAGAGTACAGAATGAACACCTTTTTGTGGGTAGTTATGTGCCTTCTTTTTCGCTTTGTCGGGGTGAATGCGTTCCTTGCCGCAAGGCGCAAAAGAGTGAAGGAGATTTGCCCCAAGTGCTTTGCAAAAACACCTGAGGGCTGTGAGGTTTGCCCCGAATGCAAGGTAAAGCTTGAAGAAGTGAGACCCGAAGAGAAGCATTCGGTTAAGGTTCTTGTGAAGATTGGTACAGTAGCTTCTGTTGTTGCAATGTTGGTTTTTATTGCAATTCATATAGCACTTTTTGTTTGGCTGTATTGAGAAGGCTTTCTCGGTGCGTCAAAATTGCCGCACCCTACAATGGCTGATTTTAAATCCGAATTTCAGGAGGGATAATATATGGGTGCGATGATTATAGGTATGATTACCGGAACAGTAGCGATGTTTTTACTGTTTGTGGAAATGGTTGTTTGCGGAGTAGTTCTGGCTTTGATTGCTCATAAGCTTAAAATGAATGCGTTTTGGTGGGGGATTGCAGGATTTTTGCTGAATGTTTACGCTGTGGTCGTTTTTGTGATAACGGCTATTAAAATTCGCACAAAAAAGTGCCCTGAATGCAAAATAAAAGTTAAACCGGGTGAAAGCATCTGCCCTTCTTGTGGCAAAGAAATCAAAATAATTGATGACAAAAAGATCGCAAAGAGTTTTCTTAAAATCGTGGCTACAGTAATGGCTGTGGGAAGTATTATGGGAGGAATCTGGGTCAGTATAAGCACTTACTTCGAAGCAAATGATTTACCCTGGCAGGTATTATTGTTTTATTCTGCGATATTGGGAGCAGTGGGATGCTTTCTTTCAAGAAAAAGAAACAATAAATGTAAATGGGCGTTTACCCTTTTAGGGATTGCGATTCCTTGGGTAGAATTGGCAGTTTTTGAATTGCTCGATTATGTAATCAATACGCTCGGTACGATGGGTTATATTTGATTTACAAATTATGAATAGTAATTTTCAGGAGGAATAATATGGCTTTTATGTCTTTTGCGTTTTTGTATGCGGTGATCGGTCTGCTTCTTTTCACCTTGATTGCTTGGCAGGTTTCATCAGTTATAATTGCAGTTTATATCTTTCGTGATGCACAAAAAAGAGAGATGAATGCAGGCAAATGGGTCTGGCTCTCTTTGCTTAATCTTGTTGGTTTTATAATATACATTGCCAAAAGAAAGGATTTAATTAAAAGCAAATGTTCAGCTTGTGGTTTTGGCATAAAAAAGGGCTGGAAATTTTGCCCTGAATGTGCATCTCCCATTGTGGGTTCAGATAAAAACATTGCTCCGAAACAAAAGAAAACTCCTTTGAAAGCAGCAATTGCTTTTCACATAGTTTTTCCTGTTGTTTTGTGCACTTGCCTTGCAGGCGTTGTTACCTTAACAAGTGAGCCTATTGAGTATTTTTCAACGGAAAACCTTGAAAAAGAGGATTTTCTTATCTACAATCCGGATTTTTCTCATTGGGTAAAAGAGTGCGATAAGGATAAAAAACGCTCTGTTTTTGTTTTGTATAATGAAGAAGAAGGCGAAGCGGTTATTTACACCAAAGGTTGGATTGGTGAAGGTGCAGAGCCGAAACTTTCGGGCAAAAGCAACTTTTTCAGAATAACAGAATTGAACATTGAGCTGCCTCAAGGGGAGTTTATTGTCAGCGACGGTTATAACATAACCGTTGTAAGGAATGTTTGGGACGGTTTTGACTGTATTGAAGCTTATTCCGGTGATAATCAGATTGATGTTAAGTTTGAAAAAACAGATATGATAATCAGGTGATAAACAAAATTTTTGCCGTGGGATGTCCCACGGCATTTTTTATCGTGTTTTGCTTAAGTCTGATTTAATTTCTGAGCCTGCCTCGGAAAGTTCGCTTGATACATCAGATATGCCTTCTTCAAGCATATTTTGGTCACCTGAGGTTGTTGTGCTTGCAGAGGTTGTTGAAGTAGTGGTTGTGGATGTTGTAGTTGTGGATGTTGTTGTGCTTGGCGTATTGTTATTTGTTCCGCAAGCGGCAAAAAACAATGAAATTGCCATGGTTGATATGATAATCGGAATATATATTTTTTTCACTTTTTATCACTCCTTTTTATCATTTTTCCCATACGAATGTGTTTAATACGCGTTTAATTTAAAAAAAATTTCAAAAAGAGGAAAAAATCGCTTAAAATCAATGGAATTTGCCCAAAATTTAAGCGAAAAATATTGCAAAAAATGATGACAAATTGACTGTTATATGTTATAATAACAAAGTATATAATTTTTAATTCAAGGAGCAGGCGAAATGGAAATTACAGAGGCTTTAGGTCAGATTATTAAAAATATGACAGCTGTTGCTGATAACTTAGGTTTTTCAGTGGTTGTTCCGTCAGGTATTGAAAAGGGAGCTGTTCCCGTAAGTGTTGCCAACGGAAAATATACGGTTGCCTTTACAGGTGACAAAGGTTCTTTCAAAATTGAAGTTGTTGACGGCAAAATTTATTTAAAGTGTGCAGCTTCTCAATATAAAGACGCTGTTGAAGAAGATTACGCTCAGGCTTCTACCAGCCTTTTTGAAAATGAAGATGTTACAGACAGAGATCTTCGTTCAATGGCAAATGAATTTAACGAAACTGTTGAAAAAACATATTCAAAAGCTTCTAAAAAGCAGCAGTCAAAGGTACTTAATCCCGTTTCAAAAACGGCTGCCAAAAACGGCAACGCTTACTTTGACTCCAACACATTGGGTAGCAGAATTGCCCATATGTTCCCCGAGCTTAAGGATGCTTATAAAGCCAATGTTGACAGATACGGCGAGTTTTTGCCTGAAGATTTCTTTATAAACCACGGCAACAAGTTTATTGAAGCCACAATCAGACAAAACGACCCTACAAAGATGCGTAAGCTTTTTAATTGCCTTAATGAAATTTATAACGACGGCACAAACGAGGTTCAGAGTGTTATAGTTGTTACCATTCTCGGCAGTATGGCTCAGGAAGAGCAGCTTCTTGCCAACTGCGTTGATTATATGGAAGATATGACTCTTTCGGTGGTTGAGGTCTGCAAGCAGTTAAGACGCTCAAAATCATTGAGAGCAAAGCTTGAAAATCCACCAAAATATAAACCCAAGAAGCAGAAAAGACAGAGGTTTATGCCCGGTCAGCTCGGTCAGTAACGGAGGGAACAGATTTGGAAAACACAGAAAAAGATATTGAATTAACACAGCCTGCAGAGGAGGTTGAAGAAGCTCCTGAAGAGAAGCTTATTGAAAACCTGGCTGATGAAGAAATTGAAACAGTTGTTACCGAAGAGTATGGTGCTGACCAGATTCAGGTTCTTGAAGGTCTTGAGGCTGTTCGCAAACGCCCCGGTATGTATATCGGTTCAACAGGTCCCCGTGGTCTTCATCACCTTGTGTATGAAATTGTTGACAACTCAATTGACGAAGCTCTTGCAGGCTTCTGTACTCACATTGAGGTTGAAATACTCCCCGACAATGTTATCAGCGTTCGCGATAACGGACGTGGTATTCCTGTTGGTATGAATGAAAAAATGGGTCTTCCCACAGTTACCGTTGTTCTCACCGTTCTTCACGCAGGCGGTAAGTTCGGCGGCAGCGGTTATAAAGTTTCAGGCGGTCTTCACGGCGTTGGTTCATCTGTTGTTAACGCCCTTTCCGAATGGATGGAGGTTGAAGTTTCAAGAGAAGGTCACGTATGGGCTCAGCGTTTTTCACGCGGTAATGCTGTTAACGACCTCACTCCCATAGCTGACACCGATGAATGCGGAACACTCATCCGCTTTAAGGCTGACCCTGAGGTGTTTACCGAAACAACCGTTTACGATTTTGAGGTGCTTCAGCGTCGTCTTCGTGAGTCTGCTTTCCTTAACGCAGGTCTTTCAATTACACTCACTGACAGCCGTGATCCCGAAAATATCGTTGAGCAGGTTTATTGCTACGAAGGCGGTCTTTCAAGCTTCGTTGAATACATCAATAATTCAAGAGGGCTCACTCCTCTTCATCAGCCGCCAATTCATTTTTCAGCTTCTATTAAAGACCGTTATGCTGAAATTGCAATGATGTATAACGACGGCTATAACGAAACAATGCTTTCATTTGCCAACAATGTTAACACCGTTGACGGTGGTACTCATGAAACAGGCTTCAAAAATGCCTTAACAAGAGTGTTTAACGACTACGGTAAGAAATACGGCATTTTAAAAGACGGTGACAAAAAGCTTTCAGGTGACGATGTTCGTGAAGGTCTCACCGCGGTTATCAGCGTTAAGCTCACCGAAGCTCAGTTTGAGGGTCAGACAAAGGGTAAGCTTGGCAATACCGACATCACAGGTCTTGTTTACTCAACAGTTTATGAAAAGCTGATGACCTATTTTGAAGAAAATCCGTCAGTTGCTAAGGCTATTTTCACAAAAGCACTTGATGCTTCGCGAGCAAGAGAGGCTGCCAGAAAGGCACGTGACCTTGCAAGAAGAAAATCAGCCCTTGAAAGCAACTCACTTCCCGGTAAGCTTGCCGACTGCACAGAAAAAAGTGCAGAGCACACTGAAATTTATATCGTAGAGGGTGACTCTGCGGGTGGTTCAGCCAAAGACGGACGTGACAGACATTATCAGGCAATTCTTCCTCTTTGGGGTAAAATGCTCAACGTTGAAAAGTCCAGATTGGACAAGGTTATCGGCAACGATAAATTAAGCCCGGTTGTTATGGCTCTCGGCACAGGTATCGGTGAAGATTTTGATATTTCAAAGCTTCGTTACAACAAGGTTGTTATTATGGCCGATGCCGACGTAGACGGTGCTCATATCAGAACTTTGCTTTTGACATTCTTCTTCCGTTATATGAGACCTCTTATTGATGAAGGTCATATCTATATTGCACAGCCACCTCTTTTTAAGGTCAGCAAGGGTAAGAAATTCTTCTATGCCTTCTCTGACGAGGAGAGAGACAGATGCATTGAAGAGCTTGGCGGCAGCTGTGACATTCAGCGTTATAAAGGTCTTGGTGAAATGGACCCCGAACAGCTTTGGGAAACCACTATGGACCCCCAGACAAGAATTATGCTCAGAGTAAATCTTGAAGACGCTATAGCTGCTGACGAAACCTTCTCAATCCTTATGGGTGATAAGGTTGAACCAAGAAGAGAATTTATTGAAAAGAACGCTAAATATGTTCAGAATCTTGATGTGTAAGAAAGGAGTGACTTGAATTGAGTAAGAAAAATGAACCACAACGCAGTAACTTTCCGGAACATCTTCTCAACTCTAAGGTTGTTAATGTTGATATTGACAACGAAATGAGAAAGTCATTCCTGGACTATTCAATGTCGGTTATTGTGTCACGTGCCCTTCCCGACGTAAGAGACGGACTTAAGCCCGTTCACAGAAGAATACTTTACACAATGTATGAAAACGGACTTACCCCCGAAAAGGCATACCGTAAGTGTGCTGACACTGTAGGTTCCGTTCTCGGTAGATACCACCCCCACGGTGATGCATCAGTTTATGATGCAATGGTTAGACTTGCCCAGACCTTCTCAATGAGATACACTCTCGTGGATGGTCACGGTAACTTCGGTTCAATCGACGGTGACCCACCCGCTGCTTACCGTTATACAGAGTCAAGAATGAGCAAAATTTCACTTAAAATGCTCACCGATATTGACAAAAACACAGTTGACTTTGCACCAAACTATGATGACCGTCTTAAAGAGCCTACCGTTCTCCCCACAAAGTTCCCCAACCTTTTGGTTAACGGTTCAACAGGTATCGCTGTTGGTATGGCTACCAACATTCCTCCTCACAACATGGGTGAGGTTATTGATGGTATGTGCTGTGTTATTGATAACCCCGACGCCACTCTTGATGAAATTATGGAACACATCAAGGGACCTGACTTCCCCACTCACGGTATTGTAATGGGCAGGGCAGGTATCCGTGCTGCTTACGGCACAGGTCGAGGCAAAATCACTGTAAGAGCAAGAGCTGAAATTGTTGAAAAGAAAAACGGCAGATTTGAAATTCAGGTTACTGAAATTCCTTACGGTGTAAATAAGGCAAGACTTATTGAGTCCATTGCTGATTTGGTTAAGGATAAAAGAATTGAAGGCATTTCTGATGTTAACGACTATTCTTCACGCCACGGAATGCACATTTCAATCGACTTAAAGCGTGACGCTAACCCACAGGTTGTTCTTAATCAGCTTTACTCTTTCACTCAGATGCAGACAACCTTCGGCGTTATTATGCTGGCTATCGTTAACGGTGAGCCGAAAGTTCTCACTCTTAAAGAGGTACTTCAGCAGTATATTGACTTCCAGTGCAGTGTTATTCGCCGCCGCACAGAGTATGACCTTAAAAAAGCGCAGGAAAGAGCACACATTTTAGAGGGTCTTCTCACTGCTCTTGATTTTATTGACGAGGTTATTGAAATTCTTCGTAAATCAAAGAGTATTGCCGAAGGTAAAGAGGCTTTGATGGCTCGTTTCGGCCTTGACGATGTTCAGGCTCAGGCAATCGTTCAGATGCGTCTCGGTCAGTTGACAGGTCTTGAAAGAATTAAAATTGAAGACGAGCTTGCCGAGCTTAAGAAGAAAATTGCAGAATTCCTTGAAATTCTTTCAAATCATGCAAAGGTTCTTGAAATTATCAAGCTTGAAGCTCTTGAAATCAAAGAAAAGTTTGCTGACGAAAGAAGAACAGAAATTATGAACGTCAGCGGTGAGGTTGATATTGAAGACCTTATTCCTGAAGAGGATTGTGTTTTCACCCTCACAAATTTCGGTTACATCAAGCGTATGCCTGCTGACACATATCAGAAGCAGAACCGCGGCGGTAAGGGTATTAAAGGTCTTACCCGAAGGGAAGAGGACTATGTTCAGACTATGTTCACAGCCTCAACCCACGAGGTTATCGCCTTCTTCACCACCAAGGGTAAAACTTATCGCTTAAAGGGTTACGAAGTTCCCGAAGCATCAAGAAACTCAAGGGGTATCAATATCGTCAATGTTCTTCCGCTTGAAGGTGATGAAAAAATCTCTGCTATGATAAGAGTTCCTCAGGATGATAACGGTAAATACCTCTGTATGGTTACAAGAAAGGGTATTATCAAGCGTTCAGAGGCTGAGCTTTATAAGCACGTGAGAAAGTCAGGTCTTATTGCCATCAACCTTGACGATGATGACGAGCTTGCATGGGTAAGAATCACTGACGGTAACAGCAAGCTTCTTGTTGCCACAAGAAAGGGTATGTCCATCTGCTTTGATGAAAATGATGCAAGACCTATCGGACGTACTGCCCGAGGAGTTAAAGCTATTGAGCTTAAAGAGGGCGACGAGGTTGTTGGTATGTGTGTTGTTGATGAAAGCAAGACACTTCTCACCGTCAGTGAAACAGGCTACGGCAGACGAAGCACCTTTGACAATTACCGACTTCAGTCAAGAGGCGGTAAGGGTCTTATTAACTACCACACCGAAACCTACGGCGATGTTGCCGTTGTGGCTGATGTTGATGAAAATGACGATGTTATTCTCATTGCATCAGACGGAATTATAATCAGAATTGCGGCTGATTCTATCAGCACCTTTGCACGTCCCTCAAAGGGAGTAAGAGTTATGAAGGTAACAAGCGGTGAAAAGCTCGTTACACTCACAACTGCACAGAAAGAGGATGAATCAGAGGAAGGCGAGGAACAGTCAGAATCACAGGAAACTGAAAATCAGGAAACAACACAGGAGGGTTGATGAATGAACATTGCAATTATTGCACACGACGCTAAAAAAGAGCTTATGACACAGTTTTGCATAGCATACTGCGGTATTCTTTCAAGACATAAGATTTTTGCAACAGGAACAACAGGTAAAATCGTAAGCGAAGCAACAGGCCTTGAAATCACATGCTTTTTAAGCGGAGCTCAGGGCGGTGATCAGCAGATTGGTGCCCTCGTTGCCTGCAACGAGATTGATATGCTTCTCATCTTCGGTGACCCTCTCAATCCAAAGGATCAGGAGCCTAAAATCAACAGCCTCCTCCGCCTTTGCGATGTTCATAATGTTCCCGTTGCCACCAATATTGCAACAGCCGAGGCTCTTGTTCATTCACTTGACAGGGGCGACCTTGACTGGCGTGATATTGTTAACCCAAAGAATAAATAATTATCGTTAAAGGGAGGTTTATTATGAACACTCTCGGTAAAACGCTTGTCGCAATAGGCGTTTGCATTGTGGTTTTTCTCTCGCTCTTTCTCACAAGGGATTTCGGTGCACCTGCCGGCAGAGCGGGGGAGGGCTTCGGCACAATGCGTGAAAGCCTTGATGACAGCATAGGTGCTTCATATTCTATTGAAGAGGATATAGGCCATGTTGCCTTTGACGACGGCGTAATTTATATAACAAAAACCAAGGATCAGAAAATTGCCCTGAGTTATCTTTTTCTTAATTCTCAGGGGACAAAGTATTACCTTGACTCCTACTGCATAATTTCAGATTTAGAAAACACTCAGTGGTTTTCAAGTGAAAACGATGTTAAAACAAATTACAGAATAACCTCAGAGGATGAGGTTATCACTCAGTGTGACAATATGCCTGTCAGTGTTGAGGAATACACAGTGACCCTTGATGAAAAAGAAACAAAAATCAAGCTCTATTACAACAGAGCAGAATAATTCGGGAGAATTTATTTATGGCACTTATCACTAAAGCTCCGAGAGGCACACAGGATGTTTTGCCTTCACAGAGCCATAATAACCGTTTTTTAGAAAACACATTGCTTGAAATTGCCGAGGAATTCGGCTTCAGAGAAATAAGAACACCTGTTTTTGAACACACAGAGCTTTTCACTCGCTCAGTTGGTGACACCACCGATGTTGTTCAGAAAGAGATGTATACATTCCTTGATAAGGGTGAGCGTTCAATCACTCTTCGTCCTGAGGGAACTGCAGGTGCTGCAAGAGCTTTCCTGGAGCATGGTCTTTATAATGAGCCCCTGCCTCAGAAGGTTTGTTATCTTACATCCTGCTACCGTTATGAAAAGCCTCAGGCAGGCAGGCTTCGTGAGTTCCACCAGTTTGGTGTTGAGTGTTTCGGCACTCCTGCCCCTGCAGCAGATGCAGAGGTTATTTCATTAGCTTATGAAATTTTCGGATTTTTGGGTGTTGAAGATATTCACCTTGAAATCAACTCTATCGGTTGCCCCGAATGCAGAAAAAATTATCATGCTGCATTAAAGAGCTATTTTGAGAGTAAAAAAGGCGACCTTTGCCCAACTTGCCTTGAAAGGCTTGATAAAAACCCAATGAGAATTCTTGACTGCAAGAGCCCCATCTGCTCTGAAATTGCAGCAGAAGCTCCAGTGGTTATTGATTATCTTTGCGAAGATTGTGCAGACCACTTCAAAAAAGTTCAGGCATATCTTGATGAAATGCTTATCCCTTACTCAATCAATCCTCAGATTGTAAGAGGACTTGACTATTATACAAGAACTGTTTTTGAATTTGTTTCAGATTCAATCGGTGCACAGGGAACTGTTTGCGGTGGCGGACGTTATGACGGACTTATTGAAGAATTGGGTGGCAGCCATACTCCGTCTCTCGGTTTTGGTATGGGCATTGAAAGGCTTATGCTTTTGCTTGAAGCTCAGGGTATCAAGCTCCCTGAGGCAAAGCGTTGTGACCTTTATATTGCTCCCATTGGTGACAATGCAAGCCTTAAAGCTGCTCGCCTTGTGCAGGAGCTTCGTCAGAGTGGCGTAAGTGCTCAGTTTGACGTTGTAGGCAGAAGTGTTAAAGCTCAGATGAAATTTGCCAACAAATTAGGTGCAAGATTTACCGTTGTGCTTGGTGATGACGATATTGCCGCTAACAAAGTTAACGTTAAAAATATGGATGACGGCGAAGTAACCGAAATGGCACTTGACGAATTTTCTGAAGAATTTATGGAACTTACTCTTCAGCAATCTGCAAAGGACCTTGAAAGTGCAGTTGCCAACGGAGAAAATATTGACCTTAAGTCATTTTTGGGAGGTTTGATGTAAATGGATTTTATGACAGGCTTAAAGCGTACTGATTATTGCGGTGATTTGCGTTTAAGTGATGCAGGCAAAGAAGTTGTTGTTGCAGGTTGGGTTCAGCGTCAGCGTGACCTTGGTGCTCTTATTTTCATCGACCTTCGTGACAGAACAGGTATTGTTCAGCTTGCTTTTGATGAAGAATGTGAAAAAGAAGTTTTTGACAAAGCATTTTCAGCAAGAAGTGAATTTGTACTTATGGCTAGAGGTGTTGTAAGAGAACGTTCTGCTAAAAATAAAGATATTCCCACAGGTGAAATTGAAATCGCAGTTAAAGAGCTTCGTGTATTGGGCAAGAGTGAGACTCCTCCCTTTGAAATTGTTGAAAACTGCCAGACAGCAGAATTAACAAGGCTCAAATACCGTTATCTTGATTTGAGAAGACCTGATTTGCAGAAAAATATTATGCTTCGTCACAAGATAACAAAAGTAACACGTGACTATTTTGACGAAAACGGATTTATCGAGATTGAAACACCAATGCTCATTAAGTCCACCCCTGAAGGTGCCCGTGACTTCCTTGTTCCAAGCAGAATTCACCCCGGCACATTCTACGCTCTTCCTCAGTCACCTCAGCTTTATAAGCAGCTTTCAATGGTTGCAGGCTTTGACAGATATATGCAGATTGCCCGCTGCTTCCGTGATGAAGATTTGCGTGCAGACCGTCAGCCTGAATTTACACAGATTGACCTTGAAATGTCATTTGTAGATATGGAAGATGTTCTTGCTATAGGTGAAGGCTATGTTAAGCGTGTATTCAGTGATGTTCTCGGTGTTGATATTCCTACTCCGCTTCCAAGGCTTACTTATGAAGACGCTATGAACCGTTACGGTTCAGACAAGCCCGACACTCGTTTTGGCATGGAGCTTTATGATTTGAACGAAACCGTTAAAAATTGCGGATTCGGTGTGTTTACAAGTGCAATTGAGGGCGGTGGCAGTGTAAGAGGTATCACAGCTAAAAACGCTGTTAAAACCCTTACAAGAAAAGAAATTGACAAATTAACCGAAATGGTAAGAGGTATCGGTGCAAAGGGTCTTGCATGGGTAAGATACAATGAAGATGGCACAATGGCTTCTTCATTTGCAAAGTTCCTCACAGAGGACGAAATGAACGCTGTTCTTGCAAAGGCAGATGCTAAGCCCGGTGATGTTGTTCTTATTATCGGTGACACAAAGAATTCAACAGTTCTTTCAGTTCTCGGTGCTCTCCGTGGCGAGGTTGCAAAGAGACTTGATATTATTCCTAAGGATAAATATAACTTCCTTTGGGTAACAGAGTTCCCGTTCTTTGATTGGGATGAAGATACTCAGCAGTTTGTTGCAATGCATCATCCTTTCACTTCACCTATGGATGAATACATTGACACCCTTGAAAGTGATAAGGCAAATGTTAAGGCAAAAGCTTACGACCTTGTTCTCAATGGTGTTGAGCTTTGCTCAGGCTCAATCAGAATCACAAACCCCGACCTTCAGAAGAGAATGTTTGCGCTTCTCGGTCTTTCTGATGAAGAGGCTTATGCAAAGTTCGGTTTCCTTACCGATGCATTCAAATACGGTGCACCGCCCCACGGTGGTATGGGTATCGGTCTTGACCGCCTTATTATGCAGATGCTCGGTTGTGAAAGCCTTCGTGATGTTATTGCATTCCCCAAGGTGCAGAATGCAAGTGAGCCTATGACAGAGTGCCCGTCAGTTGTTGACACAGTACAGCTTGATGAGTTGGGCATCGCTCTTAATAAAACAGAAGAATAAAAATTAAGGCTTGTGAGTTTTGTGCTCACAAGCCTTTTTCTTAACAAAAACGGAGAGGATTTTGTCCTCTCCGTAATTTTAATTTTTTGTAGCGGTATCAAAATTAATTTCGTGTTTTGTTCTTGTATGTTCACTGCCTTCAAGATAAAGGATTGCGGTGTCACCGTCCCACTCAAGGCTGAAATTATTTTTGGTGAGTGATTCAGTGCCGTTATTAACCTCAACTGTAAAAACTGCTGTGCCGTGGCGATGGTTAGCATCACGGTAATATGCCTTTACGGTGTTGGAACGGAAAAGGGTAGGGTTGCCAACCTCATAAATTTCAATAACATATTCGCCGTTATCTGACTGACTTTTTCCGAGAAGATATTCGGTTTTGTTGTTAAGAATACCTCCGAACAAAATAAACAAAACTGCTGCCATAATCAGAGCACTTTGAATAAAGGTTACAACAACCAGAGCCTTATATTTTTTATTGTTTTGCTGTTCCATTTGATTTCAACCTTCCTGACGAATCTGCATTTTGACTTTACACTAACTATGATATTATATAATAAAGTTAATTTTGTGTCAATGCTTTTGCAGAAATGTTAGCCTTCGGGATAACGTTCAAAATTATTAAAGGCTGCATATGTGCCTTCTTTATTGTCGTAGTGATATTTTGGTGTATTGGTAAGTCCGAAGTTAGTGTACCTTGTCGGTCCGCCGTCAGAGTTTCGCCAATCAGCCTGAGTGTCAATAAGATATTCAACACCGTTAATTCTGATAATATTCCAATAGTGGCTTGATTGACCGCCGTTGTAGTCAATATATCCGCTCATCATATAAGAATCAAGCCCTATACGGCGAGTAAGAATCATAAAAACAGCGGCGAAATTATAGCATACACCTTTTTTGGTGCTCAACATCTCTTCAGCAAGGATTACTACATCACCGTCATAAGAACTAACGTAGTCAAAGTTCCATCCACCGCCTGAGTGTTCATACACGGAAGTCTGAACAAGGTAGTTGTGAACAGCCTTAACCTTCTGGAAAGTGGTCATAGACGAGGTGGTGATGTCTGCAAGAATATCGCCTGCCAATTTATCAACGTTTTCGTTGTTGGTTTTCATAGGGTTAAGGGGTGCTGAATTGAATGCTTTTTCAACAGAAGCAGGAATCTGTGCAACCGGCTTATATGGTGATTTTGTGGTTGTGGTTTGTTTTTTGGTGGTAGTGGTCTGCTTTTTGGTAGTTGCTGTTTGTTTTTTGGTTGAATCCTCTTGTGCTTGCTTTTTAGTTGAGGAAAGAGCTGTGCTTTGCGAATCTTCAGTTGATTCAGTGGTTGTAGCTGAAGTTGTGCTTTGGGTTGTGGTTGTCGATTCATCGGTTACAAAAGTTGAAGGAACTGAGCTGACGGTAATGTTTTCTTCAACAGATGAAGAGCCTGAAGCAGCCTTTTGATTCGTTTTTGAAAAGCTGTCAATTGAAAAACTGCAGGATGAAAGAGTTGCAGCTATAAGTGAAATAACGCAAATGGCTAAAATTGCTTTTTTAAAAGTATTAATATAAATCCCCTCCTGATGCTAAATCCTGATTATTATATTGCAAACTGTTTTTGCGGTCAAGTGTTGAGTTAATAAAAAGACAATGCGTTTAAAATGAACAGTTCGGAAGGTATGCTCCGAGTGTTATCAATGATTTCTGAAGCTCTTTGGTTGAAATTTTTCTCACGTCTTCTTTTTCGCAGGCGAGTGCCGCTGCAGTGCCTGCCGCCTGACCTGTAATAAAGCAACCGGGCATTACTCTGATTGAAGCCTGCATTTGTCGGTCAGTGCCGATGCATCTGCCTGCCACTAAAGCATTTTTAAATGAAACGGGGATAAGACTGCGGTAGGGAATACCGTAGGATTCACCGTTTTTATATCTTAGTGAAGTTATGTATTCTTTAGAAAAACGCTCATATTCCTCTTTGTCGGTGTTCATAACATGGATGTCAACAGGATAGCAATAGCGACCGATTTCATCTTCAAAAACCGAACGGTTGATAAAGTCATTCACATTCAAGGTGTAGTCGCATTTTATACGTCGGGATTCTCTGACACCGAGGATTGAAGCTGTTGAAACCAAGCGAAGGTTTTGGTAGCCGGTGAAGTACTTTTTAAAATAGTTTTCAAACTCCACCATAGACTTTCTGCCCCAAATCATACCGTCAGTGAGCTGATTTTCGTCAGTTGGGTCAGTATTAAAAATGTGACCGATGTTGCCTCCGCTTATTTTGTCATTGCCGTGAAAAAATCCGGGAATATGCCTGTCTTCAAAGCTTAACACTCCGTCTTTGAAAGCCTGCTCAACGTGTTTGTTCCACGGTTCGTTGCACTCTTCTTTATTAATGCCTGACCAGATACTGCAAAGAGTCGGTGGCATAACATTGCCGTCAGAGTCACCTTTTTTATATTCACCGCCACCAAAGGCACAAAGGTCGCCGTCACCGGTGCAGTCAATATAAATCTTGGCTTTAACGGCAATAAGACCGCTTTTGGTGCCGAGAACAACACCTTCAATTTTGTTGTTTTTTACAATAACATCATAAACTGTTGTAAAAAAAGAAAATTTGATACCTGCTTCGGTAACGGTATCATCATAAACTCTCTTAAGTTCTTCAATGTCAAGGGTTGTCCAGTTCCTCAAGGGAACTGCGTTCTTTAACTTTTTGCGAATTTCATAACCGATTCCATCAGCGAGGATGTTTACTCCGTCATCAAATGGGGCAAATGCAGGCACAAGACCGGAAGTCCCGAGCCCTCCGAAGCAGCCTGACGCTTCGGCAAGATAAACCTCTTTGCCCATTCGTGCGGCAGCAACTGCCGCAGCAACACCTGCGGCACCTCCGCCTGCCACAAAAACATCGGTTATATATTTATAATCTAATTCTTTCTGATATATCATTTTATCCATTGTCTGTGTCGTCGTTTAAAATTTTTTCGGGAATTTTTTTGTTTTTAAAATAAAACTGTCGGTCGTGTTCGCTGATTTGACGAAGCACTCTGCAAGGATTGCCGACAGCCACCACATTTGCAGGAATATCTTTAGTTACAACACTGCCTGCACCTATAACGGTATTGTCACCAATGGTTACCCCCGGAAGGACTATTACCCCTGCACCGAGCCAGCAATTTTTGCCGATATGAACGGGCATATTGTATTGATATGCCTTTTCTCTGAGTTCGGGCAAAATCGGATGCCCTGCCGTTGCAATCACAACATTCGGCCCGAGCATAGTGTAGTCACCCACATAAATATGGGTGTCATCAACCAGCGTGAGGTTGAAGTTTGCATAAACGCTGTTGCCGAAATGAACGTGATGACCGCCCCAGTTTGCATGAAGGGGAGGTTCAATATAGCAGTTTTCACCAATTTCAGCAAACATCTCTTTAAGAAGCTTTTCACGTTTTTCAGCCTCAAGAGGGCGTGTTGCGTTGTAATCATAAAGCTTTTCAAGGCAAAGGGCTTGCTCTTTCATAATTGATTCATCACTCGGATAATAAATTTCACCTGAGTGAAGCTTTTCTTTCATATTCATTACAGACCTCCGATTTTGCAATTGTTTTATTGTTTGCCCAAAGAAAAATTTAAAAGCTCAAAAGCAACAAAAAATTCTCTTATATAATGAAACAAAATGTTCTCTTCCGTTGGGCAAGAAACACGCAGAGGATGTTTGATTCCGCAACGTTTGGCAATAAGAGCACCCCTGTGCATATGATAAGATGATGATAAAAATGCCACTTTAATGTTGTTTATATCCTTGCCGGAATGGCTTTGAATAATTTTTTTGGCATTTATAAAGTTTTCAAAAGTTGTGGTTGATTTGTTTTCCTGAATAATTCTGCTTTGATCAATGCCATGGTCAATAAGATAATCGGAAATCACCTGTGATTCAGACACCTTCTGCCCCTTTCTGAAGCATCCGCCGCAAGGAACCACAAAGCAACTTTGGTTTTCTTTCAGATAATCAACGGCATATTTCATTCGTGTTATAAGCTGAGGTGAAGGTGTGTTTGCTCCGATGATTACACTGCCGAGAATTAAAAGATATTCGCAGTTGTCACGATAACCTTTTTTAGCATCGCTTATAACAAACGGAAGATAAATCGCCATTAAAAAACCGAGAATTAAAAGCAGAACACCAAAAAATTTCAATATGATTTCAAAAATTAAATTCATATTCATTATGAATCAAGGGGCTTCTTTTTAATAAATAAAATTCCGATTAACATCACAACAGCAAACAAAATCAGGTAGCCGGGGATTTTTTCGGCATGAGCATTAACTGCAGCAATTACCATAAATACACTGCCTGCAATGGCAAGTGTCGGGGCGACAAATCGCTGAACGAAATTGAAGTCTTTGTTAAAATACATTTTCACAAAAATCGGAATATAAAAAGGATAAATTGTAACAATGGGAAGCTCTGTGGGGTCAAAGGCAAACATACCAAGCTTATCGCTGAAATCACTCATCTGTGAGCAATAGAAGAAAAGAAGCCAGGCACTGCAAAGAAGAAGCCCGATGATTGAAGAGTTTGAGGGCATATTTGTGGTTTTGTCAATGTTGGCTATAACGAGGGGAGCCGGACCTCTGCCACGGTTGGCAACAGAATAAAGCCCTCTTGAACATCCGAGCATAAGTCCGTTGAGTGTACCGAGGCAAGATATAATAACAAACACAAAAACGCCTGTTCCCATAACATTTCCAAACACAGCGGCAAAGGCTTTTTTGGCTCCTGTTTGACCGCTTGCCATCATCTCGGCATTGGGGACTGCACCTGCAAGACCAACGTAATAAAAAACATAAATTGCAACAATCGCAAATGCACCGATTACAAGGGCTTTGGGAAGATTTTTCTTCGCATCTTTAAGTTCAGCGTTGATTGATGTGGCAATAATCCAGCCTTCATAAGCAAAAACAGTAGCGCAAACAGCCTTGAAAATTGCATCAGAAGCAGGAATGTCAGAAACAACAGTTGTAAAGTTTGCAACTGTGTGACCTTTGGTGAGCCCGTAAATTGTGCCCACAATGCCCATAAGAAGCAACGGCACAAGCTTGATAAAGGTGGTTGAAACTTGAAATTTGCCTGAAATAACAGGTGAAAGGGTATTAAGAGCAAAGCTGGCTATAAGATAAAATCCTGCCAAAGCAAAGCAAAAGCCACCGGTAATGTCTGCCTTTTCACCATAAATCAGAACAAGAGTGTAACGGGCTGAAAGCCAAGCAAGTGCCATTGTGAGGGTGGGGTAATAAATTGTGGATAAAAACCAGCCGACAATATAGCCGTATTTTTCGCCAACGGCTGCCTCGGCATAGTCAACAACACCGTTGACTTTTTCATACTTTGTGGCAAGGATTGAAAAAGTGTATGCGGCAATAATCATAACGACACCGCCGATAATCCATGCAAGGATACCGAGCTTAAGATTGCCGCCTGTATAATTGAGAATGGACTCGGCTTTAAAAAAAACGCCGCTACCCACAACAATACCGATAACCATACAGATAGCAGTAAGCAATCCATATTTCTTTTTAAGTTCTGACATTTTATCAACCTCTCTTTTTGGGGTTTAAATGTATTTAAAGTTTAACTTGTAATAGAAAAAAAGTCAATATAATTTTAACTGCACAGCAGATTGACTTTTTAATAAGAAGGGATATAATTAAACAAACGGAGGTGGAGCAATGATAACCTTTTTATTGGTGAGCTTTTTTGCAAGTGTAATAGGTGCAATCTGCGGAATAGGCGGGGGTGTAATCATAAAGCCCGTGCTTGATATGGTTTCAGCTGAATCCGTTGCTGCAATTAACTTTCTTTCGGGTTGTACGGTGCTTTCAATGAGCACATATTCTGTGGGAAAAGCCCTTATAAAAAAAGAAAAAGCTGTAAATATGGCAACAGGAACTCCGTTGGCTGTTGGTGCGGCTGTGGGAGGAATACTGGGCAAAGAACTGTTTTCTTTTGTGAAACACAGTGTTTCATCCCCTGAAAACCTAAGCGTAATTCAGGCGGTTGCTTTGGGAATAATCACAGTGGGTACTTTGATTTATACTGTAAACAAAAATAAAGTTCACACTCACAGTGTCAAAAATAAAGTGGCGTGTGTATTAATCGGAATTGCCCTCGGTGTGATGTCAAGCTTTCTCGGTATCGGCGGAGGGCCGATAAATCTTGTTGTGCTTTACTTTTTCTTTAGTATGGACACAAAAACGGCAGCTTCAAACAGCCTTTACATAATATTTTTCAGTCAGCTTGCAAATCTGATAGCTTCTGTTGCAACACACGCTGTTCCTGAGTTTGATACACTTTCCCTCGTGGTTATGATTGTCGGCGGTATCGGCGGAGGCATTGTGGGAAGAGCCCTTAATAAAAAAATAAACAGTTCTACGGTTGAGAAGCTGTTTATCGGTCTTATGAGCGTGATTATTTTAATATGTGTTTATAATGCGGTTAAAAACTTTATATAGTTAAAAAGTGGCTTGCCTTGCGGTAAGCCACTTAAACTTTATTAAATTACAGCTTCATTGCAATGTCCCATGCACCCCAGATAACTGTGCGAAGGTTGCCGACTTTAGCTGCGTCACCGATAACGTGAACGTGCTTTGCCTTGGGGGCAATGGGAGCAGGTCTGTAACCTACTGAAAGAATTACGCTGTCAGCAGGAAGGTCAACTGTTTTGCCGTCCTTGGTTGCGATTGTAACGCCGTCTTTGCGAACTTCTGTTGTTTTGGTTTCAAGGAATACGGGAACATTGTTAGCCTTGAAGAAGTCACGAAGGAAGCTTGTGTTAGCAAGAGCAACACCGGGTGTTGTGATAAGGTCATCCTGCATTTCGATAATTGCAGGCTTTTTGCCCTGAAGATAAAGGTCATAAGCAATTTCACAGCCTGTGAGACCACCGCCGATAACAATAACATTGTTGCCGACTTCCTTTTCTTTAAGAAGATATTCAACAGCCTCAATGCCGTATTCGTTTGCACCCTTAACAGGAATCTTGTTAGCAACTGAACCTGTTGCAACGATAACCTCGTCAGCGTCAAGTGAAGCGATGTCTTTAACTTCTGTGTTCATCTTAACTGTGATTGAGGGCTGTTTGAGAAGCTCACGTCTGTACCAAGCGATAAGGTCACGGTCCTTCTCTTTGAAAGAGGGAGCTGCTGCAGCGATGAATACACCGCCGAGAACGTCTGACTTTTCATAAAGAGTAACTGTATGACCACGCTTTGCGCAAACAATTGCAGCTTCCATACCGCCGATACCGCCGCCGATAACAGCAATTTTCTTGCTTTTCTTTGCTGGAGTGAGTTTATATTTCTTTGACTGCATTGTTTCGGGGTTGATTGCACAGCGTGCAAGACCCATTGTGTCAAGAAGGTCCTGAGTGTTTGCGTGACCCTTTGAAGATGAGAAGTTGAAGCAGCCGCTGTGGCAGCAGATACAAGGCTTGATTTCTTCAAGTCTGTCTTCAATAAGCTTTGTAATCCACTGTGGGTCAGCAAGGAACTGACGTGCAACACCTACGCCGTCAATTTTGCCCTCTGCAACAGCCTTTGCACCAACGTCCGGTTCCATACGGCCTGCACAAACAACAGGGATGTCAACAAATTCTTTAATGTGAGCAACGTCGTCAAGGTTACAGTTCTGAGGCATATACATCGGCGGATGTGCCCAGTACCATGAGTCATATGTACCGTTGTCAGCGTTGAGCATATCATAGCCTGCATCCTGAAGATACTTGGCAGCTTTTTCACTTTCAGCCATGTTACGGCCAACTTCTGTGTATTCCTCACCGGGCATAGCACCCTCGCAGAAGCCCTTCATTTTTGACTCAACAGAGTAACGAAGAGAAACAGGATAGTCATTACCGCAAGCTTCTTTGATAGCTTTAACAACTTCAACTGCGAAACGGTATCTGTTTTCAAAGCTTCCACCGTATTCGTCAGTACGCTTGTTAAAAAATTCAATAGCGAACTGGTCAAGAAGATAACCCTCGTGAACAGCGTGAACTTCAACACCGTCAACACCTGCATCACGGCAGAGCTTTGCAGTTTTGGCAAATGCTTCAATAATTTCGTGAATCTGTTCTTTAGTCATTTCGGGGCAGATAATGTCGTGAGCCCAGCGTGAAGGCTGTGGGCTTGGAGAAGCGAGCTCGTGTGAAGTGTCAAGAATCGGCTTAACAAGAGCACGTGTAAATTTATTTTTATGAAGGGGAGCAACAAGCTCAGTAATAGCCCATGAACGGCCCATACCTGCTGTGAGCTGAACAAAAAGCTTTGCTCCGGTTTTGTGGATTTCATCCATAAATTCTTTAAGGTCTTCAAACATCTTTGGATTCTGCCAAAGCCATTTGCCCCAGAAAGTATCACGCAAAGGTGCGATACCGGGGATGATAAGACCAACATTGTTGTTAGCTCTTTCTAAAAAGAGTTTTGCAGCCTCTTTGTCAAAGTGGCAACCGCCAAGCTCAAACCAACCGAAAAGAGATGTACCGCCCATGGGACACATAACAATTCTGTTTTTGATTTCAACGTTGCCTATTTTCCAGGGGGTAAATAATGCTTCGTATTGTTTATCCACTAAAAAACACTTCCTTACGTTTTATTTTAACATTACTATAATAAAGAAAAATCTTTGCATTGTCAAGAGTTTCACAAATGAAACTGTGTTTTAAAATTCAGCATTTCCCACAGTTCTGGGATAGGGTGTAACATCGCGGATATTCTGCATACCTGTTAAATACATTATGGCTCTTTCAAAGCCCAGACCAAATCCTGCGTGCTTAGTGCCTCCGTATTTTCTCAAATCAAGATACCACCAATAATCCTCTTCGTTGAGCCCAAGCTCTTTCATTCTTTGGAAAAGCACATCATAGCGTTCTTCACGCTGACTGCCGCCGATTATTTCACCGATGCCGGGCACAAGGCAGTCCATTGCGGCAACGGTTTTGCCGTCATCATTAAGTCGCATATAAAAAGCCTTGATTTCTTTTGGATAATCCGTAACAAAAACAGGCTTTTTAAACACAACCTCGGTAAGGTATCTTTCGTGCTCTGTCTGCAAATCACTGCCCCACTCAACGGGGTAATCAAAGTTTTCGTTATTCTTTTTAAGTATCTCAATAGCCTCGGTGTAAGTCACTTTACCAAAATCGGAATTTACAACACCCTGAAGTCTGTCGATAAGTCCTTTATCAATGAAAGCGTTGAAAAACGCAATTTCCTCCGGGGCATTTTCCATAACATAATTGATAACAAATTTGAGCATATCTTCGGCAAGGTGCATGTCGTCGTTAAGATCGGCAAATGCGATTTCAGGCTCAATCATCCAAAATTCTGCAGCGTGGCGGGTGGTGTTTGAATTTTCTGCTCTGAAAGTGGGTCCGAAGGTGTAAACATTTCTGAATGCCATCGCATAAGTTTCGGCACTTAACTGACCGCTAACGGTAAGGTTTGCACTTTTGCCGAAAAAGTCTTTTGAAAAGTCAACCTTGCCATTGTCAACAGGGGGATTGTCCATATCAAGAGTTGTTACACGGAACATCTCACCTGCACCCTCGCAGTCGCTGGCTGTGATAATGGGTGTGTGGGTATAAACAAAGCCTCTTTCGTTAAAGAATTTGTGTATAGCGTAAGCGGCAACACTCCTTACCCTGAAAACGGCAGAAAATGTGTTTGTTCTCGGTCTTAAGTGAGCGATTGTTCTCAGATATTCAAGTGAGTGACGCTTTTTCTGCAAAGGATAATCGGGGGTTGAAGCACCCTCAACCTCGATTTTGGTTGCTTTAATTTCAAAGGGTTGCTTTGCTTCGGGGGTTAATACAAGCACACCGTCAATGTTAAGTGCAGCACCCACATTCATTGAAGCAATTTCTTTGTAATTGGGAATATTTTCACTTTCAAAAACAACCTGAATGTTTTTGAAAAATGTTCCGTCATTTATTTCAATAAAGCCAAAAACATTTGAAGCGCGAAGGGTTCTTACCCAGCCTGAAATTCTGACCTCTTTGCTGTCAAAGCTATCGGGGTTTGCAAATATTTCTTTAACCGTTGTTTTCATTGGAGTTCCTCCGTAAATATTACTGAGTTAATTTTACAATGACCGGGTGCAAAAATCAAGGTCAAAAGCCCTTGAATTATTGCCGTTAATCGTTTACACTATAATAAAATATATCGAAAGGGTAAGATTATGCTTTATATTGGTATAGATTTAGGCACTTCGGCTGTTAAGCTGTTGCTTGTGGACGAAAAAGGCGAAATCAAAAACGTGGTTTCCAAAGAATATCCCATAAGCTTCCCCAAGTCAAACTGGTCAGAACAGAACCCTGCTGACTGGTGGAACGCAACAGTTGAGGGAATAAATGAGCTTGTTGAAGGCTTTGACAAATCCCGAGTTTGCGGAATCGGCTCAGGCGGTCAGATGCACGGACTTGTTGCTCTTGATGAGAATGATGAGGTTATTCGTCCTGCAATTTTATGGAACGACGGCAGAACCGAAAAAGAGGTTGAATATCTCAACTCCGTTATCGGCAAGGATAAGCTTTCAGAATATACGGCAAACATTGCTTTTGCAGGCTTTACTGCCCCCAAAATTTTGTGGATGAAAAACAATGAGCCTGAAAATTTTGAGAAAATCAGCAAAATTATGCTCCCCAAGGATTACATAAATTATAAGCTGACGGGTGTTCATTGCTGTGACTATTCCGATGCTTCGGGTATGCTTCTGTTAGATGTTAAAAACAAAAGCTACAGCAAAGAGATGCTTCGGATTTGTGACATCACAGAAGATAAACTTCCAAAGCTTTATGAAAGCTATGACGTTGTAGGCAATGTTAAAAAGGATGTTGCAGACCTTTTCGGATTTGGTGAAGTCAAGGTGGTTGCAGGTGCAGGTGATAATGCCGCGGCGGCAATCGGCACAGGCACTGTGGGTGACGGCAAGTGTAACATCTCTCTCGGCACATCGGGCACGATTTTTATTTCAAGCAACTCTTTTGGTGTTGATAAATTCAATGCACTCCATTCCTTTGCTCACGCTGACGGAAATTATCACCTTATGGGGTGTATGCTTTCTGCCGCATCGTGCAACAAATGGTTTATGGATGACATTTTGCAGGATAAGGATTATTCCTCAATTCAGGCAAAATTAACCGATGATAAATTAGGTAATAACGATGTTTATTTTCTTCCCTATCTTATGGGCGAAAGAAGCCCGATTAATGACACAAATGCAAGAGGAACTTTCATTGGTATGAGTATGGATACAAAGCGTGAAAGTATGCTTCAGGCGGTGCTTGAGGGTGTGGCATTTGCAATTCGTGATTGCTTTGAACTTGCAAAGGATTTGGGTATTTCCATTTCACAAAGCAACATCTGTGGCGGTGGAGCCAAAAGTGACCTTTGGAAAAAGATTATTGCAAATGTGCTTGGTATTCGCCTTGATATTGTTAAAACAGAGCAGGGTCCCGGTTACGGCGGTGCAATGCTTGCAATGGTAGGTTGTGGAGTGTATAATGATGTAAACGATGCGTGCAACGAGCTTGTTGAGGTCGTAGAAAGTATTTACCCTGATGAAAACCTTGTTTCACTTTATGATAAAAAATATAATAAATTCAAAAAAATATACCCTGCGTTGAAAGAAACGTTTAAGGAATTTAGTAAGGAGTAAAATTATGAGCGAAATCTTTAAAGGAATTGATACTATTAAGTATGAGGGTCCTCAGAGCAAAAACCCTCTTTCATTCAAATTTTATGATGCAGAAAAGCTTGTTATGGGCAAGCCTATGAAGGATTATCTTCCCTTTGCAATGGCTTGGTGGCATAACCTTGGTGCAGCAGGAACAGATATGTTCGGCAGAGACACAGCTGACAAATCCTTCGGTGCAGAAAAAGGAACAATGGCTCACGCAAAGGCAAAGGTTGACGCAGGCTTTGAGTTTATGCAGAAGCTGGGTATTGAATATTTCTGCTTCCACGACGTTGACCTTGTTCCTGAAGCTGATGATATTAACGAAACAAACAAGAGGCTTGATGAAATTACCGATTATATTCTTGAAAAAATGAATGCAAGCGGTATCAAATGCCTTTGGGGAACAGCAAATATGTTCTCAAATCCTCGCTTTATGAACGGTGCAGGCAGCACAAATTCAGCCGATGTTTATTGCTTTGCAGCAGCACAGATTAAAAAAGCACTTGAACTCACTGTTAAGCTTGGCGGTAAGGGCTATGTTTTCTGGGGCGGCAGAGAGGGCTATGAAACCCTTCTTAACACCGACGTTAAATTTGAGCAGGAAAACATTGCAAGACTTATGCATATGGCAGTTGATTACGGTCGCAAAATCGGCTTTACAGGTGATTTTTATATTGAGCCAAAGCCGAAGGAGCCTATGAAGCATCAGTATGATTTTGACGCTGCAACAGCAATCGGTTTCCTTCGTCAGTATGGTCTTGATAAGGATTTCAAGATGAACATTGAAGCTAACCACGCAACATTGGCAGGTCATACATTCCAGCACGAATTGAGAGTTTCAGCAATCAACGGAATGCTCGGCTCAATTGATGCTAACCAGGGCGACTATCTCTTGGGTTGGGACACTGACGAGTTCCCCTTTGACGTGTATGAAGCAACAATGTGTATGTATGAGGTGCTTAAAGCCGGCGGCCTCACAGGCGGATTTAACTTTGATGCAAAATCACGCAGACCCTCAAACACTTATGAAGATATGTTTGAAAGCTATATCCTCGGTATGGATACATTTGCTCTCGGTCTTATCAAGGCTGCCGAGATTATTGAAGACGGCAGAATTGACGGCTTTGTTGCTCAGAAATATTCAAGCTTCAATGATGGCATCGGTGCAAAAATTGTAGCAGGCGAAGCAACACTTGAAGAGCTTGCAGATTATGCTCATAATCTTAAAAACACAACCGAGCCTTGTTCAGGCAAGCAGGAAAGACTTCAGGGTATTCTGAACAGCATTTTGTTTAAATAATCCTTTAGTTAAAATGAAAATTTAATAAGGAGGTCAGTTTATGGAAAGCAAACGTTCAAAGCTTTTGATTGCAGTTATAGTTTTACTTATTGCAGGGTTGATTGCTTCAATTGTAATGATTTATAACCTGACGGAAAAGGTTGAAAATCTGCATCTGTCTTTTTCAAATCAGCTCAATTCTGTGAATTCAAACATCAACTCAATTTATTCAAATGTTGATGAATCGCTTAAAAAGCAGGCAAGTATTATTTCAAACGCTGAAGAGAATAAGGGCAACCTTGACGAAAAAACTCTCACGGTGCCTGTAAGCTTAAAGATTGCCCCAAAATCTGTTGCAGATGACACAAAGCTCAGTGTTGAAATCAACGGAAAAGCTTTTCCTCTTTCAAAAACAGGCGAAGCTGAGTTTTCGACCACAATAAATGTACCTCTTTTTAACACGGAATATGCATATCTTCTTGTGCAGTCTGGTGGCGAAACTAAGACCGAGCTCCTTGAAGATGTATACATAACCGATATGTGGTATTCATACCTGCCGATGATAAATAACGCTGATTTTACAGGCAGCAATGGCTACACAAACGGCAGTTATACCCTCAACGGCAAGATTCATATTGACTGTGATGAATCAGCCAAAATGGATATGAGAATCTTTGAAAAACTTACACTTGAAGCTTTTATCAACGGCAAAAAAGTTTGGGAGCAGGACGAAACCGATGCATTTAATAAAGCAAATGGAGAAATCCCTCTTACTAAAGGCTTTGAAATGAAGCCTGAAGATACTTTTACCATTGATGTTGTTGCTGTTGACGATGCAGGAATAATCCATCGCTACACTGCACATTCCAAGTCTGCAGAAGGTTCACAACTCGATGAAATGATTGAATCTGTAGTGTATGCGGGTGATATTTTATATTATCCGGATGGCAGGCAAGTTTTTGAATAACAAAATTTTACGGGTCACTTCAAAACGAAGTGACCCGTATTTTTATTCCGTTATTCTGATTATAAATTCTTCCGTGTAACCTTTCCAGGTGGCTGTGACTGTGGTTTCGCCAACATTCTGCGGATAAAATCTTCCGCCGATTAACTTAACGATGTTTTCATCATAACCTGAGAATTCAACACCGATATTGTTGGTGTTATATTCTCTGTTGCTGTCAACTTTATGAATTTCGGGAGCAAAGCTGATTTTTGATTTTTTAACTTCATAAACCTGGTTTTCACTTGTGATTGCTACAAAGTTTCTGTACCAACTTTTTTCAGCGTAAGTTACGGGTGTTTTCAGATTATCTTTATTCATTTCTGAAAAATCGGGGGCATCAATGAGGCTGAGTTCAACCTTGTTCATCCTTGTGGGCCAATAAGCCCATTCGTCACCGTAAGCATAAGCAAGATAAACCCCGTCAGACAGTCTGATATGACCGTCAGGCCGTGAGGTGATACCGCAGTTGTGACAACAGTGGCTGATGTTTACTTTAGCTGCGCTTGACTCTTTGAATGAAAGTCCGTCATCAGAAACATAAAGACCGATAAAGCTTTCTGTTGTGAATCTGTCGCAGGTGACAACGGCAATAAATTTGCCGAAATCTTCAACGTACTTAACATCTGCTGAGTCGAGGGCTGACATATTATATGTGTGGTTTATTGCGATGCCCTTATATTCCATTGTGGCAGGCCAGTTTTCATCAGTTGCGTTTGCTGTGCAGAGTCTTGTCTGGTTAATTCCTGCATCTTTCCAGGTGTAATAAATATAAAGTGTACCGTTAAGCTCAACCAATGAAGGTTCACCTGCGCCGTAAGCATCAGGGTCACCTGTGAAAACAACAATTGGCGACGGTTTGCCTCCCCAACCGTTGCCGTTCCATTTTTCAAACGGACCATCGGGATTTTTGCTCCTTGCGACAAAAACGCAGTTGTCGGTGCCGTTGATGTTTGTTGTGGATGTGTAGCTGATATAGTAATAATCACCGACTTTGATAACACTGGGGTCGCAGCAGGAATAAAAATCAACAGAGTCTGCCGTAGGCTGCAAAACTGCTTTTTCTTCGGTCCAGGTTTTTCCTCCGTCAGGTGAGTGGCGATACATAATCCAGTCCCACTCATCACGGATGCCGGGTGCAGAAAGATAAGCGTCAATGCTTCCGTCAGCGTTGATAATCATAGACGGGCCGTAACGGTAACCTGCGTCATCAGCAGGTGGATTATAAATGTCATAACCTTCATCAATGGCTGTGATTTTAACATATTTTGAATTGTCAGGGGCAACAACAAGCTCACCGTCTGTGTATATACGGTCTGACATAGGCGTAAAAACTGCAAAAGGTGATTGCAGAATACCGAGCGTCAGAAGGATCGAAGCAAAAAATCTTACAATTGCCATAACAAATCTCCTTATCGGTTAATTTCGATTGTTTCTGTAAGTCTTATATCATCTGAAGCAGCGCCGACCATAATTTCAAACTTGCCGTTTTCAACAACCCACTCATAGTCTTTGTTGAGAAGTCTGAATGCATCAAAGCCGAGGCTGAATTCAACGCTCTTTTCTTCACCCGCTTTAAGGCTTATTCTTTCAAAGCCCTGAAGGAGCTTGCGTGGGGTCATGATAGAAGAAACAACATCGTTAACATAAAGCTGAACAACCTCGTCACCGTCAACATCACCGATGTTTTTAACTTTCACATTAACTGTAAAATCGGTTTCACCGGTTTTTATAACATTGAGGTCGGAATATTCAAACTTTGTATAAGACAGACCGTAGCCGAAAGAGTATCGTGCAGTTCTTTCGCCCTCAAACATATTTTCAAAGAAATTAGGAAGCTGAGAATAATAGCAGGGGATTCTGTTAGAATCGGCAGGGAAAGAAACAGGAACTCTGCCGGCAGGGTTGTTTTTACCAAGAAGTGTTTCAACAATTGCCTTTGCACCGAATTCTCCGCCAAACCACGAAACGAGAATAGCATTTGCAACTTTAACCTCTTCACTAAGGTCAATGCTTCTGCCGTTTTCAAACACAAGAATCATCGGCTTGCCCAGCTTAGCAACTTCCATAATAAGCTGTCTTTGCTCACCGGGGATCCTTAAATCTGAACGGTCGTGACCTTCACCGCTTGTGAAGTTGTTGTCACCACCAACGAAAATAACAAGGTCGCTGTCTCTTGCTGTTGTAACTGCGTGGGCGATGCTGGTGTTTTCTACCTCGTCATAGACATCTATCAGGTGGAACTGACCGTCTTCTGCGGTGATTGCCTGAGTGCCTACGGGAATCCCGCAACCTGAGCATTGAGTGATTTTAACCTTGTCACCAAGGGCTTTTTCAAGCTCTTCATAAACCGAGCTGACTTCATATCCGTCAGGCATTGAAGAATATCCGCCCACACGCTGCTTTGCCGATGATGGACCGATGAGAGCGATTTTTCTGTAATTATCTTTAATAGGAAGAATGCCGTCATTTTCAAGAAGGGTCATGCCCTCCTTTGCGGCTTCATAGGCAAGGTCTTTATGCTTTTGGCAACGGATAACTTCCTTATATTTTTCCTCATCTGCATACGGATTTTCAAAAAGACCCAATTCAAACTTGAGAGTGAGCACGCTCAATACCGATTTATCAACCTGCTCCAATGAAATTTCGCCTTTGTTTATGTATTCAATCAAAGTGCCTTCCCACATATCGGGAGTATAATCACTGCAGCCCTGCATATCCATGCCTGCGTTGAAAACATCTCGGATAGCCTCTTTGTCATTTTCGGCGGTTTTGTGAGCCTGAAGAATTCGTCTGATTGCACCCCAGTCAGCTCTTACATAGCCCTTCATACCCCAACGGTTTCGGAGAACCTCTGTGAGATAATATTCTGAGCTGATAACAACCTCACCGTCAATTGCATTGTAGCAAGCCATAACATTGTTGGCACCGGCTTTGGTGATTGCTTTTTCAAACACGGGAAGATAGCATTGCTCAATTTCACGTTTGCCGACCCTTGCATTGGCACAGTTGATTCCGTTTTCGGGGATTCCGTGAACGCAGTAATGCTTGGGCTCAGTGAGTACGGCATCGTCACGCTTGAAGTCACCGTTTTTCTGCTCGCCTGTGATAATCTGATAACCCATTTCACTGCAAAGGTATGTATCTTCACCGAAGGTTTCTTCCACTCTGCCCCAACGTGGCTCTCTTGCAACGTCAAGGTTGGGAGCAAGAATTTCGTGCATACCTAAGATTCGTGTTTCAGCACCGATTGCCTGACCAACTCGGTTAGTGATGTTTCGGTTGAATGTTGCAGCCAACGTGAGAGGAACAGGGAAAATAGTAGCTCCCGGGAAAGAGATTCCGTGCAAAGCTTCACCTGTAAAAATGCAGGGGATACCAAGACGGGTTTTCTCCACCATATATTTTTGAAAACGATTGAACATTTTTGGTACTGCATAAGCATCGTGAATAAAGCCGATGCCTCGGTCACCAATTGTTTTTTCAAGCTCATCAAATCTGATTTCAGATTTTTCATCAATTGCACAATGATTGAGTGCATGAGGGATTGTGGCATATTCCACACCTCTGATTATATCAAGCTGAGCAACTTTTTCTTCTAATGTCATAAGTGAAAGAAGAGCCTCGGCACGTTCTCTTGAAGAAAGTGTTGTGTCCTTATAGTTCATTTGCATCACCTGAAAGATATATTTGTATATGAATACATCTGGATTATATCATCACTAAAAAACAATGTCAATCTGCACAGAAATTTAAAAATGTCGTGAAAATTTTATTGATATATTTCAAAATTTACATTATACTTATTCAGGTAAATTTGATTAAAAGAGGTAGATTATGAAAGCTGTTAAAATTATCGGAAGTATTCTCGCTGTTATTGCCCTCGTTGCTGCAGTTACTGCAATTGTAAATGTTAATGTTGTTAAAAACGGTATTGAATACGCAAAATCGTTTGACAAGGTAGAATATGAAAATCAGCTTGTGCCTGAAAAAGATGCTGACGGATATTGGACCTTTAACACTGATAAAGATCTGAAGGTTTTGCAGATTACCGATTTCCACGTTGGTGGCGGTTGGATGTCTGTTGATGAAGACAAAAAAGCTCTCAACGCTGTTGCCGCTATGATAACCGAAGAAAAGCCCGATCTTGTTGTGCTTACGGGGGATATGGTTTATCCTGTTCCCTTTTCTGCAGGAACATTTAATAATAAGAACTCAACCAATATGGTAATAAGCCTGATGGAAAGCCTTGGCGTTTATTATACGGCTTGTTTCGGCAATCACGACACAGAGATTTACAGCTATTTCGACCGTAAAGATATTTCTGATGTATGGGCAGATTCTTCATTAAAATACAGCCTTTATCAGGCAGGACCTGAAGATGTTGATGGCTACGGTAACCACGTTATCAAGGTTAAAAATTCTGACGGTATTGTTAAAAATGCGTATTTCGTTCTTGATTCTCACGCTTATACCGACGGTGACTATCTCGGTATTTTGTGGAAGTATGATAACATTAAAGAAAGCCAGATAAAGTGGTATGAAGAAAATGTGAAAGCCATTGATGAAGCAAACAAGGCTGTTGACCCTGAATGCCCTCTTTTCACTTCTCTTGCATTCTTCCATATTCCTCTTGAAGAGTATGAATTTGCTTGGTCTGAACTTCAGGGTAACGACTATAAAAACACCGAAAACGCAAAGCTCGTTGACGGCTGGCTCCACGAAAAAGATGAAACCGTTTACCACGGTGTGCGTTCAGAAGAGTTTTTTGAAACCGTTCACGCTCTTGGTTCAACCAAAGCTCTTTTCTGCGGTCACGACCATATTAACAATGCTATTCTTGAATACAAAGGCATCAACCTTGTTTACGGTAACAGCATTGACTACCTTGCTTACGCAGGCATTGACAAAAAAGGTCCTCAGCGTGGCTGTACAGTTATTACACTCACTCAGGATGGTGAGCTTGATATTAAACTCAGCAATTATTATCAGGACAAATATGAAAGTAAGTACGAAAAAGAAGAAGTTACAATGGAGTGGTAAAAGATTATGCCGTTTCGCTCAGGTGAAACGGCATTTTTTTGTTGCAAAATGTTGCTATATTGATTTTTCTGTGATATAATTTGTTGGTTTCAAAAATGAGTAGATTTACATATTATGTAAATTGAGGTGGAAATATGATTCATGATAACATTCTTCAGGCAATGGGTAACACGCCCCTTATAAGACTTAATAAAATGGCTGAGCCTGACAGCGCAGAAATTCTTGTTAAATTTGAAGGTATGAATGTTGGCGGTTCAATTAAAACAAGAACTGCTTATAATATGATTAAACACGCTGAGAAAAAGGGTATCATCAACGAAAACACAATTATCGTTGAGCCTACAAGCGGTAACCAGGGTATAGGTCTTGCTTTGGTCGGTGCTGTAAGAGGCTACAAGGTTATCATCGTTATGCCCGACTCTGTTAGTGAAGAACGCAGAAAGTTGGTTGAGCATTACGGTGCTGAGGTTCGCCTTGTTCACGATGCAGGCAATATCGGTGACTGCATTGAAGAGTGCCTTCGTGTTGCATTGCAAATGCAAGAGGATGACCCCAATGTTTTTGTTCCTCAGCAGTTTGAGAACCCTGCCAATGTTTCAATTCAACGTAAGCAGACAGGCGTTGAAATCTTAAATCAGGTTGACGGTCCTATTCACGGCTTTTGCTCAGGAATCGGCACAGGCGGAACGATCACTGGTATCGGCGAAACCCTTAAAGAAGAAAACCCCGATATTGAAATCTGGGCGGTTGAGCCTGAGCATGCGGCCATTCTTTCGGGCGGCAGCATCGGCACTCACATGCAGATGGGCATCGGTGACGGACTTATCCCCGGCATTCTCAATCAGAATATTTACAATGACATTTGCATAATCAAGGACGAAGAAGCAATTCAGACCTCAAAAGACCTTGCCTCCAAGGAAGGTATTATGTGCGGAATTTCCAGCGGAACAAACGTTGCGGCGGCAATTAAGCTTGCCAAAAAATTAGGACCGGGCAAAACTGTTGTTACAGTTCTTCCCGACACCGCTGAAAGATACTTTTCGACCCCGCTTTTTGAAGATTAAAACACTCCCCGATATTCGCAAGAATATCGGGGAGTGTGCTGTTTGTTAATAGATGCCTACTAAATTGCCTTTGGAATCATAAAATTTTATGTCGGAGACTGTTTTTTTATTATTTTTATCTGCATTACCAAGGTCATAAAACTTTATAAACCATACAAATTCGCCCCGAGTAACACTTTTTTTGTAAATATTCGATTTTTCTCCAACTTTTAATGTATATTCGTATTCAGTTATATCAGAACCCATATTTGCGCCAAAAAAAAGCAAAGTAGCACCCGTTTCTTTTTCTCCGGCATCATTTCTTGTAAAAAAATGTATGGAACCGAATTCGGTTTCGTCTTCTTCGTTTTTATCGCTTTGCGTACTGCTCATTATAAATTCATATCTGTCAAAACTAAGAGAACCCCAAAACTTTTTTTTGAAAATGAAAATCTCCTGAGGTTTGTCGGGATCACCATTTGCCGCTATAAAATATGCATAGTCTTCCACATAACGACCATCACCGATTCGTGAAAAATAAGTAGAGTTTCTTTCCGTGTTTTCCAAACAATAATTTCTGCAGTCCTGAACAGATAATGTTGTTGAAAAATAGTATATCAGATTTATAGAGAATGCTAATATTATAGAAAAAACCATTATCAGGCTATACTTAAATATTCGTTTTTTTACCATTTGTTACCTCTTACCAGTTATAAGAAACAAAGTTGTATAATTGCCATTGCTTATCTTTAATTGTTGGGGTAAAGCTTAATGCAACTCCGGCAGATGGTGAGCCACCTGTTACACCAGCAGTGCCGCTAACGGAAACGGAAACAGACATATCTTTCCATGTATGTATATAGTAGCTATTGATTTTTTTAGTTGATGATGTAGTTCGTGTTCTAAATGTTTGACCAAGGCTGAAAGTTTTTAATTGTGCCAAACCTACCGGGTCGTCAACAACTTCATATTTAACCCAGGAATCTTTTCCGTCAGTTAAAAAATAATTTATTCCTTCTTGTCCATTTTTGCTTCCATCAGTGCTGTAATTATATGTGCTTCTAAACACAGAACTGGACGTAACTGTGGGGCAGGATTGAAGCACGAAATCGTTACCTCCGGCGGGTTGAGTTTCACCATCAAATAAAGATGCTGAATTTTCCCAAGTTCCAGATGTTGAGGGATAATAAGTGTATGGGTTTGAAGTTCCTCTTCTTGTTATTGTGGTTTTTAATGTTAAACGGTGTCTTAGTGAGGCGTCTGATGTGATTGAGATATCTGCTGCCTTGGCTTTTAAACCGAAAGAGTTTATGTTGGCAGTATTATTTTTAGGAATTCTTTCGTAATGGTCTCCTGCAAACAAAAGCGGAGCATCAGTATAACTTATTGCACAGAGATAATCGCTGTCATTTACCATATTCAGCATTTCAGTTTTTGCCTCTGGATGTTCCTTGATATACTTATTGTATTTTTCTTTTTGATTTTTCGCTCCAATTTTTTTGAATATTGATATTGTTGGGTCAACATCTACTAATATATCGGTTTTGTTTACAACGTATAACATCAAATCGTCAAAATTTATTTGGTCATGATATTCTTCGTATTCACTACTGTTGCCGCCGGTTTTTGAATTGCTGGCAAAAGAAATACAGGGGGTATATAATACTATTAATGCTGCTAAAACAACAGCAAATATCTTTTTGTAATACTTCATAATAATTCTCTTTTATGAGTTAAATTTGTACTGCTTTGATTGGTTCATCGGACTCACTTCCTTTGTTTTCTGATTTTAATGTAGCATAACAAATAATTTTTGTCAATAACAAATTTTATTTATTGACAAAAATACTTGATTTTTTAGAAAAAGTGATATATGATTTTGGTGGTGATAAAATGAAACGGTCGAATGAGGCAAACGGGAGTATTTCTGAAAACTTGAAAAAAGGTATTACAGAAATGCTTATATTAAGCTTTTTGGATAAAAGGGATATGCACATTTATGCAATAACAAGCCAATTGGACGAGCTTTCAAACAGTGTGTGCAAAATCTCTTATCCTTATGCGGCTATTTACAGGCTTGTAAATAGTGGCTATATAGCAGAGGCGGGGAAAAAGGTTGATGACAACCGTCTTCGCCAGTTTTACAGCATTACTCCCGGTGGAAGGGAATATCTTTCGGCAATGAGAAAAGAATATGAATTATTTATTTCGGGGGTTAATCTTATATACAAAAATCTGGAAGGGGGAGAGTTCGATGCTTAGTGACAAGCAGAAAAAGAAGTATGTCAGAGCTGTGTCAAAATGCCTGAAATGCTCAAAAAAAGATAAAACCGAATGTATGGAATTATTCACACATTCGGTTGAGGATATTATAAATCAGGAAGAAGACATAACTATTGAAAAATTAGAAGGCATCTTGGGTAAACCGCAGGAGGTTGCAAAGGAGCTTGAGAGTGCAATCAACCCAATTGCAATGAAAAAATATGCAAGAAACAGAAAAATTTTGCTCACTACGATAACGATAGTGATTATAGTTGCAATGATTGGAATTTGGCAATATGCAGTTTATTACGCAGTTTCACCGGTTTATTATGTCGAATCACCTGTGCTTTCGCCGGAAGAAATGGAGATATATGATGAACTTTTATTACACTAAAAAAGTTATTTCATTGCTTTTAGTGATGACAATTTTGTTATCAATATCATCAGTATCAGTGTTTGCTACAAATGAAAAAGCAACAGAGGATATAGTGAGATTTGCTGACGGCTGTTATTTTGTAACTGTTATGATTGAGGAGCAAGTAACGCCAAGAGCAACAACGGTTACTAAAACAAAAAAGACTACATGTTATGATGCTAATAATGTAGCCAAGTGTGCGCTTGAGGTTACTGCAACTTTTTCGCTGAACAAGGGTACAAGCATCGCCTGCACCAATGCAACATATAAAACTTATTCTTATGCAAGCGGTTGGTCGATTGAGTCACCCTCCGTGAAATATGATAACTACATAAGCTCAGCGGTCGCAAAAGCAAGCGGAACGGTTAAACACAAGGTTTTAGGTGTAACTGTAAAAACAGAACCGATTTCAGTGAGCTTATCAGGCTACAAAGACGGAACATATGCATAAATAAAAGAGCCGAGGCATAGCGCTCGGCTCTTAAAACTTTACAAAAAATGGGTTATCAAAACGGGATTTGTCAATTTGTTTTTTGAGGGTAAAATCAAAAAGGTTTTTTGTTATGAAATCTTTTTCAGGCGGTGCAACCTCATTGCAGGTGAGTGACACTTCCTTTGACAACTTGCTTTGGCTTACTTCATTTTTAGCAGCGACGGCATAGAAATATGTCTCGCCGTTTTTTGTTTTATTGTCGGTAAAGCTTGTGTTTTGGCTCTCACCAATGAGGCGGAAATGATGGGGCATTCCCTCTGAACGGTAGATGTAATATTTGTCCGCTCCGTCTGTTTTGCCCCAGGTCAGATTAACGGTCCAGTCCTTCTGAACAATTGTTTCAATCACGGGGGTGGGGAGTGAAGCTGTTTCTTTGGCGGCTTTGCTCATTTCGCTGTTAAATTCTTCACTCACTCCGAGGCACTGTACCTGATAATAATAAGTTTTACCCTCTTCAAGTGAGGAGTCAAGAAACTCTTTGGTTGTGGTTTTACCAATGCAGGTAAAAACTGCATCAAGGCTTGTACTTCTGTAAATTTTGTAACCCACAATGTCGTGAATGTTGTCATCTTCCCAGCTGATGCGAATTGAAGTTTGACTTACATTTTCAGTGCAGATTTTTTTAACAGGGGAAAGGGTAACAGTAACATTGCAGTCAGCCGAAACATTGCCGTAATCTGATTTCACTGTAATTACGCAGTTGCCTGCACCCTGACCTTTGATTATGCCGTTTTGGGCGGTGGCAACCATTTCATTGCTTGTGAGCCATTTTGTTTGCTCACTGTTTGCGTTAAGAGGCAAAACTGCGGAAAAAATCTCGTTGGTTTCACCAATCCCGAGTACAAGTGAATTCTGACTGAGCACAATTTTTTCAGGTCTGTCATCCACGGTAACAAAGCTGTAAACAGGGCCTTTGTAGGTTTTGCCGTTAATTACTGCATATGTGCAGTAATAATATGTTTTGTCAACGGTTAAATCTTCAATATTCAAAGAAAGAGATATGCTCTTTTTTGAAGTATAAGATTTTACCTTTTTCTTTTTTAATGAGCTTTTGCTCTCGCCAAAGTAAAATCCCGAGGAGCTTATGCCGTAGCTTGAGGAGTTATTGACCTTGCCCATAAGGGTGGCGGAGTGGGCAGTCACATTTTCTGCAGTTGCGGTTATAACGGCGAGCTGTGATGTGCTTGAGCCTGAACCTGAACTGCCTGATGAATATGAACCCGACCCGTATTTAGAAGCGGCATATGCTGCAAATGAGTATGAGCCCACATAGGTTGAACCGTCATTATAGGCAGGGCGGGCATAGCCTAATATGTATGAGGCGTTTTTCTTCCTTGTTTTAGCCTCTGCTCGGTAGCCCTGAGAGCTGCCGGTGTTGCCCTCAACAACATACACATTGTTACCGCTGACACCTGTTACAATGCCGATGTGCTTGGCTGTTGAGCCACCACTCCAGTTAAAAAAAATAAGGTCGCCTGCTTTTGGGGTAAATCCGCTTTTTTTGAAGTATTGTCCTCTTTGCGAAAACCAGTTAACAAGTGAGGCACAGTTGCCGATTCGGGGAATAACAGATGTGCTTATATTTGCCTGATTGGCACACCATACCACAAAAAATGCACACCATGCAGTTGTGGGGGCACCAAACCACGCACCGTATTTTGTATATCCACCGTCCTGACCCTTGGCGAGTGGCTTGCCTGTTGAGGTGCTCAGCTCGGTGTAGCCAATCTGTGTTTTTGCAACGGCTATGAGGTCTGCGGTGTTGCCGCCTGTGTTGCGATGGGTGTTAGGAAAGTTATCACGGTAAGTGACACCTTCAGATGTGAAAGAAAAAACACCGATCACCATAACAAAGGCTAATATTAAACTGAAAACTTTTTTCAATAAAATCAATCCTTTTCAAAATCGGATATAATTTTATCATAAACAGCTCTTTCAGTCAACAAAATGAAAAATAGAAAATCCCACAGTCAGATGACTGTGGGCAAGCTTGATTATTGTTCAGCTGTGTAATTGTTAACGGCATACATAAATCCGTCAATCAGAAATGCTTTTGCCTCTTTGGCAGGTGTTGCATAGCCAAGCAGGTCAAAACCGTGGAAACAACCTTCAAAGGTTTTAAACATAACTTCAACACCGGATGCTTTTAGGTTTTCAACATACTGAATTGTTTCATCCGTGAAGGGCTCAATTGTGCCGACATAAGTGAGTGTTGGTGGCAGATTTCTGTAATCTGTTTCACGTGCTGGGGCAGCATATTTTGAAACATCTTCTGTGCCAAATTTTTCACCAAGATAGAGTTTCCATGCAATTTTATTTGATTTTGTATTCCATATGGGAGCATCGTTGTTTTGTGAAGATTCAGTAATCATTCTGTCGTCAATCATCGGATAAAGAGGCATCTGAAAAGCGATGTTCACATCGCCTGTGTCTCTTGCCTTGAGCGATACTGCGGCACAAAGCCCTCCACCGGCACTGTTACCGCCAACAAAAATCTGGTCGTCTCTCATACCGTAGCTTTTGCCGTTTTGCTTAAGCCATAAAAGAGCATCATAACAATCGTTAAGTGCGGCGGGGTAGGGTGCGGTAGTAGAATTGGTATAATCCGGGGCAACTATAACGCAACCGGATGCATCAATGAAATTCTGAATAAAATTGAAATCCTGTTCAGGGCATCCAAGACCGTAGCCTCCGCCGTGAATCCACAAAAGCCCGGGTACATTCTCTTTTCGATCTTTGGGTGAATAGACACAGATCCTGAACTGAGAACCGTCTTCACGGGTAATGTATTTTACTTCACGATTGATATTTTTTGTCAAGTCGGGCAACCCGATATTATCAAGAAAAAGGTTTGCTATTTTGAAAAATCCTACCGTAAAGTTAGGCATAATTATTCTGATAATATTGCCTACAGTGCGGATTTCAGGGTGGATATCGCTTGATTTCACATTCCATATGTCAAAAGGATTGCAGGCGTTACTCTCTTGTGAAGCTTGGTTTGTTGCAGAAGCGGAAAGGGGAACAAGGAAGAACGCAAGACATAATACGATTGCTATAAATTTTTTCATAGCTTAACTCAAACCCTTCTTGTCAAAATTGAAAATTGTTGAAAGCACAATTTCATAGCCTGTTTCAATAGCCTTCGGAACAAGTCGGTCGTAATTGTCACGGCGGTTATGATAGTAATCAGCAGGTGTCGGGTCCATAGCTGCAAGGCAGGTTGCAGGGATACCTGCCTGGGTGAATGCCGAAGCATCTGATGAGCCGAAATAAACGTTGGCAAATTTTAAATCGTTATGACCTGCATCTTTGGCAGATTCCATAACAAGGGAGCTGAATTTAGGGTTGTGACGGACTGTGCCTGTCATATCTCTGTTGTAAACATTGAGAAATTCAAGGTCGGTGAGTGTGTCAACACACAAAACAGCAGTTTCAACTCCACTGTTTACATATTCATCATAATGGTCTTTTGCAAACTTTTTGCAACCTCTGAGTCCTGCTTCTTCACCGTCGGTTACCATGCAGACAACCTCAGTGTTTTCAAAGCGGATGTCTGCTTCGTGAAGCATTTTAACTGCACATGCGGCAGCAAAAGTGCCTGTAAGGTTATCGTTTGCACCGGGAACAAGATTTTTGTAATCAACAAAAGTTAAAAGACCGATCATTGCAACTGTTGTAAAGGGGAAGAGTATGTAGCTTGCAATTTTCACAAAGTCTGCAAAGGAGTTTTCAACACCTTTTGCCATAAGAATAATCTGGATAACAGCCACAACAAAGCTGGCAATTGCCCCAACAATAACCGAGGCGAGCACTGCTGCCTGACCCTTACCGCCAAAATAATACATATGGCGCCATTCATAAACAGAGTCGCAATGACCGCTGATAATAATTCTTCTTTTGGTTTCACCGGTTGCTTTTCTTGTGGCAACAAGGTTGTGACCTTCTACCTTTTTGCAAAACGGGTCGCAGAACTGTTTGTATAAAAGAAATTCCATAACTGTGATGAAAAGACCAACGCCGACAACGGCACCGAAAATGATGTTAAGTAAAAGATAAGAAATTATATTTGCGAAAAACAAAGCAAAAGAGATAACACCTGCCGCCATAACAGCAATGCTTACAACTTTGGTGAAGCTGAAAAATGCCTTCGGTGCAACGGTATAGCCTTCATAATGTGTTTCATCAACCGAATCACCGAGGAATTTTTTGATTTCTTCCTGTGATTTATAGCAACCCTCGCAGCCTGATTCACGGGGTCCGCAGGTTTTTATGATGTGCTCAATACCCTTGACTGTTTCTTTAACATTCTTTTTGATTATGTCTTTCGGAAATTCTGAAATTTTCAAAACAATCACCTCAAAAGAATTTTACATTTTGAGAACTAAAAAATCAATAGATTTCATAAATTTTATGTTTATTTTTATTAACTTACTTTCTTAAATGTTGTTTTATTCTGTGAAATTTGTTATAATTATTACATTAAGTGGATGATAAGTGAGGTGATTGATGTGTCGGCTGAAAAACTTGTAAGCATTGTGATACCTGTTTATAATGTTGAAAAGTATCTCCCCCAATGTCTTGACAGTGTTATGGGGCAGACTTATAAAAACATTGAAATAATCTGTGTCAACGACGGCTCACCCGACGGCAGCGAAAAAATTATTGCTGATTATATGAAAAAAGACGGTCGGATTGTTCTCATCAGTCAAAAAAACCAGGGCCTTTCAGGGGCAAGAAATACAGGGCTTGAAAATGCCAAAGGTGAATACATAGTTTTCCTTGACAGCGATGATTGGATTGACCATGAAACGGTTGAGGTGGCTCTTGGTGAGGCTGAAAAAGAAAATGCTCAGCTTGTTATGTGGAGCTATGTAAGAGAATTCCCGACAGTGTCGGTGCCTAAAAATGTTTTTGAAAAAGACCGGATTGCTTTTGAGGGTGACAGTCTGAAAAACATTCTCCATCGCAGAATGGCAGGTCTTATGGGTGAAGAGCTTCGTGACCCGAGCAATGCGGATTCAGCCGTAACGGCCTGGGGCAAGATGTATAAAACACAGTGCCTTGAGGATTGCCGTTTTGTTGACACAAAAATTATCGGCACGGAGGATGCACTGTTTTCGCTCCATGCCCTTTGCTATGTTGAGAAAGCGGTGTTTGTTAATCGCCATTTCAATCATTACCGTAAGGATAACGACACCTCTTTAACAAGAAAGTATAAACCACGGCTTTTTTCTCAGTGGCAGGAACTTTATTCAAGAATGGGAGAGGTTATCAGAAACAATAATCTTCCTTTTGAAGAGGCTCTCAATAACCGAATCGCTTTAAGCATAATAGGGCTTGGTCTCAACGAGCTGATTAACCCTGTTTCTCACAAAGAAAAAATCAGAAAATTAAAGGGAATTATTACCTGCGAAAGATATAAAAAAGCATATTCAGCTTTGCAGACAAAGTATTTCCCGATTCATTGGAAGCTGTTTTTTACCCTTTGCAAAACGGGTAACGCAACAGGTGTTTATGTTTTATTAAATTGTATAGATAAAATCATCAGTAAATAACGGAGAGTTAAAATGAAAACTTTAACGGTTTTTACCCCTGCGTATAACAGAGCTTATTCAATTCACCTCTGCTACGAAAGTCTTTGCCGTCAGACCTGCAAGGATTTTGTGTGGCTTGTAGTTGATGACGGTTCAACAGATGAAACTGCCGAGCTTATTAAAAAATGGCAGAGTAGAGATAACGGCTTTGAAATTAAATATGTCTACAAAGAAAACGGCGGTATGCACACAGCCCACAACACAGCTTATGAAAACATTGACACTGAGCTTAATGTGTGCATTGACTCTGACGATTATATGACAGATGATGCCGTTGAAAAAATCATTACCCTCTGGAAAGAAAAGGGAAATCCCCAATATGCCGGAATTATTGCCCTTGATAAAACCGAGGACGGCAAAATTATCGGCTCAATTCTTGAAACCGACCGTGAAGACACCACCCTCACAGGCTTTTATCAACGTGGGGGCAAGGGTGACAAAAAGCTGGTTTACAGAACGGATGTTATGAAAAAATATCCGCCCTACCCTGTTTTTGAGGGTGAAAAGTATGTGTCCCTTGCTTATAAATATTCTCTTGCTGATGAAGAGTACACCTTGCTTATTTTAAATGAGGCTTTGTGTGTGGTTGAATATATGGCAGACGGTTCGAGTACAAATATGTTTAAGCAATATCTTCGCAACCCCAAGGGCTTTGCTTTTATCCGAAAGGTTGATATGCAACGGGCAAAAAGCTTTAAAGAGGTTTTTCGCTGTGCCGTTCACTATGTTTCAAGTTCAGTTATTTCAAAAAATAGAAGCTTTATTAAAGAGTCACCCAAAAAGGTTGCAACTGTTTTGGCTATACCCTTTGGAATTGCATTGACTTTTTATATTAAAAAGAAGTCAGGCGGATATATGAATGTTAACGGATTTAATGAAAAGAGGAAAAATTAATGCACATTCCATCATCAACAACAAAAGAAATTGAAGTTCTCACCTTTGAGGATGCACTCAAAGGCAGAACCGACGGCAAAGATTACGACACCGAAAAATGGCTGTATGTTCCCGATTTTTATTCGGAATACCGTTATATATTAGGCACAAGGGGAGTAAAACCTCTTATCTGTATAGGCATAAACCCCTCAACAGCAAAGCCCGATGATCTTGATAATACCCTCAAATCTGTTGAGCGAATCGCATTAGGTAACGGATTTGACTCTTTTATAATGTTTAATGTTTATGCTCAGCGTGCCACAAGTCCAAAGGATATGGAAAAAGAATGTAATTATGATTTACATAATGAAAATATGAAGGCTTTTGAGTATATTCTCGGCATTTCAAGGGATGCTCCTGCCGTGTGGGCAGCCTGGGGAACAATAATTAACGAGCGTGATTACCTTGCACCGTGTGTTATGGATATGATAGAGCTTGGCAAAAAGTACGGTGCAAAGTGGTACACTGCCGGCAAGCGTTCCAAAAACGGAGGTCATCCGCATCATCCGCTGTATCTTAAAAAAGACAGTGTGCTTGATGAGTTTCAGGTTGAAGATTATGTTAAGGGATTGATGCTTAAATGAAATATCTCTGGGCGGCAATCATAACGCTCTGGTTGGTTGTTGCTGTTTATTTTTATATAAACTATGTGCTTTTTCACAAACATTTCGGAAAAGCAGGTAAAAAGAAAAATCCTCCTGCTCAATGCAAGGAGAATGTTGGCTCATATGAAAGAATAAATATTACATCTGCAGATCAGTTTATTTTAACGGCAAAGCTTTTTACCCCTGCAAACGGTGACGGAAAAAGGAGCGTGCTTCTTTGCCACGATTACAGAAGCAACGGTGAAGCTGACTTTGCAAAAGAGCTTGATTTTTACAAAAACCTCGGCTACAATATTTTGCTGATTGAACAGCGTTGCCACGGCAAAAGTGCAGGTGACACCACTTCAATGGGTATAACCGAAAGCTATGATGTTGTTTATTGGTGCAGTTGGCTTGAGCTCAGGTTCGGTACGGGATGTCCTACTGTTGTTCACGGCAAGGGAATGGGTGCGTTTGCCGCCCTTGTTGCCCTTGCAAGCCCCGAACTTCCGCAGAATGTTATTAAAGCAGTTGTAAGCGAAGTGTATGATAGCGTTTTTGAAAAATTTTCGCAAACGGTTAAAAATAAATACGATTTTTGGAGCAAGGTAATTATTCCTACGGTTAATATGTTTTACCGTCTTAACACCGGATTTGATATGAGAGATGCCGATATAAAAAACTTTGCAAAAAAAATCAGCACCCCTGTGCTGTTTGATTGTAAAGATAAAGAAACTCAAGCTTTTAAAACCGTCAGAATGGCTGTCAGCGGTGAAGGGCTTGAAAAATTTTTGAATGAGTGAAATTATGGAAAAACAAAATTATCAAAAATTGATGGAAGAGCAGATAGCATCCCTTGATGGTGTGCCGACCCTTTTGCTCCAGAGCTGTTGCGGACCATGCAGTTCATATGTTTTAGAGGTGTTGGCTCAGTATTTTAATGTGACGGTGCTTTATTATAACCCCAACATCTATCCTGAAGAGGAGTATAATAAAAGACTTTCTGAGCAGATTAAAATTATTAACTCAATGCCATTAAAAAATAAGGTTGAGCTTATGCCTTGTGACTATGATGAGCAAGAGTTTCTCGATATAGCCAAAGGCTTTGAATCTGAGCGTGAAGGGGGAGCAAGGTGCAAAGAGTGCTTTGTGTTACGCCTTGGAAAAACCGCTGCCCTTGCCAAAGAAAAAGGCTTCGACTTTTTTACAACAACCCTTACAGTCAGCCCTCACAAAAATGCACAGCTTCTTAATCAGATAGGAAAAGAGCTTGAGGAAAAGTACGGCGTTAAATATCTCTTTGCAGATTTCAAAAAGAAAGAGGGATATAAACGCTCAATTCAGCTGTCAAAAGAATATGACCTGTACCGTCAGGAATACTGTGGCTGCAGATTTTCGCTTAAAGTGGAGCAACCTTAAACTCAATAGTTATGCCTGAAACACCGAGGGGACAAAATCTCTTGGTGCTTTTGTTTTAAGCTGAATGTAAAATAATTCTAATGCGTGAACGGTGGCAATGGTGCAAATAACACCCATCCATATTTTTCCGTCCATTATTTGCATTGTAAGGGGCAAAACAAAAACCGAACCGCCAAAAATTTTGCCAAGGTAGGTATGAGGCAAAAAGACTTTTTTGAATCTCGCTTTGGTGACGATTGCACAAATTCCGAATAAAATGCCTGCACTTAAAATCCAGATAAAAATCCATAACGGAACAAGCTTTTTAAAAATGAGCACTTTAGTTAAGGCAAGGTATGTTAAAACATCACCGATTGTGTCAAGCGAAGCACCGAGGGTGCTTGAGCTTTTTGTTTTTCTGGCAATCGGTCCGTCAATTAAATCGGTGAAACCACATAAAATATAAACGGATAGAAACACAGATGTAATATCTTTACAGAAAAACAGAAAGATTGCACCTGCAACGCGACTGAGCGAAATGATGTTTGCTAAATGTTTTTTCATTAAGACCACTCCTGTTATTTGTTTTAACCGTGGCAAACACCTTGTAATTATTTTTTAACTTAACAATATAAAAATAATATCAACACAATATAAAGATAACATCAACTGAAAATCAACAATTGTTGAACTTCAGTTGAATTTTAGTTGAGTTTTTTAAATTAATATAATAGAGGTATCAAATTTGAAAGAGTGTTTATATGAAAAATAAAGTTACTGAAAGTTTGGATAAAATTAAAGAAAGCTCTGCATCAAAGATTATTTCTGCAGGGGTAGAAAAAGTGAAAGATGTTTCTTCAAGCAAGGTCGCTTCGGGAATAGAGAAGGTGCGTGACAGCTCAGCTTCAAAAATTATTTCCGCAAGCATTGATGCAGGACGCGAAAAAGCAAAAGAACTGAAGGTTTATTCCGGTATCGATAATGTTCCCTCGGGATCAGCATCAGATAATATTATTGACGGCTGTATGGTCCTTGAAGGTGGTGCTTTCAGGGGTGTTTATACCTCAGGTGTGCTTGATTATCTTATGCAAAACGGAATAAATATGCGCTCTACTGTTGGTGTTTCGGCAGGGGCGATGACCGGTGTTAACTATGTTTCCGGTCAGATTGGTCGCTCTGCAAGGGTGAATCTCCGATTCCGTCACGACAGTGATTATATCGGCATTGGTGCAATAAAGAAAAATGACGGTATAGTAGGCTTTGACTTTTTATATAACGAGCTTGATAAAATTGAACCACTTGACAAAGAACGCTTTGCTGACCCTGAACGTCAGTTTGTGGCTGTTGCAACCAACTGCCTGACGGGAGAGGTTGAGTATTTTGATAAGGCAAACTGCTCTGATATTTATCAGGCGGTCAGAGCATCTGCAAGTTTGCCGTTTGTTTCAAAAATGGTCGAGATTGACGGCAAGCCATATCTTGACGGCGGATGTGCTTGCAAAATCCCTTATAAATGGGCGATTGAACAGGGCCACGAAAAAATTATTGTTATAAAAACAAGGGAAAGCACATATCGCAAACCTACACCTAAATCTCAGGTAGAAAAGGTTTGTGATGTAACATATCGCAATTATCCTGAGTTTGCCAAGGTTCTTGCTAAAAGCGACGAATATTATAACCGTGAATGCGACGAGCTTGACGAGCTTCAAAAATCAGGCAGGGTGTTTGTTATAAGCCCCTCTGATCCTGTAACCGTGAGCCGAATGGAATCAGATATGGAAAAGCTGGGTGAGCTTTATTTCCTTGGTTATGAAGATGCCAAAAGAAACTTTGAAGCATTAAAGGAATATCTTGCAAAATAAAATGAGGTAGTGCGTTTTTGCACTACCTCTGAATTTTTATAAACAGTTAATCATATTAAGGTGTTCGGTATAAAGTCTTTCAACATCTGTGTTGGTCTTTAATAATCCGCCCTGAAGTGACATATGGTCACCGTGATATGTGGGCATAACATTCCACACACCTTTTGGAATATCATTTGCATCAAAATCTTTAGAACGGGCATTGGTAGGTGCTTTTGCCGAGAATGTGTTAACAAGTCCGTCGTTTTCAAACCATTCTTCACCAAATTCATATCCGCCAACTGTTACTCCGGAATATCTGCCGATTTCATCCGCACTGCTTTGGAAAAGACTTTCCATAATATCTTTTTCTGCAGAATAGGTTCCGTCTTCATTTCTTACAGTCGCTGAGCAGGGGATTGAGAAATAATAAGACTGATTGCTGGTGTAAATTTTGTCGTTAAGAGCTATTGCGTTGTCGATATACATATCGTAAGCGGCTGTGTCGATTTCTTCTGCAGGCTCAGAATAAGCTGTTGTGCCGTTATTAGGTGCAGCAAGAGCTGTTAATGAATATATCCAATCTTCTTTGCCACCTGTGAAAAGGGGAGAGATTTCATCAGCATCTGTTACAGCTCTCTCATCCTCACTGCCGATTGCCATCAAAGAAGCAAAAAGTCGCATTGTTGCACCGCCGAAAGAATGACCGAGAAGGTTGATTTTGTTTTTAGCATCCCATTTTTCAACAAGGGCTCTGTCGGTGAAATCTTCACCGAATCTTTCGTGACCGCAACGCTCACTGTGCTCTTCACCATAGTCGACAACGGTACCTGTAAGCTGAGCATAAAGCTCGCAAGCTCTGTCCCACGCACTTGCAGTTCCGCTGACGGTGGCAGCATAGCAGTCAAAGCCTTTATCGTTTAATTTGTTAAGCAGGTTTCCACCAAAGGTTCCCCAATAAGGGAAAAGGTCATAATAAAAATCGTAGCTGCCCCAACCCATAAGACCGTGAACAAAAACATAAGAGTAGTTAGTGTTCCACTGCTCAGGAGTGGGTTCTTCTTTTTCACCGGGAAAAAAGAAAGACAACAGCGACATAATAATTGCTAAGGGAAAAGCGACAATTTTAGCCATATAAAATCCTCCTTAATTTCGGTAAAAGAATTATACAGCCAATTTGCTGAAAAGTCAATAAAAACCCACCGCTTTCGGTGGGTTAATAGTGGTTATTACTGATTTAGTGCTTTGTCAATTTCGTGTTTGCTTTTTAAACAGATTGTTTTGTCGGTATATTGTGATAAAATTTCATTAATTTCTTTCATGTTTTTATTTTGAAAAGTGTCAGTCCATTTAAGCAGATTAAAAAGTGATTTAAAGGTTTCTTTTTTACCTTTTTCTATGCCGAATTTTCTTCGTATAAATCTTCTGATGATTCTTGCTTTGTATAACCGCTTTGGAACATCTAAAACATAAATGATGTCTGCATCTGCAAAGCTTTGTTGCACCCAACCGTAATAGACTCCTTCTATAATCCAGTCAGGCTTAATCAGTATATCGTTTAACATTTGGTTACGTTTTTCAACAGGCATTTTTACCCCATATGAATTTTGGGTGTTATCCCATTGTAAGTCATCCAAATCAAAGTGAGGGATATTGTGCTTTTGAGATAGTTTCTTGGCTAAATATGATTTTCCTGAACCGCTGCAACCAATAATTCTGATTTTCATTTTACTTTCTCCTTTGCGGTGTTTATGGAGGCGATGAGGATTCGACGGATAGAGCCGCACTCATGCAATATGTTTTTAGATTTGTCATCGGAAATTAAATTTGCTTTCAATGCGATTTCAATCCAGTATTCGGTTTCATAACACTCTTTTAAAGCAATCTGAAGTTTAGAAATGAAATCTGCTCGGCTATGAGCTTATTTGGCCTTGCGGATATTCGCACCGATACTTGTTCCGCTTCTTTCAAGCTGGTTGGATAAGGAATAATGACCTTTAATGCTGTCAGCCAAATTAAGTATTTTAACTGCAAATTCAGTTGATATGTCTGCAAGTCTGTTCTCTGCCATTTAAACCACCTCTTTTGAATACGATAACATAAATTTGTTATAATTTCAATGAAATCGCACAAAGTGCAGTGAAATCCAAGGTGTCTTGGATGAAATCTGCAATGCAGATGAAATTAAATCCGTTCATCTTCGGACGAAGTCGGATTTCATCACAAAGTGATTTCATCTTACATCGTAAGATTTATTCCGTCTGAAAAGACGGATTTAACTGAAAAAAGCACTTGCAAATGCAAGTGCTTTTTTCTGGCGGAGGACAAGGGATTTGAACCCTCGCGCCGGTTACCCGACCTACTCCCTTAGCAGGGGAGCCTCTTCACCACTTGAGTAATCCTCCATTGGTGAACAAATATTCAATATTTTGTTCTTTTGCAAGTAAGACTTCCTATAAAGGAAGTCTTACTCAGTGTGGCGGAGAGAGTGGGATTCGAACCCACGGTACGTTGCCGTACGACGGTTTTCAAGACCGTTCCGTTATAACCACTTCGGTATCTCTCCAAGTGCCTTAATATATTATCACAAGAAAACGGCTTTGTCAACACTTTTTTGAAACTTATTTATTAAATATATAGATTTTTAATAATGAGTGTGCTATAATTCTCACTGTTGAAAAGAGGTCATACTATGCAAAAGTTAAATCAGAAACACGCAAAGATGCTGACACTCCTTTGTGCTGTATCATATTTTGTGAGTTATCTTACAAGAACAAACTTTGCCGCAATTATAACGGCAATTATCCAAACGGGGATTATCGAAAAAACCGCCGCAGGTATGGTTACCACCATCGGCTTTATCACTTACGGTGTGGGTCAGCTTATCAGTGGTTGGCTGGGTGACAGAATTAACCCCAAAAAGCTGATGTTTGTGGGCTTTATCACAACGGCTGCGATGAATTTTATTATTCCCTTCTGCCCGAACGGTTATGCAATGTGCCTTGTGTGGGGTGTCAACGGCTTCGCCCAGTCTCTTATGTGGCCGCCTATGGTCAAAATTATGAGCACAGCAATGGATACCGATACATATAACAAAAGCTGTGTTTCCGTAACTCTTGGCAGCACCCTCGCCACAGTTTCAATTTATATCCTTGCGCCTGTTATAATTTCTCTTACAGACTGGAAAGGCGTTTTCTACATCACATCTGTTTCTGCAATGATTATGTCAGGTGTATGGTATGTGATGATTACCAAAATTGAAAAGATTTCAGGCCTTACTTACGTTCTCAGAACAGGCGAAAAGAAGAAAAAAAAGAAAAATTACTCAATTTGCGGTATGCTTCTTGCGGTAACAATGGTAGCAATCTGCCTGCAGGGTAGCCTTCGCGACGGTGTTACCACCTGGGTGCCAACTTATATTTCAGAAGAGTTCAAATTGGGTAGTGAAATTTCAATCCTCAGTGGTGTGGGCATTCCGATTTTCTCCCTTGTGAGCATTAAAGTTGTTTCTGTTTTTTATAACAAAATGGGCAAAAAGCCTTTTAAATGCACAATCATTCTCTTCGCTGTTGCGGCTGCCTGTTGCGGTGCGTTAACCGCACTTTCGGGTGTTTCGGTTATTCTTACAATTATCCTCACAGGTCTTATTGTTGCCTGTATGCACGGCATCAACCTTATTCTTGTTTGTTATCTTCCTGCGATTTATGCCGATGCCGACAGTGTATCGTCACTTTCTGGCACGCTTAACTTTATGACTTATGTAGGTTCAGCACTTTCAACCTACGGTTTTGCACTTCTTTCAGAAAAATTCGGTTGGGGCGGAACAATAATTTCCTGGCTCGGTATTTCTGTTTTTGGTGCAATAATGTGTTTTGTTGCAAACATTAAAAGCAAAAAGGATTGATTTTTATGACAAAACAGCACAGCTTTTTTGATGTGTATTATCAGGGCGGTGAAGTGCCCGAATTTTGTTACAGAAGCGGTAAAATGGTATATCAGGAGGCTTTTCAAGGTGGCTCACTTATAGCTCTTGGCTATAATAGTGCAGGGTATCCGCTGAATCTTCGCAAAAATGAAAAAACAAGGGTAAATATCAGAAAATTCTGCGAACCTTTTGCTTTCAACATTGAGCTTGACGGTCAGAGCGTTGACTTCGGCCTTGAGCTTGTTGACTTTAAAACAGAGAAAGACGAAACAAATCTCAAATCAACTCTTGTTTTAAAAAGCACAATTAAGCCTGTTGAAATCCGTGTTCACACTTTACTTGACGGAACGCAGATGTTTTCGAGATATATTGAAATTGAAAACCTTTCGGATAATAACATAAACCTCAGCCGACTCAGCCTTTTAAGCGGAGCACTTGAAGAGTTTGAAGCAACTGGCGATGATACATATTCAATCGGCTATTTTGATAATGATGAGTGGGGCAATGAGGGCGATTTTTCGTGGCATAAGCTTCAGCCTGATGTTACTTGCATTGACTCTCGCTTTGGCCGTGACCGTTTCAGGCATCCGCTGATTTTTATCAGGAACAATGAGTCGGGCAAAATCTGGTTTTCTCAGATTGCCTGGACAGCCGGTTGTTGCTTCACTGTTGATTATAATTCAAAGCCACGCAAAGAGGATAAATATCTTTCTTTTAAGGCTGAGATAAAAGCACACAACCCTATGTATGTGCTTAAGCCTCACGAAACCTTTGTGTCACCTGAGGTGCATATGGGACTTGTTCAGGGTGACCTTGATTTTGCCGTTAATGAGATGCACGCTCATATCAGAAAATCTGTATTGACTGCCCCTTGGGATTCTATGATTGGTTGCGGTATGGGTGCAGACCACGATATGAGTGTGGAAACATCAAAGTCATACATCCGTCAGTTTAAAGAAATGGGCGGAGAAGTGTTTATCATTGACGCAGGCTGGGAGTGCCCTCCCGGTAAAGAAACTGAGTGGGGTCCATATAACGGTATTAATAACCCTGATAAAGACAGATACCCCAACGGAATAAAAGAGCTTTCTGATTATTGCCACGAAATGGGTATAAAATTTGCCATGTGGATTGAAATTGAGCGAATGGGCAATATGTGTGACGGATATAAAGAGCACCCTGAATTCCGTTCAAACGATGTTTTCGGCAAGCATAATCAAAACGGTGACCTCGATTTTTCAATTTCCGAGGCAGCAAAATGGGCTGAAAATGAGCTTGCAAGAATGATTGAAGAATATAACCTTGACCTTCTCAGAATTGACAGCAATTTTTCGTATCCATATGCATTCTTCAATATGGCAGACACAGGCTCAGGGGTTAAAGAGTGCGTTTCCCTTCGCCATTTTAACGGTGTATATAATATGTATCAGAATCTTAAAAAGAGATTCCCTGATGTTGTGTTTGAAAACTGTGCAGGCGGTGGCGGCAGAACAGACCTTGGTATGATGAAAGCATTTAACCACACCTGGGTTTCAGACTGTCAGGTTATGCCACAGTCGATTATTATTACAAACGGTATGACCATGGCTTTGCCGCCTGAAAGAGTTGATCGACTTTTTGCAGGTATGAACTGTCAGAGCATAGGCGAGTTTGAAGCTCACCTGAGAAACACAATGCTTACTCATATGTCGCTGAATGTTTTCTCGCCCTGTGACGGTGAAATCAATGCGGAACAGATGGAGTTTGTGCATCACAGCACAGATATTTACAAAAACTTTATCAGACCGTTTTTGAGCGAGGCGATGATTTATCACCATACTCCCGAAGCAAGAAAAGATAATGTAACAATTCTTGAAGTTGCCTCACCAGACAAATCAAAAGGTGCAGCAACGGTTATTGCTCTTAAATCGGGAGCAGAGATAACCGTTAAGTTCAAGGGTGCTGATGCTTCAAAAATGTATAAGGTCACTCTTGATAATAATCGAGAAAGCTTTGAAATAACAGACAGAGAGCTTCGTTATAACGGAATTAATGTTTATATTCCGTCAATTCTTTCGTCAGAGTTGATACTTTTTGAAGAAATATAAAACAAAACGGACTGCAAAATGCAGTCCGTAAAATTTTGCCTATAAACAAGAAAACAGCCACCCTATTGGGCGACTGAATTCAGTTATGTTGGCGTCGACCTATCTTCCCGGGCGGCTGCCCGCCAAGTATTTTCGGCACTGTTGAGCTTAACTACCGTGTTCGGGATGGGAACGGGTGGACCCTCAACGTCATTAACACCAACTGCTCGGAACGGTGGTCCGTTCCGTAAAGTGCTTGTATACTATACCACAAGAAAATGGGTTTGTCAACACTTTTTTGAAAATTTTTTAATCTTTTTTCAAAACTTTTATTATTTCACCCACATAAGTTGCGTGAAAGTCGTTTGCTTTGTAGTTGTCGTCAATAATTGACCTGTCGAAGAAGCAGTCGGGGGTCATATCCTGAGCGTAAAGCTTTTTGCAAACAAGTACAAGATTTGCCTGAGCAAGATGAGTTGTGTTGTTCTCAAAAACAGGTGTAAGTCCTGTTTCTTTTGCTTTGTCAATGTCTCTGCCTGATTTTGCTCCGCAGATACGCAGTGCACCCTTGTAGCTTTCATCAAAGAATGAGAGGGTAAAATAATCGCTGTTGTCCATAAATTCTTTTGTGTATCTCTGAGGGCGAACAAAAACAAAAGCGACATCTTTGCCCCAAAGCTCACCTAATCCGCCCCAGCTGACTGTCATTGTGTTCCATCCGTCAGCGTTACCTGCGGTAAGAAGTGCCCAGTCTTCGGTGATAAGCTTGATTGCGTTTTTATCTATTTCTCTTGGTGAAATTTCTTTCATAAAAACAACTCCTTTTTATAATAATATGTTTGCTTTAAAAGAAAATGCCGGGATAATGCCCCGGCATTTGAATTTGATTAGTTACCTGCTGAGTAGTTGGGAGCTTCCTTAGTGATAAATACATCGTGAGGATGGCTCTCAATAAGACCAGCGTTAGTGATTCTGATGAACTGAGCCTTTTCTTTAAGCTCTTCAATGTTGTGGCATCCGCAGTAACCCATACCTGAACGAAGACCACCCATCATCTGATAAATTGTGTCTGCAAGAGGTCCTTTGTAAGGAACACGACCTTCAACACCTTCGGGAACAAGCTTTTTATTGTCTTCCTGGAAGTATCTGTCTTTACTGCCGTTAGCCATAGCACCAAGGCTGCCCATACCACGGTAAACCTTGAAACGACGACCCTGGAAGATTTCAAACTCACCGGGAGCTTCATCGCAGCCTGCAACAAGTGAACCGAGCATAACTGCGTTTGCACCTGCGGCAAGGGCTTTAACAATTTCACCTGAATATTTGATACCGCCGTCAGCGATAACTGAAATGCCGTGCTTTGCGGCAACATTGGCAGCGTCATAAACTGCAGTAATCTGAGGAACACCGATACCTGCAACAACACGGGTTGTGCAGATTGAGCCGGGGCCGATACCAACTTTAACGGCGTCTGCACCTGCATCAATAAGAGCCTCTGTAGCAGCGGCTGTTGCAACATTACCTGCAATAAGTGAAATATTTGGGAATGCAGCTTTAACTTTTGAAACAGCCTTTATGTAGTTAAGGCTGTGACCATGAGCTGAGTCAAGAACAAATGCATCAACACCAACAGCGGCAACTGCTGCTGCTCTTTCAAGAACGTCTGCTGTTGCACCGAGAGCTGCTGCACAGATAAGTCTGCCGCTTGTGTCTCTTGCTGAGTTGGGGTACTGAACGCTTTTTTCAATATCCTTAATTGTAATAAGACCTTTGAGATAACCGCCTTCGTCAACGAGAGGAAGCTTTTCAATTCTGTGTTTCATAAGAATTGACTTGGCCTGCTCAAGTGTTGTGCCAACGGGGGCAGTAACAAGATTGTCTTTAGTCATAACTTCGCTGATTTTGACATTGAAGTTTGTCATAAAACGCATATCGCGGTTGGTGAGGATACCAACAAGCTTGCCGTTGTTATCACAAATGGGAACACCTGAAATCTTATATTTGTGACAAAGAGCTTCCGCATCATAAGCATAATGCTCAGGGGTAAGGCAGAAGGGAGTTGAAATAACGCCGTTTTCTGAGCGTTTAACCTTATCAACTTCAATTGCCTGATTTTCGATTGACATGTTTTTGTGGATAACACCGATACCGCCTTCACGGGCAATGGCAATAGCCATTCTGGATTCTGTAACAGTATCCATAGCTGCTGTCATAACGGGGGTGTTGAGGGTGATGTGCTTTGTCAATTTTGTTGTAAGGTCAGTATCTTTCGGGAGAACATCTGATTCAGCAGGAATAAGAAGCACGTCGTCAAAAGTGAGACCTTCCTTAACAAATTTTTCCATAACGGAACCTCCTTGTCTTTGCTTTTTTTGAAATTAATTTATTATACAACAGTTTTTAAATAACTTCAATATATATTTTTTGACAGAAATCAAAAAATTATTAAGAAAACCGCCTCTTTTTTGTGAATAATTTGAACAAAGCCTCAAAGAATATAGTAGGATTTTAAATCCAAATATTTTTCGGAGGCAAATTATGTCAGACATTAACAACAATCAGAACAAAAAAGAGCAGAACTATAATAACCAGAAAAATAGCAATAACAACAATTGCCCAAGCAATAAGCAGAGCAATAATCAGAACAACCAGCAGAATAAAAAGAATAATAACAACGCTTATTAATGCAGATAAAGTCGCCCTTGGGCGACTTTATACATAGTTATCTTATCTGAGAAACAAAATCGGTAAACACTCCGCACCTTGCAATAATTCCCGAATCGTCAGCATCCACATCGTTGTCAAAGTCAACATCGCAGGCAAAGCTTATGCTGTCAGGTACAGCTCCTCCTGCAACGCTGTAATCGCACAGCAAAGCATCGCGGCCGTCACACTGAGCATCACCGTCAGTGTCACCGAAAATCACAATTTCATAGTCTCTGAAAATAGTGCCGGTGTTTGTGAGAACTCTTATTATAGTGCCTGTTCCGTTGCCGTTTTCGGTGGGTATAATTTGATAACTTCCGTCACTGACGGCTATGTAAGATTCAATAGATATGTAGTTTTCATCAATTCCGTAAACTAAAGATGATGAATCATCAACCACAGCTGTTGAGCCGGCAATGGCATAAAGGGTGGGCATGGTATTGGGATAGCTGAGAAGTTTAACTGCATTAACCAATGGGAAAGTATAAGTTGTGTCTGTTACAACAGCAGAGTTTGATGTAACGGTATCTGTGCTTGACTTCATAAGTGAACGGCGGAACTCCTCAGGGGTGTGGTCAGGGTAGATTGAAAGATAAAGTGCCGCAAGACCTGCGATGATAGGGGTTGCCTGAGAAGTGCCGGAAGATCTTGACGCAACATTAGTCGCAGAGCCGGAAATACCTAAAATGTTATATCCCGGGGCAGCTATATTATAGTATTCAAGAGTAGGGTCGTAGTTTGAAAAATCGCAAAGCTCACCGTCGCTTCCGCATGCCATAACACCGATGACGCAGTCAAATGCAGCAGGGTAACGCAGTGAATCACTTGCACTTTCACTGTTGTTGCTTGCACTTGCAAGCACAATAATGCCTGCATCATAAGCGGCTTCACAAGAGGCATTAAGCAGAGCGTTTGCTTCGGTAGTGCTTAATGAAAGTGATATAATATCTGCTTTGTTGGAGATTGCATAGTTTATACCTGTTATAACAGCAGAAATTGAGATTGAATTGGTTTTTGCTGAAACTTTGATGGGCATAATCTGAGCTTCAGGTGCAACGCCAATCAAAGAATAATTGTAACCGGCTGCACCGACAATTATTCCGGCAACATTGTCACCATGACCTGTATCGGGTGAAACTTCACTTGTGCAGGTAACTGCATTGTACCCCTTGTTGCCTGCCGGGTCTTCCCATATTCTGCCTGAGTATTCAGGGTTACTTAATGTAAAGCCGGAATCAAGCACAGCAATAACAACACCTTCACCAAGCGTGTCAAATTTTTCCCACGCTGTAGGGATGTTGAGCAAATCTTCAAACCACCATTTTGTGTAGGTGTTGTAAAGACTTCTCGGTGAGGTTACTTCTGTAGGTATGGTGACAGAGTCTTCTTGCATAAGTCCGTTCGGAGAGGAGTATCCGACGCTTTCAAGCTCTGAAAGTTCGTTGCAGGCGGTTTCGACGTCGCCTTCAAAATAGCCGACAAAATATCCGCTTTTGGTTTTGGTGCCATCGGGGTTTGTTTTAACGCTTGTGTCAAAAATTCTGTCAACCAGCAATTCTTTAACAGTGGTTATGCCGACATTTGCAAGCTCATCGGGAATATTTTCGTTATTTAAAAAATCATTCGTATCATTAACTGTTTGTGTGTATTCAAAAACAACTTCCCCTTCAACATATTCATCGGGATATTCCTGAGCAGTGGCACAAAAAGGCATAGCCGTAAAAGTTAAAACGGCACATATAAAAATTGAAAAAATTTTTTTGAAGCTCATAATGTCACTCCTGTAGGGGAAATTAATATCGGGTGATATTTTGAAAAAGTTAATTTGTTTAATATTAAGTGTGTGTATTTTGGTTCTCAGCGGGTGCGTTTCGGATACGCAGAACAATACTGCACTCACTGATGAAAGCGGCCTTGATGCTGCCGCAACCACAGAAAAGTATGACACTTTCACAGGTAAAGCACCGCTGAAACCGATAAATTTTGATGTAGCAGACCCACAGAACACAAAAGGACTTTCTACAAAAAAGATTGCACATTCCTTTGGTGTTGCTTCAAACGGTGAGTCTCATGAAATATCAAAGCAGTCACAAAAATATTTTGAAGAAAACAACGTGAATGCAATCACTTATAACACAAGCGGTGAAAAGGTGCTGTATCTCACCTTTGACTGCGGATACGAAAACGGCAACACAGAAATAATCCTTGATGTGCTTAAAGAAAAGAATGTGAAAGCAGCGTTTTTCTGTACGCTGATAAATATTAAATCCTCTCCCGAGCTGATGGCAAGAATTATCAATGAAGGGCATATTTTGGGTAATCACTCGTCAAACCACCCTTGCTTTGATGAAATTTCAAGGGAAGAGATGGCACAAGAAATTGAAGAATGCGACAACTATTTAAGAGAAAAATTCGGCTACACTTCTCCGTATTTCAGGTTCCCGAAAGGGGAGTATTCCGAATGTGCATTGGATTTGGTGAACTCAATCGGGTTTAAGTGTGTGTTCTGGTCATTGGCTTATAACGATTGGAATACCGACAGTCAGAAGGGCGCAGATTATGCCTTTGAAACGGTGACATCACGCCTTCACCCGGGGGCAATAATCCTTCTTCATTCAGTGTCTTCCGACAACGCCGAGGCAATGGGAAGAATTATAGATTATGCCAGGGAACAAGGTTATTCATTCAAAACACTAAACGACCTCTGATACCATTTTATCACAAAACAAAATTTAATACAACAAAAAGTTGAAACTCACCAATCCGCAAGGAGAGGCGAGTTCCATTTTTTGCAGGATATTTTATGAACGTGTGGAGATGTATTTGAAAAAGATATTAAAATGTATCAATAAAAGATACATATATTTCGCTTGATTTATTTTAGATTTGCAGTATAATTCTTTTGTAAAACGATTTTGATCATCTTAGAAAGGTTTTCGGATCAAATCATAATTATACTGCAATAATAGTTTCTGAGGGAGGCAGATATGGGTTGCAGGGGGTAAAATATTTTATATATGGAGGTTTACATATGAAAAAAATAATATCAATATTACTTGCAGTAGTAATGATGTTTACAATGCTTTTAGCACCTTCAACTGCACAGGATGCTGCTGAAGATGCACAGACAAACTACAGCGAAAGCAACTTTTTTGAAGATTTATTTGAAGGTATTCATGGTATCTTCGGTGACATTCTTGCATTCTTTGGCTTGACATGCCCGATTTGTCGGGAAGTTCACGGTGAAGATGATGGAGAGACAACTTATAAATTAGATGTTGTTTCCTCGTTTGGAGGTGAAACTATTGATGTAACAGGCAGGTATAAGGAAGGCTCTGTTATTGAGATTTTAGCGCTACCTGATGATGGTTGGGAGTTCAGCAGATGGGAGTCAAACAATGGAGGCTGGTTTGAAAATGATGTAGATTCAAGCACGAAGTTTACAATGCCCAATGTGGAAACAACTATTGTTGCGGTATTTTCAAAAGCTGGACAAGAACCACTTACAGAAGAGGAAGAAGCTGTTTATCGTGCTTATTATGGAACAGAAATTGGCTTTTCTGCAGGGGATTTCGCTGATTCGGTAACGCAAAAGTTAACTTTGCCAAAAACTTTTGGTGAAAATGAGCAAATGGTTGATATTGAATGGGTTTCAAGTTTAGAGAATTGTATTGATAAAGAAGGAAATGTTTCGAGAGATGAAAGTGAAAATAAAATAGTAGTTTTAACGGCAATATTTTCTAAAGGTGAAACCTCTTTTGAAAAAGAATTTACAGTGAAAGTAATCAAGGTTAGCGACATATTAAAAGATGAGATTGAAGATAGTTTAGTAACAGACTTGGAAGAACTGAATAAAGATGCAGAATATGAATTAGAAGTGGAGTACAATGAAGATGGTACGCGAGTAGAGTATATTAGCGGAACATATAGTGAAGTTGTCGTAGAATCAGTAGATAATGCACTGTTGTCTTTGTATTCTGTCAAAAGTATGATTGGTTTAAATGATCCATCGAGTCAATTGAAGTGGATCGCTACAAACTATGATGATGTTACTTTGAACTATAGCTTCAATCAAGAATATATGGGTATTGAAGTGTATGGTAGTACAATTACAGTTAATGCTGAAAAAGAAACAGGGAAAACTTTATCGCTTTCAGCAAATGTTGTTCCCTATGAGGTTTTGAACACAGTGGATTGTAATGCAAACTTGTCTGAAGATGAAATAACAGATTTATTTTTAGCAGATGGTCCGATAAAGAGTTGTTCGAAGGTAATTTATTCTTTGAATGAGTATAATGAGACACCATTGTTGTGTTACATAATTGAAACCAGTGATGAAATGATAATCGTTGATGCAGATGAGGGTGTAGTAATAAATAGATATGATACAGTAACTAGTCTCGGTGATTATAGTACTACAGGCAAGGGTAAAAACGAACAAGGCTCAACGATTACCTTTCCAGTACAGTTTCATCAGTGGGATTGGTGGTTTTATTATCAAGAAGATGTTGTAAGAAATATTGAGCTTTTTGGTGGCAATCATAGTATGATTACCAAAGAGTTTAATACAGAATGGGGCGATCAAACAGCTAATTCAGCTTACACAAACATAATTAAAGCATATGACTATTTTTACAACAAGTTTAAGAGGAAATCGGTTGATAACAATGGTAAAAAAATAGAAGTAAATGTTCATAATGAAAGGTGTTCTGGTACAAACAATGCCCATTCACATGGTAGTGATGGAGTATTTTGTTTTTTTGATAATTCCAGTGGAAATCTGCCAACAACTGCTGCTGGGTATGATATAGCAGTGCATGAGTATACTCATAATGTTTTTGGAAATATAATTAATACCTATTTTCCTTATTCGGGAGAGACAGGTTCCATTAATGAAGGTTATGCAGATATTTTTGCTTGCTTTGCAGATATTGAAGATTGGTTGGTTGGAGAAGATTGGATAGAACTCAGAAATATAGCAAATCCAGAAAGTTTAGGATGTCCATCTAAAATAAGCAGTTCAGCATATTATATTGGAACAGACCAAAGCACACTAGTTCATACTAACGCAACTGTTGTTTCACATGCGGCATATTTAATGCATACATATGGTATAATTGGATCTAGATTAGAAAAATTGTGGTATAATTCTATGAGTCAAGGCTATAATGCTAACTCAACCTTTAAAACCTTAAGAAGAAATGTTATTCAAGCTGCAAAGAATAATGGGTTCTCTGATTCTGAACTAGCAAAAGTGAGAAAAGCCTTTGATGCGGTTGAGATTTATGACGAAAAGAGTGATTTGACAATAAAAATTGTTGATAGTGAGAATAATATGATAAATCTTACTTCACTTAACGCAAGAATATCTCTTCAACGAACAAAATATGATGTTCCAGGAGTTAGTAAGAGTGTGAGTACAGTCATTAATCCAGTTGAAATTAAGGACCTTTATTTTGGCGACTATAATTTAAATATAGATGTTGATGGATATGTGCCGTTTGTAAGTAAAATAAATTTAGCAAAGAATTGTTGTCAAAATATTACAATAAAATTGGTTAAAGAAGGGGTTGCTAAAGTTTCAGGAACCATTACTAGTGCAACGACAGCAAGACCAATTTCAGGAGCTATGTATGAGTTGTTGGCAGGTTTGAATATGACAACAGGAACAGTAGTTAAACAAGGCTCAACTGATTCAAATGGCGACTATCTGTTCGAAATTCCAGCAGGATACTATACTATGATTGTATCAAGTGATGGATATGTTACGGGTTATTTCAACATAATTGTAGATGGAGGAAAGGAAATCACAAATAATTTGAGTATATCCCCAGTTCTATCAGGAAAAGATTTTCGCGTTGTTTTAAGATGGGGCGCCAATCCGAAAGATTTGGATTCACATTTATTCGGGTATCTAGAAACGGGATCTGATTACCATATATATTATCGTAATAAAAATGCGTATTCCGATGGAAACAATATAGCAAATCTTGATGTTGACGATACTACCAGTTACGGCCCGGAGACAACAACATTTGTAGTAGATGCTACAGGCAAATATGAGTACTACATAGATTGGTTTGCTGGATCAGGAACATGGGCCTCTAGTGGTGGTCATATTGAAGTTTACAATGGGGACAGATTAGTTTATGATTTTGTAGCACCTAATGTTAATTCGAAAAGTGGTAGTTGGAAAGTGTTTACAATAGAAAATGGTATCTTTACAGCTCACAATATGATTCAATCCAATGATATATATGAATAATATATAATATACCAAATTAGTAAAGTAAAAAAGTTTTCACACATCAAAAAGCAGAATCGGTTTCCCGATTCTGCTTTTAATCATTTCAGATATTCTTCAATATTTTTGAGGAGGGTGGCTTTTGCTTCTTCCAGTGGGCCTTCAAGCTGGCAGCCTGCTGCCCTGGGGTGCCCTCCACCGTTCATTTTGCCGCAGATAGCCGAAGCATCAACGGGCTCGTGGGTGCGAAGGGACACCTTAAAGCTGCCATCTGCACGTTCACGAAGTGTTGCACCGATAACAACCCCTTCAACCTGACGTGAAAGGGAGGCAATTGCGTCACATTCACTTTCGTCAGAGCCACTTTTCTTAAACATCTCTTGTGTTACCGTAATCAGTGAACACTTGCCGTCAAAGTGCATTTCAAGCCCCCCAAGGCAAAGTCGCTGAAGCTCAAGGTATGACTTTGTTTTGGTGTCAAACATCACGGTGTTGATGTCAGCGTGAGAAGCGCCTTTTTCAATCATCTCTGCACCCATAATCATAGTGCGTGGAGTGACATTTGAATAACGGAAGCAGCCTGTGTCGGTTGAAAGACCTGTGTAAATGCAGTCGGCTGTTTCTTTTGAAATTTCAACGCCAAGCTCTTTTATAACCTGAAGCATAATTTCACAAGCTGCGGCAGCATTTGCATCAAGATATGTTCTCTTTGCATAAAGGCGGTTTGAGCCGTGATGGTCGATGCACAAATCAACCTTATCTTTATAAAGCTCTTCGTTTTCTTTGCCGAGAAGCTTTGTGTCTGCCACATCAACCGCAACGATGAAATCAGGCTCAAAGCTTTTTTCTTCAATGTCATTGAAAAGGTAGTTATATTTTGACGGAATCGGGTCAGAGCACGAAACCCTTGCATTTTTGCCCATTGAAATCAAGCTTCGGCAAAGGGAATAGCCGCATCCCAATGTGTCTCCGTCAGGGTGAGCGTGAACAAGAATTAAAATATTATCTTGTTCTTTTAAAATTTCCGCAACTTTTTTCGGGGAATCAATCATCATTTTCCTCAGTCCTCAAATCATCCATCATTTTAACGATGTTCATACCGTGTTCGATAGAATCGTCTGCGATGAATTTAATTTCGGGGGTTTTTCTTAAATGAAGTCGCTGACCAACCTCACGGCGGATATAGCCTGTGGCATTGGTAAGACCCTTAACTGCTTCTTTGGCAACATCATAGCCCTCAATGGCACTGATATAAATCTTTGCAAAAGAAGCATCTGAGCTGACTTCAACACGAACCACCGTCAGGAGCTTGTCAAGGACTCTCGGGTCCTTGAGCTCTCTGATGATAGCGATTGTTTCTCTTTTAATATCTTCTGATATTCTGTTAATTCTGTAACCTGCCATAGTTTAACCTCTGTCAGTCACGGTATTCTTCAATGATATAAGCCTCAAATACGTCGCCCTCTTTAATATCAGAGAACTTGTTAAGACCGATACCGCATTCATAGTTTGAAGCAACTTCCTTAACGTCATCCTTGAAACGGCGGAGTGAAGAAATTTCATCCTCAGCTACAACAATGCCGTCACGTACTACGCGGATTTTGCTGTTTCTTGTAACCTTACCGTCAGTAACGTAGCAGCCTGCAATTTTACCAACGGAAGAAATTGAAATAACATTACGAACTTCAATTCTGCCCTGCTCAACATCACGGTATTTGGGAGCGAGCATACCCTTAATAGCCGCCTGAACATCTTCAAGGCAGTCGTAAATTACACGGTACATACGCATCTCAACACCGTCACGCTCTGCAAGAGTTTTAGCAACTGCATCAGGTCTGATGTTGAAACCGACGATGATTGCATTTGATGCGTTAGCAAGCATAATGTCAGATTCGTTAACAGCACCAACACCGTTATGGATAACACGAACACGAACCTCTTCATTTGAAAGCTTTTCAAGGTTCTGCTTAACTGCTTCGGCTGAACCCTGAACGTCTGCCTTAACGATGATGTTAAGCTCTTTGAGCTCACCTTCCTGAAGTGAGGAGAAGAGGTTATCAAGAGTAACCTTCTGAACAGCCTTAAACTGCTCTTCCTTAGCTTCCTGCTTTCTCTGCTCAACAAGCTCACGTGCAAGCTTTTCGTCAGAAACTGAGTCGAAAATGTCACCTGCCTGAGGAACTTCTGCAAGACCCATGATTTCAACAGGAACTGAGGGGCCGGCTTCTTTAACATTTTCGCCCTTGTCATTTTTCATAACTCTTACACGGCCAACTGACATACCTGCAACGATGATGTCACCTGAGTGAAGGGTACCTTTCTGAACAAGAAGGGTTGCAATTGGGCCTCTGCCCTTATCAAGCCTTGCTTCAATAACAATACCTTTGGCTGCCCTGTTGGGGTTAGCCTTAAGCTCCTGCATTTCTGCAACAAGAAGGATTGATTCAAGAAGCTTATCAATATTTGTACGCTGTTTTGCAGAAACAGGAACGCAGATAACATCACCGCCCCATTCTTCAGGAACAAGTGAATGCTCTGTGAGCTGCTGCATAATTCTGTCAGGGTTTGCACCGTCACGGTCCATTTTGTTGATAGCAACAATAATGCTTACGCCTGCTGCCTTTGCGTGGTTAATAGCCTCAATTGTCTGTGGCATAATACCGTCATCAGCGGCAACAACAAGAACTGCGATGTCGGTTGCCTGAGCACCTCTTGCACGCATTGATGTGAAAGCTGCATGACCGGGTGTGTCAAGGAATGTGATTTTCTGACCGTTAAGGTCAACTCTGTAAGCACCGATGTGCTGAGTGATACCGCCTGCCTCTGTTGAAGTAACAGAAGTGTTGCGGATAGCGTCAAGAAGTGATGTTTTACCATGGTCAACGTGACCCATAACAACAACAACCGGGTCTCTCGGCTGAAGGTCGCTGTCATCGTCTTCGCTGGCATCGATAATACGGTCTTCAATAGTGATAACAACTTCTTTTTCGCACTTTGCACCAAGCTCTGTTGCAACAATTTCTGCTGTGTCATAGTCGATAACATCGTTGATAGCTGCCATCTGGCCGAGAGCAAAGAGCTTTTTGATAACTTCAGCTGCTGTCATATGAAGAAGCTCTGCAAGACCGCCGACTGTGATTTCTTCAGGAACGGTGATAACCATCTGAGGTTTCTTTGCTCTTTCAGCGGCAATTCTCTTAAGGCGCTCTGCTTCAGTTTCTTTCTTTGAAGAGCGCATACCCTGCTTGCGATACTGCTGAGAACGTTGCTTTAACTTCTGCTTGTTAACGGTGCGGTCTGTCTGAATGTTGTTGTGGTGAGACATATTTTCATAACGCTCATTGTATTTATCAAGCTCAATGTTACTTGCTCTTGTGTCAACAATTCTTGTTTCGCCCTTTGTTCTGCGCTGAATCTGTGCGTTGGGGTCTTTCTCCTTTTTCTTTGCAGGGGTATTTTGCTGAGGTGCAGCCTTAGGAGCCTCACTCTTTTTGCCGTCAGCTTTTGGCGTAGGCTTGTCGTTCTTTTTAGGTTCTGCTTTTTTAGGCTCTGCAGCTTTTGGCTGTGCGGGAGCTTCTTTTTTCTCAGGTGCGGGCTTTTCAGCTTTCTTTTCATTAGCTGTTGCAAAGTATGCGTCAAAATTCGGAACCTCACGCTCTTTGGTAAATGTTTCAAAAATAACGTCAAGCTCAATTTCTTCCAACGCTGTCATATGTTTTTTTGGGTCGTCAAAATATTTGCCGAGCAATTCAACAACCTTTTTGCTTGGCAAGTCAAAATCTTTTGCGACTTCGTGAACTCTGTATTTATTTATCATATAATGTTTCCTCCCCGGGTCTGTATTCTGTTTTAAAATGTTTCATAAATGATTTGGCAAAACCGCCGTCATCTATAGTGATTATCCCTGCCTTGTAGCCGATAAGATGATGGATTTCATCAATGGTCGGCTCAATTCTGAAAATGGGAATGTTTTTGTTTTCACAAAGCTTTGAAAATTCTTCAAACACTCTTTGTGAAGAATCAGAACTGACAAGGCAAACGCAGGCTTTGTCCGCATTTACAGCACCTTTGCACATATCGTGCCCCATGCTGAGCTTGTTGGCCTTTCTGCAAAGGCCGAGCATGCTCAACGCATTGCTATTCACTTTTAATCAGCTCCTGTTCCATTTTCTCAAATATTTCATCGGGAATGGCACAGTCAAATGCTCTTTCTATTCTTTTGGCTTTTTGAGCTTTTTTAAGGCAAGCGGCATCTTTGCACACATAAGCACCTCTGCCGTTCTTTTTGCCTGTTAAGTCAAGTGAAATTTCACCCTCAGGTGATTTAACCACACGCACAAGCTCTTTTTTAGGCTTCATTTCGCCGCAGCCGGTGCATTTCCTCATAGGAACTTTTTTGGTTTGCATTTTTTCGCCTCCCGAATTATAGCTTTAAGGGATTATTATATATTATTCCAATACGATTGCAGGGGATTCTTTACCGCTTTCGGGTTTGATGTCGATCTTCCAACCTGTGAGCTTGGCGGCAAGGCGGGCGTTCTGACCACGGTTACCGATAGCCAATGAAAGCTGCATATCAGGAACGATAACCTTGCAGGATTTTTCGCCTGATTCATCAACGGTAACTGATACAACATCTGCGGGAGCGAGAGCTGCTGCGATGAACTCCGCAGGATTTTCACTGTATTTAACAATGTCAATCTTTTCACCGCCGAGAAGGTCAACAACCTTGCCTACACGAGCACCTCTCGGTCCGATGCAAGCGCCGACTGCATCAACGTTTTCATCTGCTGAGTAAACTGCCATCTTTGTTCTTGAACCTGCCTCACGAGAAACAGACTTGATTTCAACAGTGCCGTCATAAATTTCAGGAACTTCTGTTTCAAAAAGGCGGCGAACAAGACCGGGATGTGTTCTTGAAATTGTAGCTCTGGGGAAACGGCGTGTTGAATCTTTAACATCGGCAATATAAACCTTGATAAGGTCACCGGGGTTGAGAACTTCACCGGGAATCTGCTCACTCTTTGAAAGGAATTCCTGAGCTTTGCCGATTTCGATAAGAGCATCGCCTGTTTCAGGATCAATTCTTGAGACCTTTGCAGTAACAATTTCCTGATTTTTGCTCTGAATTTCTTCACGCATTCTGCCGTGCTCAGCTTCACGAATGCCCTGACGGATAACGTGCTTGCCTTTGTCAGCGGCAATACGGCTTACTTCTTTGGTTTCAAGTTCAATTTCAATGATGTCACCGGGAACTGCTGTTGCCTTATATTTCTGAGCCTGCTCAACGAGGATATCCTCATCAGGGTCAGAGATTTCGGATACAACATTTTTTCTTACAAAAACACGCATTGTTTCTGCTTCGGGGTCAAGCTCGCAAAAAACGATGTCTTTGTTATTGTAGTCACGCTTAACAGCTGTAACCAATGCTCTTTGAATGCCTTCACAAAGCACGTCCATTGAAATGCCCTTTTCTTTCTGAAGCATTTTAAGAGCTGCGAATAATTCTTTGTTTTTCATTATATTTCTCCTCCAAAATCGTCAAGCTTGATATATGACGCTTCTTTTTTGTTAATCATAAGTCCGGAACCGTCTTCAAATTTAATCTGAACATTGCCTGCGTCGTAGCTTTCAAGTGTGCCTGAAAACTCACGCTGACCGTCAAGAGGACGGATGAGCTTAACTTTAATTTTCATTCCTATGCACTGCTCAAAGTGGCTGTCTCTTTTAAGGTCCCTTTCAATTCCTGGGGAAGAAACCTCAAGGCAGTAGCTCTGATCAATGGGGTCAGCATCGTCAAGGGGTTTATCAAGAGCGTGGCTCATATCAACACAGTCATCAATAGAAACTCCGCCGTCTTTATCGATAAACACTCTGAGATACCAGTTAGCACCCTCTTTTTCAAAACGAACATCCCAAAGCTTTAAACCAAGGCTGTCTGCAATGGGTTCGGCAATGCTCCATACGGTGGCAACGGTGTTGCCGCCCTTACCTTTTGATGCCATAAAATACCTCTTTTTCTTTAATGTTTTTGTAAAGGTTTAAACAAACACAAAAGAGCGGGTCGCCCCACTCTTTTGAATCATCAAATCTTACATTGTCAATAGTTTAACACATAATTTTAAAAATATCAATAGTTTTTTAAAATTATTTTATTAAAGCTTGTTTGCCTTGTTAAGGATGAGAACACCGATAACGGCGGCAACGATTGTGATAAACATAAGTGTACCTGCACCCATTGTTGGGTCAACAAAATAAAGGAAGAGAACACCAACAACAAATGGAGCAATCATAACCTTCCAGTGCTTGAGAATATAGCCTGCAGCAAGTGAACCGAAAAGAGCAGGGAGAACATACTCAAAAGCAGGGGCGAGAGCGCCTTCTGTAAGAAGCTGGAGAGAGCCTGTTGCACCGAATGCAAGAACACCAACGGCAATGATAACTGTTGTAGTGATTGCTGAAACAGCAATGGCAATTGTTGAAATAACTTCGCCTTCTTCTGTGTTGGCTCTTACTTTTGCCTGTTCCATTGCTTTAAGACCGCAAGGGAGCTTAAGGTTTGAAATGTTACCTGTAACAAAGCTGAGGTAAGCACCACCCGGTCCGAGAAGAGGAACATAAGTAATAACTTCAACAATAGCAGTGAGCCAATAAAGACCCATAAGCTTTGGCATAATGCTCAAAAGAGAGTCAAGCTCAGGCCATACACCGAGATAAATACACATTGCAACGGGTACACAAAGGAGTGTAAGCAATGCACCGATGTTCCAGAGAATTCCCCATTTATGAACTTTATCGAAATAATCTTTTTGCATATCTGTCCCTCCTTATTCGTAGATTTGTGCAAGTTCTGAACCGATTTCAAACCATGCATGGTTAACAAGGTCTTCGGGAAGAACATTTGTAAATACAACAGCCATTCCCATTGCGGCAAACATTGCAATAGGCATTGCAAAGGGCTCGAGCTTTGTGAGTTTGAATTTTTTGCATACTATGTCAAGAATAAGCATAAACACAACTGCACAGATGAGCACGAGAATTGACATGAGACCAGCAGAGCCCGTGATTGTCTTAACTTTGAGAATTTGGCCTGCTTCGTTAACAATGCTGTTGCCGGCGGCATCAAGAACATTGCTCTTCTGAACGGTGTAAGAGTAAATTTCTCTTGATACAAAAGCCATAACAATGCCGATAAATGCAGCTGCTGAAATAGCGTCACCGAATTTCTGTGACTTTTCGCTTTTGTTAACTGTTGCACCGATTTTCTTCTGAAGCTTTTTGCAAAGGAAGGGGAGAAGAAGCAATGGGGCAATGCTACCCAATGTCATAGCCCATGCGATTGTAGCAAATTGCTGAGGGTCAGCAACTGAATGCTTGAGCGATTCGCCCCAGAAGTCAAGGGCGGTCTGTGCTGCTGTTGTTTCATAAGCGAGGTTGCCGATAACAGAGAGTCTGATCCACGGAAGAACAATACCCAACGCATTTGCAAGAACAATAATTGTTGCAAGAATTGAAATTGCAGGGGCAACGGTGAAAACTGCACTTGAAACCATGGTTGTTTTAAGTGTTTCTTTCGGAATACCTAATTCCTTGGCTCTCTTTAATGACTTAACAAGGAAAAATACGGATTGTGCGATAACGAAAGCAATAATGCCCAGGGCTACCGCATACATAAACGGACTTTCTTTAAAATCCATTTTTACCACTCCTTAATAATATTTGTTAGAATTTTATCACAGTTTGTTTAAAACTTCAACCGTCAATTAAAGTTTATTTATAACCTCAAGCAAAATATCAGCCAAAGCTGTTTCGGCAAGAGCATTCATTTTTTTGTAATCTTCAGCGGCAGAATCTTCACTGTCGTCAGACACCTTGCGGATGCTGAGCATAGGAACATCACAACAATGGCAAACTGAAGCGATTGCACCTGTTTCCATATCAAAGGTATTGATACCGAAAAGGTTATAATATTCCTCTTTCTGTGAATCTTTAGTTAAAAAGTAATCGCCTGTTCCGCATTTGAGACGACGGATTCCCATTTCTTTGGGAACGGCGTCAAGCAAGTTTTTGTCAGCTTCATAAACATATTCCTGACCGGGTTTTACACCGAGGTCACGACCGAGAGCAGTGAGGTCAAAGTCACACTCTGTAAAAGAAGTGCCTGCAAAAACAGTGCCTCTGTTAACACCCTTAACTCCGCCCGAAAGACCGATGTTCATAATGCAGTCCGGTTTGAATTTGTCAATGAGCATTGCAGTTGCGGTGGCAGCGTTTACTTTGCCGATTCTGCACTTGATAGCGGTAACATCCTTACCGTTTACGGAAAAAGAAATTGTTTCGTAAGAATTTATTTCACCTTTTTTTGCTCCCATGGGGGCAACACTTTCAACCAAAGGCAAAAACTCCATATCGTCAGCAATAACGACACCGATTTTTTTGTATTCCATAAATCTGTCTCCTTTTTGAATTTTAAATATTATACTTCCCTTTTTAAAGAGTGTCAAGAAAATGAATTCCGGACAGCAAACACTGTCCGGAATAATGTTTATTTTATTGTTCTGCCCATTTTTTCATAAGGAATGCTTTCAAATTCAGGTGCAGACTCCCTGATAGCATCAATGTCCTTGATGCTGTAATCTCCGTTGTCCGGGTCAACAAAAACTTCGTCAGCTTTCTTAATAAGATAAATTGCATTTTCGCTTATATCGCTGAATCTTTGTGCCGAGTCAAAAATATTGCCGAGCTCAATATATTTGTTGATAATCAGGTTGTTTTTAATTTCACTTGCCGGGTTGGGGATATAAGCAGATGTTTCTGCTTCTGAAATGTCATCAGTGCAGTTTTTATATTGAGGGAAGGCTTTCTGCCAGATTTCACTCTGCCAAGGCGAAGCATAAAGAGCTTCCCACATATCGCCTGTTCCCACATGGGCGTGGGTGAACCAGCCGTTTTTGTCAAGTGCACCTTCTCTTGCTCTTTCATCATAATAAACAGCGTATCTGCCTGCGTTGATTATGATGTTGTTTTTTATCATGTTGTCTCTGCCACCGCCCACAAGAATTCCGTAGCGTGGTATGTTAACAAGCAGGTTGCCGTAAACCTGCTGACCTGAGAGTGCATCATCAAGATAAATTCCGTTGGGAGAATGTCCGTCAGAGCCTAAATTGTAAACACAGTTGTATCTTACAATGTTACCGTACCACACCCAGCTTCTGCCTGAATAAATTGCACCTGCATCATCTGAAAGAAGGCAAACGTTATGAATGTTATTATATTCAACAATATGATTGTTGCCCTTGTATGTAACAGCTTCGTGAGGGGAATCGTGCATCTCGTTGTGAGAGCAGATGTTGCCCACACCTTCAAGTGTTACGGCAGGCTGATATGTCTGATAAATTTCAGACCAATGGTGGATATAGTTGTTATCAGCTTTGCTGTTGCCGGGGGTGAGGGTTTCTGTGTCACCGCCGGTGATTATAATTCCGCCCTTACCTGTTCTGGTAATTTCGTTGCAGAAAGCAAGGTTGTTACTGCCTGTCATACTAAGAGCATTGCCTGCAATATTTTTAATAAGGCAGTTTTTAACTGAATTGTTGTTACCTTCAATAACAACGGCATCTTCTCTTGTTCCCTTGATTGTGATTGAGTCAAAGGTGATGTAATCTGCTTTAGCTTCAATTATGGGGTTGAGTGAAAGTGAAAGATCAATCTGTGCCTCGGTAAGATTTTCAGGCTTCCACATACAAAGCAGACCGTTTTCTCGGTCAAGATACCATTCGCCTTCAGCGGTTAATTCTTCAAGAACGTTGAAGAAATAATACGGTGCATCTGTTTTTGTGCCGTAAAGGCTTACGAATTTCGGTGAAAGTTCGCCTGTTTCTTTGTTAAAGCTTCCGATAGGGGATGAAGCATCTGCCCAGTCATATTTCCAGAATCCGAACATCCATACATCATTGAGGTTGCTCCAGCTTGCAACTCTCTGAGAAAGCTCTTCGTTTATTCTGTAAACATCGGTTTCAGGGTTTCGGATTTTTTCCCAATCTTTAACCGGTGCTGTTGAACTGTCAGATTCTCTGCCCAGGCCTGTTTTTACAACCTCTTCGGTGTAGAGGTATTCATTGTCGGGGTATCTTGCAAGTGTCTGCCTTTTATCGTTAACAAAAAGCTCACAATAAAGCGGACCTGTGTAATCTCCGTCATAGCTTTCAGCAGTGTGATAAGATCCGAAAGCGTATATTTTACCCCAGTCTTCACTTGTGAGGGAATAGGGCTCTTTTGTCAGGTCAACAACCAAAACATTTTTCTTAACTTTGTCAGAGAGCTTTTTTTCAATTTCGGGATAATTGTTTACTTCTTCAAAGCTGTCGGCAGTCAGAGTAACACCACCGTTCAAAACAACCTCACCGCCATAACCGCAATAAGTTACGGGGCATTCAGCTGTGCCTGAATCCTCTTTAGTGAATGTGAGTGAAGAAACACGGTATTCGCCCGCTTCGATGCAGACTGTTATACAGTTTTTGCCGGTTTTATCCATTTTTCTTACTGCTTCAGCGGCCTTTCCGATTGTTAAAAACGGAGCGTCCTTTGTGCCGGGGTTAGTGTCGCTTCCCTTTGTGCTTACATAAAAATCACCTGTTGGAGCAACAATGTCTTTTGGGCTTGATTGGGTGTTTATCACAGGTGTAGCTGACATATAATCTTCATAAATCACGTCAGTCAAGCCTCGCTTAATGTCTTTAAAAAAGCAGATGAATGTTACCGCAAGTGCAACACATATAACTGCAATAACTATTTTGATTATTTTCTTCTTGTCCATCAAAAAACCTCCTTGTCGGAACACAATAAGATGCCCAATATATAAACTATATCATAAAAAATATGTTTTTTCAATTTGTAAAAGAAAGATGAGGATAATAATTCCAGTATATTAACCCTTTAAAGCAATAATATACATATTTATATACAATTATTTATGCAACATTATTGTTTGACTTTTATATGACATTTTGGTAAAATAAAAGGGAAAGTATGCACTTGACATTAAGGAGGAATCATTTTGACAGATGCAAGAACTTTGGCATACATAAATATGTACGCCGTACTCGGTACTTTGGAGAATCTTTGTGAGCTCAGCGAAGAGGCAAGGCAGCTTGTGAAAACCAAAAAGCCCGTATCAATAGGTTTTGAGGTTAAGGGCGGTCCCAGTGCCACAATCACATTTAAAAACGGACGTTGCCGTATGCAGCAGGGCTGCGGTGAATGTGATGTTAAGCTTCCTTTCAGCTCTTGTGAAAAATTCAACGGTCTTATTGACGGAACTGTTACACCAATTCCCTCAAAAGGATTTACTAAAATCGGATTTTTGCTTAAGCAGTTTACACCCCTTACCGATATGCTTTCAAAGTATATGCGACCAAGCGAAGAAGACCTGAAGGATGAAAAGTTTTTTGAACTCAGCACAAATCTTCTTTTCTACACAATTTCTGTTGCAATTTCTCAGATTGCAAATAATGACGAAATCGGTCAGTTCAGTGCAAAGCATATTCCTGACGGTAACATCAAGCTTTCAATCGCAGGCGGTCCTTCTTCAACAATAAGCGTTAAAGACCATCGCCTTGTTACGGTTAAAAAGTGCCCAGATAAATACCGTGCTCTTATGGAATTTGCCGATATGAAATTGGCTCACGACCTCTTTGACGGCAAGGTTAACGCCATTGCAAAGGTTGGCGAGGGTGAAATCGTTATGAAGGGCATGATCAACATGCTTGACAACATGAACAGAATTCTTGACAGAGTAGCACTCTATCTTGCATAAGGAGGCTTTCCTATGGCTTTTAAAATTAATAAATATAAAAAGAGTAACGAGCTCTTCCAGAGAGCTACAAAAGTAATCCCTTCAGGTGTTTACGGTCACCTTGGCCCTGCTGAAGGTAACTTTATCCCGGTTAGTGCATGGCCATTCTTTTCACAGAAGGCAGAGGGTGCATATTTTTGGGATGTTGACGGCAACAAATTCATCGACTATATGTGTGCATACGGTCCCAACATTTTAGGTTATAACGACCCCGATGTTGATGCTGCCGCTATGGAGCAGGCTAAAATCGGTAACTGCACAACTTCACCGTCATACAAAATGGTTGAGCTTGCAGAGCTTCTTGTTGACACAGTTGCTTGTGCTGACTGGGCTTTCTTCGCAAAGAACGGTAACGATGCAACCTCATGTGCAGTTCTTGCCGCTCGTAATGCAACACACCGCAAAAAGATTATCTTTGTAAACGGCTTCTATCACGGTGTTTCTGCATGGACTCAGAAGATTGACTATCCCGGTGTTCTCCCTGAGGATGTTGCAAACAACCTTTATGTTGATTGGAACGATATTCCTGCTCTTGAAAAATTGATTGAAGAGAACAAGGGTGAAATCGCAGCATTTATTTCAACACCTTATATGCACGGAAACTACAAAGACAATGAGCTTCCTGCGGATGGATACTGGAAAAAGGTTCGCGAACTCTGCACAGCTAACGGTATTGTTCTTATCATTGACGACGTTCGTGCAGGTTGGCGTCTTGACCTTGCAGGTTCTGACCATTACTACGGCATCGAAGCTGACCTTATCTGCTTCTGTAAAGCTCTTGCAAACGGTTGGAACGTTTCTGCTATCTGTGGTAAGGATTGGATTAAAGATGCAGTAAGCGGTCTTTCATACACAGGTTCTTATTGGATGAGTGCTGTTCCCTTTGCAGCAGCAATTGCAAATATCAACAAGCTTAAGAAAATTGACGCTCCCAAGCTTTTGAGAGAAAAATCAGTTAAGCTTCTTGATGGCCTCAAATCAGCAGCAGACAACAATGGCTTTGATTTGGTTGTTTCAGGCGAACCTTCACTTTTCTATCTCAGAATTGCAAACGATGACTCAATGATGATTCATCAGGATTGGGTTGCAGAAATGGTTAAGAGAGGTATTTTCATTTCAAGTCACCACAACCACTTTATGAATGCCGCAATTTCTGACGAAGATATCAAGCGTACAGTTGACATTGCCAACGAAGCATTCAAAGTTACCAAGAAAATGCATCCTGAAGCATTTTAATCAGGGTTCATAAATAAATTTATATGTAGGGAGGAACTACAATGCCATTATCCAAATCAGAATGGTTAGCTCTCGAAAAGAAAGCTCACGAACTCCGTAACCTCTGCCTTGACACTACATATTGGGCAGGCAGTGCTCATATCGGTGGCGATATGAGCGTTATGGATATGATGACCGTTCTTTATCACAAATATCTCAATATCAAGGTTGATGACCCCAACTGGGAAGACAGAGACCGTTTCATTTTAAGTAAAGGTCACGCAGGCGTTGCCTATGCAGCAGTTCTTGTTGACAAAGGCTTCAATGACCCCGAACAGCTTAAAACATTCAACCTTTCAAACTCAAAAATGGGTATTCACCTTGACTCGAACAAGGTTGTTGGTGTTGATGCTTCAACAGGTTCACTCGGTCACGGTCTTTCAATCGCTCTCGGTACTGCTCTTGCAGCAAGAGTTTTAGGTAAGGATTACAAAACATACTGTATCCTTGGCGACGGTGAATGTGACGAAGGCTCAAACTGGGAAGCAGCAATGTCAATCGCTCACTTCAAGGCAACAAATGTTATTTCATTTGTTGACCGCAATAAGTGTATGATTGACGGCCGCACAGAAGACGTTATGAACCTTGAACCCTTTGTTGACAAATGGAAGGCATTCGGCTTTATCGTTAAAGAAGTTGACGGTCATAACCTCAGCGAGCTTTGTGATGCTATTGACTTCGCTCTTAATCAGAACGAAGCTCCCGTTATGATTGTTGCCAATACAATCAAGGGTGCAGGTATCGACTTTATGGCAGACGATTATCACTGGCATTACGGTGCTATTGATGAAGGCAAATATCAGCAGGCTAAAGAAAGCCTTGAAAAATATTACAAACAGCGTGTAGCTCGTGCAGAAAAGGAGGGTGTATAATATGGCAGGCGGACTTACATATACAGCTCTTGACTCAACTGAACTCTCAACAGCCGAAATTTACGGCCAGACACTCGTTGAATTAGGTAAAGAACATCCCGAAATCGTAGGTCTTACAGCAGACCTTGCAGGTTCAACTAAAATCGGTGTATTCGGTAAGGCATACCCAGACCGTTTCTTCAATGTTGGTATTGCTGAGCAGAATATGTTCGGTGTTGCCGCAGGTATGGCAAAGGCGGGTCTTGTACCTTTCCTTTCAACATTCTCTGTTTTCGCTTCCTTAAGAAGTGCTGACCAGCTTCACACAGATATTTGCTATCAGAATGTTAATGCAAAGATTATTGCAACTCATTCAGGCACATCCTTCGGTCAGGCAGGTTCAACTCACCACGCTATCTGCGATCTTGCAGTTGTTCGCTCAATGCCTAACGTTACACTTATCTGCCCTGCAGACGGTGTTGAAACAGCCGAAGCTGTTGTTGCAGCATATGAAAACAAAGGTCCTTACTACATCAGAATCAACCGTGGCTTTGACCGCGTGCTTTACGGTAAGGATTATCCCCGTGAATACAAATTTGAAGTAGGCAAGGCTGTTGAGGTTAACCCCGGAACAGACATCACTGTTATTGCTTGCGGTTCTTGTGTATTCCAGGCTTATCAGGCAGCAAAGTTCCTTGAAAATGCTGACGGACTTAAAGTTCGTGTTCTTGATATGCACACAATCAAACCCATCGACAAAGAAGCTATCCTTAAAGCTGTTCAGGATACTCGCCGTATCATCACAGTTGAAGACCACAACGTTATCGGCGGTCTCGGCTCAGCTGTTGCAGAGGTTATGGCTGAAGCAGGTAAGGGTTGTGCATTCACACGCCTTGGTATTCAGGATACATTTGCTCCTATCGGACTTCACGAAGATATTATGTCAAACCTCGGTATTGACTGTAACGGTATCATCAACGCTATCCGTGAAGCTATGAACAAAGACTTTGAAGAGGACGACAACTGGGACGACGAAGTTTAATTTCTTCACTATCCTACAGAAAGGAATGATTTATTATGGCAAACGAAACCGTATTGACCAACAAAATATTTCTTAATGCCGTTTTGCCTCTTGTAAAGGTTATTGCAACAGACGTACCTTCTCTTGCTAAAAAGTTTGAGAATATGCACGCTGTTTTTCAGGTAAGTGCACTTGACCCCGATTCACCGGGCGGAAAGGTAGCAACTCATTTCACAGTTAATAACGGTGAATGGGTGGTTTGTGCCGATAAGGTTGCAACCAACGCTTTTGTTGACCTTGAGTTTAAAAATCTTGAAGCTATGAACAGCTTCTTCAAGGGCAAAATCGGCCCTGCAACCCTCCCCAAGATGAAGGGTGCTCTCAAGTATCCCAAGGTTTTTGCAGCTTTATTGATGACTCTTCTCAAAATGTCATCTCTTTTGACTGCGAAAGCTGCCCCTGAAGCTGAAGAAGATAAGCTTCTTATGGTTAAGTGCTTCTTCTATCTTCTTTCATCGGGTATCAGCCAGCTTAACAAGCAGGGTCATGAGGCTGTTCACAATTGGACTAAAACAAGCCCCGACCGTGTTTATGCATGGGCTGTTGACGGTCACCCCGAGGTTTCTGCTTATCTGAGAATTAAAGCAGGTAAATCCCGTTCAGGCAGAGGCGTTTATAAAAGAGCAATGCCGTTCTTCACAATGCGTTTCGATTCTCTCGACAGTGCATTAGGTATTCTTCTTTCAACAGACGATATGCTTGACTCCACCAAAAAAGGTAAGCTCATTATGGACGGTGCTCCCGAATTCGGTGCACAGATTGGTGAGTATATGCTCACCGTTGCAGCTTACGCACAAGGATAAAATTAATCGGCAGCCTTTCGGTTGCCGATTTTTTACATCAAATTTATTGATTATATTTGGCTCCCCTTGTCCAGGGGAGCTGGGTCGAAGACCCTGAGGGGTAGTTAACTCGGTGTATCTCTCCCTCCGTCTTTTGCTTCGCAAAATCCACCTCCCTCGTCAGAGGGAGGCGAAGAAAATTCACTAAATTTACATCATATTCATAGCTTCAATAGGATTGACTGTTTTATCATTTACAGTGGTTTCAAGGTGAATATGAACACCCTCTGCTGTTTCAATGGGGAGTGTGCCGGCTACTCCGATAATATCACCTTTAGTTACAACATCACCTTTTTTAACATTAACATTATCCTGAAGACCGCTGTATTTTACTTTCAGATTACCGGGGCAGGTGAGCTCAATGCTTACACCCCAAAGAGCATCTTTATCAATGGCGGTAACGGTTCCGTTCTGAACGGCAAGTACCTGCTCGCCTTCGGTTGCACTGAAATCAACACCGTTGTGTACCCTCCAGTCGCTCATAGTTTCGCTTTTAACCATTTCACCGTTGCTGAAGTCTTTAATAACTTTGCCTGCGGTGGGAGTAATAAATTCACCCTTATAAGGCAAAAGCTCAGAGGGTGTGGTTGTGGTAACAGTTGTGGTTTCAGTGGTTTTTGGAATCCCTGTGGCGGTTACATTTGCCTGTTCATCTGAAACAGGCTGAGTCTGTGATGTTGTGGTTTGATTTTCAACTTTACTGTTTTGGTGGGCAGTGTAATTATAAATTGCTGCACTCACACCGACCACCAGCAGAAGGCACACCGTAAGTACCGAATAATACACCTTTGTCTGTGACATTTTTTTCATATAAACACCTCGTTTTGTTTTTAGTTATTCTTGCCATAAAACAAGATGTTTATGCAAAGAAAAAACAGCCGGGGTTACCGACTGCTTTTTCCAATAAATTGAGGGGTTTATTGAGGAGGGGTATGTGCCTTGGGGAGTTGCGGCTCTCTCCTTAGCACAGTTAAAGAATACCCCATAAATATGAATTTGGTGTGAACATTTTATGATGTTTTATTATAATTTTTATGAATTTATATAACAAAAAACTCATAACCACTTGAAAAATATTTTCAAAGGTGTAGAATACACATTGTAAACAAAAATTGTTTAACAAAGGAGATTTTGTTATGAAATTAGGTGTATTTACCTGCCTTTTAGGTAATCTTCCTTTAGAGCAGGCACTTGAATATTTTAAGTCAAAGGGCATTGAAATGGTTGAAATCGGTTGCGGCGGATATCCCGGCAATAGCCACGCTGACCCCGAGACTCTTCTCGGTGATAAAAACAAGTTTGAAGAGTTTAAGGCTACTATTGAAAAGTACGGTCTTGAAATCAGTGCGTTGAGCTGTCATGGCAACCCCGTTCATCCCAACAAGGAAATTGCCGCAGAATATGACAAAACAATCCGCAACACAATTCTTCTTGCTGAAAAATTGGGCATTCATCAGATTAACACATTCTCAGGCTGCCCCGGCGACCACGACGGTGCAAAATATCCCAACTGGGTAACCTGCCCTTGGCCGAATGATTTCAGCGAGGTGCTTGAATATCAGTGGAACGATGTTCTTATTCCTTATTGGAAAGATTTGGTTGCATTTGCAAAGGCTCATGGCGTTAACAAAATTGCTCTTGAGCTTCATCCCGGTTTCTGTGTATACAATACAGAGAGCCTTCTTAAACTTCGTGAAGCTGTGGGCCCTGAAATCGGTGCAAACCTTGACCCAAGCCACCTTATCTGGCAGGGTATGGAGCCGGTTGCAGTTATCCGTGCTTTGGGCGATGCGATTTTCCACTTCCACGCAAAGGATACAAAAATCGACAAATACAACACAGCCGTTAACGGTGTGCTTGATACAAAGCCTTATGGTGATGAAATCAACCGTTCCTGGATTTTCAGAAGCGTAGGTTACGGCAATGATGCATCATATTGGAAAGATATTATCAGCAATCTTCGTCTTGTAGGCTATGATTATGCAATCAGTATTGAGCACGAAGACAGCCTTATGAGCCAGAATGAGGGTCTTTTAAAGGCAGTAGATTTGCTTAAAGAAGTTTTAATTACAGAATCCACAGGAGATATGTGGTGGGTATAAGCGAGGTCTTTTAAATGGTAAACGGAAAATTCGGCGGTGCAGTTATCGGTTACGGCGGTATGGGTAGCTGGCACACAAGAAAAATTACTCAGCAGATGCAGGATGATATTGAATTTATCGGAATTTATGACATTAATCCTGAACGTGCTGAAAAAGCAAGAGAAAACGGACTTTTTGCCTTTGAATCAAGAGAAGCACTTCTCAGCGATGAAAGAATTGACTTTGTGATTGTTGCTACTCCAAACGATGTTCACCGTGAAATTGCAGTGGATGCAATGGCTCACGGTAAGCACGTTATCAGCGAAAAGCCTGTTACAACATGCAGTGAAGAGCTTGAAAAAATGATTGCCGCTTCAAAGCAATACGGCAGAATTTTTACAACTCATCAGAACAGACGTTGGGACCCTGATTATCTTGTTATTAAAAAGCTTTATGACGAGGGCACTCTCGGCAGAGTTTTCAACATTGAATCAAAGGTTCACGGCTCAAGGGGAATCCCGGGTGACTGGCGAAATCAGAAGGCTCACGGCGGCGGAATGCTGTTTGACTGGGGCATTCATATTATCGACCAGGCACTTATGCTTCTTGACGGTATTGAGATTGAGTCTCTATATGCAAGGCTTGATAATGTTACCAATGAAGAAGTTGACGACGGCTTTAAGCTTGAGTTGAGATTTAAAAACGGTGTTGATTATCACGTTGAGGTTGGCACAAGCAACTTTATTGAGCTTAACCGTTGGTACATACAGGGCGAAAACGGAACTGCGATTATTAAGGACTGGGATCTTAACGGTGAAATTGTAATGGTTACAGACTGGGAAAATAAAGACGCTGTGCCAATTCAGGCAGGTGTTGGTCTTACCAAAACAATGGCACCCAGAACCGATGAAACTATTGACAGATATCCGCTTCCTTTTGTTGAAAATAAAGGCTTTGATGACAGAAGCGAATTTTATCGCAACTTTGTTGCAACACTCCGTGGGGAAGAAACACAAACTGTTACCCACGACCAGCAACGCAGACTTATTAAATTGATTGAAGCGATTTTTGAATCTGCCGAAGATAATAAGGTTATATATTTTGAATAATCAAAACGGATTGCAGAATTTCCTGCAATCCGTTTTTTGCTATCTTTTGCCCATTGGTTTTTTACCACCCACCATACTTCCACCGGGCATTCCCGGAGCACCGTTCATATTGCCCATTGAGCCTGAGGATGAATAGAGAATATCCTTCATTTCAACTTCAGTTTTTTCGGAGCCTGTATTTAAAGTATAAACTTCGCCTTCCTTAATTTCGGGTGAGCTTATAATTACAGAGTTGAATTGTTTAGGTGAAGTCCATGAAACAATTGTTTTGTTATTTGAATCAGTGAGAGTGATTTTTGAATTTGCCTGCTGAGTGCTTACATTTACCATCATTGTTCCTTGCTCGGCAGAAGAAAAGTTTTGTGCCATACCTGATGAGCCTGAGCAAATAAAAATACCACCTGTTATGCTCGCTGAAGAACCGTAATCAAGGGCTCCGTTGCCGCTGTTTGTCGGGCCTGAAAGGTAGGTTGTGCCACCAGAAATTTGAAGCGAGCCGTTAGAATCAATTCCGTCACCTGATGCGTCTATATTCAGCATTCCTCCGCTTATTTTAATATATGATGAATCAGAAGCTGTACCGAATTGGTCAGGGCGACCCATCATTCCGCCAAAACCGCTTTCGTCGTTTCCGCCTGCTGCGTTCATTCCGTCGTCACTTGCAACAAGATAGATGCTTCCTCCTGTTACATCAATGCTCTGACCTTCAAGACCTTCATAGCTTTCGGTGATTTTTATTGTGCCGCCCGAAACCGTCAGATTATTGTCTGCGTGGAAACCGTCATCGCCTGTTGCAATATTGAAAGTACCGCCTGCGATTTTAACACTGCCGTTAGCGTGAATGGCATCATCGGCACAGTTAAGATTAAATTTGCCGTTTTTGATTGTAAGATTGCCTGCCGTTTTTATGCCTTTGAGGCTCTCGGAATCTTCTGTGGTTATGTTTTGCAAATACCCCGGGTGTTGCATAAAGAAATCGTTCTTGTTTTTTAGTTCTGCATTTTCACTGCCACCGCCTGATTTAACCGTGAATGTTCCGTTGTCTATAAGAACATACGCTGCACCGCTGAATCCATCAAGGTCAGAGGTAACATTAAATGTGCCGTCAGAAATGTAAAGAAAGCCCGAAGCTTCATCGTCAGCATTTTCAGCGTGAAAACCGTCTTTTCCGCTGGTGATGTTGAATGAACCGTTTTGGATACGGATACTGTCTTTACCTGTTACACCGTGGCTTGCAGATGTGATTGCGTAGTTTCCGTTGGTGAAAACAAGGTCATCTTTTGAAACAATTCCGTGACCTGCCTTGGCATTGATAGCGAGGCTTCCTGTACCGTTTAAAGTAAGGTCGCATTTTGAAAAAATAACAGAGTCAATGTTGTTGTCATCAACAGCGGAGTATGTTCCACCGTTGGTAAGGGTGTTTTTGCTGCCAGTGCCGGCTGTCACAAAAACCTTGTCAGCTTCTTTTGCATAAATTGCTGCCGAAGTTTTGCTTGTGATATTTGCATTTTTTAAAACAATTTGCACCTTTGCAGTTTCGGGGGCATCAACAATAACTGAGCCGTCAGACAGTGTGCCTGAAAAAGCATAGATTCCGTCAGCAGTGATTGTGATGTTACCGCCTGAAATTTTAACGGAAGAATCACTGCATTGAGCCGAAGCTCCGTTTAATATGACAGCGATGCTTTCATTTTCACTATATGTGCCTTCGGAATCTCGGTCTGAAAACATATCATCGGTATCTGTCGGGATTTCTGCAACTGTTGTTGTTTCATTGGTTTTGTCGGCGGAGTTGCCGGTAACGCTGTTATCTGATTTTGAGCAAGAGCAAAACAGTATGGTTACACACATCAACAGAGCCGGAATTTTTATTTTTTTCATTTAAAGCACCTCATAATTCAGCAATGCTGTTATCCTGTCTTGAAACAGTGATTTCAAGGTTACCGTTTCTGCAACGGAGTTTATTTATTAAATCTTTTTCTGTATTTTCATTTTTAAATGTAACGTTATAAGTGAGTCTGAAAAGGCTTCCCATATTTGTGGTTTTTACTTGAATGAGGTCACAGTTTGAAGTATATTCAGCTAAAAGAGGTTCAATTACGTCGTTATAGTCCAAATCTTCAGGAATTGTTATACGTATTGTTTTATAAAGGGAAGAATTTTTCTTTTCACCAAAGTTAATAAGGCTGTAAATCATGCTTGCGGCACTTAATATCACTGCAAACAAAACGGAATAGCCGAGATAGCCCATGCCTGCAATAAGACCTGCCCCCATAGCTAAAAAAAGAATGCCGATTTCTTTGGCTGTTCCGGGAACAGAACGGAAACGCACAAGGCTGAATGCACCTGCAACAGCCACACCGGTGCCGATGTTTCCGTTAACCATCATAATCACAACACAAACAACAGCAGGTAGCAAAGCAAGTGTGATAACAAAGCTTTTGGTGTATCTGGTTTTATACATATATCCACATGCCAATAAAAGACCGGTGAGAAGAGAACATCCCACACATAAAAGAAAATCGGTAACAGTTATAACTGAAGCGGCTGAAGAATCAAACAGACCCTGAAAAAGATTATTAAGCATTTTTAGTGCCTCCTTTAATTTTTTTGAAAATGCTTTGCTGATACGCTGTTCCGTATTTTGAAAAGGATGTACGGAAAACCTTATTTGCCGTAAGCCAGTCGGTCATCCACAGAGGGATTCCGCCGGCTGTTTTGATTTCCATAAGTACAAGATTGTCATGAAGAATCGGAGTGCCGTAAATTTCGCTGTTGAAAGAAAAATTTTCGCGTCTGAACAGAATGTTTTCATCAAAGGTTATTCTGAAATCATGCCTTTCAACAGAATAATATGCGTCACGCTCATAAGAAAGAAAAACAACAGGATGCAAATTGCCGTAATATGAGCAGAAATAGTTGATTTCATCAGCAACCTGAGTTGATACAGGCAAAGGAATGTTGTTGCTCAGGCAATTGATCGCCGTCGCTTGAGGCAAAGTGAGCCGCCGTTTGTAAACGATATGTTTGTATTTCTTTTTTAGCTCAACAAAAACCGGGTCGTCGGCACTTGCTTTTTTATAGCTTCTTATTCTGAGCTTTTCTTTGTAAACAGGTTTTTCAATTGAATGGCGGATAAGTCGGTAATTATCGGTATCAAAATATATGTTGCGAATGGTGGTGCGTCCGTATTTGTCGGGGTACATATAATTTTTCATTAAATCAAGCAGATTTTGTTGTTGTTCTTTAGTTAAAAAATATTTAAGCTCATATCTTTTAAATACAGTTTCAAATCCCACTGTCTGCGCCTCCTTCACCGATAATATAAAATTATAAAAACGTAACCCTAATTTAACTTTAAAACATATGTTAACAAATTTAAAACATTGATGAAGAAGAAAAATTATGTTATATTAAAGTAAGCTTAAAGTGGTTATGCAATAATTCAGGTGAGGTGATTAAAATGAGGTTGCTTTTAGCTGAGGATGAAAAATCTCTTTCAAAGGCATTGAGTACGATTTTAGAAAAAAACAATTATTCCGTTGACACTGTTTTTGATGGTGAAGAGGCGATGGACTATTTGTTAACGGGCAAATATGATGGTATCATCCTTGACATTATGATGCCTAAAATTGACGGAATTGAAGTACTTAAAGCTTTGAGGAAAAGCGGAAACACCGTTCCTGTTTTACTCCTTACAGCTAAAGCAGAGGTTGATGATAAAGTTTTCGGTCTTGACAGTGGTGCGAACGACTATCTGACAAAGCCATTTAATGTTAAAGAGTTGTTGGCACGTATAAGGGCTATGACACGCCAACAGACCTCACAGACAGATTCTCACTTGAAAGTGGGCAATATCACCCTCAATTGTGCAACCTTTGAGCTTTCTTCAGCCTCAGGTAAGTTTCGCCTTGCAAACAAAGAGTTTCAGATGATGGAGCTTTTGATGCGTAATCCGAGAAATCTTATTTCAACAGACAGCTTTATGGAAAGAATCTGGGGATACGACAGCAATGCTGAAATAAGTGTTGTATGGGTTTATATATCATATCTTCGTAAAAAGCTTACGGCTTTGAATGCAGATGTTGAAATAAAGGCCTCAAGAAATTCGGGATATTTTTTGGAGGTTTCAGATGATTAAAAAGCTTCGCGTAAAATTTGTCTGTGCTGCAATGCTTTCGTCTTTTATTGTTCTGTTTGGCATTATCGGAATTATAAATGCTCTGAATTTTGTGGAAGTAGTCAATCAGGCTGATATTACTATTTCGCTTTTGCAAGAGAATGACGGTGAATTCCCTAAAAAAGAAGAAATGATGCCAAAGCCTGACCGTGGACCATTAAGTGAACCGCTTATGAAAGAGCTGCCCTATGAGTCAAGATTTTTTACCGTAACAATAAAAGACGGTGAAGCAGTTTCAATAGAAACAGGCAGAATTGCTGCAGTTGATGAAAAAACTGCTGAAGACTTTGCTAAAAGGGTTATAGATGATGGAAACGGAAAAGGCTTTTTAAAAACATACAGATATCATTTGGATGAAACTGCTGACGGAACAAGGGTTATTTTTTTAGATTGCACAAGGAATTTGTCAACTTTTTTTTCTTTTTTGACTGCAAGTATCGGAATTTCTTCAATAGGGTTATTGTTGATCCTGATTATTTTGATTTTTGTTTCGGGCAGGGTAGTGCGTCCTGTATCAGAAAGTTTTGAAAAACAAAAGCAGTTTATTACCGATGCAGGTCACGAAATAAAAACACCGGTCACCATTATTGATGCCGATGCTGAAGTTATTAAAATGGAAACAGGAGAAAATGAATGGCTCAATGACATTCAGTTGCAATCAAAACGGTTGGCTTCGCTTACCAACGATTTGATTTATCTTTCACGCATGGAAGAGTGTGAGTCAGAGCTGCAACTTTTGGAATTTCCCTTATCCGATGTGGTGAGTGAAACAGCACAATCTTTTCAATCATTGGCAAAGCTTGGTCATAAAACCTTCAGTCAAGACATTCAGCCCATGATTGAAATGAAAGGTGACGAAAATGCAATTCGTCGATTGGTGTATATTTTGCTTGACAATGCAGTAAAATATTCTGATGAAAACGGAGAGATAAGTTTAAAGCTTGAACGTAACGGTAAAAACATCCGTCTGCAGATTGAAAATACAACGAGCAAACCGTTACCTGAAAATCTGATGAAGATGTTTGACAGATTTTATCGTGGAGATAAATCGCGAAACTCAAAAACAGGCGGTTACGGCTTAGGTCTTGCAATAGCTAAAGTGACGGCTGAAGCTCATAAAGGAAGAATCAACCTGACAAAGTCATCAGAAAACCGTTTATGTGTTAAGGTGATTTTTTAAAGCGAATCGGCTGTGCACTGCACAGCCGAAATTGTTTATGCTTTGCCTGAAATATAGTTTCTGACAGATGAAAATATTTTGGATAAGTATTTAATGATAAAATTATAAAGCTTATTGATGTGAATGATTGCAAAAAGCTTTTGTCTTAATATATCAATTATAGTGCATATTAAGTAAATAGCTATTGCGATACCCAAAACTGAAAAGATCAAAATATACCATGGTTTATCAGAAATGAAAACCAGAGAATCACTGAGTATATTAAAATAAAACAGCGGATTCGTATGGAGAATGTATACAAAAAATGCTGTTGCAGAAAGAGTTTGAATAAACTTACTCTCTTTAACTTTAAGATTTATAAATATAAGGAACAATGTAACCGAAGAAACTACCATAGGTGGAGACGGGTATGAAACAATCATTCCTGAAAGTTTGTCGGTGAAGTCTGTACCTATAAAGACAAATATCATTTTTATTCCCCAGGCGAGAAGGTTGCAGGCAACAAAAATAATCAGCAGGGTAGATTGTTTTATTTTTTTTAGGTTTTCTCCGTGCAAGGATATATAAGAGCCAATAAAATACAAATATAATAACCACAAAGGGCTGTATCCGCTTTTTAAAACATAAATGTCAGTTTGCAAAATTCCGTAAGCAAAATAATGGCAACAAAAAAGCACAAATCCTATCAGAATTAGTGTTACGTGTTGTTTTTTACTAAGAGTGCACAACATTTTATTGATATACGGAATGAACAGCCATAGACAAACATATGCCGAAAAATACCAATGATTTTTATTGGTGACGGGCATAGAATTGTAAATTGCTTCTGCAAACACAATTTTGCCGGATAAAAAGAAAACACCGGCAAAAATAACACTGTAAAAAAATACAGCACCCCACAGATTAAACAGTTTGTTCCATCGGTGGTTTTGTGTTTTTGCATAAACAAATCCGGTGGTTATGCAAAAAATGTTAACTGAGTTATAAGCGATGGTTTCCAAAAGCCACGTAATGTTATAATTGGCAGACAAAGGTTCAACGGAGGAAAGGATTCCTCCAGCACCTAACAGATGAAGAATAACAACCAGAAAAGTAGAGAAAATTTTCAAAAGATCAAGACCGGCATTACGCTTTGATAAAGTGATATTGCTCATTATATACACACCTTCCCTAAAGGCCATTATAACATAAAACAGAAACAAGAGCAATATTGTAAAAATCTCTTGACCTTTTGTGCTGTTTGTTGCATAATTAGAAAAAAGGATTGAGGTGATCTTATGGCAAAAGCAGGTCAGAAAAACACGATGTTTAACATTTTGGCCGTCCTTGTGGGTGCATTGCTCATGGGATTTTTGTGGCGAGTGAGAGGAACAACTGGGTGGGGTTCATCTTGGGGACTTCTCAATGCTGGGTTTGTTTTTACGATGTTTCTTATTCTTGTTAACGGTGCTCGTCAAAAGATGAACGCAGGTTGGCTCGGCCTTACTTCATTGTCTTTTATGCTCACAGTTCCTGCCTGGGGTACAATTATCGGGCAGATAACAGGTGTGCTTGAAGATTCCGAATTGATTGAAACTCAAAAATTTGTGTCTATTCCGTCGGCAGTTTTTCAAATGCTTTGTCTGGGATTTGGCGTTGCCGTTATTTTTGGCATTATGCTTGGCAGAGCATACAGTTCAAAACAGTGGAAAATTCTTGATTTTATAATTGTGATTGCAATTTTTTATGCTGTTGACTTGATTGCTAAAGCAACTGTTTCTCATTGGATTATTGATGCAATTCAGCCTCAGGCGGCAGAGCTTTTTGAAGAAGGACTTGCACTTGCAGGCAAAGACGAGGGTACGGCATATAAGGCATATATGAGCCATTTTGCCGATATTTCATGGGCAAAGAAAATTGCAGGCGGCAGAAACTATTTTTCTGCTGTTCAGACGATTTCTTCAGCATTCAGAGCAATCGCTGCAATTGTTGCCACAAGATTTATTGTAAAGGATAAGGTCGCCGCAAAAACAGGTTTGATTGTTTCAGCTGCGTTTGCATTTTCTATTACTGTTTCAGATTTATTCTTCTATTTCGGTAACGGTGGTTATCATGAGCTTGGTGCATCAGCGTTCCCTGAATCGGTTTATCCATGGTCCTGCTGGGAATATTTTACAGGCTTCATCGCAGGCGGTATTATCACTGCATTTGTTCTTTCTCTTAAAAAGGAAGATGATGTGCCTGAAATCACTTTTGCAAAAATTCCCGAAAAAGCAACAACAGTTCTCACTTTTATCATGGGTTATGTGTTCCTGATAGGCGTGAACCTTGTTCGCCCGATTCTTGAAAGATATGATGATTCGGATTATCTTATTCTTTGCGTAATTCTTGCTGTTGTGGTGGCAGCGGTTATTGTTTTTGTTGTTGCCAAAAAGCTTGGTGTCAAAGCTCAGGATGCTGATATGACAGCATATTCAAAAATGCTCTTTCCCATACTTACCGTATCAATGATTGTTACATATATGTTCCTTGCGATTCCCGAAGATATGAACTATACAGGTATCGGAAGCGTTCACAATATTCTTGTTGTTGCTTCGGTTGTTGTTATACTTTTGTGGTGGGCAAAGTACGGTCTTAAAGCTAAAAGTAAATAAAAATTCAGGGCATCTTCCAAAACGGAAGATGCCCGATTTTTATGCTTCTTCTTTATATTTTTCTGCCTGAAGGTTAAACATATATGCGTATTTGCCGTTTTTTGCCATAAGCTCTTCATGAGTTCCGCTTTCAACGATTTCGCCATTTTCAAGCATATAAATTACGTCTGCCATAACAGTGGTGGAAAGCCTGTGAGAGATGAAGATAACCGTTTTATCCTTTGCGGCTCTGCTCATTGCTTCGTTGAGCGAATATTCCGAAACGGGGTCAAGGTTGGCACTTGGCTCGTCAAGAATAGCAAAAGGACAGTCTTTATAAAAGGCTCGTGCAACGGCAACCTTCTGAGCTTCACCGCCTGAAAGAGAAACACCATTGTCATCAAATTCTCTTAAAAGAATAGAGTCGGCACCGTTTGGCAAGTCTTTGCTAAAGCTGCTTTCTTTAAGGCTTGCCATAACCTTTTCAATGTCGGGGTTTTCTTTCATAGCAACATTTTCGCCAAGTGTTGCACCAAAAAGTGAAAAGTCCTGAAAAACAGCCGCATAATTTTCGTGATATGAACGGATGTTCCAATCTTTAATATTCATACCGTCAACGGTAATTTCACCCTCGGTTACGTCATAAAGACGAAGCAACAGATTGGTAAGTGTAGTTTTACCTGCACCGTTGTAGCCTACAAGGGCGATTTTTTGATAAGGTTTAATTTCAAGGTTAATGTTTTTGAGGGTTGGTTTATCGTTACCTGGGTAGGTGAATGAAACATTGTTCAGCTTGATTGTTTCAGGTTTTTTAAATTTCTTGGTAATTTCACCGTCTTTGATTTTTTCTTCAGCTGCCATAAATTTTTTGAACTTTTCAACATAAAGTCCGTTTTCTCTGAAAGTCATTGCAAACCAGCTTGTCAATGCAAAAACGCTGTTGCTTACGGCACTTACTCCGTTAAATGTTGCGGCAAAGCTGCCAAGACCAATTTCCTTTGTTACAATGGTTTTATAACCCATATAAAGAGTAACACCGAAGCAAATCAAAATTGTAAGAGGCAAACTTTCTTGACAAAAGTATAACTGCCATTGCCTTTTAAGATAAGGTGAAATTGTGAAAAGACGGTCAATAATGTTTTTCTTGTATCTTCTTTCAATCATTTCACCGGCCGGGTTAAGTCTCAATTCTTTTGCATAATCCTGCAAATAAAAAACACGTGAAAAGTAAAGATTTTTTCTGTCAAGGGGCGTCATAGCCTCTTTTTTGTTTACATTAACTTTAGCTATCAGCCTGCCGATCGGCACCATAATTCCTACACATGCGGCAATAAAAACAAAGCATATCGGGTCAATGGTGAGAATAACTGCGGTTATTGAAATTATGGACACAAGCTCTGTCACAAGGTTTCGTGTGCTTGTAAGGACACTTTCGGCTCTGTCCCCCATAGTATTCATCGCAAGTACAAAGTCGTTGTAAAATTCGGGGTTGTCGTAGGATTCAAAGTCCATTCGTGATGCCTTGTCATAGATGAGAGTGTAGAGCCTGTAATGAAGCTTTTCTTTTTGAAGAGGCAAATAGATTTCATAGAAAAGAGTGTTCAAAAGGTTACCGATAACAACCACCGATGCAAAAATGATACAGGCAACAGCTATTCTGTAAAGGTCGGTCCCTTCTGTGACAACATCAATTATGTATTTAAGCAGTACAACATTTGATAAAATCCACGGCAACGTGGAAAGCAGGTCTGAAATAATCAACGAGGGGAGAATCCACGGAGAATGCTTTGAAATAAAGCGAATCATAAACCAGTAATTTCTTATGCTGTGAGAGCTTTCAGCTTTTTTATTCTTCATTGTCAGCATCCTCCTCTCTGTAGCCTGATGCCTGGAGGGTAAACATGTTGCAATATTCTCCTCCAAGGTTCATTAATTCTTCGTGAGTGCCAGATTCAATAAGTTGACCTTGTGAAAAAACAAGAATGTTGTCGCTTCTTGTTGCACTTGAAAGACGGTGAGAGATATAAACGACCGTTTTGTCTTTTGTGCCTTCCATAAGATTGTCATACATTTTTGACTCTGCAACGGGGTCAAGGGCTGATGACGGCTCATCAAGAATGGCAATATCAAAGTTTTTGGCAAACATTCTGGCAATTGTAACCTTCTGACTTTCACCGCCTGAAAGGAGTGCACCTTCTTCGTCAAATTCTCTTGTGAGAATGGTGTTTTCTTTTTCGGGTAAGGTTTCAATTTTGGAATAAACTCCGCTTTGCTTAAGTGCCTTTGTTGCCCTTTTAATATTATTTTCGTCAGTTTCTTCAATAAGAACATTTTCTGCAACGGTCATTGCAAAAATTCTGTAATCCTGAAAAACGCTGGCAAAGCACTCACGGTATTTTAACAAATCGTATTCTTTGATGTTTATTCCATTATAAAGGATTTCACCTTCATCAACATCATAAAGGCGCATCATCAACTTTGAAAGAGTAGTTTTACCTGCACCGTTATGACCTACCACAGCAATGCTTTCGCCACGGTTAATTTTAAATGATACATTTGAAAGAGAGTTCTTGTCATTTCCGCTGTAATGGAATGAAACATTTTTGAACTCAAGGCTTTCAAATTCGCCGGGTATTTTGTCACCGCCGACGATTTTGGGTTCATAGTCGAGGAATTCTCTTAAATTCTGAACCCACAGGCAATGCTTTTGCTGCATTGTGAAATAGTAGGCAAGCTGATTTAATTTGTTTCTGCAGTTTGTAATTGCTGAAATTAGCACCGAAAATGCAGAAATTTCAATGTTTTGCAAAACAATCAGTCGGTAGCAACCATATGCAAAGCCGCCTGCAATTGGAATAACTTCACCAAAAAAGTCGCTTGCAACTTCAAGTACGGCAATTTTAAGGCCGTATTTTTTTATCATTTTAATGTTATTTTTAATTGCTTCTTTAAAGCGACGCTTAACAACATCAAAAATATTTGTGGTTTTAATCTCTTTTGCAAAATCCTTTAAAAGAACGGTTCTTTTGGTATAATCTTTCTGCCTTTCAAATGGGGTCATCATTTTTTCTTTTTCAAACTCAACATTGTTTCTTTTAACCCTGAAAAACAAAACGATAACAGGGCAAAGGAGGACCAGAAGCAGCCATGGGTCAAGTTTATAAAGGTAAATCGCCAGGAAAATTATGCTCACAACCGAGCCTAAAGTCCATGCTGAGCCTTCAATGATTCTTTTGAAGCCCTGCTTTTCAACTACCCATGTTGCACGGTTATAGTTATCAAAAAAGTCGGGGTTTTCATAACAACCAAGTTCAACCTGCTGAGCCTTTTGGAAAATGAGGTTGTTTATGTATCCCTCACATTTAATTTCAAATTTCTCACGTACAGGGTGAAATGCTATGTAAGAAAATAAGTCAACGGCAATCTTACCGAAAACAATCAGACCGATTTTGATTGCAAATTCTTTAAAACTTCTTCCGCCTTCAATTATTGAAAGTGCAGTTTCAAGGAACATAACATTGAAAACAACTGCGTAATAAACATTTTCAGCAATGTAAGCAAGGTAAATGATAATCATAGCAACAGGTGCGCTTTTAAGACCGCACTTTAACATGAAGCCGGTATTTTTGATTATATGTGCCTTTGCTTTGAAGTCAACGGCTTGTTGCATTGTTTCACTTCCTTTTTGGAGTTTATTTTATTAGCTACTGCTTGAATGCATTTGTATAAGTCTTAGCCCAGGAGGCTACGTGCTGTGAATCCCACTTCTGGGGGATTGAAGCACAGGCTGTAACAACCTTTGCCATGCTTACGCCAACTTTACCGATTTTCTTAAGCAATTCGGGCTTTTTGCAAAGATAAACGGCTTTGTTTGTAAGGTCTTTGATGTCTATTTTGAAAAGGTCGCTCATTTTGCCAAAGTCGGCAGACATTGTGATGTTTTCATCTGTGAGGATACCTGTTTCAAAGCAGTAGTCGACCTCTTCAGGCGTAAGATTGAATAAAAGATATTTAACACATTCAAGGGGAGCAAGGTTTGAGCCGAGAGCCTTGTAATATTTAACCTGATAGTTCCACAAAGACTCTGCACTGAATGAATCTGTTTCATCTGCAATAATGGTGTCTGCAAGGATTCTTGATGCTTTAAGAGCGTTTGCAATGCCTGAACCGATGAGGGGAACGGGCATAAATGCACTGTCACCGATAGCGGCATAGCCGTCAGCTACCATAACAGCGAGGGTATGACGAACAGGGATTTCAACAAACTGACCGCCACGGATAACTTCTTTGCCAAGGCGGGGGTTTTTCTCTCTGAGATATTCGGCGAATTTTTCAACATCGTTGATGTCGAAATCTTCAAATCTGCCCATAAGCAGGTCTGTGTGTTCATCCTCGGAAGCAACCCAGCTTATGCCCATAACACCGCCTGCATAGAGCATAACCTTGAATTTGGCTGGGACTTCACAGTCACTTGCTTTATTGAAGAAAGCACGATAAATGGTGATTCGCTCTTTTCTGCCAACTTCTTTTTCAATGCCTAAGCTGTCAGGGAGGTTGAGGCGAACGGGTGAATTCATTCCGCAAGCATCAATAATTAGGTCACCGAAAAAATCACCTTCTGAGGTGTGGATGCCAACAACACGATTGCCGAGCATGATCGGACCTTTTACCTCACAATCATATTTGATTTTAACTCCGCTGTTAATGGCATTTTCTATAAAGTGAGCATAAATATCGCTGCGTTCCATTTTGATTTCACGTTTATCAAGAGGAACGTGTTGCTGAAGAGACTTCTTTTCACTTGGCGGGAAGAAGGTCATATCTTCTTTATATTCAAATTTATCTTTCGGAGGCATCCCCATGCCGGCAATACCCAAAGCTGACGGGTCAAAAATATCTGTCCAGTCATAACCGAGAGTACCTTCCTTTTTCTTTTCATAAACGGTTACGTCATATCCCTGCTGTGAAAGGAGTGCGGCAACAGCTATTCCGCCGTGACCGAGACCTGCAACGATAATCTTTTTGCTCATAATAATTCCTCCCGAGAATATTTTACTAAGGAAGTATAACACAGAACATTTATCCAATTCAAGACTTGTGTGAAGAAATAATGTATGTTATAATTATTACATCAAGTCGGAGCATATGCTTCGACTTTTTCAGGAGTTGATGTTATGAAAGAGTTACATATGATTTGTAATGCTCACCTTGACCCGGTGTGGCTTTGGCGACGTCCGGAGGGAATTGCCGAGGCTATTTCAACCTTCAGGGTTGCGGCAGATTTTTGTGAAGAATTTGAAGGGTTTATTTTTAACCATAATGAATCCGTTTTATATGAATGGGTAGAGGAAAATGAGCCTGAACTTTTTGAGAGGATACAGCGTCTTGTTAAAGAGGGAAAGTGGCATATTATGGGTGGCTGGTATCTTCAGCCCGATTGCACTATGCCGTCAGGTGAGTCTTTTATTCGCCAAATTGAAACAGGTAACCGTTATTTTAAAGAAAAATTTGGTGTTAAGCCGACTACAGCCATAAACTTTGATCCGTTCGGTCACACAAGAGGATTAGTGCAGATACTCAAAAAATGCGGATACGATTCTTATGTTTTTATGCGCCCGGGCGGTCATGAATGGGATGCTGATTTTATCTGGAAAGGCTTTGACGGCAGTGAAATCATCGGTCACAAAACCCAGGGTGGTTATAACTCTGCAAGGGGTAAAATTCTTGAAAAAATCGGTCGTGCCCTTGAATGGGAATACGGCAACGGAATCAACCTTATGCTTTGGGGTGTGGGTAACCACGGTGGCGGACCGTCAAGAGTTGACCTTGAAACTATTGAAAAATATAAAAAAGAAAACCCCGGCTTTGAGGTTATCCATTCCACCTGTGAAGATTATTTTAAAAAGATTGACAAGTCCAATCTTCCTAAAATCAATAAATCCCTTGTTCATTGTATGGTTGGTTGCTACACCACAATGGTGAGAATCAAGCAGGCTAACCGCCACCTTGAAAACGACCTTGCTATGTGTGAAAAAATGCTTTGCGTAAGCGGAGTTGATTATGACAAATCCGAGCTTGAAAAAGCAGAAAAGGCTCTTCTTTTCTGCCAGTTCCACGATGTTTTGCCGGGTACTCTTATAAAGGGCGCAGAGGATGATTGCCTTCGTCTGTTTTCTTTTGGTGAAGAGATTGTTGATAAATATAAAACCAAGGCGTTCCTTAAGCTTTGCGAGGGTCAGCCTAAGGCAAAAGACGGTGAGATTCCTGTCCTGGTGTTTAACCCTAATCCTTATCCTGTTAAAGAAAATATTGAGGTTGAGTTCCAGCTTGCTGACCAGAACTGGAATGATAACGAAACAACTGTTATTTCTGTCCGCGATGAAAACGGAAATTATCTGCCAACTCAGAACGAGAAAGAATCAAGCTCACTTAACCTTGACTGGCGTAAGCGAATCTGTTTCACAGCAGAGCTGAAGCCGATGAGCATCAACCGTTTTGACTGTGAGCTTGAGGTTAAAAATCTTCCAAAGCGTGAAATAAGGAATTGTGAAGAAACGGACACTCACTTTGTCTTTAAAAATGACAGCATTGAAGTGAAAATCAATAAATCAACAGGTCTTATTGATACATACAAGTCAAAGGATATGGATTATCTTAAAGAGGGTAGTGCAAAAATCCGTGCTTATCGTGACAACGAAGACCCATGGGGAATGGAAACTGACGGCTTTTATGACTGCATTGGTGAGTTTACCCTTGCGAGTGACGATGAGGCGAATCGCTTTAACGGCTATCCCGATGAAAAAATCTCAAACATAAGAGTAATTGAATACGGTGATGTAAGGTGCAAAATCCAGGCAATTTTCAAATATTCAAATTCTTTTGCCGTTGTTACATATACTCTTCCAAATGAAGGCTCTTATGTTGATATAAAAATCAAAATGCTTTCTGCTGACAGCAATGTATTTTATAAGCTCAGCTTTGATACTGAGTTTTGTTCACCTATTTTTGCAGGTCAGACAGCCTTTGGTAAAGAGGGACTTATGAAAGCAGAGCATGAGGTTACATATCAGAAATGGTGCGGAGCTTTTGAACACGGTTATGGTTTTGCAGTTATCAATAACGGTACCTACGGTGGCTCTGCAACTGACGGAAAACTTAATATTTCGCTTATGAGAACACCTGTTTATTCGGCTCATCCGATTCGCGACAGGCAGCTTACCGACCACGACCGTAATCACGACCACATTGATTTGGGAGAGAGAGAGTTTGAATACCGCATCACAACAAAAATTGACCACCTTGATAAAGATGCTGAAATCTTTAATCAGAGACCAATGGCACTTTCTTTCTTCCCAAGTGGTGACAAAGAGAAAAAAGAAACAGAGGTTTCTGTTGATAACGAGGATATTATTCTCACTCGCCTTAGCAACAGAAACAACGGTGTAACCTTAAGACTTTATAACTCATCACAAAATGAAAATACCGCCAATGTTAAAATCAGCGGCACAGCAACAAAAATTGATTTTACACCTTTTGAGGTGAAAACATTCAAAATTAACGGTTCAGTTCTTAATGAATGTGGTATGTTGGATTAAAAAAATTGGGCTATCCGAAAGGATAGCCCATAATGTTTAATTGAGATAAGCTTCAACATATTGGTTAAACAATTCACTTGCAATGGTCATATTTTCCGCGTCATTATTAAGTCCGTGACCTGAATTTGGGTAAGAGTTAAAGTGGTGAGAAATACCGTACTGAGTCAGCTTGGCATCAAGAGCCACTGCATTTGAATAAGGAACAATGTCATCAACCATACCGTGGTTTATAACTGTGGGCACGGTGTTTTCGTCAACATAATAAAGCGGAGAAACTTTTTTAAGTGCGGCTTCTGCTTCGTGGCGGGTTTCAAAGGTGAAAGTTTGACCGCAAGCCCATGAAAGAATCTTGGCTACATAATCAGAATCTCCCAAGGCGTTGCCGTTGCCTGTTCCGTAAAAATAGTTTACATCCGTAAGGTCGGTAGGACCGCAATCACTCACAACTGCGGCAGGCTTAATTGCTGAAACCTCATCCCTTGAATAAGCATAAAGCAGTGAAAGATGACCGCCTGCAGAACCGCCTGTTAAAAGCATTTTGTTAATTTCAACACCCTTTTTGTCGGCTGTTTCTTTGATTTTTTCAACTGCAAGCTGAATGTCATCCATAATATCGTTAAGGTTAACATCTTCGCTTATATAACGGTAGTTAACAGCAGCACAGGCATAACCCTTCTCGTCTGCCATATATTCAAGGGTGCTTTTGTAGCCGTCTTTGTCGCCTTCAATCCACGCACCGCCGTGAATGTAAAGCACAAGACCGACCTCGCATTTTCCTTTGGGAATATAGAGGTCAAGTGTCTGCCGTTCATGTGATCCGTAGTTGAGATTTTCATAAATATAATTGTTTATTCTGACCGATTCAATTCCGAAAATACTTCCGATAAAGGTGATAACGGTCATAAAAACAGATATTATTTTTGAAATGATACACATAAAATCAACTCCTGCATTTTTTGAAAGTATATAACTTTTTTGTATTTATGTCAATTTAATGTTGAAAAGCACTTGATTTTCTGATAATATAATCAGCAAAGGAAGGTGTATAAAATGGTAGGATTTATTACTTTTATCAAAGGCTTGGTTGCCGTAATTATGTCGGTGCTCAACTTTTTCTTCTGGCCTGTTTTCGGTGATTTCACCGCCGCAACAACTCCGTTGAAAGAGGATTGCAGACTGAACTTTGCTGCAATTTCAGATATTCATATGACCGAAGAAACCGCACGCTGTGATATGCTTGCCTTCGGTCTTCAGGATATGGAAAACTCTCAGCGTTCACTTGATGCTCTTGTTTGTGCAGGTGATTTAACCGACCACGGCGAAAAAGAGGAGTGGGAAATGCTCGCTGAGGCTTTCAGCGGATACACCCCTGCTGAGAATATTATTCTCGCCGTAGGCAATCACGACACGTGGACAGATGCCGGTTGTGACGTTGCACAAGAGTATTTTATTGAAGCAAACAAAGTTATTGCCGACAGAGATATTGACAAGGTGTATTATTCAACCAAAATAGATGGTTACACTTTTATTGTTATGGGCAGTGAGAGTGACCACACTTATGCTACCTTTAATCAGGAACAGATTGATTTGCTTGACAAAGAAATGGAAACAGCATCTGAAGACGGACTTCCCATTTTTGTCATCAGCCACTGGCCTATTAACGAAAGTCACGGACTCCCCGGCACATGGGGCGATGATGAGCCTGAGCTTGACGACGGCGGAATGGGTGACCAGTCAGCACAGGTTGAAGCAATTCTAAAAAAATATGAAAATGTATTTTTGATTTCAGGCCATATTCATAACGGACTTACCAATGAAAGTCAGGAAGATGTTTATGATTATGTCAGCGTTGAGAGTGACGGCTCATTCCACAGCGTAAATCTTCCCAGCTATATGTATCTGACCATGAGAGGAAGAATTGCCAACGGTACAGGTCTTAACTTTGAAGTGTATGATGATGAAGTCGTTATCCGTGCAAGAAGTTATTCTGCAGGCGTGTGGTACACAGATTATAATTATACAATCGAATTGGTATAACATCAATAATGGCTGTCGGTTTAACTGATAGCCATTATTTTTAGATTTCAATTTGACCTTTTCTATGCAAAATAGTATAATCTTTAAAAATGAAGTAAATGGTGATTGGTATGTTTAGAAAACCCAATTTTTACTGCAGACAGATGATAGAAGAAGATATCAAAAATCTTATTCCATTGTATATAGAATATTACAATGGCTATGAAAATGCAGAATGGACTGAAAAAACCACCTATAAAAGAGTTCATCAAGTATTAAGCCGTGAGGATTCGTATTGCGTAGTGTGGGAAGATGATGATGGCATTGTTGCTTTCGCCATAGGTTATTTTGAGCAATATGATGATGGCTTTGCCTATGACTTGGTCGAAATTGTTGTTGTTACACATTTGCAAAATAAGGGTTATGGTACCGTTTTTATGAGGCAGTTGGAATCATACGTAAAGAAAGAAGGAGCAATGCTTGTTCAGTTGCAAGCAGTTAATGATGATTTACATAATCATTTTTACAGCAAGTTGGGTTACAAAGATGCTTCCAATTTAGTTCTAAAAACAAAGATACTTTAACATCAAATAAAAGGCAGGAAATAATATGGGTTATATCGGTGAAATGCGAAAATTTGTTGGTCATGCGCCAATTATGGCTGTTGCCGCAATGGGTATTCTTTACAATAATGAAAAAGGATTGCTGTTAGAAAAGCGTACAGACACAGGTGAATGGGTGCACACCCGGAGGGGCGATTGAGCTCGGTGAATCTTTAGAAGATGCCCTTAAAAGAGAAATCAAGGAAGAAACCAATCTTGATTTTACAAATCCTCATTTGTTTGATATTAAAGCAAATGTCCACATGGTTTATCCTAATGGCGATGAAGTTTATTATACTGATGTGGTATATGAAATCAATGAATTCTGTGGAGAATTAAAGCCTGACGGTGAAAGCATAGAGTTGCAGTTTTTTGATTTAAACAATCTGCCTGAGAATATAATGCCAACACAAATTGGATATATTAAAAATTTTGTAAAAAAGAAACTATTGAAATAAAAAGTAGTGAGTGTTCATTTTGTTTGAACACTCACTTTTCTTTTGGTTATCAAACTGTCTGTCGGGGATGTCGGACCCTACACACTGCATATTAGGCTCCACCTATTAGGTGAGGGAGGCGAAATACTCAGATAAAATCCTTTACATTCCTGTCAAAATGACCACTGTCCTGGAATCCGTTTTCTGTGCGGATGCATTCGCCCCACTTACGGGCAATTTCTTCGTAAGAGTCGTTGTAGACATTCACTCTTTCAAAGCCGTCTTTACTTCCTCTCAGGCACCAGTCGGAGCCCCACATTCCGTGGCCTGTGGCTTTGTATGTCCACAAGAACCAGCTGTAATTGAAGCTGTCCATTGTTTTGAAGCAGTTGTCCCAGGTTGTGTTGCCGTGGGGGAAGAATTCACCCATCATAATCGGCACATTGCAGAAAAACAGCTTCATAAGAAAAGCCATAAAGTTAAATGAGCTGTTGGAATCATTATAGAAATGAACCTGATAAACAACGTTGTCCCAGCCTTTGAAAATTTTATTGGGCAATGCAAGAACTGACCAGATGCTTTCCATTGTGATGATGTGGTCTTTGTCAACGGATCTTACCGTGTCGTAAAGTCGGGTGTAAATAGATTCATTGTTTTTTCTGCGTTTAAACTCACCGCATTCAACGTCGCACATCGGCTCGTTAAGAAGGTCATACATTGCAACTGCAGGCTCATCCTTAAAGCGTGTTGCAATTTCTATCCACAGCTCGTCAGTAAGCTCTCTGTATCTCTCGCCTTGCTCTGTGTCTTCGTAAAGTCCGCAGGATTTACCCTTACCGCTGTGAGGTGCATCACTCTGGTAGCCTACTGCACCGTGCATATCAAGCACAACATAAAGCTCCCTTTCAGAGCATTCTTTAACTACCCACTCAAGGCGTGAAAAATCCCATTCACCGTTTTCATCAAGAATTTTTGTGCCGTTATCGTCATAATAAAAGTTACGGAACCAGAAGGGAACACGAACGCAGTTGAAGCCCATCTTTTTGATTTCATCAAGGTCGTATTCGGTAATCCAATTGTCCATATAGGTGTTAAAAAGCTCATATGCTTTTTCTCTGCCGAAGCGTTCTTCAAGAACGGAAAGAACAGTGTAATGGTCAAGGTCATCTTCATAGGGGCAAAGCCAACCTTCCCAAATCATCCACGCACCAAGGTTAACACCCTTAAGGCGAACTTCTTCACCGTTACGGTTTACAAGCTTTTGCCTTTTGGTCTGAAGAAAATCTTCCTGAGTGAAGCCTGTTGCTTCGGTTTCAGTCGTTTCTGCATTTGCAAATAATGTGCAAGAAAGCATGGTGGCAACAACCAAAAGCAACGCTAAAGCTTTTTTGAATGTTTTCATTTAAATTTCTCCTTACATCTCAACCTTAACAGTCATAATACTTTTTGCAGGAACTGTGATTTTTTTATCGAATCTGCCGTCATAAATCTTTTCACAGTTGTGATTTTCATCGGTGAGATAAATTTCAGTGTCGCCTAAAAGTCCGCAGATTTTAAGCTCTTCTGATTTTTCTTCGGGGTTAACAATAACTACAACTGCAGTTTCATCATTTATAAATGCTGTTGTTTTAAGAGCAGAATCTTCTTCAAAATTATCAAAAATTCTTACTCTTTTCATACCCGGTTCAATGAAAGATGTGAAATGCTTAAAGGCATAATAGCGGTTATATTTTATAAGTTCGCCGTCAGTGTTTCTGTCCATAAGTCCGTCGCCGTTAACGGCTGTCCAGCTTTGCCACGAAACAGCGTTCATATGATTAAGGTCATCAACAATTACCTTTGCCATATAAAGCCCACTGTCAATGGTATTACTGTTGATAGTGAGGGGCAATTCGCACCATTCACTCATTTCATATTTTTTATCGGGATAATTTTCTTTTAACGCGTCACCGATCTGATGCTTTTCTTGCGTTGCGTTATCCATCCAATATGAATGACCGCTGAAGGTGTCGCAATATTCGTTTAAGATTTCGCTTGCAAAAAACTTTTCAACAATACCGTAATATCCCCAACTCATCTGACCGCTTTCAGGTCCGTTGAGCTTGTATGGAGAATTTCTTTTTTGCATTTCAACAGCAAACATTTCTAAAAGCTCAATTGCTTCTTCATCTGTGTAATGGCAACCCTCCTGACCAACCCAATCGGGGCTGCCCCAGGACCATTGAGGCTCATTGATAGGGGATATGGCGTAAATGGGATAACCTTGTGAAACAAACCAATCAGCAATAGTCAAAACATAATCAATAAATGCCTGATAGTTTTCTTTTGGCAGGTTGGATGAATATTCTTCTAATCCCCCTGAAGCGTGACCGCTTTTAGTCATTGAAAAATGAGGACTGTTGCAAAAGAGAATGATTTTTTCTGCACCGTATTCCACGGCGTAATCCATCACTCTGCGGGCATTTGCATCACGGGTGAAGTCATAAACATATTCACCCTTTTCTTCACTCCATACATAAAAGCTTTCGGTTCTGCGTGAAGTATCCCAGATTCGGCAGTCGGGGTTGTCAGCCTCACCGCCACCGATGTTATATCTGAAAATTTTGAGTCCGAGCCCATCTTCTTTGCTGTAAAGCTCCTTTGCAATCTGACGGGCCATAGCATCGTCTTCTATTGTCTGTGCCCACCAGCAAGAGCTTGTGCCGAATTCTTCAAATGTCTGATAAGTTTTGGTTTTGTCAATCAAAATCTGATGCCTCCCCAAAAGCCCGTTGCAGGGCATAAACACAAACTGAATAATCGCTAATAAAAACGAAATTACTTTCAGCATAATATCACCTTAAAGTTCAATTTTAACTGTTTTAACTTCCCAAGGACGGAAAGAAAGCTTGTTATCGTTTACAGGTGCAGTGTTGTTGCCGAGCAAATCTGTTTCGTGAGTGAGGGTGCCTGTGGTAGGTTTAAATTCAGCAACGGCCTTTTCATCTGAGAAGTTGCAGAAACGGGCAAGGATTGCGCCGTCTTCGGGGTAGATGGTGGTGAGAATAACCTCGCCGCCCTGTGAATCAAAGTCTGCGATTTTATATGCAGTCATATCGCCGTTGCCTTTTTCGGCAATAGTGGCTGTCGGAGTGTATTCATAATTCATAGCTTTTCTGTGAAGCTCTGCATCAGAAATATCGGCAGTGAACGGAACAACGGAAAATTCATCGTCATAAATTCCGTCAAGAATTCTTGTTCCGCAAAGGTATGGGTTAGAATAAATCAAAGGTATTGCAACCTCGTTGCCTTTGATTGCACTGCCCATACAACCACGGTTGAAAACAGAGATGCCTTTTTCACTGTCACGCAAAGCAACCCAATAAATTCCCTGCATATATGTATAATTGTTGAAAGCTTCCTCTGCTGAAACAACTTCATCAAGAATGATTTTGTCGCCGGGGTACCAGTATTCTTCAGTTTTTCTAAGCTGGCTGTCCCATTCTGAAATTGAATAAGGTAAATCTCTTACGAGCTTGCGATTATTTTCAAGGCAAGCATTCATCACGAAGCAGAGCTTGTCTTCATGGTGATGTCCGTTTACGGTGAGGGGAGCAGGCTTGCCTTCTGTAATATCAGTTCTGCCAACGTGCTCACCGTGCATTTCAAACTTTGTTTTGCAATCAATTCTGTCACAGCCGTCTGCAAATTTCATCTCAATGCTGAAAGGAATTCCGCCGATGTCACCCCTTTGAACAGCAATTGCACTGTGAGCATTAACAGTAACTTCCCATTCACCCTTTGAGTAACATTCTTTTTCTTCAACCCACGCGCGAAGAAGATTGCCTTCGCCGTTGTCAACAATTCTGCCGTTTTCAGCGTCAATATAAACAATGCCTTTTTCGTTGAGTTTTAATGTATATTTTGGAGTTTTGAGCAAGCCTGTTTCTTTATTCCAACAAAAATCAGATTTGCTTTCGGGCTTAACTTCTTTAAGAATAAAGCTCTTTGCTGAAAAAGCAGGAACATCAGCAAAAGCTCTTAATATAAGTGAGCCATCGTTGTTAACAATTTCACATTTAATGGCAGTGTCACCGTCAAAAGCACACACTTCTTTAGTAACAGTAACTTCAACCCATTCGCTAATAGCAAATGAGTGAGGATTGATAACCACAAGTGAGTCACCGTCTTTGTGAGCAAAGCGAGAAGAAATAACCTTAAGGGATTCTTTCTTTACAAAATCAGAATTGCTCAATGATTCGGGAATAAATCTTCTTGACAGGTCTAAAAGTCCGCAGATTGTAACATCGTGATGTTCTGCTGCGAGAATGTATTTCCAGGCATCTTCATTTTCTTTTTGTAAAGATTTGCCACCGAGCAAAACTGAGAGAGTGTTGAGCTTCTCAGCCTGAACGGCTTCAACCTCACCCTGACGGCAGCCGTTGAAAATTTCATTGCCGCAATAACCCCAGGGCATCTGCACGTGGAAATCGTTATCGGTTGTTTTGAGTTCGTCTTTTGCTTCGCCGTAAAGAGTGGGTATATCTTCAAGCAAAACATATTCATAATTATCTTTTGTTTCAATATATTCTGTAAGCCTTTCAATGGGCTGGGTAAGGTCATCATATCTTGAAGCGAGAAGAGGGGAGTATTTTCTGAATTTTTTTTCAAAATCTTCAAGGTCATATCCTGCGTGATCTTCTGACCAACGTGAAATAATCCAGTTGTCAAGGGTGGTGCAGTTAAATCCGCGGCCTTGCTCGTCATAAGTGGGAACAGCAGGGATTTCTGTTAAATCCTTGCCAATCCAACGGCCCCAGGCAGAATCAAATGTGCGTGGATAGCCGTAACCCATAACGTGTGAACGCAAAAGTGCACCCTTGTAACCGCATTGAGCAATCAACTGCGGTGTCTGGTTGTGAAGTGCAAACTCTGAAATTGCATAAACTGATGGAGTAACACCGTAATAATCGAGGTTTGTTTTAACGGCATAGCTGAGCTGCCTTGCATTTGATTCTTCTGAAATTGTTAAAGCAAGGGGCTGACCGTATGTGGTTGCTCCGAGACCAACTCTGTCAGGATATTTTTTGAGCAGGTCACCTATCATTTCAACAACTTCGGGATCACACCTTGAAAATTCATCAAAAGCAAATGATTCATAATCAAGACCGATGCGAAGCTTAGGATACTTTTCTAACCATTCGTTAATTTTCTTAAGCCTTGGTTTAACTTCCTTTTCCCAAAGGACATATCCTCCGTGCTCATATGTTAAAATGTACATTTTTTCTTTCATTTCAGTCACCCTTTCGGCGAATTTTAGTTATTTAAGTATATCATTATAATAAATATATTGTCAATTAAAGTAAATGTTGAAATTATGGGCAATTTGTTGTATAATGTGCTCATTAAGTTTCAGAGGTGAAATCAATGAAAAATTATAAACATACATTAAAGGTTATGGATAAGCTTGAATTTCCTGCCGACGCTAAAGAGGCAATTATCAAAGTTGAGGAGAAAATTCTTGCCAACGAAAAAGCAAATAAGATTTATGAGTCAATGTACAGAGCATATTGGCTCAAGAAAAAGAACTTTGGCGAGTTTGAAGATAAGGTTAAAGCCCTTGCTGAATTGATTGAAGAAAATCGATACACAGTTAATCTTGTTCTTCTTCTTAACTGCACAAAGCCCTTGCTTGCCGAGTATAAAAAAGAAGGCATCAGCGAGGATATTTATTGGAATTCTATTGTTGACCTTAAGGTTAAAATGCTTGAATGCAAAGAGAATTATGATGTATACGGTACTTTTGTTGAAGGCTGGTTCCACGGCTTCTTCAAGCTTGAGCGTTTCGGCATCGGCAGATTCCAGTATGACCTCAGTGATTTTGGTGAAGAGAGCTATTATGAACACGGCATCAAGCTTCTTGACAGTGAGTTTTGTCTCGGAATGCACATTCCCTCACATCTCGGACCGCTTACTTATGATGTAAGACTTGATTCTTATAAAAAAGCTTATGCTTTCTTTAAAGAGAAATATTTCAAAGATATGCCTATGGTTGTTTGCTGCAACTCATGGCTTCTTTACCCCGATAATCTCAACCTTCTTCCCGAAAACTCAAATGTAAGCGATTTCTTGCTTGACTATGAACCTCTCGATATTACCAGAACTTATGATTTTGGTGATGCTTGGAGAATTTTTGGTGTTCAGAATAACGGAAAACCTGTTTCAGAGCTTCCTCGCAAAACAAGTATGCAGCGTGCATATGCCGAGTGGTTTGAGCAGGGCAAAAAAGCAGGTCACGCTTATTGTATTCTTATTTTTGACGGTGAAAAAGTGCTCACCAGAAATACAAGAGAAGAATATAAAGAAAAATACGGCTATTAATAAAATAAAAAATCGCTCGATATGCTTCGGCATCATCGGGCGTTATTTTTGAAGTATCACAAAATGTCGATAAAATTGAAATGACCCTTGACTGAGATGTTTCTTTACACATCTTACTTCAGTCAAGGGTCATTTCTGTTCGTTCTTGTTATCTAACATCATTTTGTGTACCTCTCTTTCTTAATTTGGAAGGGTAACTTTAATAACTCTGAACCTTTTTGATTTCAAATGTTTTTTACAGCCTTAAATATTTGCCATTTACATCTGAAGTCTATTCATAATTATTAAAGCTTTTTTCGGCTCTTGTTAACTTAAAATTCTTTTTGACTTTACTTAAACTCTTTCTCTCTGCTCTCGCTTTGAGCAACGGTTAAACAACTGTGGGTTTCAAGTGTAATAATCATTTTTGATTTTAAGTTGAGCCTTTGGTTTTTACCTTTTCATTGGTATCACCGGTTCCTTTCTGTGTCTATAATATAACACACTTCAACCCCATTTTCAATACGCAAAAATTCATAAACTTAAAGCCCCTGAATTATGCAAAACACAGAAATATATCAAGGTAGCTAAATTTTTATTGACTATTGATTTTTCTTGTGGTATAGTTGAAGTGTTGGGGCAGTCTTACAGGTTGGTAAGGCTGCCGTTTTTACGTTAAAAAAGTTTTTTACATCTCTCGGCATTTCTGCGTGGCTCTTCGGCTTCTACTTCATATCCTTTTTCTTCGTACCATGTTACAATTTCACACCAAACGTCATATGCCTTCTGATATTCACCAAGCTCCTCATAACAGCTTGCCTTGGAATGAAGGGGAGCAGAAAATGTTATGCCGTTTTCAATAGATTTGTCCCAACATTCAAATGCGCGCTCAAAGTTGCCCAGCCTTCTGTGAATATCACCCTCGTAGATATACAGAATAGGGTCATTGCCGAATTTTTGCTTTGCTGTTTTAATCCATCTGAGTGCGTCTTCATTTTTATCTGCCAAGAAATAAGCAACTGTCAGATTGATATAGCAATGCAAGTTTTCTGGATTTTTTGCAAGTGCTTCTTTTTGAGTCTTAATGTTTTCTTCATCACCACCTATTTCTGAAAGAAAGTGCATACGCTGACGCTCAATCCAATGGTAAGTGTCGGGGTCGGTGGATTCACCCATATTAAGCCCCTTTTGAAATAGTTCCAAAGCCTTGTCACGACAGTAGAAAGTGTGAAAGTGGTAAAGTATTCCATAAAGGCAGATGTCTTTCATAGTATAATTTCCGCTTCTGATAAGCTTTTTAAATTCACGATCAGCTTCAATAAAATCATTTTGGTTGTGGCTCTGCTCATAAACCGACATAAGCCTTTGAGCATAATTTTCATAAGCAATTGATTTTTCTTTGAACAAATCGTCAACGGTTACGCAATAAAGTTTTGCTATTTCAGGTAAGAGCATCACATCGGGCATGGTTGTTCCGCATTCCCAGCGTGAAACAGCCTTTGCTGAAACATTAAGTGCATTCGCAACCTGTTCCTGTGTGTATCCTTTTGAAATGCGGAGTCTTTTTAAATTGCTTCCAAAGTTCATTTTATCACCTCAATTTAATTATCAGCTGATGTAAATATTATATCTTCGTTATGTTATGATGTCTACCTCTCGGTTTGAGAGTGAACTCTCAAAAAAACGGGAGTGGATTATTTTAACAGTTGATAAAAAAACTTTACCGTGCTATACTCAAACTAACAAATTATTTAAAGGTGATTTTTATGGAAAAGATGATATTTTCATCTTATGAAATTACCAATTCAATAAAAGAAACCATAGCTGACGGCGGACACTTCCCCCTTGAAGTTACAGGCACAAGCATGCAACCTTTTTTGATTCAGGGCAGAGATGTTGTGTGGCTTTGTAAATGTGATGTGTCAGAGATTAAAAAGGGTGCAATTCTGCTTTTTGAACGCAAAGACAGAAGCCTTGTGCTTCACAGAGTCAGGGAAGTTTTGCCAAACGGTGAATTGCTGATGAACGGTGATGCACAAACTTGGTGCGAAAAAATATCATGTGATCAGGTGATTGCCGTTGTTAACGAGATTGAAAGAAACGGCAAAAAGATTAAGTGCGGTACACCTGCAGATGATTTTAAAATTTTGTTGTGGCGGGGTACTAAGCCCGTTCGCTATTATATTTTAAGAATATGGAAAATGTTCAGGAGATAAAATGAAGCAGTGTGAAGAAATTTTAATGAGGCTTGTGGGCAGTGAGGTGTTCGGAACACCTTTGTCAATGCCTGCCGGCACTGTTATAACAGATGAGCTTTTGTCCCGGATTTTTGATCTGGCAAGGGCTCATGATGTTGCACCTATTGTTTCTTCTTCGCTGATAAATAATAATCTTGTTTTCGGCAGTGCTTTTGAAAGTGCATTCAGAGAGCAGGTTTATAACGCCGTTTTAAAAAGTGAAAAGCAAAGCTTTGTTTTTGAAAAAATCTGCTCTGCCTTTGAAAAAGAAAAAATACCGTACATCCCCCTTAAAGGGACTGTGATAAAAGAGCTTTATCCTGAACCTTGGATGAGAACAAGCTGTGATATAGATATTCTGATTCATAAAGAAGACTTGGTGAGGGCTTCAAAGCTGTTGTGTGATGAGCTTGATTTTGTTAATCAGAAAGACAGCAGTTATGACGTTGCCTTTGTCAGCAAAGAAAATGTATATCTTGAGCTTCATTATACCCTTGTGGGTAGAAGAAAAGCAGAGCAGTATGGCAAAATTCTTGACCGTGTGTGGGAATATGCCGAGCCTGAAAACGCAGGATACAGACATAAACTGAAAGACGAAATGTTTTATTTTTATCACGTTGCTCATATGGTGAAGCATTTTATAAACGGCGGATGCGGAATCAGAACATTTGTTGACTTGTGGCTTATTGAACTCAGCAAAAATTATCATACACCTGAGTTGATGTCCCTTTTAAAGGATGGGGGTCTTCTTGAGTTTGCTGAACAGTCGAGGAATCTTTGCAAGGTCTGGTTTTTGCAAACAGAGCACAACAACACAACTCGCCTGATGGAAAGCTATGTTTTAAACGGCGGAACCTTTGGCTCAGAGCAGACAAAAACGGCAGTGAACAAAACAAAAGGGGAGCTGGGCTTTGCCTTTTCAAGGCTGTTTGCACCATATAACTATTTGAAAGAGGCATATCCTGTTTTAAAAAAATACAGGTTTTTATTGCCTGTTTTTCAGATTGTCAGGATTTTTTCACTTCTTTTTGGCAAGAGAAAAAAGATTCGCCAAAAGTATATCGGCGACATCAGAAATATGCCTGACAACAAAGCCGCTGAAATTAAAACGATGTTTGAAAATTTAAAACTGTAAAAACAGCAGGACAACGCTTCCTGCTGTTTTTGTGTTTTTGTTATAATTTGAAACTTCTATTCCAAATGCATTTTATAAAATTTTGCTTTAAAGGTTTGCGTACCGTCAAATGTGCTGTATTCCCCATAATGGTCGAACACTAAACCGCACTTTTCCATAACCTTGCCCGAAGCAGGGTTATCAACAGCGTGGCTTGCAACAAAGCTTTTTATGCCGTATTTTTTATTGGCAAATTCAATCATCTTTTTTGTAGCTTCTGTGGTTATACCTTTGTTCCAATATTCAGAACGGATATTGTAGCCGAAGCCCCAAGCATCAGGCTGTTTCTTATCGGGACCAATGCTACAGCTACCAATTAAAAGGTTGTTTTCTTTGACCACAATTCCCCAGTGGCAGTTCTTGTCCTTGGGGATTATTGCATTTATCCAATGCAATACCTCATTTGTGTTTTTATAAAGGTTATACGGCATAAACTTATTAACCTTTTCGTCACTCAACCATACGAAAGCTGCGTCTGCATCCTTTGATGTAATAGGACGAAGAATCAGTCTTTCTGTTTCAAGAACAGGTGTGGTTTTTATGTATTTTATCTGTTTTATTTTTTGTATTATATTCATCGTCGTTTCCTCTTTTCTGTCTCTATTGCTATAAAGGGAACAGTCATTTCTTCCTCAGTAAGTCCTGCGTGAACACCGATGGGTTCGTGTTTAGCCTTTGCTGTGAACAATGATTTTTCTGTTGTTGCCACAGCAAGAAAATCACCGACAAAATCATAGGTTCTCGGGTGGGGTTTGCCATAGCCTAAAATGTTTTCTGAGAACACATCTTCCTTTGTCATAAGTCTGAAAGAATCACCGAAAAGTTTATTGAACTCCTTTTTGAATTCTTCCTGTAAACCATCTTTTACAAATAAGCTCATAGCTCTGCCCGGCTCAATTGATGGTGGGATTTTCAGCATATCGTAAAGCTGGGGATAATCTTCAAGAAACAGACTCACACTGTCACAAAGTCCGTGGTCAGCAGTTATAATTATAAGCGAATCCTTTAACTTATCGCAAAGCTTTTCTACTTCGCTGTTGATATGCAGAATCTCTTTGTGTGCTTCAGAACTCGTTACTCCGTGACCGTGCATTGCGCTGTCAGGCTGATTCCAGTATGCATAGATATATTTTTTCTTTCTCTTTTTGGAAAGCTTATACACAGTTTTACAAATATCTTCAACGCTTCTGATGCGGAATTTTGAAAAGAAAGCTACACAGTAAGCAGTTTTTCTGCCTTTGACTTCTTCAATCCTTTGCATAACATTCTTAACAGGTATGTATTTGCCTGCAACATTATAATCTGCGGCGGGCTCACCATTTTTTTGTAAAGTGTTTCTGAAAACCGCAACATTTTCGCCAATTTCTTCAAAGTATAAGTCCCAACCGAGCCAACCGCATTCCAAAGGGGAGTAGCCACTTAAAATAGATGTGGTTGCCGCAACTGTTGTTGAGGGAAAAACGGAAGAAATATCAGTTACATAATGATTTCTCAAAAAGTCATTTTCTTTGAGATGGTAATTCAAGGTTGATGTTCCCAATCCGTCAAAAAGCATTACGATTATATTTTTGTAGTCGTTTTCAAGCAATTTATCAAATTCGGGCAAGGTTTTATGCTGGCAATCATTAACACCGAAGTGATTTAAAACGGACGAAGCAATTGAAAGTATGCTTCTGTCATAGTTTGGATATTTAATCATAGTGTTTACTCCTTTCTCAGCACATCAAGAGTGTGGTGTGACAGACCGATTAAATCCTGCCCTTCGCAAGTTTTTAAATGGTATTTTAGATATAGTGAATAGGTTTCTTTATCCATTTTATCTATTGTTTCACGCATATGAAGGGCATAACCGTCGGTTGCAAGAAAATGCAGTCTTTTCGCATTCAGTTTTTTCGTCAATTCAAAGATTTCATCTCTCGTATATAGCTTGAAAACACCGTGGGGAGGGAAATATGTTTCAAATGTTTCCGTAGTAATCAGACCGTCCTCTATGCTTTGCTGAACCTTGTTGTTTTTGAAAATTCCTGTTAAAACAGAAGGGTCAACCATACAGTATGCAACAAAAACGAAGCCACCATTTTTAGTGATTCTCATTGCTTCCGACAGTGCTTTTTTCTGCTCATCAACCGTATAGAGATGATACATCGGACCTAACAAAAGTGTTACATCATAACTGTCATCGGGGTACTCAGACAAGTCAATGACATTTCCTTGTCTAATGCTCACATTTTCACCCGGCAGTGTTTTTGATTTAAAAAGCTCAATGTTGTGTTCAATCAGTTCAACAGCATCAACTTCAAAGCCTTTTCGTGCAAAGTAGTGTGAATATCTGCCCGTAGCGGCTCCGATTTCCATTATCCTCATACCGTCTTTAAGATATTTCTCAACATATTTTACCGTGGTCAGAAATTCAATTCTGCCATGCTTTGTAGTCAGGCGTGAATCTTCATCAATTCTGTTATAGAAATCCACAAGGTGGTTACCTGTTTTTGCAGGTTGCTTTTTAAATATCTTTTTGATTAGGTTAAATAATTTCATAATAATTCTCCTTTATATAAAAAATAAAACGGTGTAAGTTTCTGCAGCAACTTACACCGTTATAAACATATATGGAAATTGAGTCTTATCTTTTCCAAAATGAGTATAGAGGTATAAGCCTGCAAGATGACTGATAATCATACTGTGCAAGCCAATTCATATCCATATCATGTTTTGTGAAAAGATATGTGTTCAAATCTTGTTACCTCTTTTTGATTTTGTGGTAATATAACACTTTGGATTTGTTTTGTCAAGGTTTATTTTAAAAGATTCATAATCAATGCGATTATTGCAACCACTGCAGGAATTGCAAGGATTTTAATTGCTCTGTAAAATGCCTCATATACATTGGTTGGCATAAGCTGATAAAAAGCAAACCAAAATTTTTCTTTAACCTTTTTGCCAACCAAATCTCTGTATCGCAAATCGTAGGTTTCAAATGTGCCGTCAGAGTTCAGATTAATCATACGCACTCCGCGGTCAAGTCCGGGGCCGTAAACGTGAAAGCCTGCGCCCTGAGTGTAGCCCACATCAATGCCACGTACCTTGCCGTTAAAGGAGTTTATATGGTCGTGGCCAAAGTAAATGCCCACAACATCGCCTTTTTCAGCCATAGCGTCAAACTGACCGCCGTTTTCCATAGGGTCAGCAGGGGATTCTTTCATAAAGCCTTCTGCATTGACTTTGTTTTTGTCAAGCACATACCATTTGCCTGCGTGATTTCTGAAGCCCTGTACCGCACCCTTTGTGCCACGCTTTACTTCAGTTAACAGTTCAAGCACTTCGGGAACAGGGATATGCTGAATTACAATTGACGGAATTACTTTGCCATATTTCTTTTCATATTCATCACGGACTTTTCTGTACCAATCAAGCTGACTCTGATGAACGTGGTCGTAGCCGATAGTAAGGCTTGTGTGGCTATCAATGCAATAAAGCAAAAATTTGATTTCGCCATTCTGTGCGATTTCAATCACGTGGTTGCCGCAGCCGTCAACGCCCTCGGCACTGTCACCGACAAAGCAGGGAATTGTTTTGTAAATTTCAAGCTGACCTTCATTTGAGACACCGACCTGCCTGTCGTGATTACCAAAGCAGATTGTAAAAGGAATCCCTCTTGAATGGGCAGGCTCAGTGAGTTTGCATAAAACATCTCTCACTGTTTTTTTATTGCCCTTGAAACTTGCAATGTTCCATATCTGGTCGCCTGAATACACAACCAAATCCGGCTTTTCTTTTTCTATGGCAGCGTTAAGAAGGGCAAGGGTATCGGGGCTTACGTTTTTACCCTCCTGAGTGTCTGCTACTTGCATAATTTTAAATTGAGAATTTTTAAATTTTAACTGCATTGTAAGACCGCCTTATTATTCAGCTGTTGCTCTTTTTTCTGAAATATAGTCGTGAACTTCGTCACGAAGCTTGCCGTGAATTTTGAATTTAGCTTTAAAAATAATAAGTGAAATTACCATAAGAACAGGAGGAACGGCGAAGCAGATGATACCGATTGCAGATTTTGTTGAGCTGTTGATAACTCCGCTGAGAATCTGCTCGTTATAGTTCATCATACCAAGACCGCCGAAGAGGAAAATGGTCTGAATAGTGTAAGCCATTTTTTGCAAAAAGCCTTTCATTGAGAAGGTGATGCTTTCGTTACGTGTGCCGTTTTTGTATTCACCGTAGTCAACAATGTCTGCAAGGAAAATTGTCTGACCAACAAACATTGAACCGATGCCGATGCTGGCGATTGTGTAGCTCAGATCAAGAGCGATTGTAATGCCAAGCACGGGTCCGAAAATAAACATCAAAATGTAGCCTACTATGGCGATGGATAGTGAAATCTGATAAATGGTGCGGTTTGAAAACTTTTTGCTGAGAATGGGGATAACCACAAGTCCGAGTGCCGAGCCGACAGCACCGATGGTTGAAAACAGACTTTGCGCAGTCGGTTCACCTAAAACGTCGGTGAAATAATAAACGGCGGTTCCGCTTGTGAGGTACCAACCTGCGTTTGAAATCATAGCAAAAATCATAAACACAACAAGCTGATCGTTGCCTTTGATAACTTTAAAAATCTTTTTAAAACTGAATTTATCGTTGTTATAAACAACATGCCTCTCTTTGGTGGAGAAAACACAGATTGATGAAAACAAAATGAGTGCAATTCCGCAGATGATTGCCCATTTTGAAAAGCCTGAGGCACTGTAACCCTTGTCTGTTGTTTCCATTCCGCTTGAAAGGATGGGGAGAATAATAGGGGTAAGAATGCTGATTAATCCCTGACCGATGCCACTGAAGGTGCGGGCGACGGTTGCAACAAGGTTTCTGTCTTTAGGGTCATTGGTGAAGCTTGGAACCATTGACCAGTAGGGGATGTCTGCCATTGTGTTTGTCATACCCCAGAGCACATACATTACAGCTATGTAAATATAAAGCTTTGTTCCGCTCATACCAAATGAGGTGAATAATAGTGAAAGCACAATTGCGTTTGACATTGCACCGATTAAAATCCACGGACGGTATTTGCCCATTTTTGTTTTTGTTGAGTCAACAATTGACCCCATCATCGGGTCGTTGATGCCGTCCCAGATTCTTGCAAGGGGTGTGATGAGAAGCAAAAATCCCTCAGTCAGACCAAGAACACTTGAAAGATAATAAGAAAGGTATGAGTAAAACATACCATAGGAAAGGTCAAGACCTATTGCACCCACACCGTAGCCGATTTTTTCACGCCACGTTGTTTTATAATCATTCATAAAATTTCCTCCTCAAAGGTGATTGTTTATAATATATCATAACTAATTAAAAAACGCAAAATATTTTAAAAGTTTTTTGGTTGACTTTTATGGAGTAAAACGATATATTTAAAAAGTAAAATGATTGGAGGTTATCATATGCTCAGAAAAAGACAAGTGCATCTTGATTTTCATACAAGTGAGTTTGTGCCGGTTGGCAACGACTTTTCAAAAGAGCAGTTTCAGCAGGCTCTGAAAGCAGGTCATGTTGACTCAATAACAGTTTTTTCAAAATGCCATCACGGTTGGTCATATCATCCCACTGAGGCTAACGAAATGCATCCCACACTCTCTTTTGACCTTTTGGGTGCGCAGCTTGAGGCTTGTAAAGAAATCGGTGTAAATGCCCCCGTTTATATTTCGGCAGGATTTGATGAAAAAGACTATGTCCGTCACCCCGAATGGCGTCACAGATGGTCAACTGATGCAGAAGCCGAAAAAGAATATGAAAACGAAGTTCATTTTCACCTTCTCTGCTTCAATACTGATTATCTTGACCGACTCTGTGCTCAGATTGAAGAGGTTATGCAGAAGTATAATCCTTGCGGAATTTTTCTTGACATTATTTCTGAAAGGGTTTGCTATTGCGAAAAATGCCTTGCAGATATGAAAGTTCAGGGGCTTGATGTTGGCAGCGAAGCTGACCGAAAAAAGTTTGCTCACCAAAAGTTTAATAAATATCTTAAAGCAACCAATGAGGCTGTTAGGAAATACAGCGATACGGCCACTATTTTTCACAATATGGGTCATATTCCGAAGGGTGATTACAACTTTATTGAAAGCAATTCTCATCTTGAGCTTGAAAGCTTGCCCACAGGCGGATGGGGATACGATCATTTTCCGCTTTCAGCTGCATACACACGTTCGTTGAAAAACACCGAATTTTTGGGTATGACAGGTAAGTTCCACCACAGTTGGGGTGAATTTGGCGGATTCAAGCACCCCAATGCTTTGATTTATGAAACAGCTTTAAGCGTTGCCAACGGAGCAGGTTGCTCAATCGGTGACCAGATGCATCCCCTTGGTGAAATGAATATGGCAACCTATAATCTCATTGGTAAAGCATATTCTTTAGTTGAAGAAAAAGAGCCCTGGCTCAACGGTGCGATTAATGTTGCCGATATTGCGGTGCTCAGCGTGGAATCTCTTACGGGAATCGGCACACACAAAGCTGACGTTGGTGCTAACAGAATGCTTCTTGAAAACAACTGCCTTTATAATTTTATTGACGGCACAATGGATTTTTCAAAATATAAGCTGCTTGTTCTTCCTGATGTTTCAATTACAGACGAAGCAATCATCGCCAAAATCAAAGCCTTTGTTGAAAACGGCGGAAAGATAATTGCAAGCGGTGAAGCTTTAACAAAAGACGGGAAGTTTATAATTGATACAGGTGCTGAGTTTAAAGGTAAAAACGAGTTTGAGCCAACATATTTTGTGCCATGCTTTGAAACTGTCAATGGCGAAACTGCATATGTAATGCGTTGCAACTCTTTCTTGTTTGATAATAAAGACGGTGAAGTCGTTGCTTGTGTGCAGAATCCATATTTTAACAGAACAGCTGAACATTTCTGCTCTCACGCTCATACACCGAATAATCCTGATGTTAATTTACCGGGTGCAATAATTAAAAATAATGTGGCTTATATCGGTTGGGATATTTTCTCTGCATATGCAAATCACGGCCACCTTTGCTTTAAAGAGCTGTTTACTTATGTTCTCAAAAAGCTTATGGGTGATGACTTTACTGTTACTGCAACAATTCCAGATAAAGGTGTTGTAACTTACACAAGGCAGGAAGCCGAAAAGAGAAATATTCTTCATCTTCTTTTTGCCCACACAACAGTAAGAGGTGAAAGAACAGAAGTTATTGAAGACACTGTTCCGCTTTATAATGTAAAATGCACAGTTAAATATGATTTGAAACCATCAAAGGTTTCTCTTGCTCCGTCAGGTAGAGAGCTTGATTTTGTGTATGATGACGGAAAAGTTGAGTTCACAGTGCCCGAAGTTAATATTCATCAAATGGTAGTTATTGAGGAATAATGACAATTTAGAAATAAAACAAACATATTTTGTGAATATGTCTATTTTCTGAACAAATTTTTTGTCGAAATGCTAATTGTTAATGATGATTGATTTATGTTATTATTTCCTTGCGGAGTATTCCGACAATAATTGAGGAGGTAAAAATAATGGATTTCGTATCAGAAATTTTAGCATTGGTTGAAAAAATTCTTGCTTATTTTGGTGAGGTTGACGCAGCAGGCGTTCTTGATATCATCAAAGAATTTTTTGCAGGTTTTGCAGCATAATTGATTAAAGCAAAAAGACTGCGTCTCCACTTGTGGGGATGCAGTCTTTGTCTTTGCATATTCAAGATTGAAAAAAGTGTATGCCTATGATATAATTATTGTTGAAAACAGTATGTTAAAGGAAGTTTATTATGAAGATTGCAGTTATCAACGGAAGCCCAAAGGGTAAATACAGTGTTACCTTGCAAACGGTGCTTTATCTTGAAAAGAAATATCCTCAGCACGAGTTTAGTGTTCTTCACGCAGGGCAAAAAATCAAATCCATTGAAAAAGATTTTACCCAGGCAAAGGATTTGCTTGAATCCTCTGATGCAGTGTTTTTTTCTTACCCTGTTTATACATTTCTTGCTCCATCTCAGCTTCACCGATTTATTGAGCTTGTAAAGCTAAACGGTGTTGATCTTAAAGATAAGTATGCAACGCAGATTTCTACATCAAAGCACTTTTATGATGTAACTGCACATAAATATATTGAAGAAAATTCTCTTGATATGGGTATGCGTTATATCCGTGGACTTTCAGCCGATATGGAAGATTTGCTCAGTGAAAAAGGCAGGGAAGATGCCGAAAAATTCTTTGAGCGTTTCCTATGGTCCGTTAAAGAAGAGATTTATACATCTGCTCCGGAAAAGGTGATTTCGTATTCACAGGTTTCTGCAACGCCTGCAACACAAGGCGGAAATAAAAAGAGTGACAAGGATGTTATCATCCTTACAGATGAAACTGACAATACCTCAAATTTAAGCATGATGATTGAGCGTTTTTGCAACGTGTTTGGTTATGATACCAGAGTTGTAAATATTTCTGAATATCCTCTTGCAGGCGGTTGCCTTGGCTGCTTCCGTTGTGCCGTTAGTGAAAAGTGTGTTTATAAAGACGGATTTGACACATTCCTTCGTGAAAATATTCAAAAAGCAGATGCCATTGTTTATGCTTTTAAAATTTCAGATCATTCAATGGGTTCACGCTTTAAGATGTATGATGACAGAAACTTCTGCAACGGTCACAGAACGGTGACTGTAGGTATGCCTGTAGGTTACCTTGTTTCAGGCAATTATTCAGCTGAAAACAACCTTCGCTCGGTAATTGAAGCCAGAAGCGAAACAGGCGGCAACTTCCTCTGCGGCGTTGCAACTGATGAAAATAACTCAGACACTCAAATTGATGACCTTGCCAAAACTCTCGCCTTTGCTCTTGAAACAAAGCACACTGCTCCGCAGAATTTCTGGGGTGTGGGTGGTATGAAAATTTTCCGTGACCTTATTTATCAGATGCGCGGTATGATGAAAGCTGACCACAAGTTTTATAAAAAGCAGGGTATTTATGACTTCCCGCAAAAAAACAAAGGCAAATCAATGCTGATGTATGCCGTTGGTGCCCTTCTTTCAAGCGAAAAAATTCTTTCGAAAATGGGCAACAAAATGAATGAAGGTATGCTTATGCCTTATGAGCAGATTCTCAAAAAAATGGACTCAAAATATAATAATTAAAGAAAGAGAGCTGACCGGAAAACAGTCAGCTCTTGGTCGTTTTAAAATCCTCCGTTTACTGTGAGGGTGTTTATCATAAGAATTGAAGTTGAATCAACCGCCTGACCAAATGCCTTGTAATTATTGAGTCTGATTTCAACAGTATATTCCCATGTGCCTTTGATGATCTTACCGTCTTCATTTATAACCGCTTTAACAGTAGCATCGGTATAATAAATCTTTGTTTCTTTATCATTTAATTCTAGGGGAAGGTTAAGGTCTGTTAATTGTTTGGTAACAGATGAAATGTCACCGACAACGGTGATGGCATGGCCAACGCTGCCGCTTTTATCACTTTCGTGAGGTCCGGAAACCTGGTCTTTCATGTTCATTTCGATAACGGTATTATTGCCGGATTTATATGCTGTTGCCTTTTTAACGTCCTTGGTCGAAAGGCTTTGATAACCGCCTGTGATTCCGTCTTTGTCTTCAGAATTGTTGGCAAGAAGTTTATCCATAATTTTGGTAACTCCGTCAAAATTTTTGCCGTTAACCTTGATTTCTTCTATTTTAATTTTGTGTTGAGATTTTGTGCCTGCGTGAGATTTGAGTGCCGCTTTTTTGTATTCTTCAACAATTCTCTCCGTTGACCAATCAGTAGGGTCATTTGAAACCCTAGCAGTTGTGGTTGTGGTGGTTGTTACTGCTGATGTTGAGTTTTCTTCACTCTCTGTTGAAACAGACGTTTCAGAAACATCGGCAGAGGTAGTTGAAGTCACATCCGTTTCATCTGAAACAGTGTCGGTAACACTCTGATTAGCGTCGCTTGTTGTGCTCTCTGCAGGAATACCTGTTTCACTGTTATTATTGCAAGCAGCCAGTGAAAAAATCATCAATAAAGACGAAACAAGAGCAATCACCTTTTTAAAATTCATATATCATCACCCAATATCATTACTTTTTTAAAATAATATCAATGCAAATAAGTTTTGTCAAGAACATCAAAGATTTACTTTGGCTGAAAATTGTAAATTTGCCGTTGAAATAATATGGTTGCGGTTTTGATGCGCTTATGATAAAATAAAACATAAGTTTATAAAAATATTTGTTAAGTTATATTTAACGGAGGTTTTCATATGCTTAATTTTGTAATGGCTGTTATAGTGTTTTTTCAGGGATGTTTCGGAGCGTTTATTACAGAATTGGAAAGATTACCTGAAAATAAATATAACGCTGATATTACTTTTGAAAGCATAACAGCTGAAGAAACCAAAATCAGTGAAAATGAAAAACAGCAGTGCCGTCAATGGTTTAATAAAAATATAAGACTTACCGCCGGCGTAAAAGAGTTACCTTATGATTTTAAAGTCAAAGGCAAGTCGCTTAATAAAAATCTTTCAGATTGGGGTATTTCAGTCGGCAATGAAAGTGATATTGGCGAAGTGCATAACGGCGGAAAAACAACTTATGTAACTCTCTCTCATAAATTAAGCTCGCTTGAAGCCACTGTTGAAGCTACGATTTATGAAGAGAATGCCACTTGTGAATGGACTGTTTTTATTAAAAATCAAGGTGATGACAATTCACCGGTTATCAAAGATTTTTACGCAGCGAATACTGACTTGAATATAGAAAAAGCAGAGCTTTATTATTCTAAGGGCAGCAAAGATGAACCTTATGATTTTGCTATGATGACGAAAAATCTTACAGCTTTTTCATCAAAGTTTAATAGTGAAGACGGCAGATCAACCGATAGCTATCTTTCATATTTTAACATAAGCGGCAAAAGAAATGGTGTGATTTTGGGCATCGGTTGGACAGGATTATGGGAAACGAAAATCAGCGAAGCATTTGGCAATGTTACAATAAAAGCCAAGCAGGAAAAATTTAAAGCATATCTCCTTCCCGGAGAGGAGGTTCGCTCACCACTCGTGTCACTGAGTTTTTATGACGGCGAAAATCCACTGAAAGGATTCAATGTATTCCGAGAATGGGTAAGTAACTGCGTATATCCTGAAAACATACCTGATACAATGACAATGCTTGAATTTTCGGGTCCTGCACATACTCAAACTGCTGAGGAACTTTTCGCTGCGGCAAACGGGTATGATCAAAGCACTTATAGTAAGATTGACTATTTCTGGATGGATGCAGGCTGGTATGAGTATAAAGAGGGGTGGCACGATTCTGTTGGCTCGTGGACTCCGAATCTTAATCGCTTTCCTAACGGAATAGGAGAGGTTTCACAGTTTGCTGCCTCAAAGGGATGCGGTCTTGTGCTTTGGTTTGAGCCTGAACGTGTTCGCAAAGATTCGTTGTTTTACATCAAAGGTAAAGAAAATCCGAATTGGCTCATTGAGGTTAAAGATGACGACAACTTTATGTGGAACCTTGCAGAAGATGATGCAGCAGAATATCTGACAGATTATATTGCGGATTTTCTTATTGAAAACGGAATTTCAATTTACAGGCAGGATTTCAATTTTTCACCTGATTTTTTCTGGAAACAGGCAGACAAAGAATTTTATGACGGCAGAACGGGAATAACCGAAAACAGATATGTTACAAATCTTTATAAGTATCTTGACGGTCTTTGTGAAAAGGTAGACGGTTTAATTATTGACAACTGTGCCGCAGGCGGCAGACGCCTTGACCTTGAAATGGTACGCAGAAGTGTACCTGTATGGCGAAGCGACTACAACTGTAACCCTCACGATAATATTCTTGAAGCAACTCAGGCACAGACTTACGGTATTTCTTTCTGGTTACCTCTTACGGGTACGGTTGTTTACAGTGAAACGGAATATGCAGCACGAAGCAGCATTATGCCCCTGTGCCTTGAAACTTTCGGCACTGTTCATGGCGAGTATTACGGCGAATATATCAACCAGCGAGCTATGATGAATGAATATTATTATCCGCTTTCTTCGGGTAGTTATTATTCTGACAGAATGCTTGCAATGCAGTATTCTGATTATTCTGCTCAAAGCGGAATGGCCCTTGTTTATAAACGGGCAGACGTTAAACAGAGTGAATATACTGTTCGGTTCAACGGACTTTCTGTCGATACGGTATATACGGTATATGATTACGATTCACCTGAAACGACGTTTGAACTAACCGGTAGGACCTTGATGTCTGACGGAATTAAGCTTAGTCTCCCTGACGGAGAAAAAGCATTTATTATTATATTTGAAGCGAAATAGGAGTAGATATATATGAATACTTTATTAAAACCGTTATACACAGTTTTTACTGCGATCTCAATTTTTTTCTCATCTTTGTTTTGCCCTGCAACAATCTACCCTGAAACTGCAGGATTAGATTTGGACTATCTTGAGTATCCTCAAGAGGCTATAATCACATTGGAAGAAGCAGGATTAACCGTTGATGAATTTACTTACCGAGCCAGTGCCGACCATGCGGAATATGTTCAGTCAGGCGGATATGATGACATAAACGGTGTTATTGTTTCACCTTATTACACAGCAAAAATCGGGCAGAAAGATATTCCTGTTTATGCTTCAATGGTATTTTTGCGTGCTGATGACACAGGAACACTCCATTCTTTTTCTGAGGTTTATGTTGAGCCTGACAGTGAGTTTTCATTCAATATTGTACTCACTGGAACCGGAGTAAAGCTCAAAGATGCTCTTGTTTTGCCTGAATCCTTAGGTGTTGAGGCAGAGTGCAAAGATAACGTGGTACGTGCATCAATCAACAAACCGGGTATTTACACTTTCGTTTTTAACGGTGCTCAGCAGTATTACGGTTATACGCTTTTTGTCAGAGAAAAGGTTGACGAAGAAGCAGAAATTGCCGAATATATTGAGCAATACGGTGAAGAAAATGTACTTATTGTTGAATCCGGTGTTCACGAAATGGATTATGCCAATTTTGTGGGCTTGGAGAATATGGTAATCTACCTTAAACAAGGTGCTTATCTTATTGCCAACCATCTTTATGATATTCAGAGCTTTGAGGATGAATCGTTGTATGTTGAATACAGTGCTTTAACAGAAAATTCAATCGGACTTACAAGATACCCGTTTGTGAATTTTTATAAATGCAAAAACATTATTCTTACAGGTCGCGGTGTGCTTGATATGACTCGCCTTGACAGAAGAGAACGCAGAGGTCTTGTGTTTACCGATTGTGAAAGTATTTCTGTTTCAGACCTCAAAATTGTGAACTCGCCTGAGTGGTCATTTATCACATATTGTTGCAAAAATGTGGAAATTGACAATGTTGATATTTTAGGTTACAGAGGTAATGCGGACGGATACGCAATCTGCAACACAGAAAATGCTACCATTACCAACAGCTTTGTAAGAACTGCTGATGACGAGTTTGATGTAAAAGCTCTTGGCGGAAGAATGGACAGCAATAATATCACTTTTGAAAATTGCATTGCCTGGGGAGGCTATGCAAGGTGCTTCGGAATTTGCGGTGAAGTGTATAATAACATTTCAAATGTAACCTTCCGCAACTGCGCTGTTGTTTATCGTGACGGTGTGTGGGATAATGACCGTATTGGCTCCCTTGTTATTACAGCCGAAAATTGCTACGGAACAATCGATAACATAGTGTTTGAAAACATCGAAATTTTCCGTGATGAAGGCAGAGCAATTCTTGTGAAGGTGTATGATGATGAGGCTGAAGATTTTGAAATTAAAAATGTTCAGTTCAAAAACATTACTTATACTTCGTATCTGCCTTCAAAAATAGACGGCAATGGTAACAAGTCAAACACTGTAGGTGTCAAGGTTGAAAATGTAATCGGTAACGGCAAAAAAATCAAACGACCGGGAATAATGTTTTACACAGGCAGATACTGTGATGTTGAGTTTCAATATGATTCGATTTTTGATTTTTTGAAAGATTGATTACATCATAAAAAAGAAGAGTGCTCATGAGCGATTTCATGGGCACTCTTTTGTATATGCAAACTTATATTAATTAATCTGATATGCAGTTTCAGTATAAATACCATTGTTTGGATTGATCTTGCCATTCTTTTACTTTTTTTGCTTCGTGTGCAATAAAGGCTTCTGCATCAAATTCAGCAGAGAAAATTTCATCTGTGCCTAACAGCTCGGCCATAAACGGTGTCATCTCAAATTTACTGTGAGTTTTGCGTATTGTGTCCAAGAGCCTTATTCCTGTTGCAAAGGGTGAAAAGGTATCTCTGTTTGTAACATGAAGCTGGATACCGCAGCAAAGTTCACCTTCGTAATCTGAAAAAGTTGGTGTGAAGCAACATTCACGAAGAATAATGCCCTCATGCTGACCTACGGCTTTAAGAACTGCATCTGTATTGAGCCATGGTGCACCGATCATTTCAAAAGGTTTGGTTGTTCCTCTTCCTTCCGACAGATTCGTTCCCTCAAAAATGCAGGTTCCGATATAGGCAAACGCAGTATCTGTGGTGGGTATATTCGGTGACGGCTGAATAAAAACGAGGTCGGTATCATCAAAAGTCAAATCTCTTGACCAACCCTCCATAGGAATTACGGTAAGATCACATCCTATTTTTTCTGTATCATTCATCATTTTTGCAAACTCGCCAATTGTCAGCCCGGGTCTGGTGGGGGTAGGGAATCTCCCGACAAAAGAGGAAAATTTTCGGTCAAGCACAGTTCCTTCGGCCTTTATTCCTCCTAGTGGATTCGGACGGTCAAAAACAACAAAACGTATACCGTGTTCGGCACACAGCTTCATACTGTCTGTCATGGTATAAGCATAAGTGTAAAATCTTGCCCCTACATCCTGAATATCAAAAATCACAGTATCCAAGGCAGTGAGTGCCTCTTCACTAACAGCACTTGAGTCGCCGTAAAGGCTGAACACGGGGAGCCCTGTTCTTTTGTCTGTGTGTGAGTCAACGTTTTCTCCGGCTTGAATATCACCACGCACACCATGTTCCGGACCAAAAAGAGCTGTCAGATTACAGCGACTTTTCAGCATATCTATAGTTGGTGTCAAATCACGCAGAACACCTGTCGGGTTGGTTATCAGTCCGCATTTTCCGTAGAAATCAATGTTATTTTTTGCAACAATATCTGCTCCGCAGAGAACAGTATGTTTTTTTGTTTTCATAATTTACCTTCTTGCCTCAACTTTTTGAATGACGTTGTTATTGCATCATATTTATATATTATATCAAGCTCGGGCTGCAGGTCAAGCGGAATCAAGACTTTGCCGTAAAACAAAAAACGGACAGCACAAAAGCACTGCCCGTTTATATATAGCGTCAGGTATACAGCGTAACTGGTCCGTACAACCCTCCTGAAACAAGATCTTTAGCATAATTCAGTTCGTCCTCAAAATATGGAGATAACTCCTTGATGCTCCGATTGCTGAAGTAATCTGTGTGAATATACCAATTTGCAGATGTGTTAGTTACCGTTATTTTTAGTTCATTCTTTTTATCAAGCACGTCTGCAGGTATTTTTATTCTATATGGTGGCATGAAAACTGATCCTAAAGGCTGCCCGTTAAGAATAACCTCGGCTGCAAAATGCACATCGCCCAGATCAAGCTCACCTTCTTTTTCGGTTTCTTCATCAGGAAGCGTAAACGTTGTTTCATAAACACCGCTTCCGGAATAATCGCTACCGATAAAGTCTGCCCAATCACCGAGGTTAACGGAAATCGGATTGTCAGTATGCTTTATAATTTCAAATCCGTTTTTGTTACAGATAAGTTCAACATCTTTACAGAAAAAGAAGTCACCTGAAATATTTAAACTTTTACTGAAATTTTTTTTGATTTCGGTATTCGGGATTTCATCTGTAATCAAAATCACAGCCGTTTCACCTATTTCCGGTGAAAGCTTCAAAATGCCGTTTTCTGCTTCAAAGCGTTGCGGTTTGCCTGTTAATAAATCAAGCAGATAACCGTTAGGAGAAGGCAGATGAACAACATATTCTTTGCATTCGCCCTTTTCTCGGAAGAAAAAGAATAAATCTGCATTTTCAGCCTTTCTGTGCATTGCCCGCAGACCTTCTCCATCAATCTGAATTACTGATGTGAGCGAAGAAAGGTTGTGTGTAACTTTTCCGCCGCCTTCGATAAAGCGGTTAAGCACCTTTTTGGTTTCTTCGGGAATAAATGCACCTTCAGGGATAACAATGTGTTTATAAACGGCATTGCCCATACATATGCAGCCGTTATCAATTCCGGTTGCGGCTTGTATAACATCATCGTCAACAATATCGAAATCTACCACCATATCTTCAAGGGCTCTGCCAAGGGTGTTGAATTTTTTTGATATGGTTTCTGCGTGAATACCGCCCTGAAAATCATAAACGGGATAGTAGAGCCCTGTTTCACACACACGCTTACCCACGGTTGAAAGATACGAAATTCGTTCGACGTAGCGATTGAACTGACCGAGATATTGATAATATGGTTGATTTTTTGTGAAAACCGGAAGTTCCTGTGCAAGCAGATGATCTTTTCGCCCAAGAGGAAAATTGAACGGATTGAACACATTTATTCCTCGCACAGCCTGATAACCTATTGTATATCGCATAATATCGTAAGTTACGGCGGCTCCTGCCACTCCGAAAATTTCGCTCATTGCAAGCTTTGTTCCGTTGTGTGCTGCGGCTGACGATGCGTACCTCGGAAAGAATCCGTTGTATGCATTAAAATCATCTATGTTTGTTATTTTATTTTCAGGGTACAACTGTCGACGGATAATATCCACACCGGGAATATCCAGGCAACGAAGTGCACGCATAAGGTTAAAATTCCCTCCGCCACGGATACAACCGAGCGGACTGTGATCCATATCCATATGTCCGGTGAAAGCAATTCCGTGCTCGTTTGCCCATTTTTTGCAAGGTAAAAGAAAATTGTCACAGAATACGCGGCTGCACAAATCGTACCATCGGTGCAGAATATTGACATTCTCTTCTGTCGGAGCTTCCTTATGAGCAATTAACGGAAGATGCGGTAATATGGATTCACCGTACAAGGATTCATATTTCTGAGCTAACTCTTTATTAAAGGCGGGCGATGGTGCTTTGGGTTCATCTGTGAATACAGCCTTGATAGTTTTGCCAAAAAGACGTTGCATCGATGAAGCATATCTTTCGTGAGTGATTTTTATAAAGTAATCCGTTGCATTTTTATTTAATAAATCAGGATAATCTGAATTGCCGCAAATCACTTTTTCTGCGGTATATTCGGTTACAACGGTATCTTCAGAGAACACATGCCCTTCTTCAATCATTTCATTGTTATTAAAAAAAGCTGCAAGAATATCAGAATTTGTTTTTTTATAAATGTCACTTGTAAAAAAGGTTTTTTCATAAGTTTTCAGTGTCTGTCTTGCATATTCAGGGTGATCCTGTAAAACCTTTCCGCAGGCACCTCCTGAAGGCCAGCCTCCTTCGTCATAAATCCAGCACAGCATACCGAGAGATTCAGCTTTTTTAACAGCATATGCACAAAGCTCAAAATATTCGGATGAAAGATAGTCAGGAGTAAGGTTGGTTGGCATATTATCAGGTCGAAATTCTTTTGGCTCAGGGAGAATATAAAATGCCCGTATTCCGAGATCTTTCATCTCATCAAGCTGTCTGTCAATAATATCGCAGTTGCAGATGTCATTCCAAACCCATACATATACAGGCGCAAAGGAAACATCAGGTAAACTAAAGCTGTTTATATCAAAATTGTCATTGCTTTTCATTTTTGAACATCCTTTTGAAATCAGATATTTGCATTATATCTGCCCTGCTTTTTCAATCGGTTTACAAATAACTTCAGAGTGATAACCATTATCAAATAAAGAGCAGCAAGCAAAACAGGATATACTTTTATGCCAAATATGCTGCTTATAAGGCTTACCGTTGGCGGAGCCAGCATAACACCGATATAAGCAAAAGCTATTTGTGAGCCCATAATTGATTGTGACACTTCTTTGCCGAAATTATGGGGTGTAAGGTGTATCATATTAGGATAAATTGAACCGTTGCCCAAGCCTATAAGGAACAAGCCGACCACAGAAGCCTCACCGGGCAGGGGGAGTAGCATAATTACAATTGCAGGGGCAAGGATGGCAGAGCCAATGCTGATGCGTTTCCATGTGCTGATTTTATCAGAAAGCAAACCTGACACAAAACGGCCCACAGACATTCCTACATAATATATTGTTAAAGCTAATGCACCGTGATCTGTTTCAAATCCTTTCTCTGTTACAAGATATGTACTTCCCCAAACTCCGCAGGCGTATTCAATCGCATTTGTTGCAAGCATAATAATCCATACCAGTCGAATTTCAGATGTTTTTGCCATTTGTAAAATGGTAAGGTTTACTCCCCGCTCTTCTTCTGCCTGTTCAGCTGAGGTGGTCTTTTTCCACATAGGAAGGGATAAAATCAGCAGCAAAGTAATAGCCGCCTGAACATAAAAGGCATAACGGTAACCGCTGCGCCAGCCCACATCACCCAATGCGTATGACATAAGATAGGGGCTGAGACTTACTCCTACACCGTAAAAACAGTGTAAAAAATTCATATGGCTTGCTTTGCAGTGCAAGGCAACGTAGTTGTTAAGCCCGGAGTCAATAGCACCTGCACCAAGTCCGAGGATGATGGCTAAAGGTATCATACCCCAAAAAGACGGGATGACAGAAAAGCCAAACAAAGCTGCTGCAGTCATTGCTGTGCTGAATGCTGTAACTTTAGCGGTACCCAATTTATTCAGAATCCCAGAACTGAACATGCTCGACAAAACGGTGCAACCTGAAATGATAAATGTGAGAACACTAACCATTTCAACGGGAATGTTCATTTCTGCGTGTATTGCAGGCCAGGCAGAGCCAATAAGAGAATCGGGAACCCCGAGACCTATAAATGCAATGTAAATTACAATCAATAAAAAAACCATAAAAACCTCCCAAAAACTCCTTAAAAAAACAAAACGGACAGCACTTAAGCACTGCCCGTCTGAGTGGTGCGGATGTTCATAACACAAGTAGTTCTCCGGCAATACATATTCTATACTTCGTACTCTAATATATTTCCTCAGATATGGAGGAATACATAATGTCAAATATCATTGAAGATTTCTATTATGGCAATATTGAGCCACAAGAAGTCAATTCAGAATTAACACCTAAACTCAAGAAGAAATTAAGTAGCCTTGCAGAGAAAGAAGAACAGCTTGCTGCAAGATTGAACGGTGAAAACAAGGAGCTGTTTCAAAGCTATGTAAGTGCCTATGTTGAATTTTCAACAACGAGTAACGCAGACAGCTTTATATCAGGCTTCAGACTTGGAGCAAAATTTATATACGACACATTTGTTAAGAATATGAAAGGATGAATGTACTATGAAAAACAATACAAATATTCAATACAGACAAGTTGGAGATTTCAACATTCCTAACCTTACAATACCACCCGAAGAAGCAAATATCAGACTCGGCAAATGGGGCATGTTACACAAGGACTATCTTCTTAAACACAAAAAAGTGGTGTTTACAACATTGCTTACCCAAGGAAAACTTTATCAGCACTGTGCCGAAATAGAAAATCAGGCACGAGATATGTTTGATACTCTTGTTGAACAGATGAAAGAGGCTGTAGGTGTAACCAAAAAACTTAAAGAAGAAAATCAAATGGAATGGGTATGCCGTATGCAAAATATTGAAGCAATAGCAAGAGAAATCGTTAATAGCGAAATAATATTCAATTAGTAAAATCGGCGACAGGGTGAAAATTCCCTGTCGCCAATCATTTTTGTTCGGATTGATTTTTTATGTAGAAAATAGTATAATTATCTATAACTTGCTGAAAGGAACGATTACTATGCTCAATATTGCCATTTGCGATGATGAACCTGTTGAAATTGAATATCTGACATCGCTTGTGCAGGAATGGGTAAAAGCAACTAAAACATCCGTAAATATTTCGGATTTTGCGAGTGCGGAAGCGTTTCTTTTCAAGTATGAGGAAGATAAAAACTTCGATATTCTTCTGCTCGATATTCAGATGAAAGCTATGGACGGCATTGAGCTTGCCGAGAAAATCCGTGAAACCAACAGCGGTATGCAGATTGTTTTCATAACCGGTTTCCCCGACTATATCTCCCGTGGATATGATGTTTCGGCACTTCACTATCTGATTAAACCCGTTGAGAAAGAAAAGCTTTCTGAGGTTCTTTCAAGGGCTTGCGATAATCTGAAGAAAGAAGAGAAATTCATTCTGCTTTCGATTGATAATGAAAGCTGTAAAATCAATCTGAAAGATATAATTTATGTTGAAGCCTTCGGACATTCAAGCTGTGTTGTTTGTGAAAACGGTGAGCATAATGTTAAGCTCCCGATTTCGGATATTTCTAAAATGCTTGATAAGAGTTTCATTCAATGCCACCGTTCATACATAGCAAATATTCAGCATATTTCAAGAATTACCAAAACAGATGTAGTCTTTGACAACGGCAAAAGCGTTCCTGTTTCAAGGCGAATGTATAATGATGTCAATATGGCATTCATCAATTTTTACAGAGGTATCAGTCAATGAATTATTGGATTATTGCCGCAGCAGTTGCAGTTGTTTTAATTGCAATAGTTCTGGCGGTTATTTTCACAAGGAGATATATCCGCAATTTTACAGACAAGCGTATTGCCGAATATCAGAATGACCTCATCACAAAGCATTGCGAGGAAGTTCAGAACATTTATAAAACAATGCGTGGTTGGCGTCACGACTATAAAAATCACATTCAGGTTATGCGTGCATCCCTTGAAATGGGCAACCTTACCGAACTTGGCAACTATCTCGGTGAACTCTCGGTTGACCTGAACACTGTTGATACGGTTGTCAAAACCGGCAACGTAATGGCGGATGCCATTCTCAACAGTAAGCTTGCACTCTGCAAAGCAAGAAATATTCCTTATGAGGTTACTGCAACCATACCCGAAGAATGTAGTGTCAACGATGTTGAACTTTGCGTTATCATCGGTAATCTGCTTGACAATGCAATGGAAGCCTGCGAAAAGATCGAGGACAAAACAAAGAGATTTATCCGTGTTTATATCGGACTTTTCAAACAGCAGCTTTACATAAACGTTACCAACTCAATGATTGGAACTCCCGTTAAAAGAGGTAAGGCATATAAATCTTCAAAGGGTGAAAATCACGGCTTTGGACTTATGAGAGTTGACAGAATTGCCGATAAATACAACGGCTTTGTCAACCGTCAGTTTGAAGACGGAGTGTTTGGAACGGAGATTATGTTACCGTTCGTGCAAAGCAAATAACCGTTCGTGCAAAAGCAACCCGCTGAGGTTGCTTTTTTGGTATAGTCATACTGTGAGGTGAAACGGATGAAAAAAGCCAAAACAAAAAAATATTCGGCATTCAATAATTTAAAATTTATAGCAAAGCTGTTTTACGGATGGGATAAAGGCTTTATCTTTATGCATCTTATCAACGTACCGCTGAAGGTTTTTTCGGAAATGGTAACCGTACTGTTAGCCCCGCTTTTAGTGTGGTTTATAGAACAAAAAACAAGTTTTGGAATTATTGCTGCTGCCGTAATTGGAATACAGCTTACCTATATTGCCATAGGTGTGCTTCGTCAATATTACTATAAAGAAGACTTTAAAAGACGCCCTCAGATTATCAAGCACCTTGATTTGATGCTTAGCAACAAAATTATGAATATGGATTTTGAGCTTCTGGAGTCCCCCGATGGAAAGGCAAAATATCAGAAAGCAAAAAATTCGCTCTCATATTACGGAATATATACGGTGTTTGAGCAGTTTTACAATTTCTTTGTTGTTCTGCTGAGTGTCGGAAGCTTCGGTGCCATTATTATGACACTAAACCCGTTAATTCTGATTTGTGTTATAGGTATGAGGTTGCTGTCTTTACTTGTTGCATTTCTGGAAGAAAAACTGACGGACACAACCAAAGATCCAGAAGCAATGGCAGACAGACATTTGAATTATCTTACAAAGGCTTCAATGGACTTTGCCGTTGCAAAGGATGTTCGTATTTATGGCTTGCGTTCATTTTTACAGAGTTTAAGCGAGCATTATATTTTTGAAAAATTTAAATGGGTAAAAAAGAAATACAAGTATTATCTTATAACCGACAGCATCGGTCTTGTTATTTCAACGGCTACAGAAATCGGTGTTTATATTTTCCTGATTTACAAGATGTACAAAAGCGGTATGAGCGGTGCGGATTTTGTGCTTTATTCTTCTGCTTTGATTGCCTTCGGAGTATGGTGCCGTGACATAGGCTATAATTTTGAATGCGTCAACAGGTGCACCCATTATATCAACGATTTACGGGAATTTCTTGACATTGAAAACCGGTTAAAAAACAAAGACGGTAAAACTTTGCCTGACAAAAAGCCTTATTCAATAGAACTGAAAAATGTTTCGTTCATCTATCCCGAAGCCGAAAATAAAATTCTTGATAACATTAATCTGAAAATCAATGCAGGTGAAAACATAGCTTTTGTCGGTGTAAACGGTGCAGGTAAAACAACTCTCGTAAAGCTCATTTGCGGACTTTATAGACCTACAAGCGGTCAGATTCTTGTAAACGGTGTTGATATTGCCGAATTTAATCGTGATGAATACTACGCTGCAATTTCCGCCGTTTTTCAGGATGTCCGCGTTATGCCCTGCTCAATTCTTTCCAATATTTCAATGCTTCCCGAAGAAGAGACCGACATAGAAAGAGTTTTGAATTGTATTGAGCTTGCGGGACTTTCCGAAAAAATAGGCAGTTTACCTGATGGAATACATACACTTCTCGGTAAAAACATCAATGATGATGCGGTTGAACTTTCGGGCGGTCAGCTTCAAAGGTTGCTTCTGGCAAGAGCAATTTACAAGGATGTTCCGATTCTGATTCTTGATGAGCCGACTGCTGCACTGGACCCAATTGCAGAAAATGATATGTACCTAAAATACAATGAATTTTCCAGGGGTAAAACCTCAATTTATATTTCACACAGACTTTCATCAACCCGTTTTTGTGACAGAATTGTGCTTATTAACAATACTGTTATTGCCGAAACAGGCACTCATGAGGAGTTGATGAAAAAAGACGGCAAATATGCTGAAATGTTCCGTGTGCAGAGCAAATATTACGAAAAGGAGGTACAGGCAGATGAAGTCTTCGGAAAAAAGCAGAACATTGAATCAGGAAATTAACCTGATTATCCGTGGATTAAAACTGTTTTCAACTTTTACACCTCATTTTATTTCGTATTCAATAGGTTACAGCTTTTTCGAAAGCCTGAGTTGGTTCTTAAATATTTTTCTTGCTGCAGAATTGGTGGATGAAGTCACAGGTGAACGCAGTCTTCAGCGATTGATTATTCTTCTCTGTCTTCTTGCTTTTTCGCAGGTTGTGTTAATGGTTCTCTGTAAGTTTTGCTATAATAAAGCGAGAGTTGGAGATTTGATTTCAAAACAATGGACGGAGGTCTATCTTAATAACAAATCTTTTTCAATGGATTATAAGAATATGGAGGACCCGAAAATCCGTCTTGAACGGCAGTCTATCACAAAAAATGCCGATGTTGGCGGACTGAATATTCTGGTCAATACTTTTATAGAACTGTTTTACGATATATTTCAGATTATAGGCGGATTAATACTTCTTTCCGATTTTCTTGTTAAGCGTTCACCAAAAATATTAACGGGCATTTCTGCTTTTGCTGATTCATCTCTCTGTGCAGTATGCTTTTTCATTTTGATGGTTGCGGCGGCTGTCGGTTCTTATTTCATAAGCGAAAAATACGGCAAAAAAATCTACACGGTTCAAAGAAGAATACCGGTAGTTGAAAGAATGATGAGATATTACACGGATGATTATCTCGATGACAGCAAATCCTGCAAAGATGTTCACATTTTTAATCAGAAAAATCTGATACTTAAAAGTTTTGAGAATGCCTTTGTGAATTGGCGTGAACTCAACAAACAGACTGCTGAAATCGGCTTAAAAAAGGGCGCAACTAACAGAATAATTACCGGTTCCCTTGTTACAATAATTTATCTTTTTGTTGCTTTCAAAGCATACGTGGGTGCATTCGGATTAGGCGGATTTATTAAGTACGTTGAGCCTCTTGAAAGACTGATGTACTGTGTAACACACTTTGCCGAAAGCACAGCTTCACTCAAAAGTAATAATCTTTATCTTGAAAAGGTTTTTGAGTATATTGACATTCCCACCGATATGCATTACGGTACTATTCCCACCGAAAAACGAATGGATAATAAATATGACATTGAATTTCACAATGTCAGCTTCAGATATCCGGGTACCGATAAATATGCGATTAAAAACCTCAACCTTAAATTCAAGGTCGGTGACAGGATTGCGGTTGTTGGCATGAACGGAAGCGGTAAAACAACAATGATAAAACTGCTTTGTCGTCTATACGACCCGACAGAGGGATACATCACACTTAACGGCATAGATATTCAGAAATACGATTATGAAGATTATCTGAAACTGTTCTCTGTAGTATTCCAAGATTTCAAGCTATTCTCATTCTCTGTCGGAGAGAACGTTGCGGCAAGCATTGACTATGATGAAGAAAAAGTATGGTCATCGCTTGAAAAAGCAGGTATGCTTGAACGAGTAAAAGCTATGCCTAAAGGTCTCAAAACTCCTGTTTACAAGGATTTTGAAGAAGACGGCGTTGAAATCTCCGGCGGTGAAGCACAGAAACTCGCAATCGCAAGAGCACTCTATAAAGATGCTGCGTTTGTAATTCTCGACGAACCCACCGCATCACTCGACCCTATCGCCGAACACGAAATCTATTCCCGCTTCAATGATATGGTTAAGGATAAAACAGCGGTTTATATCTCCCACCGTCTGTCATCCTGCCGCTTCTGTGACAGAATCCTTGTATTCAATAACGGTCAGTTAATTCAGGACGGCTCACACGAAAATCTCCTCGAAAATTCTGACGGTAAATACAGTGAACTTTGGAACGCTCAGGCGCAGTATTACGCTGAAACCAAAGTGTAAAGCAAAAAGCCAGCTTGTGTTAAATGCGAGTTAACTTGAATTGTATAATAATTATCTATGTGGTGTCGGCAAAAACCGACACCATCTTTTCTTTTTAGAAAAAGTTCTTGACAAATGAACAAGTGTTCTGTATAATAATAAAATGGTAAATAATGTATTTGCCCTACAACTGAATACAATCTGAAACACATATTTTTTACTTATTGGCTTTATGCCACACATATTATCTGACCGAAGAAAGTATAGTCCGATACCCGGTCAGTAACATACGGACAGTCAGAGCTTAAAGTTTAAGCCGTTACATAGTTTCAGTGCAAACTGTGCGAGAGGATGAAATGTCCTCCCGCTATTTGTGCTGTCTATGTGACGGCTTTTTTTGTTGTGCAATTTAAACGAAAATAAAAAAGTTTCAGAAAAAGTCGTTTTTTCCGCCTTGCTAAATGCCTACCAATTAGAAGGGTGTGTTTTTGTGCAACGATACAAAATTACAAATTTTTGAAAAAAGTTTTGAAAAAACGTACAAAAATCGGCGTTTTAAAAGTCACCCCTTGAGGGATGTTTTTCTCTCGTGCACCTTGACAACTGAATGACCGTCCGAAAGTGATACGACGCCAAGACCTCTAAGGAGCGAGCGTGAAGACGTTGCGGTGAGATTCCGGGGCAGGAACTATTTCGGGTGAAACGGCAAAAGCCTGTATAAAGGATACTACAGCCACCTTGAAAAATTCTCTGATATATCAGGAACATTTTCAGACACTCAATTCCCATTTATATATAGATTAAGTTTGTTCATTTTCCTGCGTACATACGTACACTTGTACGCACGTACGCAGAGAAAACGCTTAAATCTCATATATATTTTCTTCATTAAGGTGAGCAAGACATCAAAATTTGTGCGGTATATAAGTGGAACTACATACACTGACCTACCTAACGGCAAGGAGGTTAAATAAAACGAAAGGAGTAAAACATATGAAGCCGAAGATAGGAGGAATAAGAAATGAGTAAAAATTCAGATGACAAATTTTCAAATGACGAGTTTGGTGTTGAGGGTCCTGCGTGGGCAGACGGAAAAATAATCAACGAGGCAATATTCTGTGAGGAGTTTCTGAATAAGCATAAGATTATCTTCTCGGGCGGTTCGTTCTTTACTACCGAAGGCAGGGTTGTTGATGAAACACCTCTTAAGAGAATGGTGTTCGATGACCTTAAAATCTGTGCGGTAGCAAATGTACCTCAGAAAATTTCCAATATCGTTGAGCTTCTGAAAATAGAAGCACTTGATGAAACCTTTGCACCCGAAACAGACAGAATACACCTTGAAGACGGCACACTTTATTTTAACGGTTGCTTTGTCGATATCAAAGAAAGTGTTGTACGAACAAGGCTTCCTGTAAGGTACAATCCTTATGCACCGAAGCCTGAACGATGGCTGTCTTTTCTCGACGAACTGCTTTATCCGGAGGATATACCGACACTTCAGGAGTTTATCGGTTACTGCCTGATACCGAGCAATAAAGGTCAGCGAATGATGGTTATCAAAGGTAACGGTGGTGAAGGTAAATCGCAGATAGGTGCTGTTATGACAACACTTTTCGGCAGCAATATGAAAGACGGAAGTATTGGTAAAATCTCCGAGAACAGATTTGCAAGAGCAGACCTTGAGCATATCTTACTGTGCATTGATGATGACCTTCGTATGGAGGGACTCAAGCATACAAACTATGTCAAATCCATTGTAACCGCACAAGGAAAGATGGACCTTGAAAAGAAGAACAAGCAAAGCTATCAGGGATATATGTACGCAAGACTTCTTGCTTTCAGCAACGGTGACCTGCAGGCTATGTTTGATAAAAGTGACGGCTTTTTCAGACGTCAGCTTGTACTGACAACCAAGGACAAAAACGCTGAAAGAATTGATGACCCTCATATAGCAGATAAAATGCGTGAGGAAATCGAAGGTATATTCCTTTGGGCATTTGAAGGCTTGCAGAGATTACTCTCAAACAACTTTCAGTTTACAGAAAGTGAACGGGCAATAAGCAACCGTGAGACCGTCAAGCGTAATAATGTCAATGCAGTTGAGTTTATGGAGTCAGACGGCTACTTCGCATTTGCAGAAGATAAATCAATAACCTCAAAGGATTTGTATGTGATTTACAAGCTGTGGTGCGAAGAAAATGCCTTGTCGCCTATGAGTTCAAGAAGCCTGAGCGACTTTCTGATTGCCAATGAAAATAAGTACGGTATTAAAAGCAGTAACAATGTTTACAACAGAGAACACCGCAGAGTAAGAGGCTTTATTGGCATAGAGGCGACGGCATCACTGTTTATGAATAATCTGCAAGGTTCATAAATGGTGAGTATAAAGTTTTACGGGGTACAGGGTGGTTTTACAAAAACAGCCCTGTTGGGTGCAATTCGCAAATTGCAGGGCAACGCCCTATAACCCCCTCGGAGAGCGCAACAGCATCTTTTGATAGCCTTATGGATGTCAAAAGTGCTTTTGCGTTACTTTTGACAAAAGTAACAAAACTTGAGACGAAATATATTTTATATAAGGATGTGATAAGTATAAGAAAAACAATATCGTTCAGCGTAGGCAAAGGCTCTCTTACTCATAATCGCAGAGATTTCATTGCACAGAATGTTGACTCTGACAGAACACAGATGAACATTGAATACTGTAATGAAAATCTTGAGCAGGTGTATCATCAGATGTTTGATGATGCTCTTCAAAGATTCAATGATAAGCAAAAACGAGCCGACAGAAAGATAGAAAGCTATTATGATAAAATCCGCACCGGCAAACAAGAAAAGCTCTTTCACGAGGTTATTGTTCAGATTGGTAACAGAGAGGATACAAACTCAAAATCAGCCGACAGCGAAATAGCTGTCAGGATTCTTGATGAATATATGAAACATTTTCAGGAACGTAACCCGAACCTGAGAATCTTCTCTGCTCACCTTCATCTTGATGAAGAAACGCCGCATCTGCACATTGACTTTGTTCCCTTTGTAACAAACAGTAAAAGAGGTCTTGATACCCGTGTTTCACTTAAGCAAGCACTTTTATCTCAGGGTTTCAAGGGAGAGAGTAAATTTGAAAGTGAGTGGAGCAAATGGGCATTATCCGAAAAACAGCAATTAGCTTCCGTTATGGAAAAGCACGGTGTTGAATGGGAGCAGCTCGGCACTCATAATGAGCATTTGAGTGTTTATGATTACAAGAAAAAAATGCGTGCCGAAGAGGTGCAGGAGCTTGAAGAAAAGGCGGAAAGCCTAACAGAAAAAATTAACGATATGCTCGATTTCGAGGTTCAGGTGGAAAGCTTTACTAATATGTTTTATGACGAAGAAGAGTACAAGCTCCCCGAACCGAGTTCCTTAATGTCGGCAAAGACCTATAAAACCAAAATTGTTGAGCCTCTATTTAACCGTATTATTGCTCTTGCAAAAACGGCAGTTAAGATGTGCTTTGAGCTTAAAGCTCAGGTTGAGAACTTAAAGCTGTGGGGCACCCGTGATAAGAATATGGTTAAACATCTCACGAAAGAAAATGATGCTCTATATACCGAAAATCAAAAGCTGCATAAAGAGGTTAAAGAGTATAAACTCCTTAAACGAATTTTCGGTGAAGAAAAAATATCAGAACTTGTTAAAACAGCAAAAGAAACAGAACAGGCTCAAAGAAAATCAAAATCTAAGAAATATGAAAGGAATAGATAAATGAATAAAGAAGAAAATTTTATTAACACACTGTTTGAGAAAACAGAAGAATCCAAAGAAACAGAGGTGGTAGAGCCTCGTACAACCGAAATCGTAAATATGTCAGTCGGAAGCATTGTCCCCAATCTCAAAAATCCGTATAAATACCGTGAGGAAGATATGAAGCCGTTGGAAGATAGCATCCGTGAAAACGGTATAATACAGCCTCTAATGGTGCGAAAAGACGGTAAGGCTGATGTGTATGAAATCATATCAGGACACAGACGTTTCCTTGCAGCAACAAGGCTTGAAATGACAGAGGTTCCCGTTGTTGTATTGGATATCACAAAGGAAGAATCGGATATTATCCTCGTTGACAGTAATCTGCACCGAGAGCACATTCTCCATTCAGAAAAAGCCTTCGCTTACAAGATGAAAATGGATGCCCTTAAAAAGCAAGGTAAACGCACGGATTTAACTTCGGACCAAGTCGGACCGAAGTTATCTGCGGGTGAGATTTCTGATACTGACAGTGCTTCTCAGGTAAAAAGATATATCCGTCTGACAAAGCTTATCCCCAAACTTCTTGCAATGGTGGATGAGAATAAAATCTCTTTCTCTGTAGGTGTTGAGCTTTCGTATCTCACAAAAACAGAACAAACAAACCTATTTGATTTTATTCAGAAAGAGCTTTGTACTCCTTCACTCTCACAAGCACAGAAGCTGAAAAAGTTATCTCAGGAGGGTAAACTGAATGTTGAGGAAATATCTTCCATTATGAAACAGCCGAAAGCAAATCAGGTTGTTACAGTTAAAATCCCCGATGATAAAATCAGTAAATATCTCAAGCCTACTGCTACTGTAAAGGAAAAAGAGGATTTCCTTGCGAAGGCTGTTGAGTATTACGGAAAGCATCTTATGCGACAGAAAGACAGAGGTGCGAGATAATGACAGAAAAGATTGTATCCTTTTGGGAGTA
>JAFTXJ010000013.1 GCA_017461625.1 Clostridia bacterium
AAAAGACGGAGGGAGAGACTTCCGGAATCCTTGATAAATCAACAATTTCCACGCAAAATCATTCTCTCCCTCAGGGTCTTCGACCCAGCTCCCTCGTCAGAGGGAGCCTGAATAATTGCGAAATATGATAAATCATTGGTTACTCGAGGAAAAGGCTTTTTAGCTTGTCGCAACAATTCCCCAAGCACAATTCCCCTTATCAACACACATTTTTTTCAAAAGGGCTTGAAAAAACGACAGATATGGTATAAAATATTAGGGAGATTAAATCGAATTTAATATCGAATTTTAAATCGGAGGAATAATATTATGGTATCAGCAGGCGATTTCAGAAACGGCGTAACTTTTGAGGAAGACGGCAACGTACTTCAGGTTGTTGAATTCCAGCACGTTAAACCCGGTAAGGGTGCCGCTTTTGTAAGAACTAAGACTAAGAACGTTATTACAGGCGCAGTTACAGAAAAGAGCTACAACCCTTCAGCTAAATTCCCTACCGCTTTCATTGAAAGAAAGGATATGGAATATTCATACAACGACGGTGGCCTTTACTACTTTATGGATCAGGAAACTTATGAGCTTGTTCCCATTAACGAAACTGACCTTTCTGACAACTTCAAGTTTGTTAAAGAGAGCATGGTTTGTAAGATCCTTTCTTACAAAGGCAAGGTTTTCGGCGTAGAGCCCCCAACATTCGTTGAGCTTCAGATCACTCAGACTGACCCCGGCTTTGCAGGCAACACAGCTACTAACGCAACAAAGCCCGCAACTGTTGAAACAGGTGCAGAAATCAAAGTTCCCCTTTTCATTGACGAGGGTGAAATGGTTCAGATCGACACAAGAACAGGCGAATACCTCGGCAGAGCTTAATTCCCTGCTCCACTTTTAGAAAGGAAGGTAATTTATTATGATGACAGTTACCGAAAAAGCAGCATATCTCAAAGGCCTTGCAGAAGGTCTTAACCTTGAAGAAAACAAACCCGAAACAAAGCTCATCAACGCTATGATTGAAGTTATTGATGAATTGGCACTTTCAGTTGCTGATTTGGAAGATGCAGTTGATATGCTCACAGAGCAGGTTGACGCTGTTGACGAAGACCTTGCAGAGCTTGAAGACTACGTTTTTGAAGATGAAGATTATGACGATTGCGACGGCTGCTCAGGCTGCTGTGGTGATGAAGACGATTATTTCGAAGTTGAATGCCCTGCTTGCGGCGAGGTTATCTGCCTTGACGAAAGCGTTCTTGATGAAGAATCAATCGAGTGCCCCGCTTGCGGTGAAACTCTTGAGTTTGATTTTGACATCGACGACGATGAAGAGGACGACGACTAATCGTAACAATCAAATTTGTGCAATTTTGCGGTATCTACTGGGTAGATACCGCATTTTTTTATACCAAAATTTATGACTTAAACACCCAAAGCAACATCTCAGAACTAATTTCTTCAAAACTTCCACTGCAATAGCTTTACATGAAAAGCTAAAATTGATTTTTATCCAAATATCATTCATAATTTTGTCACCAAAAGTATTTATCAATCGTTTTATTACTGAAAGGAGGAAACCATGAATAAACGAGAGTTCGAAAATTTGTTTGAAATTAAATATAACGATTATGGTAATATGCTTTATAAAATTGCATTTTTATATTTAGGCAATGCAAGTGACGCTGAAGATATTTTACAGGATGTGTTCACAAAGTATCTTTGTGGTAAATATAAATTCAAAAACAGCGAGCATGAAAAAGCTTGGTTTATACGAGTAACTCAAAACAAATGCTTGGATTACTTAAAAAAATCAGGATGTAAAAATATTTGCATTGATGATATCCCCATAACTTCTACATACGAAAACAGTGATATAGAGCAAGATGTAATTTCAAAAGTAATTGCATTACCCGAAAAATACAAATCCGTCATAATTCTGTTTTATTACAATGATTACACTGTCGAAAAAATATCGACAACCCTAAGAATAAGCAAATCTGCTGTAAAAAAGCGTTTGCAACGAGGCAGAGATATACTAAAATTAGAATTAGAGGTTTATGCATTATGAAAAAAGATGATTTTAAAAAATCTTTAGATAACATTAATCCTGACGCTGATATGGGAAACAGATTAAAGACCCAAATTTCAAAAATTAATATGTCGGCTAAAAGTGACCGACAAATGATTCTTGTTATAACTACTTTTTGTTTTGTTTTTGCTATTATTTTTGGTGTGAGACTTTTATCCCTCCAACCAAGCGATAGTACCATTTTGTCGCCAAAAACAACTGAAAATACAGTATCACAAAGCAAACAGATTATTGCTTTCATAATGGTTGCAAACGCCGCAAACGGTGAAAAGACAGAGACTGCCACCATATATGAAACTTTGGAACTTAACGAAGAATATCCATGTGAAATATACTTGAAAGTGAAAGACATATCGGGACTTTCTGAAGAAGAAAAAACAAAACTTATCCAAGAAATGAACAATGATGTTTTTAAAAAACACTCTTCTGATAGTATGTTTAAAAGAGGGCATGTGCAAATCTGTACAACAGAAAAAATCATATTATCCCAATGTGGTCTTAATGAATTTAAATTTGATTTAGAACACACAGAAAATATCAAAACAGTAAATGCCAAGAATACATCGAAGTATGGTCAGGTTGTATTTAACTCAGGCAGGCCTACTTTTGATACCCCGCCACACGGAAATGATATAACTGTAAATGGTGAAGAATTTGATTGTGAAAAAAGCAGTTTTTATTGGGACCACACCGAAGAAATGGAAAAAGTTTTTGATAAAAATATAAATACAGCTTTTTCAACATTTAATGATTCAATTACATTTACAGTTGAATATAAAGACGGCTCAAAGGCAATCGGAATCGTTGAACTTGTGTTTGATGATTTGGGCAATGCAATTACCATGTGCAAAAGCTATGATTATACATCATAACTGCACAAACGAAATAGAGTTGCCTGTTTGGTAGTTAAGACAATTATTAGTTCATTTTGTGCATTTTGGCAAATTCAACTTGCCAAACGTCGCATTTTTTATGGTGTTCAGAGGGTTTTAACCACAATATATTGTGAAATTTGCCAAAGAATAAATTTGCCTATTTTCTTTTAGTTTTTTGTAAATCTTTCCTAAAAAAAACAAAAAAAACGGTCAAAATTGAATTTTTTGATAACATCAAACAATTATTTTTGCTAAATGTATTGAAAAATATCGCAAAATTGTGTAAAATGTATACCGTCGGGTTGTCATATTGTCCAAAATGTATGACAATAAGTTAAAAATCAAGGAGAGATTGTTTTATGTCAAACAGACTTTTTCAGGGTGTGATTCATCAGATGCGCGGAGCTATTGACCGCACCATAGGTATCATTGATGAAACAGGTACTATTATTTCATGCAGTGAGCTTGGTAAAATCGGTGAAGTTAATTCTGCGGCAGCTACCAAAGCATTCAGTGAAGGTGAAACAACCGTTATCGAAGGCGTTACATACAAGACCTTCGGCAACCAGATACATCCCGAGTACGCTGTTTTTATTGACGGTGAGGACGAGCTCGCAGGCAAATATGCCGATTTGAGTGCAGTTACTCTCAACAATCTTAAACAGTTCTTTGACGAAAAATATGACAGGGGCATTTTCATTAAAAATGTTATTCTTGATAACATCCTCCCCGGTGATATTTATCTTAAAGCCAGAGAGCTCCGTTTTAACAACGAAACTTCACGCGTTGTTCTTCTTATCCGTGTGCCCGACCAGACCGATGCCTCAACCTTTGATGTTATTCAAAATCTTTTCCCCGACAAAACAAAGGATTTTGTTATCAACATCAACGAAACAGATATTGCACTTGTTAAAGATGTTAAAAACGGCATTGCAAGCAAAGACATTGAAAAGCTCGCCCGTTCAATTGCGGACTCACTTAACACTGAGCTTTATACCCATGCCATTATTGGTATAGGTACAACTGTTGTTGGCATCAAAGACCTTGCAAAGAGCTTTAAAGAGGCTCAGGTTTCTCTTGAAGTCGGCAAGGTATTTGACACTGAGAAGACCATCGTAAGCTATGAAAGCCTCGGCATTGCCAGACTTATCTATCAGCTTCCAACCACACTTTGTGAAATGTTCCTTCACGAGGTATTCAAAATCGGCTCTATAGACAGCCTTGACCATGAAACACTGTTTACAATTCAGCGTTTCTTTGAAAACAACCTTAACGTAAGTGAAACATCACGCAAGCTTTTTGTTCACAGAAACACGCTTGTTTACAGACTTGAAAAAATCAAGAAAATAACAGGCCTTGACCTTAGAGAATTTGACGACGCCATTGTTTTTAAAGTAGCTCTTATGGTTAAAAAATATCTTGATGCCAACCCGGTTAAATATTGATGTTTCGCACAACTCGGACTTTGGGCACCACACCCACCACATCCCGGTCCGGAAAGGAAATGAAAAAAGCGAATGATCGAATTTAAAAATGTATCAAAAGTTTATAGCAACGGAACAAAAGCACTTAACAATGTTAATATCAAAATTGAAAAGGGCGAATTTGTTTTTGTTGTAGGAGCTTCAGGCGCAGGTAAAAGTACCTTCCTTAAACTAATGATGCGTGAAGAGGTACCTACCTCGGGGTCTATTAAAATCAAAGATTACGACCTTGTTAATATGAAAAAACGTCAGATTCCGTATTTCCGCAGAAATATGGGTATCGTATTTCAGGATTTCCGCCTGATTCCCAATATGGATGTTTATAACAACGTTGCATTTGCAATGAGAGTAGTAAACGCAAGGAAGAAAGAAATCCGCAAAAGAGTTCCCTATGTTATAAGCATCGTGGGCCTTGCATCCAAAGCCCGCTGTATGCCCAATGAGCTTTCAGGCGGTGAACAGCAGCGAGTTGCCCTTGCCAGAGCTTTGGCTAACAATGCTGAAATTATTATAGCTGACGAGCCCACAGGCAATGTTGACCCTCAGATGTCAATGGAAATTGTCGAGCTTCTGCAGCGCCTTAACGAGGCAGGCACAACCGTAATTATGGTTACCCATGCCCACGACCTTGTTAAGCAATTTGACAAACGAGTTATAGTTCTTGAAGCAGGTCAGGTCGTATCTGACGGCAATGTTGAAAACAACACTCTTCACGAAGGTTCAACTGCTCACCTTCCCGGTGCTGAACCGGAGCCGAGAAGTTTCCGCCGTCGTAAAGGTCACAAACCAAAGAAGATGTCGGACTCTGTTTTTGTTCAGGAAGAGTTGAATTCCCCCATTAAACCTGCTGAAGACATTCCTATTACAAAAGCAAGCGAGCAGGAAAGCCCTGTTGAACAAAGTGAGCCCGAAGTCACCGACGAATACCTTAATGCAATTTTAGGTGACAATGAAAATTACCGTGTTTATCTTGACGAAGCAGCGAAGGGCGGTGATGCTCAATGAGAAGAAGCTTTGGTTATCTCACCAAAGAAGGCTTCCGCAATCTTTGGGCTAACAGGCTGATGTCTTTTGCTTCGGTTGCTGTTTTGCTTTCTTGTATGATTATGATCGGTTCAGCGTTCATGTTGCTTGTTAACATTCAGTCAGTTATTGACAGCGTTGAAGATAAAAACGTTATTATGGTTTATGTGAAGCAGGATGCTGACGAAACCACAGTAACAACGCTTGGTGAAGAGCTCAGAGCCATCAAATTTGTTTCAGACATTGAGTTTGTTGACAAAGAGACTGCCTTTAAGCAGGAGATTGAGGCTCTCGGCACTGATGCCACATATTTTGAAGGGGTAGAAAACCCTCTCCCCGACCTTTATAAAGTTTCAGTTGACGGAATGGAAAATTTCGATTCTGTTTCACGAGAAATTGAAAAACTTGAAAGTGTTGATTCAATCCGTGACGATAAAGACATTGCCACCGTTCTTATCAACGTGCGTTCATCTGTCACATATCTGAGTATAGGCATTATCGCTTTGCTTATGCTTGTTTCTCTTTTCATTATTTCAAACACAATCCGCATAACAATGTTCAGCCGCAGACTTGAAATCAGCATTATGAAATCAGTCGGCGCAACCAACGGATTTATCCGCTGGCCGTTTGTTATTGAGGGCATTTTGCTTGGTGTAATTTCAGCAGTCATATCTCTCGGTGCAGTATGGGGAGTTTATGAAGTTGTCAAAAAATCCATTGCAAATATGCTCGGTGGCATTATGGATATAAGCGGTAACCTTGTTGCATTTACAGATTATATAATCATTATTCTTGCTGCATTCCTTATTATCGGTATTCTCTCCGGTGTAGTGGGAAGTATGGTTTCAATCCAGAGATATCTTAAAGAGCAAGGAGGCGTAACTTATGAAGAAGACGATTGATATAACAAAAATCTTTTCTTTGATTTTTGCTGTTGTCATGACTTTTTCAAGTATTTGTGTCTACGCCCCCATAAAGGCTGAAGCTGCTTCACTTTCACAGCAAAAAGCCAATATTGAAAACAAAATCAAGCAGTCCGAAAAAGAGCTTGAAAAGCTCAAGGCTGAAAAAACTTCACAGGCTGTTATTGCCAACAAACTCGAGAGTCAGCTGGCTGACCTGACTTCAAAAGTTTCTGTTATTCAAGATGAAAAAGACGGCATTGATGCTAAGGTGAACAACCTTACCGATGAAATTGCTGACCTGACAGAACAGATAACCGAAACAGAAGAAGATCTTGTTGAAATGAATGATAATATTGACGCAACAGTTGAGCTCTTTTGCCAAAGAATGAGAGCCAACTATATGTCAGGTTCATCGTCTTTCTTTGAAATTTTCTTGCAGTCGGGCGATATTTCTTCACTTCTCAACAGATTAGAAATGTTCAAGCGTGTAACCGATAACGACCAGAAACTTGTTACTCAGCTTGAGGATGAAATAAAAAAAGCAGAGGAGCTTAAAGTTCAGCTCACCGAAAAGAAGGAAAGCTCTGAAATTAAAAAGACTGAGCTCACAGCCAAAAAGGTTGAGCTCGATGCTTCTATTGCAGAATATGACACCATCCTTGTTGAAATTGAAGAAAAGGTAGCAGAGGTTAAAACAATTCTTGCTGCAATGAACGGCAAAATTGCCGAGGCAGAAGATGAAGTTGCCGCTTATAAAGACGACCAGGCAGCAATTGAAGCCGCTATCAAAAAGGCTCAGCAGCAACAGCAGAGTTCAGGCGGCTCATCAGGCAGTTCGGGTAACCACGGCTCTGCCAGCGGAACAATCAGCAGCAAAGGTTGGATGTGGCCTGTTCCCACATCAAGCTCTTATATCAGCTCGGTTTACGGTTGGAGACGTGACCCGATTTCCGGAGCAAGTAAATTCCATTACGGCATTGACATTGCTGCTCCTAAAAACTCCAAAATCATTGCTCCGTTAGACGGCACTGTTGTTTACACCAAATATTCAAATTCCGGTTACGGTATCCACCTGCTTGTTAACCACAATAACGGTTACTATACCCTTTACGGTCACTGTAATTCACTTGCTGTTTCTGCAGGTCAAAGTGTTAAACAGGGTCAGGTAATTGCTTATGTCGGCACAACCGGCTACTCAACAGGTAATCACCTTCACTTTGAAGTGAGAGACAGTAACGGAAACAAGCTTAATCCGTCTAACTTTGTTCGTAAATAATCTACCGGAGAATCTGTATGAATAAAAAGATTTCACTGGGTGTTGCCGTTGCAATAGTTATCGCTTTTGTAACGGCAACTTTTGCAATTACAATGTCCGTATCCCAGCGGATTTATAACAGACTTATTTCAAATCTTCAGGAGCGTGTCGCTTCTTATGCTCTGATTGATGAATTGGATTCGGTAGTTCGTGAAAACTACTACGGCAATGGCTCTGATATTTCTTATAACGAAGGAATGCTTGAAGGATATATCGACTCATTGAATGATTCTTCAAGTTATTATCTGTCGCCTTCAGCCTATGCCACATATCAGGCTTCTATGAAGGGTGAAATCAACGGTATCGGTATCAACTCCACCTTTGATTTTAATTCAGGTTATATCAAAGTCACATCTGTTCTTGAAGGGTCAACCGCCTACAACGCAGGCATTAAAGAAGGGGATCTCATCAGTGTTATTGACGGCGAAGCTGTTACGCAGGACAATTACCTTGAGCTCACAAAAAACCTTAACGGCAATAAATTGACAAGCGTTAAAATTACATATGTTCGTAACAACACTGCAAAAACCGTTTCGGTTATGATGGGTTATTCCGCTAAATCTGTTTATTCAAAAAAGGTTGCAGGCAACACTGTTTACATCAGAATTGACGGCTTTTACGGCAACACTGCCCAGCAGCTCAATGAAGTAATTGAAACTCTTCCAGAAGATGTTGATTCAATTATTTTTGATGTAAGAGGAGTTAAGGAGGGCTCCATTCAATACACCTGTGATGTGTTGAAGCTCCTTGTTCCCATAGCTACCGAAGGCAGCGGTGCCCTTGCCACCGAAATTGATAAAAACGGCAAAGAAACCTACTATTCCTCCAGCTCACAAAGCATCAGCGGATATAAACTGGCAGTGCTTACTAACGCGGCAACCGAATGCTGCGGGGAGCTGTTTGCTTGCGATTTGAGAGACTTTGGTATGGCTGTACTCATCGGCACCAAAACTGCAGGCAATGCCAATGTTCAAAAAGCATTTTCTTTAAGTGACGGCAGTGGAATTGTTCTCACAGTTGCCAAGGTTAAACCGTATATTACCGAAACATTTGAAAAGGTCGGTCTTGAACCCGATATAACGGTTGAATACGCTGAAACCGAAGAAGCTGACACTCAGATTGAAAAAGCATTGGAATATTTATCGGCAAACTGATAAAACACTTGCAAAATTTAATATATTGTGATATACTCCAATTTGATAGTGACTATCAAATTGGAGTGCTTTTTATGAACGAAAAATCTTATCATACAAAACAAAAAGATACTTTGCTCAATCTCTTTAAATCTCAACCGGATAAGTGCTTTTCATCAAGAGAAATTATTGATGACAGCACCATAACTTTGGGCGAAGCCACGGTTTACAGGCTTCTTTCTCAATTTGTAAAAGACGGTATTATTCAGAAATTTACCCAAGGCAAAACTTCGCTTTATCAATTTAATCATTGTGGAGGAGACTCCCATTTCCATATGAAATGCATTGAATGCGGTGAGCTTTATCACATCGATTGCCCTATGCTCAGAGATGTTGAAAATCACATTGCTCTTGACCACAACTTTTTTGTTGATAATTTAAACACCACACTTTACGGCTACTGCAAAGGTTGCAGAAAGGAAGCATAATGAAAAGATTTGTTGCTGTTTTAATCGTGGTTTGTCTTTTGTTTTCACTCGCCGCCTGTTCGGGAGGCAATGAAGAAAGAAGCAGACTTCACATAATCTCAACCATATTCCCCTCTTACGACTTTGCAAGGCAAATCACAAAGGGTATTGACGGTGTTGAGGTCACAATGCTTATCCCGCCGGGAACTGAACCTCACGCATACGAACCGAGTGTTCAGGATATGGCACAAATTAAAGAATGTGATTTGTTCATTTACCTTGGCGGTGAATCTGATCAATGGGTTGAGGAACTTCTTGCCACCTTTGACAAGGGTGAAATCAACACAATTAAAATGATTGACTGCGTTCCTCTGCTAGAAGAAGAAACCGTTGAGGGGATGCAGGCTGAAGAGCATCACCACGACGATGACGAAATTTCTGCACACGGTGAAAACGATGAGCATGTATGGACAAGCCCTGCAAATGCCATCACAATTGCAGAAAAAATTGAGTCGCAGCTTCTCATTATTGATGAAGAAAACGCTGACAAATACGCAGAAAACTTTACCAGCTATAAAAGCGAACTTTCTGCCCTTGACCAAAAACTCACAGATTTGAATAAGATAGGCAAACCCATAATTGTCGCTGATCGTTTCCCTTTCCGTTACCTTTCTGAGAAATATGATATTAACTATTATGCTGCTTTCCCCGGCTGCTCAACCGAAAGTGACCCAAGTGCAGCAACAATAGCTTTCCTTGAAACTAAAATCAAAGAAACAGGTACAAAAGCTGTTTTTTACACAGAATTTTCTTCGCAAAAGGTTGCCGACACTCTTTGTGAAGCAACAGGAGTAAAAAAGCTGATGCTTCACTCTTGCCACAACGTGAGCAAAAGTGACTTTGAAAACGGAGCAACCTATGTTTCACTTATGGAGCAAAATATTAAAAATCTTAATGAGGCTTTGAACTGATATGTCTTTAATTAGTTGTAAAAATTTATCTGTTGCCTACGACGGTAAAACTGTTGTCAACAACCTTTCTTTTTCTGTTGACGAGGGAGATGCTGTGTGCATAGTGGGCGAAAACGGCTCAGGCAAAACAACCCTGATGAAATCCCTTTTGGGGCTTGTTAAAACGTCCGGCGGATGCATTGAATTTTCTGACGGACTTTTTCAAAATGAAATCGGATACCTCCCTCAGCAAACAGAGGTACAAAAAGATTTCCCTGCAAGCGTAAATGAAATTGTTATGTCCGGTTGCCTTAACAAAATGAAAAGCCCTTTCTTTTCAAAAAAAGAAAAGGCAAAAGCTAATTTCAATATGGAGCTCTTAGGCATCACCGATTTTAAAAAGAGATGTTATCAGGAGCTCTCCGGCGGTCAGCAACAGCGTGTTCTTTTAGCAAGGGCTCTGTGTGCCACCAAGAAGCTTTTGCTCTTAGACGAGCCCGTAGCAGGCCTTGACCCCATTGTTACCGCAGAGCTTTACGAATTAATAAAAAAACTCAACCGTAAAGATAAAATAACCGTTATAATGGTTTCTCACGATATCCCCGGTTCGATGGATATTGCCAACAAAATTCTTCACCTTAACAATAACGGTTCCTTTTTCGGCACTTGTGAAGAATACAAAACCTCCGACTTCGGCAAAAACTTTTTAGGAGGTGGAGCAAATGACTGATTTGTTTTCACAAATTCAGTATTATATGGGTTTCACCTTTGTTCAAAGGGCATTGATTGCGGGTATTCTCATTTCCCTTTGTGCAGCACTTCTTGGTGTAAGCCTTGTACTCAAACGGTATTCAATGATTGGTGACGGACTTTCTCACGTCGGCTTTGGGGCAACGGCAATAGCTGCAGTTCTCAATCTTGCAGACGCATCGCTATATGTTTCAATACCGATTGTGGTGATTTCTGCGTTCTTTCTTTTAAGAATCAATGAAAACACAAAAATCAAAGGGGATGCCGCCATAGGGATCATTTCCTCAGGAGCATTGGCAGTGGGCACAGTAATTATCTCTTTCACTAATGGGCTCAATACCGATGTTTGCAACTACCTTTTCGGAAGCCCTCTCACCATGACAAAAACAGACGTTTATCTCAGCGTAGCGTTGAGCATTGTTGTCTTGCTTCTGTATGTTATTTTTTATAATAAGATTTTTGCTGTTACTTTTGATGAATCTTTTATGAAAGCTACAGGCCTCAGAGCAAACCTTTACAACACCGTTATAGCTGTATTGACCGCTGTTACCATAGTGCTCGGCATGAAGGTTATGGGTGCTCTTTTGATTTCTGCACTGATTATTTTCCCGGCCGTCAGCTCAATGAGGGTCTGCAAATCATTCCTTGCAGTTACAATCAGCTCGGCTGTTATTGCAGTTGTTTGCTTTATTATAGGGCTCACCGTTTCATGTGTGTATGTAAGCCCCGCAGGCTACACCCTCCCAACAGGAGCAACCATTGTTATAATCAACATTGCCGTGTTCCTTCTGCTGTGTGTAATTAAGAAAATTAAAACAATGGAAAAGAGATAAAAATCAGCCGTTAAGCTAAAAAACTTAACGGCTGTAATTTTTTATTTTGCGAAGTCGATTGCTCTGCTTTCACGAACAACATTAACTTTGATCTGTCCGGGATATTCAAGCTCGTCTTCAATTTTCTTTGCAATGTCTCTTGCAACAAGAACCATTTGGTCATCAGTAACAGCTTCGGGTTTAACCATAATTCTGATCTCACGACCTGCCTGAATTGCAAATGACTTTTCAACACCCTCAAATGAGTTTGAAATTTCTTCAAGCTTTTCAAGACGTTTGATATAGTTCTGAAGGTTTTCTCTTCGTGCACCGGGTCTGGCGGCAGAAATTGCATCTGCAGCCTGAACAAGGCATGCAACGATTGTTTTGGCTTCAACGTCACCATGGTGAGCGTGAATCGCGTGAACAACCTGGTCATTCTCTTTATATTTCTTCGCGTATTCAACACCAAGCTCAATATGTGAGCCTTCCATCTCGTGGTCAAGAGCCTTACCGATATCGTGAAGAAGACCTGCACGCTTAGCAAGCTTAACATCTGCACCTAATTCTGCAGCCATAAGACCTGCAATATAAGAAACCTCAAGTGAATGATTGAGAACATTCTGACCGTAGCTTGTGCGGTATTTAAGCTTACCTAACTGACGGATAAGCTCAGGATGAACACCGTTAACACCTGCATCAACAGCGGCTCTTTCACCGGTCTGTTTAATGGTATGTTCAACCTCTCTGGTTGCTTTGTCAAAAAGCTCTTCAATTCTTGCAGGGTGAACTCTTCCGTCTGCAATAAGCTTTTCAAGGGTTCTTCGTGCGATTTCACGGCGAACCGGATCAAAGCATGAAACTGTAATAGCTTCGGGTGTATCGTCAATAATAAGGTCAACACCTGTGATTGTTTCAAGAGTGCGGATGTTACGACCCTCACGGCCGATGATACGGCCCTTCATTTCATCGTTAGGCAATGTAACAACAGAAACTGTAGCCTCTGCACTGTGGTCTGCTGCACAACGCTGAATTGCTGTTGCAATAATTTCTCTTGCAAGTGTTTCTGACTCGTCTTTTGTTTTTTGCTCAAAGTCCATAATTTTAACTGCTTTTTCGTGAGTTAAGTCTTCTTCAAGGGTTTTAAGCAAATAATCCTTAGCCTGCTCCTTGGTGTAACCTGAAATTCTTTCAAGCATTTCAAGGTGGCTGCGCTTAAGGGATTCAATCTCTTCTTCTTTCTTTTCAGCTGACTGAATTTTTGACTGAAGAATTTCATCTTTCTTTTCAAGGTTTTCAGCTTTTTTGTCAAGAGATTCTTCTTTTTGGTTTAAGCGGCGTTCTTGCCGTTGAACTTCGCTTCTTCTTTCACGTATTTCACGTTCAAGCTCTGAACGCTGTTTGTGAATTTCATCTTTAGCCTCAAGAATCTTTTCTTTCTTGGCTGATTCAGCTTTTGTAACTGCATCGTTTACAATGCGTGTGGCTTCAAGCTTTGCAGAGCCAATTGCAGATTCAGCAACTTTTTTGCGATAAACAAATCCACCGGCAAAACCAGCTGCAACACCAACAATAACGCACGCAAGAATTACAATAACAAAAACTGTAATTGAAATACTCATGTTTGCACAACACCTCCCGGGTAAAAATAAATTATAATAAATAATATCTTAGTATTAAGAAATTATCATTATGGAGCTATGCTCCTATATCAAGCTAATACGGCATATTAGCCTAATATTTAATTTATTTTACCTCATTTTGTGGTTATTGTCAAGTTTTATCTTAACAAATCACAAAATATATGCATAAATATACAAAAAAAAGACGAGGTTACCCTCGTCTTAATTTCAGTTCTTTCTCGTAACCTTTGTTTTGTTGCCTTTATCATCAACGATGTATGTGTTTTCAAGGTGAGCAACAAGGCTTGCTTTGTAAGAGTCGATATATTCCCGCCTAAGAATGTCTCTTTCTTTAATCTCTGCTTCGGTGAGTCCTTCTGACTTTGCCTTTCTTGCAAGCTCATTTATTCTGTCAATTTTTTTCTGTTCCATAATTATCTCCTTTTCCTACGGGGCAAACACTCATACATATTCCGCAAACAGCTCCCCTGCCGATATGTTTAAACTCTTTTTTCATATATTCACTGCATTTCTCGGGGTCAAATACGTCTTTTCGTTCAAGACCGGGTTGCCATAGCTTACCGTTGATAGCACCTGACGGGCAAGCTTTTACGCAAGCATCACACTCCACACAGGGCGATACGTAATCACTCTCTTTGATTTCAAACGGACAATCAGTAAGAACAGTACCCAACCTTACATTTGCTCCGTATTTTTTGTGTAAAAAGAGTGAATTTTTCCCGATTCCGCCGAGGCCTGCAAGAGATGCAGCTTTTTTGTGGGAATATCTGCCGTGATAATTCCAACCGTCTTTATTAATGCTTTGTGATGCACCTACAGGAATATATTTATATCCGTTGTTCTGAATCAAATTTCCTACTCTCAGTGCAACATTATCTATAAAAGCATTCACCGTTCTGTAATGATGAAAATAAGTGTGAGTAGGTTCGCCGTCTATTTCTTCCACAACAGCTTCAGAAAGCCTGACAACAAAGCTCACTGCAAATGAATTTTCTCCGAAAGGTCCGTCGGGAATTTTTGCAAAACCGACATCGCTGACACCCGCATCCAAAAGCAAATTTTCAATTTTTTTCTGCAAGACCAAAATCATATAAGGTAACCCAAAACTTCCTTAAATTTTTAACTCACCGCTGTAAAAAATATTATCGGTGATATTATGACAGAAATTCAATATTTAAAAATGAGAATCAAAGACCTTGAAAGGGGTCTCAATAATCCATTATCAACACCTGCTGAGCAAAAGAGACAGGCCCTTGCCTTGGTCAATTACCGTCTGGATTTAAAACGGGTATTGGAAAACAAAAGCACTAACCAAGCACATTGACACTGATTTTGCCGTGACGCTCACCTCGGTATTCGCCATCAAGGTAGGCTCTGACGTAATAAACACAATCGTATGAACCCTTTTTCAGCTTTTTGGGAAGCTTGTCACCTGAAACAAATTGCCCCGGGGCTATCATCGGTGATGTGTAAATCAGGTTTTCCGTTTCACCGTCACCAATAATTTCATAAACCAAAAACTGCAAAGTATAGTCACACGACTGAGGATTTTCAAACATAAAGGAACCTTTTTTTTCGTCAGTTTCAAAAACCACGTTGTCATTAATTAAAAAACGTATTTCGCCCTCAGGCACTTCTTCAATATGCTCAACGCCGTCAAGCAATCCGTACTGAGCCTTTGCCCTTGGCGTAACCAACCAGATTAAGCCGGGAGTCAGGCATTCAACAAGAATAACCGAAACCGCAAGCAAAGCGGCAACTGCCGAAACGACTATAATTTTTTTATTCTTCAACTGTATCAACACCAATTTTGAGGTTTATTTTAACCGTTTGGGTACCGATTTTTTCATAGCTTTCTGAATCATAACCGTTAACAACAAGGGTAGCCTTCTGAATACCGTAAGGTACTGAGTCAAACAGTTTAACAGAACGAATTTCTTTGCCCGGTTCCAGACCGAGAGAGCGATAAATAATTTCATTATTTTCATCAAGCAAAAATGCCACAAGCACGCAGTCATTAGTTCCTACATTGCCAAGCTCCAATAAAACAGGGTCTGTATGCTCTTCAATTATAAGTTCTTCATTAACATAAAAATCAAATGCACCGACATTACCTTTTGCATTAACAGACTTGGCAAGTGTTTTTTGCTGAGATTGTGAAATCGATGAATCAATTGCCACACTGTCAGGCTCGAGTCTGCCTTTAAAATCGGCATCTTTAACTGCTGACGGCAAACCGACAATTGAGCCAAAACTAAACACAACTACAGTAACAGCAACAACCGCCAACACCAAGACAACAGCGAGAATTGCTTTTTTCTTATTTAAGTTTTCTTTAAGAGATTTGATTTTGTCTCTTTTATTATTACTGCCTGCGACAGACAAATCTATCGCAGGCGAAACTTTTTCTTTATTCTTTTTTGACATCGTTTTCACCTGTTATTCCCAAGGTAAAGTTTCAATGCCCCAAACTTGCTGATACCTGTTTATCTGAATAGATTCTACACTTACGGCAAGCTTTGCCACAGCATCTTTTGTCATTGTTTCCTGTGCAAACTTTTCACTGTTAAAGGCTGTGATAATTGACTTATCATAATCTTCAAACAGCCCTGTATCTTCGGTGTAATAAACGCAATAGTCACTATCACGATTATCATACCATCCGTCTGCAAAAGTATATGGCAGAAGAATATTCTGTGTGACAGTTCCGTCAAGCATAGTCCACTGAACACTCATCTTAACCCTTACATAAGAGTTTGCATATCCCCTGTGAATAACATTTACTCTGAGATTACCTACATAATTTTCAGCTGACGGATCAGCAGACAAAATAAACAGCCCATTTTCATCTTTCTGAAGATTGATTTTATTGCCGCTTTCATCCTGAAGGTAAACATTTGCCTTTGTTCTGAAGCCGGCAAGGGTACCGATCTGAGTTATAGAGTTGGTGCTTGAATACCATGCCAAAGAGCCTGAAATTACGCCGATAACCGCAACAAGGCATATAATAAGAACGGCTATTTTTCTTCTGCTGTTTTTCATGTTTCAGCCCTACCCTTTCAAAAATTATCTTACAAGTGCTCCGTCAATATCCTGAGTAGCAGTCATTGTAATATTGATTTTATAATCAACTGTTGCCCATGCAGAGTCTGCAAAGGTAAAATCGTCTATGCTTTCATCATATTCAACCCATAACGCAACCTTAACAACCTTGCTTTCACCGGGATTTAGGCTCACGTAATAACCTGAGTTGCCATCTTCGCCAATGTTGTGATTGTTAAGTGCCTGCTCGGTCATTTCACCATTGAGAGCCTTGAGCATTGTGGCTCTAACACTGTCATCGACCATTAAATCATCTGTAAAATAAAAATAGCGAAGACCTTTTGTTTCATATTCATTCTTAACGGTTGCATACACTCTTGCAGGCATACCGCCTTCATTTTTAATTTCAACCTCTGTGATTTCAACAACTGAATCAAAGAGTGTTTCATTTTCATCTTCAAAAGCTGTGGCACCTTTGAATTTGATCGTGTCAGAAAGAGCATATTCACTGTTAACATCAAAGTCAGCAAAAACGAAGGTGTTCTGAGTTCCGCTGATGTTCTGACTCTGATAAGACCATGCAGTTGTAGGTGACATCAATGTAAAATAACTGCCACACATTACAAGCATCAGCACCATTACCAACGCAATAACTTTTTTAATTTTACTCATTTTTGCCACCTCTCTTTCTGAATTTTGAAACTAACACCGAAACGGAGATTAAAACTATTAAAACAACCGAGGAAATAACGCTGAGTTTAACCAAATCCATTTCATTAAGTGCTATAGATAAATATCCGAGTAACGGAATGGAATACCACATCTTCCCTACAATCTGCTCACTCATTGACGGTTGCGGATCTTCGCTTTCGTTGGCATCACCCTTGGTGCGAATTGCACCTGCAACATAATCAATCGAAACAATTTTATGTGTAAAAAAGCCTGACCCGTCAGCAAATTGAACCGTTACTATGTCGCCCTCATTCAAGCTGTTAAAATCAGTTTGTTTAACAAAAACAACATCGCCCCTGTTAAGCGTCGGCGACATACTGTCAGTTAAAACAGCATAACCTCTTGCACCCGAAAAAATGTTAAAGAAAACGAAGGATACCGAAATAACTGTTACAATAGCCAACATATTAAATAAGATATTGATAGGCTTTATTTTCATAATTTATTCTACTTCTGTGGCAACCTGATATTCACCAAGGCTACTCCAACCAACATAATCAGCCTGCTTTGCCTCAAAAATTACATTAACTGTAACTTCATTGCCTGAATACAGGCTGGCATCTATTGACTCTTTATAATAGACACTTTCAATAATTTCAACATCTGCCACATCAGGGCTTATTGTGTATACATCATCAAGGTCTGTAATAGCTGACTTACCGTAATCCGGGCCGACATAATAATAGCATGTTCCGTCAAGTCCGTTATCAAAAGGCAACCATTGCTCAGGATTTGCAAAAACAACCTGCAAATCTTCATCTTCACTTCCTGAATACACAACATTCTTTGCAACACCGTCAGCAAAGCTGGTATATTCAATCTTTACTCTTATCTGAGAGTCAACCGTTGAACTGTTATACATTGAAATGGATGCATTGTCACCGTCAAGCATAACAAGATTCTGACCGGGATAAATACATGCTTTACCGTAAAAATCTTCTTCAAGGGTGTCAAGTGAAACAGCAGAAGAGCTGTCAAAGCTAACCACACCAATGGTAATTCGCTGGGCTCTTTTAACTGAAGTTACGAACCATGCGAATGAACCATTGCTTGCCATAAGACCAAGCACCACTGCAAGAGAAGTAACAAGTGCAATTATTCTTTTTATCATACTGTTTCCTCCTCCCGTGAAGACTTTCGTTTTATAATAAAAATTTCAATTTCTACTGCTATCCATGCAAGGTAAGCGGCAACCACCACTACCTTACCGATTACGGAGTTTAAAAACTCAGCAACATAACCAACCAATGGGATCGAAAAATCTACCCTGCCCTCACAAAAATAAAAGCTTGTGGGTGATGGATCTGCATCTTTATTTGCATCACCTTTGGTAGTAAACATCTGATTGTTTTTATCTATCTCAATAACTCTGTGGGTAAAGTGCTCAGTTTCATCATCATTATGAAAAGTGAGAATATCACCGAGCTTAACCTCATCAAAAGTTATCTCTTTCGCAAAAACAAGGCTTCCTTTAGGGATCACTGCACCCATACTGCCTGTCTGAATATAATAAGTCTCATATCCGATAAGCTTCGGAATGAAAACAATCATCAGCAAAAAAGCAAGCAAACAACAGGCAACAGAGCTAATCAGAATTTTTAGCTTTTCTTTTGCGCTTACTTTTGGGTTCATCTGCCTGTTCTTCCTCCGTGCTGTCATCATTTTTATTGATTATAACATTTATCAAATTTACTGCTTCTAAAAATGTGATAACCACAAGAGGTATTACAATCAGAAACAAAATTATATTAGGATTTTGTAAAAAGCCTATAACCGAACCCGACATAACCCCAAGATTCAAAACAACCTTACCGATGATTCTGCTCTCATATACGGGATACTCGTCGATGGTTTTGTTGGCATCACCTTTGGTTACAAACTGCCTTTCTCCGCCTTTAAGATAGTAAATTTCCTCTATTCGGTGGGTATTTACCATATCGGCAATCTGCCCGCCAGTGGAATAAAAGCTTATAACGTCACCTATATTAAGTTTGTCGGCAGGTACCTTTTTTGTAACAATAACGCTGCCTGTTTTATATTCAGGTTCCATCGAACCTGTTTGGATTTTCATAACACTGAAGCCCATAACGTCGGGCACTTGATTAGCTTCGGTTTTTAAAACAGATATAAAAACTGCCAAGCCAATAAGAAATATCAATGTTCCGAACACAGCGGCAACTGCCGAAAGAATCTTTTTAACCTTCATATTATCCAACTTGCTGACCCTGAAGCTTAACTTCGCCCAGTTCTGCCGCACCTTCAACAACTTCATCGCCTGTTACAACATAAACATTATAATAAACGCTGTAATCATTATTGCCCTCTGCCTGAGAGTCTGAAATGTCATATGCAAAAACATTTGAAACTGTGTATTCTGCCATTTTTAATCCTGTTTGACTTTCAAGCTCAACACCTGTTGTGTTACAAACGATTTTATAATCAAAATAAACATACGGCAACAAATCATTGGTTGAAACAAGACCTTCAAAAGACATTGCAAGCTTTATCGGCACGTCAGGAAAAGTCTTGACATCAATCCTATACATTTTTTTCTGACCTTCAACCATATTTTCCATTTCAAGGTCGCCTTCAAGAGCCTGGTATGTCACACCGCCATCTGTTGATTCATTGTAAGTAACAGATAAGGTAGAACCGTTAACTTTACCTGTGAACATAGACAGTGAGCCCTGATTTGTAACCGCATACCACGCAAAAGTAACAGCCACTAATGTAAGGGCAGAAGCGATGAGCAATATAAAATTTTTAACTGTGCTGAAATTTTTTTTCATTACTTTTAACCCTCATGCTTAGTTTTACTGTTATCTTGCAAGATTCTCCCACAGGGAGGTAAGTCCCCATGGGATATCTTTTTCTACTATTGTTATCTCAAGAACAACGCTGTCTGATTTTGTTGTTTCAACAAATGTGCCTTGAGCACCTGCATCGGTAACTTCAATTTCATTACCTGCATGGTCTTTAGCCTTAACAACGATGTCATATCCCTGTTCAAGGCTTGCATCAACATAGAAGCCGCCTGCTGTTACAAGGAGCTTATTCATCTTTGCAGGCTGAGCATCGCATGAAGTGAAAATATCGGATGTTACAACACTGTTGTCACCAAGCCTTGACTTGATAAGGACACCAACAAGAGCGCTATCCATATATTTATCACCGGACTCATTAATCAATGTGTACTCAACGTTGGTGTTGCCCAGTGTGGCTTCAACCGTTCCCACATCGTTATAGAGTCTGTCATATGTCTTTGAAACATCACCGCAGCTGACAGTGAGTGACATATAATCCGCATAAAGCTTTGTTCTGTTAAGCTGAGCTGACTGACCGTCAACAACGGCGCTTTCATTAGCCGACCATTTAAGTGCATAGGCTTTTCCGCCCAGCATAACCTCGGCAGGTAATGTTACTGCTTCAGAAACACCTGCACCGACCTTTACTGATTCATCAGTTTCAGACGGAGTGGTAATAATAACGCTCAATGCTGAATTCAACTGACTGTCGGCATTTGCATTATTAACCATAGCCTTAAGATAAGGATATGTCTCCGCACTTAAACCAAATGCATCTGAAATATCTGCACCGGAAACAAGTTCATTAGTTGTAAGCCTGTAACAGCTTTCACTGATTATATTTGAAACAGCGGTGAGATTTTCATCGTTGTTCATATATTTGTCAAAATACAGATTTTCGTAAGCATCACCAAAGGCATAGCCTACAACACCCGCTTTAAAGCAATCACTGCCGTAAACCCTTACGCCTGCACTTATGGCACTTACACCACCGGCAGCATAAGCATCTTTGACATCGGCATAAGCCACACCAACAAGACCACCGGCTGCTCTGAGAGCCTCGCCTTCTGCACCACCGGTGAAATCAGCTGTTACTGCTGAAGTTGAATACACACTTTCAACCTCTGCATATGCTACACCAACGAGACCACCGATACCGACTACTGATTCACCGTCAGCAACACCGGCATCTGCAACTTTAACCGAGCCTGCACTGAAGGTGTTTTTAATTTCTCTGCCGTTTGCAATACCAACAAGTCCGCCGACACCGGCAACACTGTTGTTATCGGCTGAATTTTTGATTTCAGTAACAAAAACATCAGCAAGTGATGAGCTTGTATAAATCGCACCCGAATTCATAACACCAACAAGACCGCCGACACCTGCAAGAGATGAATCAGAAATCAAAGCATTAAGCTTACCGTTAGTATTTGAATTTGTGATAACCGCGTCTGATTTACCAATCAAACCACCGACAATATTTTCACCGTCAACGTTGATGTTAGCATAAGAATTGTTAACGGTACCGCCAAGCATTGAACCGACCACTGCACCGGCAGTTAAGCCTGAAACATAGCTTGCTTCACTGTCGTTTTCAATTCTGACGTTTTCAATAGCTGTATATTCATTAGCTACACCTGCAAGAGTACCTGTTTCAGCACAACCGGTGATATACACATTATTGAAAGTTATGTCTTTAAACTCAGCAATATTTTCGCTGTTACCACCAACGGTTGCAAATAAGCCGGTTTCGCCCTTGGAATTATTAATTCTTACATTATTGATTGCGTAACCGTTACCGTCGAAATCACCTGTATAACCTGTGATTGGAGCAATTGCATTCTCTTCACTGAACGAATTGGCTGCAAAATCAATATTTGCAGTGAGAATAATCTTTGCCTGAGGATTATCAAGATAATCTTCAAATACCGAATATTTTCCGTAAGGCTCAGCAAGAGCTTTTAAATGCTTGGCAAGTGAAAGGTAAAGTGTGTTTTCTTCAAATCTCTGTGGGAGGAGGATTACTCTGCTGTAATCACCGCTACTTACCATAACATATGGCATCTCACCTGAGAAAACATCGTTATAAACCTTATTACCTTCAATATAGAGATCATCTTCACCTGAAAGGGTGGAAGTTTTAAGTTTTACTTTATCTGTTCCGATTGAAACAGGATATGCAAAGCCGTTAACAACATCTGAACCTTCCTTAACATCTGCCATTACGGGAACAGATGCAAGGCTTACCAATGAAACAGCGTAATCGTCTGCCATAGCTGGAGCCGGGTAATTACCGTCGGCTGTAACCCAACCGTCAAGACCTTCGGGAAGAGTGGCGATAAGATTGCCTGCTGAAACCGAAGTAACACCCTTATCAGTTGTACCCAATGCTGTAACATCGCTGTAAACATATGACATTTCATCAGCATCAACAGCGTTAGCAGTTGCACCGGCATTAGTACCGCCGATAACTGCTTTTTCTATTGTAAGCTCACCGTTGTTTGCTCCAACGGTAATACTGTTGTCACACTTTGAAGAACCTGTTGAAAGAATATCAGAAACAGTCAATCTGCCTTCGTTGATACCAACGATTGTACCGCCGGCAACATCAACAGTTGTTGCAGTTACGCTGTTTTCAATTGAACAATCGCCCTTTGCTACGCCAACAAGACCGCCGGCTGTTTTCTGAGATTTAACCGTCGTCATTGAAACGCAGTTAACAACCTTTGAAGATGCCAACTCACCAACAATTGCACCGACCGCACGCTCACCAGAAACCGAACCGCCCTCAACGGTGCAGTTAACTATACCGTTAACTGATTCACAGTAACCTGCGATACCACCTACAAAAGATGCACCCCGGATTGAGCTGAATCCGTAGCCCTGAGAATCATCAAGGATTTCAAGATGAACATTCTTAACCTGACCCTGAGCCTTGATGTTGGCAAACAAACCAACATAATCTTCCTCACTGTTTATATAAAGATTTTTGATAACGTGGCCGTTACCATCAAACGAACCTGCAAAATCCTTAACAGGTGTATAACCGCAATACAATGCACCATAAACTGTGTTACCTTCTGCATCTATATAGATGCCGTAATCGTCTGCGGTTATTTCAATATCATTCATAAGCACGAAATATGCATCTGTGCCGTCAGGGATGGAATCAAGCTCTGAGATAGTATAAATCTCATAAGGAGCTTCCTGAGTGCCTTCACCCTTGAAGCTGATTTCAGCCTCAGGGGGGATTTCATTTCCGTCAAAGTTCTGATACTGCATTACTTCACGCTGGAATGAATCTGCACCGTTAGTAACAGTGTTGTTATTAAACATTTTTGCAAATGTTTCATCGTCCTGAGGAAGAACCTCAAACACACCAACAACGCTTGCACTGTGCTTTGCCTCACCTGAGAGTTCTGTTGAAACTTCATTATCTGAAACGAGCATAGCACCTGTCAGCTCTTTAGTAACAACTGCAATAATACCACTTTCAGCGTACTGACTCTTAGCAGTTCCGCCTGCGAGGCAATTTGTTACTGTGAGTTCGCTTTCGGAAACAGCAACCAACATACCTGCGTTTTCACCTGTAATATCTGCTGTAACTGAGCATGAATCGATTACAAGTCCGCTTCCTTCTGCAACGGAAACAACGCCCGCTGCATTGTTTGCTTCAACATTGCAGCCTGTAACTGCACATGAGCTTATTGAGGCTGAATCAGAATTTACAACAGCCGCAACAGCAGAACCGCATTCATCTGCTTTTACGCTTGAAGCTGAAACTGTAACGTTATTGATTTTTACATCACCTGTGATTGTTGCAGCAACAACACCGGCATTTTTGCCACCTTCGATCACTGCAGAATCAAATGTGACGTTACTGATTTCTGCTGAAGATGTCAAAGATTCAAACAAACCTGCATTTTCAGCTTTTACTTTAAGACCTGATACGGTAAATCCGTTACCGTTTAATTTACCTGAGAAGCCGGAAACAGGCAACCATTCACCATTAAGTGTTACATCGCTTGAAAGAGCAAACTCAGCTGAGGGATAAACACTGAGGAGTTTCAAAGTATCTTCACTGCTTATAAGATACGGATTTTCTTCTGTGCCTTCACCGGTCATGCCGACAACGCTTATCATGTCAACAGCGGTTTCAATGCCGTTAGAATATGTGAGGATAAGCTCTGCTTCATCAAATTCTGTTGCCGTTGCAACAACAGATTCTCCGTCAAATGAAACAAGATTTTCAGGCTGAGTTGTAACATTACTTAATTTGAACTCAATGCCGTTTACGCTGAACTCAGCACAGTTGCCCTGAGCATTGAACAACATTTCAACAGCATCTTTAATCTTAAGAGCATCTTTACCCACAGCCACAAATTCACCGTCAGCAGACTCAACGTTATTCACATCAATAAATGTATCAGCACACGCTGAAATCTGATATGAATTAAGCTCTGACTGACCAAACAAGTCTGATGAATTCTGATAGCTTGAATACATAATATTCTTAAACTCAACATCTGAATTTTCTGCTGAGTAAATATGTTTTTCAGCAACGCCTACAACAATACCGCCTGTTTCACCATCAACAGTGGCAGAAATCACAGCGTCTGAAATCTTAATTGCAGCGTTTGCTACAGAAGCAATGCCACCTGCAACAGAACCGCCGTTAATCACACCGTCAACAATTGCATCGGCAACTGTTGTTGTGCCTGCATTGGCCACAATTCCGCCTGCAAAGTCACCGTTTACAACGGCCTTTGAGGCAACATCTTTAATAACTGCATTTTCACTGTATCCGATAATTCCGCCTGCATAGCTTGCAGAATTTACAGTAACAGTTTCACTAACCTGAATATCAGAAAGTGATGATTCAACAGCTCTTGCTACAACACCTGCAGCATAAACAACGCCATTTGCACTGATTGTTTCAGGGGTTGAAACAGTAAGATTTTTAACAACGATATTGCTAAGTTCACATCCGTTTGCAAAGGCTGCAATAGCGGCTAATGAACCTGTTTCAGAAGAAACTGTGATTTCGCCTGAAACGGTAACGTTGTTTATAACTGTATCTATAGCCTTCGCAGCCACACCGGCTGAAAGCTCAGCACCTGATGCTGTGAGGTTAATGTTTACATTTGAAATTTCTGCATTTTTAACTATACCGAAAAGTGAAGATTCAGCGTTATTAATGCACAATCCACTGATTGAATATCCTGCACCGTCAAAAATACCGTTGAAAGTAGCTTCTTCAGTGCCGATAGGTGCAAAGCCGTTGCCCTGATTATAGAAATTACCGCCAAACGCAAAATCTGCATCGGTAAATTCAATGTCATTCACAAGAACAAAATGAACATTTTCACCAATATAATCTCTGATTGCATCCAACTCAAAACCGTTAGAAATTCTGTACGGCTGAGATGCTGTACCTTCACCCTCAAGATCGAGCCTTATGTCAGACTCAACATCAAAGTGAACTTTAAGAGTGATATTACTGTCAGATGAGAGTTTGTATGTTGCAACAACAGCACACATTGAAGACTTGTTGGCAGAAATAACCACCTTATTTTCACTGCTGCTGATAACAGTAACTCTTTCGTTTGATTCTGACTGCCAACCTGCTGACTCATCAAAGACAAATCCGAGTTCAGTCACTTTATCTGTTTTAACATTAACAGCCAACTCATCACTTGTTCTGATTACTTCATTGAGTGAAGATTCAACAAGCTTATCAAGGTCGGTATATGTAGACTGACCTATGGAATCTGAATATGCACCCAATGACATACCATAGGATGACATAATTACATTTTTAACAGCAGCTTCAACAAATTCACCGTTAATGTTACCGATAATAATTGCTGAATTTTCAGCTTCGGTGCTGCTGATTTTTGCACCGATAACACAGTCAGAAACTGCCACTGTTTCTGCCTTTTCACTAAGGATGTTACCTATAATTCCACCAACAAAATCATAACCGGTTACAGAACCGCCGACATTCACTTTATTTATTGAAACAGCTGACAAGTCCGCACAACTTACCTTACCAATAACACCACCTGCACCAACAGGAAGTCTGGTTGCTGATTCGTAGCCCTTAATATGAGCATAGGTTGATGAGCCCGAAATTTTAGCTTCACCCTGAACATCACCGATGAAACCGCCACTTGCTGTTGATGCGTTTACACCAACACCGCCGGTAACCACACTATTTGTGATTTCAGCAGAAGAACCTTCAACTACTGAGCCGATAAATCCACCGAGAGCTATTGCTTCATCTGCACCGTTAACATTCATTGAAGCCGATCTTGAATCGGTAACAATTGCCTTGGTTTCGCTGATTGTTGAACCGACAAGGCCACCTGCTATTTCACCTGTAACGGTTGAATCGTTAACCTGAACAGATTTAATCTCACCTGCAAAGGCACCTGCCACACCGCCTGCAAACTTCTCAGCAGTGAGTTGTGACATTCTGACTTTTACTGAATCTGCATAAAGTGCATTTGCACTACCTGCCACACCGCCTACAAAACCGGTTGCAGATGCATTAATCTGTGTAACTAATGATTTTGTAACTTTGAGGTTACCTTCAACATTACCGGTTACACCACCGGCATAATTCAATGCGCTGATTTCGGCAACCTGAATATTAACATCTGAAACAGCAACATTATCGCCGTTTACACTACCGGCAAGAACACCTGCAAAACTTTCTTTTGCAGAAACTTTGCTGTTTTTGATTGTTACTTTAGAAATAACTGTGTTACCGCTGATTTGACCTGCGAGAACTCCTGCATATGAGCCTGAAGCCTTAACATCGGTGCCATCGATAACAAGGTTTGTAACAGTTGCATTTTCTAATGTTCCGAATAAACCTGCCTTTGAAGTGCCGTTAACAACGAGACCGGAGATAGTATGACCGCAACCATCAAACTTGCCGTTAAACGAAGCACTTGTTCCGCCCACAGGCTTGAAGTCTGCAAGCTTTGACATATCAATATCGTTAACCAATTTAAAGCTTTCACCGCTGAATTTTTCAAGGTTTTCACCGATGAATGCAATATCAACGGCATAATATACAAGATAATTTCCGTCTTTATCCTGTTCAAGTCCGTTAGAAACACCGATTGTTGACTTAAGACCTGTCGGTTTATGAACAAGAGTTACTTCACTGTTAAGAACAGTTATTACACCCTCTGCCGCCTCAACGGGAAGGTAGAGAACACCGTCTTTAACTGTGATTCCGCTTACATTAACTTTGAGCTTATTGCTGTCATAAACAGCCACAAAATCTTCAGGCTTAACATTGTTAAATAATGCAACGCCTGCGGGAAGAGCGATTGAAACAACGCTACCCTTGCCTGCAATAAAGCCTTGTTCGCCTGCATCAAACATCCATTTGGATGCAACAACATTATCAAGGTCATCCGGGCAAGCTTTATCATTAATTGAGCTTAAATAGTTATTTTCAGCTTTAAAGCTGTCTTTATTGCCTGAGCCGATAAGTGCATAATCAACTACTGCTGAATTGAGAGTTGCAAAGCAACCGTTGATTACACCCTCAGCATTATTTTCAACACGACCGATGAAAGCAGCACTGTCAGCTACCTTACCTTCATATTCAGAGGTAATAGTAACACTTGCACCGCTTGATTCAAGCTTTGCACCATTTGCATCAACAACAGCAACAAAACCTGCAACGTTGTTGACACCTTCTTTTGTGATGTGAACAGGAATTTCTGCATAACAGCTGTTAATAACAGTGTTACCCATAACCTTGTTGAGGAACGGAGCTACTGATGATTCTTCAGCTGCAAGACGAACAGATTTTTGACTGCCCTCTTCAACGCTGCCTTTAATAATTCTTACGTTGTTAAACTGAGCTGCGTTTGCATCGCCGAACATAGCAGTTTTGATTTCACCGTTTAATCTTACAGTAAGGTTGCTGATTGAACCGCAAACCTGACTAAAGAGTGTTGAATCGGTGTCTAAAGTGAATCCTGTACCGTTAAGGTATCCACTGAATCTAATTGGCTGCCAATTTTCAGGCACATCAATATCACCGGCAAGTTCAAAGCAAGCAAATGGTGCTGCTTTAATAAATTCCAGTTCATTTGAATTTGAAATTTTAATTGGTGTTTTTACGGTAAGTCCGTCACCTGTTGCTTCTTTAGCAAGAGTGATAACGCTTACAAACATATTTCTTGCAACAACAGTTGCGTTATTATAACCTGAATTTACAGTGATTTTTGCTGAATATGTGAGCTTCGCTGTTTTGTTAGCAACAGTAGCTTTAAGGGTGAAATCCTTTTCGCCCTTTTTAATTTCAACAGCTGAACCTGCAACCTTAACAGAGTCAATAGAATCTGCAACAAGAGAAGCTGAACCCCAACTACTGCCCAAGGCGAGGAGGTTAACGGTTTTACTTCCACCTGCGTGAAGAGTAATAATTCTTGTGGATTGAAGCATATTGCCCTGCTTTGAACCGGACTCATCAGCAATGCATCTGTTGCTGATTTCGCTTGACCAGAAATTGTTTTCAAGGTATGCTTCGCCCTCACCGATAACAGCACCACGAGCTGAATCAGCACTGAGAGTTACAAATGCATAGCTGTTTTTAACTGAAGAATCTTCTTCTGCCTTACCTGCGATACCACCGGTTACACCGTTTCCACCTGCAACACCGGTTGCAACGCAATCGGAAACAGCTCCGCCTTTTGCAAGAACACCTGCAATACCGCCGTATACACCACCGTCAACATATGCACTAATACCGTTGACAGTTGAGTTTTTGATTTTTCCGCTGTTTTTGCCTGCAATGCCGCCTGAAATTCCCTTAGTTGCAACGGTTGCTGTTGACTTTGAAGCGACACTTACACCATCACAATTGCCGTTGACACTACAGTTGTTGATTTCACCTGCGTTAATACCTGCAATACCGCCTGACTGCATTGCATAATCAAGAGCTGATACAGAGATAACACAATCTTTGATTTTAGAATTGTTAACACCTGCAACAGCACCTGCATAATCAGACTTGTTGCCTTCAGATGTAACAATTGAAACACCTGTAGCTTTGATTTCGGAAATGTTGCCGTTATTTATTCCCGCAACGGCACCAACACTGTTGGTTGAGCAAGCAACGCTAACTTTAATGTTGTCAACTGTTACATTTGAAACAGTGCCTGCATTTTTAGCAACAATTGCACCGAACACAGCCGCTTTATCAGCTGAAGCAACATTGAAAACAGCATTTTTAATTGTTGAATTTCTTATAGTACCGTCATTTGAAAGAGCAAGCACTGCTGATGAAGCTGCTTTATCATTCTTGACGGTAATTGAGCATGATTCAACAACCACGTTTTTGATTGTTGAATTTTTGCTGATGTAGCCAAATATAGCTACATTTTCAAACTCAGTTGATGTAACATTAAGTCCGTAAATCTTAAAGCCACAGCCGTTAAGGTTGAACCATACACTCTTTGGTGTGGCATCACTGAGTGTTTTATCAAGAGAAATTAATGTGCCGGGAGTTACAGTATTTTTGCCCAAGTCAGAAGCAGTTACTCCTGAAAGGTCAATGTCTGCAACAAGGCTAAAATTCTTATCTGCTTTGGTTGAATCGTTGATAATTCCCTGCATCAGGAACAAATCATCAACATCAGCAATACAATACGGATTTTCAACAGTTCCGTCACCGGCAAGTGTGGCATTTTCAATTGAGCCACCGCCCTCAACAATATTTTCATCTGTGTCGGGGTCAACGCTTGTTGTTTCATCTGCAACAGTTGATGAATCAGTAACAGTTGTGGAACCGGCGGTATTCTCTTGTGTAGCAAAAACCGTATAGATACCTGTTGAGGATAACATTACTGCTATACTCAGTATCAATACCAGTATCCTTTCTGTTACTCGTCTTTTCATCAAACTAACCTCCACGATGACTAAACTGTGATTAATTATCTGCTACTGCTGCTCAGCAGATTACTGCTCATCAGCCTTCTTAGCCTTATCCTTGGCTAATTTAGCTGCCTTTTCTCTTGCAATTTTTTCTTTTTCCTTTGCTTTGGCTTTTGCGATTCGCTCTTTTTCAAGCATTTTTGCTTTTTCTCTTGCGATACGCTCTTTTTCCTTTGCCTTTTCTTTTGCGATACGCTCTTTTTCCTTTGCCTTTTCTTTTGCGATGCGTTCTTTTTCTATCTGCTTCGCCTTTTCTTTAGCAATACGTTCTTTTTCTTTAGCTTTTGCCTTTTCTATGCGCTCTTTCTCAAGCTGTTTTGCCTTTTCACGAGCAATTCGCTCACGCTCTTTAGCCTTTTCTTTAGCAATTTTGTCTTTTTCAGCCTGAATTTCTTTTTCCTTTGCCAAACGTTCTTTTTCTTTAGCTTTTGCTTTTCCAAGACGTTCCTGCTCAAGAGCTCTGGCTTTTTCTTTAGCAAGGCGTTCTTTCTCTTTTGCCTTTTCTTTTGCGATTCGCTCTTTTTCAGCCTGAGCTGCTTTTTCACGGGCAATACGCTCTTTTTCTTTGGCTCTTTCTTTGTCAAGACGTTCTTGCTGAAGTGCTTTCGCCTTTTCACGAGCAAGGCGTTCTTTCTCTTTTGCCTTTTCTTTTGCGATTCGCTCTTTTTCGGCCTGAGCTGCTTTTTCACGGGCAATACGCTCTTTTTCTTTGGCTTTTTCTTTAGCAATGCGCTCTCTTTCAAGCTGTTTTGCCTTTTCACGCTTAGCTTTTTCTTTCTCTTTGCGGGCACGTTCAAGCTGCTCTGCCTTTTCTTTGGCAAGGCGAGCCCTTTCCTGCTCCTTGGCAATACGGGCCTGCTCTTTTTCTTTTGCAATCTGAGCAAGACGTTCTTCTCTTTCCTTGACCAGACGTGCTCTCTCTTTTTCTTTGCGGGCACGTTCTTTGGCAAGGGCAACCTCTTTCTCTTTTTGAGCTTTGAGGCGAGCCTTCTCTTTTGCAATACGCTCTTTCTCTTTTGCCTTTTCTTTTGCGATGCGAGCTTTTTCTCGTGCTATGCGGCGACGCTCCATCTCTTTTTCATGAGCGATTTTTGCCTTGATTTTATCTTCGATAGCCTTCTTACGTGCATTTTCCTGAGCCAACGCACGGTCGATAGCTTCTTTGATCTTCTTTTCACCGGCAATCTTCTTTTTGCTGATACGCTTAACTTCATCAACAAAGATTTTTCTGATTTCGATTTCGTTCATATCGTAATCGATAACCAACTCTTCTGCAAGACGTTTGAGCATCTTGGGTTTAATCTTTCTTGATTTAGCTTTTTTGGCCAATGCATCCTGTGAAACGGTGTTGTTTTTAAGGAGCATATAGTTAGTTGAAATCATTTTGTTAAGCTGCTCTTTATATTCGTCACTTACCATTTCATTTGACTCATGAGCAATAATCTCATAACCAACGTCGCGATAAGACTGAATGAACTGCCACAGCTTAAGACATGCTCTGAAGTTAGGGTTTTTCTGAATAGCATTTGTTCTCATAATCGGTGGGCGAACAGGCGCACAACCGTGAAGCTCTTTCATGAAGCCCGAATGAGCATATTCGTTGATAATTTTCTTAATTCTTTCAATTCTTTGGAAAGCAGAAGCATTTTCACCGTCAATGTTAGCATTATCTTCTAAATCATTACCGCCGGACTGAGCCGAAACCTCTAACTGATAGTGAATCTTCTCTTTGCCGCGAGTAACATCACTTTCCATTTTTAATGATGCCATATTCTCATCATCAGAAAGGTTGAAAAGAACATTGTATCTGACATCAATAAATCTTATAAGGTTTTGCATAAGGGTGTAAACAAAGCGGTTTTCATAAACCTCAAAGCTCTCTTCACGAAAAACATTAAGAATTTCGTTAGGAGTAACAGTGTCACCCTCAACCTTTGCGATCATGTTTGTATGCTGAGCAAGGTGGCGGACCGATTCTGCCGTAATTTTTTTCGCTCTTTCAATGGGAACAATTTCTTCTTCCTGAACGATAAACTTACGGGGAACACGGATAATATTGTCAAGAGGAATAATGCAGGCCTCAATCTCTTCAACCCATGTTAAATCTATTTTCTTTTCGAAATATCTGTTAAACAGTGAGTAACTGGTCTTACCTCGGTCGATAATATCATCCATTGTTTCATAGAACTGATTATCAGTGGTAAGGGCAGCCATACTGTCTTTATATTCCAAAAATAATTCAAGATATGATTTATCCATCTGACCTTTTGCCCCTTTGCGGTTAATTTACTTAGGCTATTACATAAGCTTCTGGAGTCTGAGAAGATATTCTTTAGATTCCATCATGTTTGACTTACCGAAATGCTTATTAAGGTAAGTGATAAGTCCGTCAATTTCATCACGGATAAATGAAAGGTTAAGGCTTTCAAATTTACGAAGAATCTTGTGGCAAAGAACGAAGTCAATACCGTCGATTTCTGTTCCACCGCAGCCAACATATGCAGGAACAAACTCCTTAAGCTGCTTAACAATACGGTTACCGAAAGCAAGACGGAAATGCTCAATAACATAGTCATCAAGTTCCTCAAGCTTGCGAAGGTTTTCTTCTGAAACCTTGTATTTTTCCTGGCATTCTTTGAACATACCTTCAAGATGCTTATAGCTCAAAGGAAGCCATTCAGTGTAAGGAGCATCAAATGCTTTACCCTTACTGTTAATGTCAATAGGAATAGCACGGTCATAAACCTTATCTGAAACAGCGAATGTAGAGTCGTCGTTGTTGATTGTGCCGATATACCACATATTTTCGGGAAGTTTGAGTTTACCGTCGAAGAGATGTTTTGGGTCTGTTGGCCAAACACTGGGAACAAGGGATACAACCCATTCTTCTCTGGTAGGCATTTCGAGGATTGAAAGAAGCTCTGCGAAGTAATACTCAACACGAGCGATGTTCATTTCGTCGAGAACAGTGATATAAATTTCTTCCTTGTATGTAGCTTCATACATCTTTTTGAGAACTTCAGTTTCGTTGAATCTCTTTGTAAATTCGTTGAAGTAACCGAAAATTTCAGTACGGTCACGCCATGAAGGCTGAACTGATGCGATGATAGCAGGGTTCCTTAAGAACTTACCCCAAGCGTAAGCAAGTGAGGTTTTACCTGTACCTGAAATACCCTGAAGGATGATAAGTCTTGTTGTTGCAAATGAAGCAATAAAAAGACGGATAAGCTTTGGTTCATAATAAAGATGAAGCTGTGAGCAAGCGAAGTTGCGGAATCTGTCACAAATTTCAGGAAGAGTAATTTCATTATCAAACTCAGGTGCAACATAGTTTTCAATTTCAATGTCAACCTGAGTACATTTATAGAAACGGCTGTAGTCATCAGCAGTTTTATCAACTTCGTCAGACTTTTCCTCTTCCTCTTTCTTTTCTTCGTACTCTTCATAGGGGCTTTCTCCGGGTTTGAGACCAAGCTGAGAAACCTTCATAGCAAGGATTCTCTCTTTTTCTGAAGAAAGCTTGATGATTTCACGGTTAAGGTTGCCCACTTCGTTGAGAAGCTCTTCCTGGTCAACAATTGTTTTGCGAACTCTTATGTATTTTTTAACAAGAATTACAACAAGAACAACAATCACAGCAAGAATAGCTACTGTGGCAACCACAGTAAGAATTGCAATAATCCAATCTACTGCAGTGAAATTTGCTGAATTAGCCTTGAAAATTGATATGTAAGCAGGAATGTTGAACATATTGACTATGCCCATTCCGATACCTTTGAAAATACCGAACAATCCCTGAACAAAGAACTGATTCAGAAATTCTGATATAAAGGTTGTAACTGTCATTTGGGTCACCCTCTTATAATAATTGGTTTATATAAATATGTGAATGTTATATGTTATTTGTTTTCTGAACCGTCCTCGGAACCTGCGGCTTTCTTCTCAGCCTCCTGCTGAGCAAGATACTCTTCAATAGCTCTGCGCTTAACATCATCAGAAATGTTTTCTGCTTTTGATGCCATAAACATAGCAATAAGCTTATAAACCTGCCAGATAAAGAAGAGAGCCAATGGGATAATTACGCAAATCATAAAGCCGAGCTGACTCTGGAGGAAGTCAAGTGCATTACCGAAGCCACTTATAGTAAGACCTTTAACGTAATCACCTGTTGCTTCATCAATGCCTGCACCAACCTGCTTTGCAACAACGTCATCCGGGTAAACCTTCTGGTTATCTTCTGTTTCCATAGCGTCACCCTTGGTAACGTAATAGTGGATAGAACCATCATTATAATACTGAACATCAAGAATTCTATGGGTATTGAAACCTTTTACGGTGTTACCTGCACCATCCTGCATAAGGGTGTAGAAGGTGATAACGTCACCGATTTTAAGCTCTGCTTCAGCATCTTTAACCTCTTTTGCGATAATGAGGTCACCCTTGCCGATGGTAGGGCTCATTGAATCTGTCTGAACTGAAAATGGTGTGTAGCCTAATACATTACCGATACCTGTTTCTGAGCTTTTTGAAGTAAAGGTCATAACTGTTATGGAAATAGCCACAACAATAAGAATAACCAACAATACATCTGAAATAACTCCTAAAATACTTTTACCTTTCTGTTCCATTTAACATTCACCTCATAATTTAATTACTGACTGAAAAAGTCATTTACAGGCATTTTTTCAAATATCTGTAAATCGCTCTTTCATAGGTATAGCAGGAACGGCGTCTTCCAACGGCGCCGTTCCTTAAACGGCAAGGATCAGGCGAAGCAGAGCAACTACTCCGCCTTAAAAAATCAATTAATTATGTTTAAGCTCGAATAAATTTACATAATCCGTAAGGATTAGTCAATTGTAAACTTAAGGTTAGCTGTAAGAGCAGCACCTGCAACTGAGTTCAAGCAGTCAACGTCGTTACCTTCAATCCAGATATATACTCTAACCTTTGTGATACCTGCTTTGAGGTTGAAAACTTTAGATGTAGTAGCTGACTGGTCAGTAAGCTGTGTACCCTGCATAGCACCTACAACAGCAGTGTTGGTGATTATACCATTTGATGTTGTAACTGCGTTACCGTTGTTTGTGCTGACTAAGCCTTTTGTTTCAACAGCACCTGCAGCAATACCTGCAGCAGCAGCATCATCTGAACGCTTTAATGAATCTACTTCATAAATAACGTTGTTTGTACCTGCTGTGAAAGAGTTAAGAGCTGTTGCTGTAGCAGCATCAGTACCGATTGCTACTGTACCAAGGGGAGTGAAAGCTACTCTGAGAGCTGAAAGAACTTTTGAACCGCTGTTATCAGTGAATGTTGAACCACTGAAGTAAACGGGTGTTGCACTTGCAACCTTGAAGAAAAGGTCGAAAGCGATGAGACCTGCAGCATCCTGGCTGGCCTTGCTCTGAGTTACAGCTGTAATCTTAGCCATAGCTGAGTCATCAAGAGTAGCCTTGAAGAAGTTTGCATAACCTGTTGAACTTGCTTTTGCAAAGTTTGATGAAACAGGAATAAGGTCTGCGGGATAAAGGTTGTTGTTTCCTTCATAAGCGTCATAACGGCTTGTTGTTGCGTCGTCATTGTCAAAAATCTGGTCAACTGTAAGGCTTGCTGTCCATGCTGATGCATTAGCTGAAATCTGGATACCTTCAGGAGATGAAACTGTGAGGTCCATTGACTCAACAGAAGCTTCTTTACTCATGGAGAACCAAGCGAACGTTGAAGATGTGAGAACGATAGCAGAAACCATAAGCATAGCAATCGCTGACACAAACGCACGTTTTTTGATTGTCTTTTTCATATCTTTACCTCCATAAAGATTTCGCATGCCTTGGCGACCGTTAACCCGTCGCCAAATCATTCGTTTAATTTATATCCTGTGTGCTGAAAAAATTTAAATTGGAATCAAGGAATTTTTGCCCGGGATCAGTAAAAGGTTGCTCCTTTTCACTCCTCCCTTGCAGCCTCGCCGCTGTTACCAAGTTTTCAACAAGCTATAAACCAATTGAAAACTCAGTCGCCCTTAAGAATATTATCAACACACTTGGGATCTTTCACATCGAACCGGATGACTATCAATAAAAATGATAGTGTCATTTCGGTTTTTTGTATATATTTTGTGTTAAATTATATCTTGTTTAATCTATAAAAATTATTCAATTGTGAATCTGAGGTCAGCTACAAGAGAAGAACCTGCAATTGAGTTCAAGCAGTCAACATCCTGACCTTCCATCCAGATGTAAACTCTAACCTTTGAGATACCTACAGGAAGCTCAAAATATTTGTCTGTATCAACACTCTGATCCGTAACTGATGTACCGCTAATATTTCCACCTGCATTAAGAACACCGTTTGAAACAGCAACACCTGTACCTGTTGAATTAAGATACTTTGTTGCCTGTACTCCTGCGGCAATACCATAAGCTGTAGCACCAGCTGATCTTGTTAATGAATCAACCTCGTAAGAAACAGTGTTGCCGGCTACGAAATCTTTCTTTGCGATTGCATCTGTAACAGCAGTTGATGAAGATGGATCTGTTACTGTTCCTAAAGGAGTAAAGGCAACTCTGAGAGCAGAGAGAGCATTCTGATCAGTTCCGTCTTCTGCATTCACATCTTCAAAAGTTGATGTGTTGAAATAAATCTTCTGCACTGCATCCGGATTTTCATTATCAACTTTGAAGAAAATATCAAAAGCAATAAAGCCTTCAGGATTTTCTTTGTCCTGAGTAATTGCTCTTATATCAGCAGTTGTTGAACCGCCACTGATAGGAGCCTTAAAGAAATCTGCGAAACCATTAGTAGCATTTTCAAATGCAGATGATACCGGAGTTAAAACGTCCGGATAAATGTTGTTGTTGTTTTCATAAGCAGCAAAATGATCAGGAACATAAGCATCATCATCTCTAAATCCTTCACCAAAGAAATCTTCACCTTCAAGGCTTGCAGTCCATGTAGATGCGTTTGCTGAAATCTGAATACCATCAATTGACTGAACTGTAAGGTTCATTGCTTCAACATCGGTTGCGTCAGCCATGGTGAACCATGCGAATGTTGAAGATGTGAGAGCGATAGATGTGAGCATAAGCATAATCATCGTTACCACAAATGCGCGTTTTTTTAATGTTACTTTCATATCTTTACCTCCATAAAGATTGTTGTATGGCCTGGCAACTGATAACCCATTGCCAAAACATTTACTAAATTTATATCCTGTGTGTTGGAAAAATGAATTGAAAAAATAGAAAAGTTTTGCTTAATGTCAGTCAAAGGTTAATCCTTTTCACTGCTTTTATGCAGACTCTCCACTATCATCAAGTGTTTCGATGAGCTGTAAGTCCATCGAAAACTTGACTTCCCCCTCAAGAATATCATCAACACACTCAGGATCGTCACCTTCGAACCAGATAGCTACGGTAAATCTGTCCACAGCTCCTGCTTCGAAATTTTCGTTAGAAAAGTTTCCTACATGTCTGTTACTAACGAAGTTTTTATCAGCGTACTGCTCAAGCACGCTTGAGCTACCTAGTGCAGGCTTTGCATAAACCTCTGACTCGTCGTTGTGTGTTACCATAACACGGACCGCTTCATCTGCGCCCTGAGTAGCACTTTCAACATTGAGCTTTGCAACATAGCCTGCTTTTTCGGTGCCTGTATTTTTAACATAGAACGAATATGTAAAGTAGAACATTCCGTCTTCCGTAAGGAAATTATGAGAACCGTCATAATCGTTTATATCCGGCGGAAGAAGAGTGTATGTTCCCTCCCTCATGTTTTCAAATGCACTGCCTTCAAGTATTCTTGCAGGATTTTCAAAATCAGGGGTTTCACTGATTGCGATACCCGCATTGAAAGCGTCTGCATTGGTGGAAACAGTGAAGTTACCGTTGCTTATATATGTTGTGCAAGCAAACAAGCCAAAAAGGAAAAGCAATAATATAATAAGTATAATTGTCAGTATTCTGATAAGCGCTTCTCTTTTATTGAGCTTTTTGGAGCTTGTTTTTACCGAATACTTGCCCATATTGTCATTTCCAGCAGCAGGTGTCGGCTGTGCATCATTTTTCTTTTTCTTAGCCAATGCAACTCGCTCCTTTCTTACACAATTGATTTCTCATTTCCGGGTTTACCGTAAAACGGACCTTTGAGCTGGTCAACACCCATCTTTTTAAGAAGCTCTGCCTTTTCAGCTGAGTCGATGCCATCAACCCTTGTTTCAACTTCAATCTTTTTAGCAAAATCAATAAGACCCTGAATCATATTCTGAGTGCGTTCGCTTTCAAGAATGTCTTCTATGAGTGAAGCATGAATTCCGATATAGTCAACATCGTAATGGCTGAGGTTACTTAAAGATGTATATTCAAGACCTAAATCGTCAATTGAAACCTTAAAACCTAACTCTCTGAGCTCTTTGATATTGGCAAGAATCTGATCTTTATCAGCTTCAAGTATACTCTGAGTAATGTTAAGGCAAAATCTGTCAGGCTTTATTTCGTGTTTGTTAAGGATTTTCATCACCTGTGCAACAAAGTTCTTTTTGCAGATGTGCTTAACAGAAATCCATACTATAAATGTATTAACGTCTGCCTCTCTTGCCTCGCAACGCTTAATAACGTCACAGCACTCCTCAATAGCCCAGAGACCAAGCTGACAAATCTGACTTGACTTTTCGGCAATGGGAATAAACAGTTCAGGGAGAATAACACCCACGGTCTTGTCATTGATTCTCATGGAAATCTCATAATCTATAGCCATATTAAGGTGAATATCAAACACCGGCTGGAAAGAAAGCTCAATTGGTCTGAGCCTACTTTTTCCGTTGGATTTTTTTTGTTCCATAAGCTACCCTCTTTGCCTTAATTTCTGAGTTGGTAAAAAAGTTTGTTGAAAGTGCACTTTAATGTGCAAAATAACTGTGCACCCGTCACAAAGGGCACACCTGCCCCATTAACGCTTTTATACTTATAGTACACTTTAACATTTTTCAATGCAAATTGTCAAGGGATTTATGAATAAAATTTGAATTGTATAAACATTTTTCAAAATTTGTCAGCTAAAAAATCAGCGGAAAGACCTTAATCTTTCCGCTTAAAATTTATAATTCTTTTTCGGGGACATACGCCACCAGATCTGAGCCGTCTTTAAAAATAAACATTACAAAAGCTCCGTTGTCACCACTGTATGAATAATAGCTTCTGTAAGAATTGAAATACTTTTCAATCAGCTTTTTGTCAGTGATACTCTCCGCATCCGAAAATGCGAATCCTGAATCGCCCCAAATATTCTCTCTGCCGCCGAAAATATCTTTAACATACTCCGCACTAAGATAGCTTGCCGCCGTAGACTTTTCCTGACGCAGTCCGATTGAAACAGGAGCACTCTCCGGTGTAACAAGTTTCACTTCAACCACATCTTCTGCTGTAAGATTATCAAATGAAATGTTATGCCTTGTTAAAAACTCCATTGTTTTTTTCATTGATTTGTAGACAGGAATGTTGTCCATAGACAGTCCGTCATACTCTTCCGCTTCGCCTAATCTCGCTCTGATATGATACATAGCCTGCTCTTTCGGGCTAAAGATTTCATCGGGGGTCAAGGCGATCAGCTCTTGGGCAAAAACCGTTCTGAATTCCTTCATCTCTTCCGGGCTCACTTTTTCGCTGAGCTTTACAAATTCATTGAGGGTTTTGCCGTAAACATAAATTTCGCCTAAATTAAACTTCTCTTTGTAAGAAATATAATCGCATTGCCAACCGATTTCCGTTTCTTCATATTGTGTAGTTCCTGGTGTAACCTCAGGGATTTCCTCCCATTCCTTGTCATAATCAAAATCCCAATCGGTGAAAGCATCCTTAAGTAATCCGTCATACCACTTTGTGTTCACAACATTAAGTGAAGCCTTTGCACCTTCGAGAGAAACATTACGGTAAAAACGTGTAACATATTTTCCGTTTTTCATTTTATACACAAAGCAAACGGAATCGTCACCCTTGCCAAGTCCGTCAACAACCTTTTGATGAATTGAAAGAACAGTGTTTATATCGTCCTTGTCCGTCATAGGACCATAAACCTTTGAGGATTCTCTCATTGTTCTCCAACTTGCATTAGACGCCATAATAAATTCCGAACTAGAGGGGCAAATACCTGCATATTCGATTTTTTCGGAATCGGGTATTTTTGTGAAATATCCAAAAACTCCTGTTGAAAGAGTAATGGTTAACACTGCCATCACACCTGCAACAACCGCCGTGCCTTTCAGGCTTTTGATAAACTCTTTTTTGTTTCTGTAAACCAAAGCTGTTATTCCGGTGAAAACCATTGCAGGAACAACAATACACACAGCAAAGACAAGCCATTTGCCAACGGTAGCAAAGTTGCTCACAAGCATAAAGGAAATAAAAGCATACACAAACACAGTGAAGTTCACTGCACTTCTGTTAGCACCCAAAGATCCTGCAATTTCTGCCTTTCTCTTTTCAATAAGCTTAGGCACAAGGCAAAGAATACCCACAGCCACCAACAGCCATACAATCACCGTCAGATAATCAAATCCACTGAGAGTGTATGCTTCGCCCTCCAAATATTTATAACCGACATGAGGGGTGGAACTAAGATATTCCAAAGGATTTAATCTTCTTGTGTATGATGCGAAGGTTCTGCAGAATCCACCGAAGTCGTAAAACATTTCATAATCAGAGAGTGCTGCACCGTTAACAAGGTTGCTGATAGCATATCCCATTAAATAAATCACAGCTGTGGGGGCAAGCAGTGCCGTCAAGGTGCAAACTCCGTTTTCAATTATATTACCCACGCTCACTGTAAAAAGGCTTGCAACAGCAAAACCTAAAAGCATATCGCCAAAATAAACCAATGCATAAAAAGCACTTGCTTTAATAAGCCCCGACTCAACCGTTAAATAAATGCTGTTTAAAATAATTGCAACAATAAACGGAATTATTGAAGCCATCGCCATATAAACGGTTGAAGATATAACTCTGTTTTTAACAAGCTGTTTTCTGCTGATACCCATTGAAAGGTAAACATTGCTCATCTTAACCGAAGTCAAAAACCTGAACGAAAACAAACCTGTCAGTGCACCGAAAGCAGCATAAATATATTGAAGCAGCAGATACCATGAATACATATCACTGCCGAATATTTTATAAACATACTCTGTTTCGCTGTAGTTGGTTTTTATCGTTGAAAAAAGAATGAGCACGAAAGCTCCGCAAGCTAAAAGAGGAAACAAAAAGCCTGACTTAAAACATCTTTTCAAATCATATTTTGCGGCATAATCAGCTGAAGATTTGCTGTAAATCATAACTCTTATCCTCCATTTCACTCAAAAATACTTCTTCAAGCGTCATCGGAATTTCATCCATAGACGCTATTGGTAGCAAAGCAATCGTTTTTCGCACCTTTTCAAGGTTTTCTTCACCGATAACTGTAAAGAAAACTGCATTGTCTTTAATTTCAAGGCTTTTTATTGGCAAGCTTTCAAACACTTCTTTTTTAACAGGCTGTGAAAGAAGAAGCCTGTACTTTTTGTTGTTATGGGGGATGTCATCAACGGAACAATCAAGGCTCATCCTTTTGCCGTTGATAAGTCCCACATGGTCGCAAAGGTTTGCAAGCTCTGAAAGGCTGTGGCTTGAAATAATAACAGAGCATTCGCTCTCTGCCATATATTCAAGAAACAAAGTTTTACAAATTTCTTTTTTCTGCGGGTCAAGGCCGTCAAAAACTTCGTCAAGGAGCATAAATTTAGGCCTTGAAGCAAGGGCAAAGGCAATCTCAGCCTGACGCTTCATTCCCTTTGAAAAGCTCCTGAGCCTTGCCTTTTTATCAAGGCAAAAAATGCTGAGGATTCTTTCAAATAGCTTCACATCAAAGCTTTCATACATTCCGTTATAAAACTTTGCCATTCCCTCAACCGTTGAGTTGCTCATAAAATACATATCATCGGGGATATAGAAAAGTCCCGTTCTGTTTTCATTGTTGTCATAAGCGTTTTCGCCATCAAGAAGCACCTTGCCCGAATCAGGGCAGTACATACCCGACGCAGTTTTTAAAAGGGTTGTTTTACCGGCTCCGTTGTAGCCGATAAGTCCGTAGATAGAAGAATTCTCCACAGTGAAAGAAATTCCGTCTACAGCTGTGAAATCACCGAATTTTTTGGTAACCGACTTTACCTCAATCATTTAATTCACCTGCTTAAGGTCAAATATTTCGTCAACAGCCGAATTGATTTCGCTTTTGGTAAGACCTTTTGAAACAGCAGAATGCAAAGCAACCTTCAAATCCTGCATTGCCTCTTGTCTGACTGTTTCATTGGCATTGTAAAAGGGACTGATAAAAACTCCCCTACCTTGGGCAGAATAAACTATTCCCTTTGCCTCCAGCTCTTGAAAAGCTCTTTTAACAGTGTTGACGTTTAATTTAAGCTCGCTTGCCAGTGCACGGATTGAGGGCAACTTATCGTCAGGCTTATAAACTCCGGAATTAACAAGCCAGATAATCTGCTCTTCAATCTGTTCATACACGGGCACACGGCTGTGCATATCAATGGATATCACTTTTATTCTCCTCACTTTTTATTTTTGCGCAAAAACATCTGTGCAATAACTGTGCTATCACTGATGTCACAGTTAGAATATCACACTATCCCTCACTTGTCAACAATCTTTATGAGATTTTTATAATTTTTAAGCTTTTCTGTTGACATTCACCTTAGGTGAAATATTATTATAGTGTTGAAAGAAGGTGCTTTACGGTGAAAATTAAAGAAGTTATTGAAAAAACAGAACTTACCGACCGAGCAATAAGGCTTTATATTGACGAAGGACTGGTTAAGCCAAATATAGAAGAATCCTACAGCGGAAGAAAAAACATTGATTTTTCTGACGATGATGTTAAGCGTCTCAACAATGTCGCCCTTCTTCGCAAAGCAGGATTTTCCATTGCAGATATTAAAAGTATAATCGAAAACAAAGAAACCGCAAAAGATATTGTTGAAACCTTTATTCAGCAAACGGAACAAAACATACTCCACAACACACAAGTTGTTAAAAAACTAAAAAGCATTTCATTTAATGAAGATATAAGTCTTGAAACAATATGCAATTCTCTTTCTGAAACAGTAAAAGAAACCGCTGTTCCCAAAGAAGATTTGAAGCCGAAGGCCTCTTCAGAGGCAATCAGAAAATTCTGCTTGGGTTTCGGGATTTTCGGAATAGTGTTTTCCTTGTTAGGAATAATTGCTTATTTTGTGCTTTGCAAAATCGAGTTTACTCATCTTTACTTTAACTCTGAGTTTATCCGATTATATTTATTTGCAAATTGCGGTGCGATTGCTGTTTTGTTTTTATCTTTAATTATAGCTTTACTCAACCGAAAAGCAAAAATAAACAAGAAAAAGGACAAAATCAAGCGAACAATATCCGCCATATTTATTTTGATTTTTATTCCTCTCAGCTTCTATTCCGTCTTACCGTATGCTTTCGGCATTCTGTTGCCCCATTCCACCACATATGACATTGATGATTATTTAATTCTTGACTCATGGGTGCAAGAAAAATACGGCAAAGAAATACACACTGTCTTTCCCGCCGAAGTGCCTCAATCAGCAATAGAATCACCTGACATATCATTTAACATAGGTATTCCGCTTACAACAAAATATTATTATGATTATTCATACACCTTTGACCCTGAATTTAATATCATTGCAGAGTGGCTATTGCCGAAGAATGAGTATAAAGAGGTAAAAAAAGAAATCACCGCTTCTGTTAAACATACAGAAAAAAGAGGTGATTGGGTACTTAATTATTATGCAGACACACAAGAACCTGAAGATTGGGATGATGCTCGTTATTGGTTTTTAATTTTTGCATACAACGATAAAACCGAAAAAGTAAGATATATTGCTTCTTATTCAATTGATTCACCTGCTGAAGGTCCGTATTACCTTTCTCTTGATTGGTGATGATATAAAAAACGCCCTCATTGTGAGAGCGCTCAGATATAGCAAACAGCCTCCCCCGAAAATCGGGGGAGGTGGATTTTGCGAAGCCAAAAGACGGTGGGGGTTGATAAAATGCGTCGCAGACCCTCACCTCTTCATTCTTATTTTTACTTATCACCTTATCTTTACCCCCCCCTCAGTCACTTCGTGACAGCTCCCCCTTATAAATCAATAGGGGGGCCTTGATTTTACCCAAATTTTATTCCTGTTTTTTCTCTTATAGTTTTCATTGTTTTGCTCACGGCGTAGGTGAGGTTGTTTATGTTTTCAAGCTCCTGTTTTGTTTCGGGTTTTGTGATGTAATTATAAAAACTCTGTGCTTCATAGGACATCAAGACGTGTTTCTCTGTGTCCTCAGTAAGAACAGTTTCGTTGCCGTCGTTATCAAAGAGGCTCATATTAACGAGCTTTGAAATTGACGGTGTGGCAAGGGTGCCATTGTCGCCGAAAATCTGTGACCCGAATCGGCTCTGACCCACCTTTGAAAAGGTGAGTGTAACCTGTTTGTTTTCATAATCAAAAACGGTTGTACCGTAACCGTCTGCCCCTGTGTGAAGGAGCCCTGCGGTTGAGGTGATTTTCTTCGGCTCACCAAACAAATCAAGAGCAGGATAAACGCAATATATACCCAAATCCATAAGGCAACCTGTTGCAAACTTCGGGTTAAAAATATTTGGAAGCTCCCCTCTTTTAAGGGCAGGATATTTTGACGAAAGCTGAGAAAAATCAAAGTGTGCCGTTGTAACTTCGCCAAGGTCTTTGAGAGCGTCTTTTAATATTTTTCTTGCAGGCAAGTGCATATACATAATTGCTTCCATATACACAAGGTTTTTGCTCTCTGCCAATGCTCTTAACTCCCCGAATTCCTCAGGCTCTACGGTTATGGGCTTTTCGCAGATAACATGCTTTCCGTTTTCAAGCATCAGCTTGCTTTGTGAATAATGAAGCGAATTGGGGCTTGCGATATACACCGCATCAACATCGCTTTTTGCAAGGGCATTTATATCATCAAAAACCTCTGCTCCGCCAAAGGGCTTTGCAAACTGTTCCCCTTTTTCTTTACTTCTTGAATATACGGCAGAAAACTCCAAGCCTTCAACAAGCTCGGTGCCTTTTACAAATTCTTCGGCAATCCAACCTGTACCGATTACTGCATACTTAACCATAATGATTCCCCTTTCATTTGTATTTTAACTTGTGCGGAAGTAAATTTCAATCTTTATCTGTTGAAATTTCAGCGAATTGTGATATACTTATACCATTAAATTGGAAAAGGATGTCTTAATTTATGAAATTAGGTATTGTAGGCTTACCCAATGTAGGCAAAAGCACACTTTTTAATGCTATTACAAACGCAGGTGCACAGTCAGCCAACTATGCGTTCTGCACAATCGAGCCAAACGTAGGTGTTGTATCTGTTCCCGATGCAAGGCTTGACAAGCTCACCGAAATGTATAACCCCGCCAAAACAACCCCTGCAGTTATTGAATTTGTTGACATCGCAGGTCTTGTTAAAGGTGCATCAAAGGGCGAGGGCTTGGGTAATAAGTTCCTTTCTCACATTCGTGAGGTTGATGCAATTATTCACGTTGTCCGCTGCTTTGAAAATGACGATATTATTCACGTTGACGGAAGCATTGACCCTGCGAGAGATATTGAAACAATTAACCTTGAGCTTATTTTCTCTGACGTTGAAATGGTTGAACGCCGCCTTGACAGAAGCACAAAGGCTATGAAGGGCGACAAGAGCCTTGCTAAAGAGGTGGAATTTTTAAAGCGTCTTAAAGACGAGCTTATGAACGAAGTGCCTGCAAGAAATGTTGAATGTGACGACGATGAAAAAGAGGTTCTTGATTCAATTGCTCTTCTCACTTCCAAGCCCGTTATTTACGCTTGCAACATGAGTGAAGACGACTTTGCAAACGGCATTGACACAAATGCAGGTTATCAAAAGGTAAGCGAAATCGCAGCAAACGAGGGTGCTCAGGTGCTCCCGATTTGTGCCGAACTTGAAGCAGAAATTGCACCTTTGAGCAAAGAAGAAAAAGAGATGTTCTTAGCAGAGCTTGGTGTTGAGCAGGGTGGTCTTGATTTGCTTATTCAGAGAAGCTATGCTCTCCTCGGTCTTATTTCTTACCTCACAGCAGGTACTCCCGAGGTAAGAGCCTGGACAATCACCAACGGCACAAAGGCTCCCCAGGCAGCAGGCAAAATTCACTCAGACTTTGAAAGAGGCTTTATCCGTGCAGAGGTAATCTCTTTTGACGACCTTATTGCCTGCGGTTCAATGGCTGCAGCAAAAGAAAAAGGCCTTGTCCGCAGTGAGGGTAAAGAATATGTTATGAAAGACGGCGACATTGTTCTTTTCAGATTCAATGTTTGATTTGACTGTATGATTAGAGTTAATGAAATTAAAGTTCCTCTTGAAGCCACTAACGATGATATTCTTCGCAAAACGGCAGAAAGCTTAAAAATCCCCGTTTCAAAAATCAAGAGCTTTGCAATTGCTAAAAAAAGCCTCGATTCAAGAAAAAAGGATAACTTGTTTTTTGTTTACAGTGTTGATGTTACAGTTGACGGTAATGAGGACAAAGTTTTATCAAAATGCAAAAAGGCTAACAAAATTCAGCCTTTTGTTTATACAGTGCCTGAAAACAAGCGTCAGAGTAATCTTCGCCCCATTGTTGCCGGTTTCGGCCCCGGGGGAATGTTTGCAGCTCTTACTCTGGCTCGTGCAGGGCTTCGCCCCATTGTGCTTGAAAGAGGTCAGGATGTTGAAACAAGAACAAAAGACATCAGCTCTTTTTGGAGTGATAAAAAACTGAACACCGAGTCAAACGTTCAGTTTGGCGAGGGCGGTGCAGGCACATTTTCAGACGGCAAGCTTACAACGGGCATCAAAGACCCACTTTGCCGTCAGGTTTTTCTTGACTTTGTAAAGTTCGGTGCTGATGAAGATATTCTTTATTCCTGGCTCCCTCATATCGGTACAGACAAGCTTTGCAAAATAGTTAAAAATTTAAGAGAAGAAATTATTTCTTTGGGCGGTGAAGTCCGTTTTGGCTGCAAGATGACTGATATCATTGCAGTCAACGGTGTAATTCACGGTGTGACTTATATTAACCAAAAAGGTGAAACCGTTGATCTTGAAACAGATGCACTTATTGCGGCAATCGGTCACTCGGCAAGGGATACGGTAGAAATGCTTTATTCTCACGGCATCACTATGATGCAAAAGCCTTTTTCCGTTGGTGCGAGAATCGAGCACCCCAGAGAATTCATAGACAAAGCCCAATACGGCAGCTTCGCAGGGCACCCTGCACTTGGTGCGGCAAGCTACAAAATGGCATGCCACCCTCAGGGAGGCAGAGGTGCTTACACTTTTTGTATGTGCCCTGGTGGTACCGTTGTTGCGGCAGCCAGCGAAGAAAAAAGCGTTGTTGTTAACGGAATGAGCTATCATGCCCGTGACGGGAAAAATTCCAACAGTGCGGTGCTTGTAGGCGTTGAGCCTGAAGATTTCGGCAACGAGCATCCCCTTGCAGGCTTTGATTTGCAACAAAAAATCGAACATACTGCCTTTATTGAAGGTGGTGAAAATTATTCCGCCCCGGCTCAGCTTGTAGGCGACTTTTTAAAAAATCAGAAATCTGTTTCTTTAGGTAACATTGAGCCAACCTGCCCCACAGGGGTTAAGCTGGGTGACATCAGAACGGTTCTTCCCAAAAAGGTTACAGATATTATGGCAGATGCCCTTGTTAAAATGGGAACCATGCTCAAAGGCTTCGATATGCCTGATGCTGTTCTCACTGCCCCCGAAACACGTTCATCCTCCCCTGTGAGAATCAGCCGTGACGAATATTATCAGAGTGTAAGCCTTCGAGGACTTTATCCTTGCGGTGAGGGTGCAGGCTATGCAGGCGGAATTGTTTCATCTGCCGTTGACGGAATGCGATGTGCAAACGCTGTTCTCAGCGGTGAATATCTCAACTGGTATACAACAAACAAAGATTAAGGGTGATTTTATGTTGCTGACCACGAGCACAGGTAGAATCGGTTCACTCCTCGGCGACCTGAAAGCTGTTGAGCTTATTAAAAAAGCCGGTTTCGACTCTATTGACGCCGACCTTGATTATTGGGACGACGCAGGTTATTATCAGGGAGATTACCTCTCCAGAGCCAAAGAGATGCGAAAGCTTGCAGATGAACTCAATATCCCCTTTACTCAGGCTCATGCTCCTTTCAATCTTTCAATGAAAGACGGAGAAGAAGCCAATATAAAAAACACCTTTGACGTTACGGTGAAAGCACTTGAATGTTGCGAAATTCTCGGTGTTGACATTCTTGTTGTTCATCCGTTGCAGTTCAGGGAGTATTATTCAAACAAAAAATTCCTCAAAGAATTAAATCTTAAATTTTACTCAGAACTTTTACCTTACTGCGAAAAGCACGGAGTAAAAATGGCTTGTGAAAATATGTTTCACCGTGACCATAACAATGGTCATATTATTGACAGCGTTTGTGCTGATCCTGAGGAATTTAACGAATACCTCGATATGGTCGGCAGTGAATATCTTGTCGCTTGCCTTGACCTTGGCCATTGCGGTGTTACCAACAGAGATGCTGCATATTGCATTCGCAAAATGGGTGGCAACAGAGTGAAAGCACTCCACGTTCACGATAACGATTTTGTTAATGACTGCCACACAATGCCGATGATGGGCAAGATGGATTGGGACTCAATTACCAAAGCCCTTGCCGATATTAATTACAGCGGTAATTTTACCCTGGAATCTGACGGATTTTTCAAAGGAATGGGAAATGACGAAGAAATACTTCTTCAGGCTCTCAAACTCAAAGCCACCGTCAGCCGAAAACTGATAAAAGACATTGAAAAATATCGCAAAAAACATTAAGGAATGTTTGACTTGGAACTGACTAACAAAGATACAAAAATGATTCAGGCTATATCGGCATTAGCTATGGTTTGTCTCCATCTTTTTTGCACCCTTGAATATAACGGATTATTTACCCCTTTGGTTTATTTTAAAGATATACCTTTAATTTTTTACTTTGCTCAACTTTCTGATTTCTGTGTTGCAGGCTTTGCTTTTTGCAGCGGATATGCTCACATGGTGAAGCACGAACAAAAAGGGTATTATAAAAACCGGCTTTTAAAGCTATTTTATTTATTGATAAATTTCTGGATTGTTTTAATTGCCTTTTCGCTCATCAGTATAGCAATTGGCCAATCCTCATCAATACCGGGATCGTTAGCTACTTTTTTGGGTAATTTCTTTTTATACAGGCTCACGTATAACGGCGCCTGGTGGTATTTGTTTACATATGCGATTATAGTAATAATTTCTCCCATAATTCTGAAAATCGTAAAAAAATTTAATCCGATTTTAGTTCTTACAATCGGGCTTGTTCTTTATTGTGTCGCATATTATGTTCGAGTTAAGATTCATTCAAACTGGTTAGCAATGCAATTCGGTCTCTTTGGGATGACTTTGTTTGAATATGAGGTTGGTGCTGTCTTTTACAGACACTCCTTTTTCACAAAGTTAGGTCAAATCAAAGCTTATATTGATAAGAAAAGTTCTTTGATTGTACCAATCTTATCCCTCATAATTTTTCTGTCAATGCTATTAGGGCATACATTGATAATCAGAAGCTTAATTATTGCCCCTGCAACCGGATGCATTATCATTATTATTTTTAAAATTAATCACAAACCTGAATTCGTGCAGAAAATTTTACTTTTCATCGGAAAGCATTCGACTAATATTTGGCTAACACATATGTTTTTTTATCTGTGTGTATTTAAAGACTTGGTTTATTGTGCAAAATATCCTCTTATGATTTTTTTGCTTATGCTTGTTATTTGCCTGGCTGTTTCAGTCCCGATAAACCTGTTACATTCGAAAATCGTAAAAATTATTGATAAAAAGTTTAAACATGGTAACACCTAAAAAACTTTGTTCAGTTGCTCAAAATTTTGCTTTCTTCATAAACTTTATCAAACTCACTATTTTTTAACAAGTTCGATAAAGTTATAAAACAAAACAACATTATGAGGTTTATTTTGGAGGAGAGTCTTATGGTAGTTATTCTTTTCTTTTTGTTGGCAATTACTCTTTGCGGCACGACAATATGCTCACCAAATCAGTTCAACAATGAATATATGTCAAAACACAACACTGCGTGCATCAACGGAATATTTGTTGTTTTGGTGTTTTTCAGGCACTTTACTCAATACATTACTCTTACAGACAGTTTAGGAGATTCTCTTTATTACGAATTTAACGGCTATCTTGGTCAATTGTTGGTCACATCATTCTTGTTTTATTCAGGCTACGGAATAATGTGCTCCATTCAAGCCAAGAGGGAACCTTATGTCAACGCAATCCCACGCAAACGTATATCAGGTGTCTGGCTTCATTTTGCGATTGCCGTTATATTATTCTTGGTTTGCGATCTGATACTCGGGAAAAATTATGACATTAAAACCATTCTTCTTGCATTCACCGGTTGGAGCAGTATCGGCAACAGCAATTGGTATATTTTTGCTACTCTGTTTTTATACCTTTTTGTGTTTATTGCATTTAAAATCAGCAAATCACATAATATAATCGGCTTAACAATAACTTCTGTTTTAATCTTAGCTTTTGTTTTTATTTTAATGCGATTAGACAGACCTCAATATTGTTTTAATACCGTTGCTTGTTATCCTTTAGGTATGCTATTCGCTTTGACAAAGCCAAAGATTGAAAAGTTTTTATTTTACAACGATATTACATACTCCATCACCTTACTGGTTGTGTTTTCATTATTTATTTTATCATTCAAATTTATAAGAGAAGGTTTTATTTGCCACTCAATCTGCTCTATGCTGTTTATAATTCTCGTTGTAATTATTTCCGCAAAAGTAAAACTGAATAACGGTTTCTTAACCTTAATGGGTAATCATGTTTTTTCCATATATATTTTGCAGAGAATCCCAATGATGATTTTAGCTAATCTGGGACTAAACAAAGATGTGTATGTCTTTTTATTACTGTCATTTTTGGCTACCATTTCGCTGGCACTGATTTTTGATAAACTGATGGTACCTGTTGACAAAAAATTAAAAATAAAATAACAAATCCCCACATACCTCACCTGTCAGGTATGTGGGGATATTTGTTGTGTTTTCACATTTGATTATGTGTCGAGTTTTAGTATTCTTTCATAAATTCTCTTTGAATTGTTTTTATCATTATAAGCAAACAAAGAATCTACCCTTTGCCTATACTCAGAATCCAATTCACAATCTCTTTCAATTACGGCAATCATTGATTCAACTGTGCTTTCCAAATCAGTGCAAACCGGTCCCATACCGTCATCATCGTAGCTGAAATAACCTTCATCAAAAATCTGACCCTCAAAAAACTCCTCTTTATCAAACTGTGCATAGAGAATCGGTTTTCTCAAATACGAAAAGTCAAACGCCACCGAAGAATAGTCTGTAACCAAAAAAGCAGCCTTTGAAAAAATCTCTTTATACTCCACAAACCCTGCATTAATATCAAAAACATCATTTGCTTCAAAATCGATATGTTGCTCTTTATGAATCGGATGAAGACAAAACAGACCTTTGTAACCTTTCTCTTTCATCTTTTCAAGAAGCTTCGGGTGGTTTATCAGATCATTATAAAAGTTAAAATAGTCCGTATCTTTAAATCCGTCAAAATAAATGCTTTTGGTTTCAGCGTCATAGCTTTCTTTGATTGAACGACGCCATGTAGGCAAAACAACAACAAGCTTTTCAGCACAATTTTCCAGTTCATCAAATCTTGCCAAGCCGGTCAATGCGACCTCTTCTTTTGTGTAAAGGTAGTTTGAATCAGCTATTGAGTCATATTCCATTCCGGTTGAAGTGATGAACAAAGATATATTTTTATTAAACTTCTGCAACCAGGCAGAGAGGTCGTTCATAATTACACCGTGCTGTAAAAAGACATAATCAAAATCCATCAGATCAGCAAGATATCTGCGATTTATTCCACCAAACGGATTAATCACATATTCTCCGCCGGAGGATGAAATAATTTTATCAGCCGAAAGGAAGTAATAGCTGTAAAGGAAATCATCGAAATGAATTACTTTGCCGATTTTTTTCATGCGTGCTTCGTCTTCACTGTCTTTATTGATAACAAAAATCGGCTTTATACTCTTATCTGCATTTTTACATATGTATTTAAAAAATGCTTCGCCATTGTCATTAGCTTTATCGCTTCTGTCTGAAATAAGCCAGATTTTTTTGCCTTTTTTCAAGAATAAAGTAAGCAAAATGTATAAAATTCTTGTCATAAAAGCACGTCTGTGCTTCCTTAACAAAAGCCAAACAAGGCATTTTGCTTCATTAACAGCAACCGAAACCGGCAAACATCGTGGCCTGAATACTCGTATGCCTGTTCGGTAACACTTATAAATATATGGTTTTCTCACATTGTATGAAAAAACAAAACTATTATAATTTGCAACAAACTTACCATAATTTATTCCGACCTTACAAATCATATCATCAAAATAAATTACAGGATTAACTTCAACATACTTTTGGTTATTGAAATTGTCTTTAAGATCAACATCAAGCTTAAAATGACGGCACGCTGTTTTTATTCCGAAAAAAGTATGCTCCGTTTTAAAGGGAAAATCTTTAATTTCAGGCTCAACAGCTTTTCCGTTAACAAACAGCACAAATCTAGTTTTATGCTCAGTGGCTTTAAGCACCCACTTTGAAATCATACCTTCAATATGCAAAGTATTATTTTTAATATTAACTATGTTTATAAAACAAGCGTTATTATTAAGCTTTAATGAAACCATTTTTATGTCATTGTAATACAATGACTGTTCTTCATGGTTGTATATCATATCTTTAAAGAATGTATCGGAATTTTTCTTTATAGACATCGCAGTAAGCTTACGAATAATTGAAACATGCACCTTGCTTTTAAGAATTACTTTTTCATCAACATATGAAAATAAATCGTGGAGCATGTCATAATAATCCTGATATTCCTCTTGAGTCAATACTCCTTCAGGAATTTCGTTATCCAATCGCCACCCAATATCATAAGCAAGAATATTCTGAACATAAGGGATAACTTCACCATAATTCTTTTTTGATATTTCAATCAGCGAATAATAATACTTTCTCGGAGAGTCAGAATAATATTCTTTATTCATCCTCTGGTTCTGAACAGCGGAAGACTGATCAAGACGTTTTCTGTAGTAATGCATAGCATCAGACAAAATACCAAGCTTTGCCTTTTTAAGAATAATTTCATTAACGAATAGTCCGTCTTCACCAAACTTCATTCCGTGAACAAATCTTGTATCACCAATAGCTGATGCTTTAATAACCGACGATGTTACGTGAAGCTGAATCGAAGTCTGCTCATCCTCATCAAAAAGATTGGCTACTCGGTTGCCGGGCTTATATTTATAATCCACAGCATGAAAACTGGTTGCAGCCTCAAATCTTTTCATTCTGCAGGAAACAACATCAACTTCTTCATTATGAGCTTCAAAAAAGCGATATATTTTTCTGAAAGCATCAATTTCCCACTTATCATCAGAGTCAAGAAAATTTACATATTTTCCCTCAATATATGGGATACCTGTATTTCTTGCCGCACTTACACCGGCATTTTCCTGCTTAATGTACTTAATATTTTTAGGATATGCTTTTACATATCTTTCACAAATTTCTTCACTATTATCAGGTGAACCATCATTAACCAGTATTATTTGAATATTCTTTTTAAATCCGATTGTCTGATTAATTACAGAATCAACGGTTTCTTCCAAAAATTTTTCTACATTATATATCGGAATAACAACCGAAAATTTGTATTTATAATCTTTCACACAATTCCTCCCTAATTAAAGAGCTTTATACTTGATTTTATCATACCATAATATTTTTTTCAACCATTTGAATTCTATAAAACCATAAAAATTGTGTGAATGTACTAAAATGTGTTACAAAAGTAAATTAAAGAAAATAAGAAAAGAAAGAATAACTAATCGTTATGAAACTGTAACACAAGCAATAATATTTAGTTTATGTAATTTACCCAACAATGATTTCCTGTTTAGTCACGCTTCCTCACTTTGGTTCTTGTGTTAAAATATTCACAGGAAGTTACTTATCTTTTAATTTAAGCTAAAAACCTCTCTATTCTGATTTTATTATAATGTATAGATTTTTTGCATGCAAGCAGTTGATTTTAGTAAGTAAGTATGATAAAATATTTCAGCTATTAGGAGGCGGGTTGAATGAAATATTTTAAAAAAGTTTTAGCATTAGTTCTGACTCTTGCTTTTGTTATATCTCTTGTTCCCGGAGTTTACGGAGAAGAAAACGATACAACAACTGATCATGTACACGACTATATTGCCCAGGTTATAAAAGAGGCTTCTCATACTGAAAACGGACTACTGCGTTACACTTGCTTATGTAATGACTTTTACGAAGAAGAAACAGAAGCTTTAGGGCACAACTACGTTGCGGATGTTGCTAAGGAAGCATCTTGCACCGAAAACGGAGTTATCATTTATTCTTGTTCTTGTGGAAAATCCTATGAGGAAAAAATAGAGGCTCAGGGTCATAATTATGTAATTATTGAACACACCGAACCGACCCAAGAGGTAGACGGAATCACTGTTTATGCATGCTCTGTTTGCAGTAATGAATATACCGAAACCAAAGAGCACGAGGACAAGTATGTTGCCAAAATGTATATCTGTGCCAAAAGAGGGGTTTCTCCTTTAGGTCATATGTGGGTTTACATAGAAAACATAAGTAATCAACCGATTGAAGTAGGTGTTTATACCGTTCCGATAGGGCAAGGTGTATCAATTGGGGCTTTTGGACTTACAAGAGCAGACGGCATCGGTATTTACTATAATGTAGAAGCATATACAGCAAATAAATACGGATTAAAAAATGTTGTATGCATGCAAGAAAATCTGACAAAATCCGATCTTGAAAAAGTTAGTCAAAAAGTACGCAACAATAATTTTTGGGATCCGATAATTTTGAATTGTATGGGTATAGCTTTTTCGATTTGGAATTCAGGTGCATCAACCAAACTCATATCGCTTGTATTTCCGGTTTTCGGAAGACTTCAGATGTTAATGCATCCTCACATTGATGAGATAAATATGTATTATCCTACAGAAAGCCAAGTTTACAAACAAAAAGGAATCGGACAGGATGCACGATTAGAGAATGTGAGTGAAAATACACTTTCCCATGGTTTTTGATATCGTGTTTTACCGTTTATAATTCAATGAAACAAATGCATATAATTAAGATATCATAAAGAAACTGACATCGTTCCTAAACGGTGTCAGTTTTACTTTTTCTTCCTGATACTGATGTGTACCAAAAATGACCCATTAAGTGTTGCATAATACGCTTGCAGATGATACAATAAACTCACGGAGGGGAAATTATGGACACTATGCAACCGAAAAAGCTGATTATTATTAATATCCTTGATATTCTCAAAAAATATACTGATGAAAACCACAGGTTAAGCCAAAAAGATATTGCTGATATTCTTGAAAAAGAATATGGCATGAAAGTTGATCGCAAAGCAGTTAAGCGAAACCTTATGAATCTGATTGAGTTTGGCTATGACATAGAATACAGCGAAACTGCAAGAACAGTTAAAAACAAAAACGGCAATATGGAAGAAAATGTTATTCTTTCTGATTTTTATTTTGTGCGTGATTTTACCGATGCTGAACTGCGATTGCTTATTGATAGCCTTCTTTTTTCAAAGCATATTCCGTATTCACAATGCAAAGAACTGATTAAAAAAATTGAAAACCTTTCAAACAAACATTTTCACTCAAAGGTGAGGCATATTCATAATCTTCCCGAAAATATGCCAAGGAATAAGGAATTGTTTTATACAATTGAAGTTATTGATGAAGCTATTACAAACGGAAAGCAGATTGCTTTCAGATATAACTATTACCGTACCGATAAAAAGCAATACCCTCGCTTAAATAACGAGGGCAAGGCAAGGGATTATGTTGTTAACCCTTATCAGATGGTAGCAACAAACGGACGTTATTACCTTGTTTGCAATTACGACAAGCACGATAATGTTGCCAATTACCGAATCGACCGAATTACGGATATCCGTCTGCTCGACACCCCGATAAAACCGATAAATAAAGTTTACGGCCTTGAAAACGGACTTGATTTGCCAAAGCATATGGCAGAGCACATCTATATGTTTGCCGACAAAACGCAAAGGGTTACGTTCAGGGCAAAAAAATATATTGTTACCGAAATTGTTGATTGGTTTGGCAAAGATGTCAAATTTTATGATGAAACCGATGATGAGGTTACCGCAGAGGTAAGAGTAAGCCCGATGGCTATGAAATTCTGGGCGATGCAATATGCAGGACCTGTCACGGTTTTGTCTCCTGATTCACTTGTTGAAGAAATTGCCGAATCGCTCCGTACTGCAGCAAGCAGATATGCAAAAGCTGTTGAAAAAAATAAGTGGAATTATTTCGATGTGCTTGAAGATTGGGAAGAACTCCTTCGCAATGTGAAATATTATTTCACAGGTAAAAAAACTTTTGATACTAAACTTTTTTCAAAAGCCATGAAAGGTGCACATGATATTTTTTCAAAAATAGATATAATGCAGAGTATAAGTGTCCACGGCTCTCAAAAAGAAATGGGAATGCACGATATTCTTGAACTTTCAAGGCTGATGAGTGAATATATGGCAAATCGATTTATTGACGAAAGCGAAAGCAAGGTTTTTACCGCATCACAATTAGCCGTGAGGATGATGATTCAGATGTTGTCATACGATTTCACCTGGCAAAATAAAGGCATTCTTGATGCCCATACCACGGGCATATTTCTTGACGGTGAAGGTAAATATATCTATAATATCAATGACGGCTCCCTGAGCGATATGATTGAGTTGGTAAAAATTATTGATACTTATGAAGCATTATGATGTGAGGAATATTTATATGGACGGATTTTATGAATATAACGGCAAAGTTACAGAAGGATATCTCGGAAAACCTGAAGATTTTAACGGAGTTATTTTTCTTTTGAAAGAACCGAATAACAAAACGCAAGCGGAAGAATTCTGGTTTAAAAAAATGCTGAAAATGCCGGAAGAATATGAAAAGGAAACTAAAATCAGCAAAAGTATTTTTACGAGATTTAAAAACCGTTTTAACGAAATGTTAGATTTTATCGGCAAAGGCGAAAGCTTAGAAGATGCAGTGTTCTGCAACGTTAACCCTGTAAAAGGAGACGCAAAAGAAACCGACAAAGTTGAGGAAGCATTGAAACAAAATAAGCCTGAAGAAATGTTGGATTTTTTCTGTACTTTAAAAGATGGAATAACAATTTTTACTTGCAAAAATATATATCACCATCTGCTTGAAAGTGATAAAATTCAAATTAAAACGAAAAAATCCGGTTCCGGTTTAAGATATAAAAATAAAACATTAGGTTGTTTTGAAGGTGAAGTTAACAATACAAAAGTTACTGTATACGAAATATTTCACCCCTCAAGAAGCAGCAAAATTGAATTATAAATAATTGCATATACCCAAAACGGCTCATGCCTCTTGTTACAATGTGTTTACAAAGTAACAGGAGGTGATTTTTTGAATCAATGGAAGGTTGTATGCCTGATTAATAATGTACATTCTGAACCGATTGTTTCTGCAACAGGTGCTGCAGAGGCAGAAAAGCTCGTCAGAAGCATGTATGCAGGGCAGACTGTCAAAATAATGTATATCACTAAAGCCTGATGTGTAGCAAAACAAACCACCTCTTCCGGTATATTTTCCCAAGAGGTGGTTCGTAAATTTTAAATTTCAAAAATTGCCGAAGTCGCAAGAAATTGGCATAAATAAAAGTCATTATGAAAGCAACAATAATATTGCAAACGCAAATTGTTGCGAAGGAGTGAAACACAATGTCATCAAACAAAATTGCAGTACCCGAAGCAAAAGCTGCACTTGAACGTTTTAAGATGGAAGCTGCTGCGGAAGTAGGCGTAAATCTTAAGCAGGGCTACAACGGTGACCTTACCTCTAAGCAGGCAGGTTCAGTCGGTGGTCAGATGGTTAAGAAGATGATTGAGTCTTACGAAAACAGCTTGAAATAACCTTATAAAACAACAGAGCTTGCCCAAATCAGGACAAGCTCTTATTTTTTATTCACTTATCAAATACTGAAGCTTTCGGGCAACAGCTTTTCAAGAGTGTAAGCTTTTGTTGTTTTGCCGTCAAAAAGAATTATCATAAAATCTTTTTCGCAAAATTCCGTCATAACCTGACGGCATACTCCGCAAGGTGAGCAGAAGGAGCTGATCTCACCGTCCTTGCCGCCAACCACGGCTATTGCGGTAAATTCCCTTTCACCATCGCTGACTGCCTTAAAAAATGCAGTTCTTTCAGCACAGTTTGTGGGAGAATACGATGCGTTCTCAATGTTGCATCCGGTAAAAACTTTTCCGCTTTTAGTAAGAAGTGCAGCTCCTACCTTAAAACCTGAGTAGGGAGAATAAGAGTTTTCCATAGCTTCTACAGCTTTGGCTATGAGTATTTTTGAGTTCATCATAAGATCACCTCTTTTAAAGTATATCATCATTTAATTGACTTTGTAAAGCGTATTTGATAAACTTAAGATATAGAGAAAACTTTCGGGAGGAATACATATGAACGAAACCATAAAAAATATATTAAAAAGGCAGACAATAAGAAGCTATAAGCCTCAACAGATTACTGATGAAGAGCTTGAAATTCTTTCACAGGCAGCCGTTAAAGCTCCAAGCGGAAGGAACGGTCAGCCTTGCCACCTGAGATTTATTCAGAATCACGAATATCTTGAAGGGCTTAACAAGGATTTTAAGGATGTTGTGGGTTGGGATACTCCTGCTTATACCCGTTGGGATGTAAATCCTGTTTATCAGACTGCTCCCACACTTGCGATTATTTTTGCCGAAAACGAGAGCTATATGGATTCGGGCATTATGTGTGAAAACATTGTTATCGCTGCCGAAAGTCTTGGCCTCGGCACTTGCATTATTGCCAGCATCGGTGCACTTTTTAATGATGAGAAATCTCTCAAATGGAAGCGTCTTTTTGATATTCCCGAAAATTACAAATTCCAGATTGCCATTGCAATAGGTTACCCTGATGAAAAGCCCGAGCAAAAACCAAGATTTGATGACAGAGTTAAGGTAATCAGATAATGAAAAAGGCGGTTATTGTTCCCGATTCTTTTAAGGGAACGGTTTCGTCAGAGAGAATCTGCGAAATTTTTGAAGAAAAAATCAATAAAATTCATCCCACTTGTGAGGTTGTAAAAATACCTGTTGCTGACGGTGGAGAGGGTAGTGTGAACTGCTTTTTGAATGCTCTTGGCGGAGAAAAGATTTTTGTTAAGGTCAGTGCCCCTTACGGTGAAAAGACAGAGGCTTTTTATGCCGTTATAAACGGTGACACTGCCGTTATTGAAATGGCAGTGTGTGCGGGGCTTCCTTTGGTGGAGGGCAGAAAAAATCCTTTACTTACAACTACATATGGTGTGGGTGAGCTGATGCTTGATGCCGCAAAAAGAGGCTGCCAAAAAATCATAATGTGCCTTGGCGGTTCTTGTACAAACGACATGGGTGCCGGTATGGCGGCTGCAGTCGGCATTAAGTTTTATAATACTGAAGGGCAAAGCTTTGTTCCTGTTGGAGGTACACTCAAAGACATTGTGAAAATTGATGTTACCGAGAGAAATAAGCTTTTTAATGAAATCGAAATCACGGCAATGTGTGATATTGAAAATCCGCTTTTTGGCACAAACGGTGCCGCATATGTTTTTGCACCGCAGAAAGGTGCCGATAAAATCTCGGTGAAAGTCCTTGATGACGGGCTTCGTCATGCATCAGAAATTATAAAAAAAGATTTAGGTATTGATGTGGCAGATTTGCCGGGTGCAGGTGCTGCAGGCGGAATGGGTGCAGGTATGGTTGCGTTCTTTGGTGCAAAGCTTCAGCCGGGTATTGAAACTGTGTTGGATACAATTAACTTTGACCAAAAAGTTGACGGTGCTGATGTGGTGTTCACCGGTGAAGGCAAGCTGGACAGCCAGTCACTTATGGGTAAGGTTGTGTCAGGTGTTGCCAAAAGAACCAGAAAAAAAGCCATTCCGGTAATTGCTGTTGTGGGCGGATATGAGGCAGAGTTGACAGAGATTTATAATATGGGGGTCACAGCGGTGTTTGCAACAAACCCATTGCCCCTTGATTTTGAAAAAGTTCGTAACAAAAGCGAAGAAAACCTTGCCATGACGGTAGAGAATATTTTAAGGCTACAATCATAGTCAAAAATATGGCTGCATACTATTGATTTTTACACTTAAAAGTCATATAATGTAATTTGAATCAGTAATACTATTCGGCACCTTTATATATTACAAATTAAATCTACTATGCATTTTAAAACTCGATAATGAGGCCTTTTTATGAACTATAATTCTGAAAAAACCGACAAACTAATAAATTATATCCCTATTATTTCAGCGATTGCACTCATCTGCTTTAGGGCTTCAAATTTTAATCTCAGTGACCCAACTGAGATATTTCTAAACAACGGTCTTCTTTCCCTTTCCTATCCGTTATTGTTTATGTATCTCGGATATAAATATGGATATACCTCCAAAAATGGATCTTCAGAAAAGACCATCACATCTCAACTCAAATATATCGGGTTATTTTATATTTTTGTTGTAATCGCCACACTTGCCAGAAGCTTTCCATCCGAAGGTTTTTTTGCTTTCGGGCAAATTTTCTTAATTCTTACAGGCGGAATTCCTACCGAATTGTGGTTTGTTCCCGCAGGGGTTCTTGCCATACTTGCCTTTGAGACCTTACAGAAAAAATTTAAAACTGAAACGATAATAAAATTTTCTGCATTAGTTTTCGTTTTTTCTTTGTTTATTACTACATACGGAGGTTTACCTATACCTTTTTTGAACACAATGAAATACTATGCGGAGTCTATTTTCATTGATTCTCATTGTGGTGTGTTCTCTGCAATACTGTTCATTTCTCTTGGAGTAAGATACAGTGAAAAAGCCACTACTGGTAAAACAGGAAAACTTCTTTTTGTTATGTGCCTGTCTTTTCTCCTAATGCTTATGGAGATAACAATTTTATCCTTAAAGGCCAATATTAAATATCCTTTATTCTTCCTTGCGACTGTACCTGCCACCACATCAATTTTTTCTCTTTTTTTAAAAGTTCCGGATATAGGCAAAGGAATAGATTCTGTTGCCAATATAGGTGCAATTATGCTTTTTATCGGGCAGTTTTTATGTTCGATTTGCAACGATATTACAGCCAGCGAAGGTTTTTTATTCGCTAATTTTTTCTCATCAACTTCCGAAAAAATTGAGGTTATATTGTTAATTTCTCTCATTGTAGCGTTAGCTGTTCAAGCTTGCTCAGCTAAAGAACGATGGGTAGATGCCTTCGCTTATTATACAGAATCATTCATAATTTTTATACTGAGACCGTTTGCATATATCATGACTGCATTTGGAACCAAAATTAAAAATGTAATAATGACAATTTCTTTCGGTGTGCTCCCCATACTTTTGTGGTTCTTCGAGCGTGGTATAAAGCACTCACTATGTTCTGATATTTTCGTATATTGCTTAATCGCAATCATCTTATGCTCACTTTTTTACCCTATGAAAGTAAACAAAAAAAGTGGTGTAACATTTTCGATATTTTTATTTACCGCAATAGTGATATATTTAAGTGCCAAATTATTTGATGTTTATACCTATAATCAAACAGGAAGAATGTTGCTTTTCTTTTTCCTGCCTCTCACAGCAATAGTTGCAAACAGAAAGGGATTTCTTACTGAACTGCTGAAGAATTACACGACTGGCATCTACCTTTCATTTGTTGCCTTTATATCATATTGTTTGATGTTTAGACCGTATGATATAACCCGCTATAAAGGTGCATTTTGCAACGCTAATATGTGCGGCTTGTATCTTGTTGTTGTATGTACCATTGCTTTGTGCAACCTCCCGAACAAGTTCAGCAAAAAAGATTTCTCGAAATATTTTTTGCACTGGTCTGTGTTCGGTATCAGCTTTGGCTTTATAATGCTTACAATCTCCCGCACTGCATTTGTCGGAGCTGTCTGTGCAATCTTCATCAAAATATGTGCGATGTTAATGCAGCAACCGATGAAAAACAAATCATTTTTGCAAAAGGCAAAATCAATTTTTTCAACTATTACGCCTGTCCTTTCTGTTGTTTTCATCGGGCTTACTGTTTCGTATACTTCCGTGCGTTTCATCCCGGGTATCATTGACCAACCCGCATATTTAATTAACGAAATAATTAATCAAATGGAGTACAAAGTTTTTCCCGGTGCCAGTATTTGGGATGAAAACTATATTTCCCCTTTGAGATTTTTACAAGCATGGGCAAACAGATCTTTGGATGGTTATGAATCAATTAATGACCTTTCTACGGGTCGAATAACAATTTACCTTGAGTATCTAAAAAACCTTTCTTTTACCGGTCATATGTATGAGCGAATGCATATTGAAGGAGAAACCCTACCTACACTTGCACACAATGTTTTTTTACAAATTGCGTATAATTGCGGCATTTTTGCCGGTTTGGTCTACCTTACATACTGTATATATTGCTTAGTCTATGGCTTACACCGTTATCGCAAAAAAGATGATTTTGCACTTTGCTCAGCTATAACCATAATCGCCTATATTACTTGCGGAGTTTTTGAATCAATGGAAGCCTATTATTACCCTCTTTTCTTTGCAGCTTTTATCGAACTGCTTCCTCTCGTTTGTACACATAATGATCAGTGTTCACAAAATATGGCAAGCTCCTCTGATTCTCTCATCGAGCAATCAGCCGCTAAGCAGCGTATGCAAATAATAATTGCCAAAATAGTTATTTTAGTGATGTGTGCTGTTTTGATTTATTTGATCTTTATTGCTTCATCAAATCCTAATAAATATATTTTAAATGGAATGTTGAAATGAAAAAGTTAGTAATGAAAAAATTTTGTAATAGCGATTCGTTAGAAAGCTCTGCTTCTTCTATTGGAGTTTTTTTACTTCTATGCATATATCCATTTGTCTTCAGCAAAGGTTATAAAGATATCACATACACAAGATTTATGTTCTTCTGCCTCGTGTGTATTATAATATTTGCAATATGTACAATTCATATTATATCAAAAACATCTTCTGTTACAGTGTCAATCAAAAAAATTTTTCCCTTTAGCTCTGCAACAGACAAAGCTTTCTCATGTTTCTTTTTTGCAACTCTATTGGCCTTTCTGCTTTCAGAATACAGATATGCTTCACTGATTGGTGATTTAGGTCGTTATATGGGGTTTTTGACATTTTTCTCCATTTTTCTTATGTATATTTGGGTATCAAAATTTTACATATTGACCGAACGCGACATGCAACTTTTTTGCATAATTTGCGTAGTTATATCCATTTTTTCATTTTTGCAATTCGAAGGTGTCGATCTTTTCGGTCTTATCAAATCCGTAACCTTTGAAAGAAGGAGAAATTTCTTATCGCCTTTCGGGAACATAAATGTATTTGCATCTTTTTTATCTGTTGCAGCACCGTTTTCAATGTATATGTTTTGCTTTTACCCAGAGAACAAGAGAAAAAATTTTTTCTATGGGGTAGTTTGTGCTGCAAACTTCATTTCCGCATTGACCTCAAACAGTGACAGCATATATGCCATGCTCGTTGTGGTTTTTGTTGTGTTATTCATATTATCCTGTAAGAAGCCGGAAGCTTTTATAAGATTCTTCATCTTATGTACAATATTGTTTGGTGTTTCCATCTTCTTTGCGGTAGTTTACTATATGGTGAATGGAACAAGAGGTCTTTCTTCTTTAACCGACACTTATGTTAATTCATTAGTTCCTTTTTTAGGTATATCCATTTCATTTATACTATATCTTTTGTTTTCAAAAAAAGTTCCATCTACAAACACTTTAAAAAGGATTCAAACCGTAACAACGGTATCCGCACTTATTTGTATTTTGTCTATCTGTGGGTGTTTGGTTTATTTTTCCATATTTGATACCGTTACTGACCTCGGTATCTTCAACAAATATTTTCGTTTCAACGATTCTTGGGGAACCGACAGAGGTTATGTTTGGACAAGACTTATCCAAATTTTTTCTGATTCTTCATTAAAAGAAAAGCTTTTCGGTTTTGGAGAAGACACTGTTTCTATAGTGCTTATTGAACGATATCTTTCAGAAATGAGGAGTAAATTAGGATATCTTTTTGACAATGCACATAACGAATATCTGCATTATCTTATTACGATAGGACTGTTTGGACTTGGTTCTTATCTCGCAATATTATCAAGCACTCTCTTGTCTTTTAAAAAACACAAAATGAGCATTCTGCAAAAAGCTCTTCTTTTATCAGTTGTCGGCTATATTATACAATCCGGATTTAATATAATTCAGCCGATATCAACTCCATTTATTTTCATCACGGTATCATTAATACGTTGCCGTTGTGAAAACATAAACAGCACAACAGTCAATACAAAAAAGACTTTTGAAAATTTGGGGAAGGAGGTATAATAATATGAATTTATCTAAAAAGCTCTTAGCATGCTTATTAGCAATACTTGTACTTACAAGTTTCTCATTCATTTCATCTGCAAAAACACTTGAGGACAGTTCTTACTGCTTCTCATCATCAACTGATGCTTTCGCAAGTGAAACAGACGATTACGATGATTGTTTCAATCCTGAAACTGATGGTGATTTTGCCAGTGAAACAGATTCCGAGGATGAATGTTGCGGAATCATCGCTTTCTTTAAAAACATTATAAACAAAATTGTAAACTTCTTTACAAATATTTTTGTTTTCATCGGTCTTAGCTAAAGACTAAAATTCTCTGTTTTTATTTGTATTGATTTTGTGAACACCGGTTGCAATAGTTTTTCTTATTACACCCGGTGTTTTAACATTTGATAAATCGTTTTATACAATTTTTGTGGCGTGTAGTAATGTGAAAGGTTGGTCACAATGGAAAGAAAAATCGTATCAATCATAGTTATCATTGCAATCATAACATCATTCTTTTGCTGTCGTGATTATATGAGTATTGATAATCAGGTTGATTTTTATTACAACAACATTACAGACGACATTCAAAATGCCTTATTGTACGATTTAAGTGACGACAAAGTTTTATTCGAAAAAGGCATTGACGAATGCATAAGTGTAGGAAGTATCATAAAAGTATTAACGGTTTGTATCGGATTACAATATTTTGAACTTGAAGATACATTTCTTGTTGGAGAAGAAGTTGATTATTATTTAACTGCTGATGCTAGCCGAAGTATGATAAAATCTGGTCAAACAATTAGTTTTGAGCAGCTTCTTTATGCAATTCTCCTTCCTTCCGGAAGTGATGCAGCTTTTACGCTAGCTGTAAACACTGCAAGAAAAATAAGCAATAATCCTACTATGCCAATTTCGGAATCAATAGAAATTTTCTGTAATGAAATGAACAACTATGCGAAAAGATTAGGTTGTACCAATTCACACTTTGTCAATCCTGACGGTCAAGATGACGATGAACAGTATACGTGCATTTCAGATGTGCTTATCATTGCTAAAAAAGCTTTAGAGTACGATATTTTTCGTAAAATTGTTAGCACTTCCGACATTGAGCTTAAACTAAATTCCGGTGAAGTTTATAATTGGCATAACACCAATTCTATGATCGATCCAAACAGCAGCTATTATTTCGAAGACTGTGCAGGTATAAAAACGGGTTTTACTACTGATGCCGGCTTTTGCTTGCTAAGTTATTCTGAAAGAGATGGCAAACAACTACTATGCGTTGTTTGTCGTTGTAATTACGAAAGCTCTCGATATACTATTTCTTCTCGATTGTTTGAGGTTGGTTTTTTTGCCGAAAGTCTAAAAAATTATACAACATTCAATTAACCAAACTATATTTTCATTAATGTGTTATTTATAATAAATTTTGCTTAAAAATCAATATATAATACTATAGAAAAACCACTTCACGCATAGGCAAGCTGAAGTGGTTTTATTTGTTTTATCATCAAATTTCAGTAAACAAATATAATTCTTATTCAGATTGATAAGCACCTCGTGCCCAGAGGATCCATTTTGAACGGTCGAGCGGGTTTACACCTCTTCTCGGGTTAATGTGCTCATCATTGTCTTTACACTCACGATAACCATAAAAAGACTGCGAAAGAACCGCTTTGCCTGAAGAAAGTGTTGCAAGCCTTTCGGGAAAATTCATTGATGTTGCAACAGGCACCACAGCTTCAAGGCTAACATTATCCGAACGGATAACAGGCGTATCATATTCGCCGCCCATTCTGATAACTTCCGAAAAAATCTTACCTGAAAGCTCTTCAGGTGCGGTTACTCTTATTTTTAACAGTGGTTCGAGTATTGTTGAGCCGATTTCTGAAAGTCCGTTCATAAATGCCATCGGTGTGCAAACAAAAAAGTCCAATGGATGGGTATGTATTGTATGATGTTCACCACCGACAAGTGTGCATTTAAAATCTGTCACTTCCCAACCGTAAAGACCCTGCTCAAGGCAGGAATTAAAAGATGTGTGAATATGCGACTGATACCTGTAATAACATTGATTTGAGGGAAGTCTGCCGTGGTATGAAACGCCATAGCCCCTCGGCATCGGTTCAAAAAGAAATTCTACCACCGCCCAGCAAGGTTTTGGCATAGTATACCTTGCTCTTGCAAAGCCTTTGCCCGACGGTGTTTCTTTATAAATTACCGTCGGGGGCGAGAAGTCTGCCGAAAGTCCATAGCGTTCACGCAGCATATTATCCATAACTTCAAGCTGAATTTTGCCCGTTGTGCTGATTGTTATTTCCTTCTGTCCGTTTTCCCATCGGGCATCAATATACGGCTCTTCATCTGAAAGCTCGCTGAGTGCTGCCGAAAGAGCAGGTATTTTGTCCGGGTCGCCGTCTGACGGAGTAACCCTGACACGTAAAAACGGATGAACAAGCCCTGACGATTCATTCAAAGACACCGAGCCTATAAACTGACCTGTTTTTGCTGACGGAAGACCGCAGACAGCTGCCACATCTCCGCTTTTTATTATGCCTATGTCTGAACTTCGTGACCCGCAGAATTTTTTAATCTGTGAAACTTTTTCTTTTATCGCAGGCTTTGCTTCAATCTCAACTGCATCAGAGTCTGTAATCACATTTTTTTCAGGAACTAACAGCTCAACCTCGTCACGGTTTGCAATTTCTCCTCCAAAAAGCCTGACGTGTGAAACCTTTCCATGGGCTTTATCGTGCTCAACTTTAAAGATTATTCCGCACAGCTCTTCTGTACTTCTCCGCCGTGAATCCGGCATATATTTTACCAGCATGTCTGCAAGCTCCCGAACACCGACAGAATATTTGGCACTGCCGAACACAACGGGAACAAGCCTGCAGAAAGAAATCTCTTCACGAACAAGCTCTTCAGCTCTTTTTTCTTCGAGCAAATCATCATTGAGAAAAACTTCTTCAGCCTCTTCGCATATATCCGCAAGAGCCTGTGTTGCATTAAGGCAAAATGTTTCCGAATCAACAGCTTTAACGCAAGCGTTCTCGTTGCCTTCATTTTCAATTTGCGACATCACCATATATGCACGCGGTGAAATCTTGCGTAAATCTTTTATAACTTGCTCAGTATCGGAGCCTGTTCTGTCAATTTTATTTATAAAAACCGCAACCGGCAGATTTGCTGTATCAAGTATTTTCAGAATATTCTCTGTATGAGCTCTTACCCCTTCAACAGCCGAAACAATCACCACTGCATAATCAAGTGCAGAAATCGCACGCTCAACCTCACCTGCAAAATCAATATGCCCGGGGGTATCGATTATATTAACCGTAACACCGTTCCACTTGGTTGAAGCCGTGGCTGTACGCACTGAAATCCCCCTCTGTTTTTCGACAGAAAGGCTGTCTGTTGCCGTTGTACCCGCATCAACACTGCCCGCATTGCGGATAGCCCCTGTCAGATACAAAAACTGCTCGGTAAGTGTTGTTTTTCCGGCATCAACGTGTGCAAGTATTCCGATATTGTGAAAGACCTGCTGCTGAGTATTCTTTTTTGATTCAGAATTAACAGTAATCATCATAAACAATACCTCTTTGGTGAATTATACCATGAAACAGCTACTACTTCAATATTCACAAAATAATTGTGCAGTAAATCAAATCCTAAAAACCAATCTTATAAATTATTAAATAATCTTTATTTGACATAGGAATTCTTTTGTGTTACCATTATTTGGTAATTAAATCAAAGGTGGTTTTCTTTTTGTCTGTTACAGAAATTTTTATTATCGCCGTAGGCTTATCTATGGATGCTTTTGCCGTTGCTGTGTGCAAGGGTCTTTCGCTTTATAAAATGAAACCTAAACACGCAATTATAACCGGCCTTTATTTTGGCGGATTCCAGGCACTTATGCCTTTGATAGGCTACTTTTTAGGAAAACAGTTTGAAAGCCTTATCACAAGCGTTGACCATTGGATTGCTTTTGGTCTACTCGGCATCATCGGTGCAAATATGATAAGAGAATCTCGCTCTGAAGCAGATAACCTTAACGACTCACTTTCGCTTAAAACAATGTTGCCGTTAGCTGTTGCCACAAGCATCGATGCTTTGGCGGTGGGAATTACCCTCGCATTTTTGAAAGTAAACATTGTTTATTCTGTAAGTTTCATCGGCGTTATAACCTTTGTCCTTTCATGTGTCGGAGTAAAAATCGGCAATGTTTTCGGTGCAAAATACAAGTCAAAAGCAGAGCTTGCAGGCGGAATTGTTCTGATTTTAATGGGAACAAAAATCCTGCTGGAACATTTAGGGATAATCAATTTATAAACAACAAAACCGTTGGAAGCAGTAAAGCAACCAACGGTTTTTTATTTATACCTCCAACATAAACAGCTTGCCAAATAAGGTTATAATCCTGTAAATCGGTTGAAGAAGATAGTAAATAAATTCACACTTATTCAACTCATTAATACATACATTTTTCAATATGATATGCTCTCTGTAAAGCATATCTACCGACTGACTGTTATACGACCTGAACTTCGTTGAATTTTCAATTTCATAAAAGCGATAACCTGAGTTTCCGGTGGAAGTGGAGCGCATTGAATTAAGCAGCGTAATCTCACCGCCGGACATAACAAGTGCAGGCACAGTTTTTGACGAGCCATCGTGACCCACATTAACAATAATCGCCTCACTGTTAACTGAATTCAAAAAGCACTTTCCGCCATAAATAAAGGTGTTAAAAATTGTAACCTCCGTGCAGGTGTCAAGCTTAATATAATCAGTGGTAACACGCGTTATAGGGTCAAAAACAAAGGTGAAAACATCTTTTTCTTCAAATCTGTTTATAAGCTCGGGAATGTCAAAGTTTGCATATCCGTTTCTTGGCAGAGTGTTTGCATTTTGCAAGCAACCCTCAACAAAAACACTGTTGCAAGCTTCAAAAGAAAACATTGACTCATAACAGCAACCCAGAACCTTTTTTATAAAAACATTTTTACATCCGTTAAGCGTAATTCCGCTTGAAGCAAGGGTAAAGCAACAGTTTGTAACATAAATATTATCAGCCTCACTGTAAACCACGGATGATGTCTTTGAATACTTTCCGCTATCATCAACAGGATTATTCAAAGGGTAGTCAACCCTGATTCCGTTAAACCCTGCACCGTTGCCTCCCAAGGTAATCAATGGTGAGTCACCGTCTTTATATCCGTAATAAGATATAATCAATGTTCCGCTGCTGTTACCGCCCTGACATCTTGTTGCCACCGAAGAAGAACCTCTGAGTTCAACACCGGCAGGAACAGTTATGGGATTATCAAATCGGTAAAGACCGCCTGGCAGATAAACAACACCACCTGTTGTTGCCGCTTCGTTGAGCTTTTGCTGAACGGCCTGTGAGGCATCGGTTTTGCCTGACTTATCAGCTTCAACCACATACAATACATCTGATTTGCACTTCTGATAGCCTTTGTCATAATCCGGAGTATATTCAGAGGTATCGGCATAATATCTGTGAATATTTTTGCCCTTAACTCTACCGCTGATTTCAACATTTGTTAAAAGCATTGCTGCCTTACCCGGGTCGTAGATTGCATACTTTTCGCCCTCAATTACACTGTTTGATATGCCTGTTCCCCAAATAGTGCCTCTGTGAACAATTATATCTTCGGGTGCATAAACACCATAAACGCAATCGGTTATATATAAATCAACAAATTCACCGCTGAAGCTGTAGCGGGTAGGCTCTTTAAATAAAATTCCGTATTGCATTTTGTCAATTTTAATGTCGGCAAACTGAGGCCACTCAAGGTCACCGATAACAAGACCGTAGCCGTTTCTCTTTGTATATTCATCAAGCTTTTCTTTGCTCGGAGCATTAAACTCTTCCCCTGCCTCAAGCCAATATTTGTTGAGAATGTAAAGAGTTTTATATGTATCAACATCAGCTGAGTTATAAGAATTCAGCCCCTCATAAAGGCAAGTTCCTTTTACATTTTCAACAGTAAGCATTTCATGGCACTGATACACTCCGTTTTCACATTCAGAGCAAGCACCTATACCGCGATAAGAGTTGATAAGCGTGCAGTTTTCAATGGTCTGCAGCATATAATCGTTATTGCCTGTTATATAAAACGTGTATGGATAAGGCTTAACATTGTCAATACTCTGGTTGGGATACCACACGGTAAGACCAACTGCACCTGCACTTGCTCCGACGGTGAATAAACCGGGAGTCATAGCTTTGGAGCTTTCAACATCGGCAACAATAATCGTTCCGTAATCTGTTCCTTCATCAGGGTCTTGATAATCACCACGCAAGGTAACAAACTGACGGATATAAATATTTCCTGTTACTCTGTATCTGCCAACAGGAAGAAAAACCGTTCCGCCTCCGTTGGCGGCACAATCGTCTATTGCTTTTTGAATAATTGCCGTAACATCGCTTTCACCACTGTTGTCAGCATTATACGGTGCAGAGGTTATCACAACATCAGCAATCACAACATCATCTGTAGGGTAAACCGTTTCAATAATTACAGGCTCCTGTGTTTTTTCAGCAGCAAAGCACACAAACGAGCAACCGGCTGCAATAATTACACTCAGGAGCAAACAAACAGCTTTTTTCATTCAGAAGCCACCTTTTTGCTAAATTAAAAGGGCGCAAAAGCCGAAGCTTCTGCGCCACAATAAATTATCAGTCAGCGATAATTTCACCCATCATACCGGGGGCTGCAAATGCTGCATTTGACTCATCTGTGTCAATGTGCATTGCAAGGGCATAAGAGGGGCTTACTCTGACAACAACATCACCAAATGTGAGTGTTCTGCCGTCTGATTCAATCTTAACAGAAACAATCTGCTTATCCTCAACGCCGTATTTTTCAGCGTCAGCAGGTGTTGCGTGAATGTGACGCTTTGCAACGATAACGCCTGCATCAAGCTCAACCTCACCTGCAGGACCAACAAGCTTACAAGCACCTGAGCCTGCAATGTCACCGCTTTCACGGCAAGGAGCTGCTACACCAATTGAACGTGCATCACTTGCTGAAAGCTCAACCTGAGTGTCGGGGCGAACAGGACCAAGAATTGAAACTGCAGGGAAAGAACCCTTTGAACCGATAACCTGAACTCTCTCTTCGCAAGCGAACTGACCGGGCTGTGACAAATCCTTTTTGTGAGTTAATTCATAGCCCTTACCGAAAAGAACTTCCAAATCTGCCTGAGAAACGTGAACGTGTCTTGCAGATGTTTCAACTAAAACTTCTTTTTTCATTTTACAAACCTTCTTTTTAATTACCATTTGATTGTATAAACTGACTTTGTGCCGAATGGAAGAACAATACCCATCTTATCAAAGTTGATTGTCCACTTAAGGTCATAATCAGCTGTGAGAACATGACCTGTTGCAACGTCAACAGTGATTGTTGCTGTTGATGAAGGATAGTTCATTGATGCTTTACCAACAAGGCTTACTGCAGGACCGGGGATATTGTCGTTAATTGTGCCGGGAAGGATAACGTTGAATGCTTTGGGAGCATGACCTTCGCCGTGCTTAACGCTGTCAGACTTACCGTCTGCAACTGTTGTGATTTTGATTGTGTAAACACCGTTGCTCTCTGTGCAGGTAGCGTTTGTAACATCGTTTGCTGTGAGCTTACTTGCATAAGCTTCACCTTCAACGGGGAATCTGGCTTTAATTGCATCACCTGTGTGAGTCTCTGCACCGTGACCGTTCTTCTTGAGTGTTTCATCAAGCCAATCGTCGCCACCGAGCATTTTGTAAATACCCTGAATACCGCTTGGGATTGTTGTTGTGCCTGCAAGGTAGTTTGTAACGCCCTTCTGCTCAACAGCTTTTGCACCTGTCTTTACGCCGTTAACAGCTTTGTTGAAATAATCAACGATTTCAGCCTTTGTTGAAGGCTTCTTTGAGCCTGTTGAAGCACCTGCATTGCCTGCCGGAGTGCTTGCTGCTGGAGCATCTGTTGAAGCATCGCCTGTTGAATCGTCAGCAACGGGAGCATCTGTTGATACAGAATCGTCAGCAGGAACGTCACCGTCAACTGCTACATCACTGTCAACATAAGATGAACCGTCATCATAGCTGCCTGAGTCAACTGAAACTGAACCACCGTTTGATGAGGCTGCAAATTCAGCGATTTTAATGTTGTTTTCTGAAACTTTTGTTACGCACTGTGAAAGTGTTACCATTAAAACAGCAACACAAAGAATAGCCGCAACACACTTGATAATAGTTGCTATAAAGTCTGATTTTGAGTTTGACTCTGCTGAAGCAGACTCAACATTTTCTACTACTTTGTTTTCTTCCATAGTAAAATCCTCCTAAATAATTGCATTAGCCTGTTCATTATAAAACAAATTTAACTTTTTTGCAACATATTTTTTACTTCATTTCCAAAAACCATAAAAATATTATATAAATTGAAAACAGTTATTGATTTTTAATGAGAAAAGTCGTATATTTATTATGTATTGTTATATTATTAAGGTGGTCACAGGATTGAAAAAATTAAACTCAATTCCCGTTATACCCAAATCTCATCAGATTACCTGGTGGATTTGCCGAGCATCCCTTTTCATTTGGGGTACGGTACTGTTTTTTCAGGGTTATACGGTTGAATTTTTGCAGGCAATTTTCGCAATAATATTTACTCATTTATGGGATCTATTTCAGCTCCTCGGCGGTAAGAGCTTTATTACAAAGGTTCCGTATCAGATTTTCACTTACCTCAACTGCTTTATAGCCTTCGGCTCGGTTGTGGGCACAACGGTTAATAAATTTACAACCTTTGAATATATTGATGTGCCCGAGCATTTTTTTGCAGGCTTCATTGCTGCGGTTGGCGGTTACGAGTTTGCAGTTATCATTCAATCAAGGCAACCGGTTGACAAACGCATAAGCCCCGCACTCGCCTCGCTTTTTGCCCTTGCGTTTTCGGTAACAATTTCCGTAGGGTGGGAATTTTATGAATTTACTATGGACCGCCTTTACGGTCTTAACCTTCAACGCACGGTGTTTAACAGCGAAGCCGGCCTTGTGGACACAATGGTTGATCTGATTCTCTGCGGTGCAGGTGCTTTAATTGGTATGTTTTATTCGGCATTCAGCCATCATAACAAAGAAAAAAAGGCTCTTAACAAGCCTGAACATAAACGCAAAAAGTAAGGAGGATTTTTTATGAACAACATTAACGAGCTTTACACATTATGGCTTGAAAAATCAAAGGATGTGCCTGAGGTTTATGAAGAACTCAAGGCTATCGAGGGCAAGGATGACGAAATTCTTGACCGTTTTTACAAAAACCTTGAATTCGGCACAGGCGGTTTACGCGGAGTGATTGGTGCAGGCACCAACAGAATGAACGTTTTCACCGTAAACCAGGCTACACAGGGTCTTGCCGATTATCTTAATGAAGCATTTGAAAATCCGTCAATCGCCATTGCTCACGATTCAAGAATAAACTCCGATGTTTTTGCAAAAAGTGCTGCAGAGGTGCTTGCAGGCAACGGCATCAAGGTTTGGTTTTACCCTGAGCTTGTTCCCACACCCATGCTTTCATTTGCTGTTCGCAAGCTGAGCTGCTCTTCAGGTATTGTTATCACTGCCAGCCACAACCCTGCTCAGTACAACGGCTACAAATGCTACGATGCTCTCGGTTATCAGATGACCGATGAGGGTGCTGCCAAAACTTATGAATATATGCAGAAGGTTGATATGTTCTCAGGCGTTAAAACTCTTGCATTTGACGAAGCTGTTAAAAACGGTATGATTGAATACATCGGTCAGAATGTTTACGAGGATTTCTATAAAGCAGTTCTTGACGAGTGCATCAATCCCGAAATCACCAAAAACAGCGACCTTAAGATTATCTATGCCCCCCTTCACGGCACAGGTAACAAACCTGTTCGTGAGGTACTTAAGAGAATGGGTCTTAAGGATGTTAATGTTGTTAAATCTCAGGAATTGCCAAACGGCAACTTCCCCACCTGCCCTTATCCCAACCCCGAAATCCGTCAGGCATTTGAAGAAGCAATTAAAATGGCTAACGAAATCGGCGGCGATTTGCTCCTTGCAACCGACCCCGACTGCGACCGCGTTGGTATTGCAGTAAATGACGGTGGCGAATATAAGCTTATGACAGGCAATGAGGTTGGCGTTTTGCTTGCAAAATACCTTCTTTCATGCAAAAAAGAACAAGGCACTCTCCCTGAGAACCCTGCAATTATCAAAACCATTGTTACAACAAACCTTATCACAGCAGTTGCAAAAGAATATAACTGTGAAATTTATGACCTTCTTACAGGCTTCAAATATATCGGTGAATTGATTACCGAGCTTGAATCAAAGGGCGAGGTTAACAGATACATTCTCGGCATGGAAGAAAGCTACGGATACCTTACAGGTATTCATGCCCGTGACAAAGATGCTGTTAACGGCGCATCTCTCATTTGTGAAATGGCAGCTTACTACAAAGCAAAAGAAGGCAAAAACCTTTATCAGGTTATGGAAGATATTTATCAGGAGCACGGTATGTATATGAACTCTCTTCTCAACTTTGCATTTGCAGGTGCAGAGGGTATGGATAAAATGAAGAGCATTATGACCACTCTTCGTGAAAATCCACCTAAAGAAATTGCAGGCATGAAGGTTGAAAAGGTTTATGACTACCTCACAAGCGAAGCAACAAGCCTTGTTGACGGCAGCGTTGAAAAGCTCACACTTCCCAAGTCAAACGTACTTTCTTACGCTCTCCCCGGCGGTAACGGTGCAGTTATCCGTCCTTCAGGCACAGAACCTAAAATCAAGATTTATGTTACAGCCGTTGGCAAAGACAGAGCTGATGCACAATCCCTCACCGATAAAATCAGTGCAGACATGAAAGGCTTTGTCGGTGTTGAATAATGAACAATAAATTCGTTCGCATTGTCGCACTTTGCATGGCAGGGCTTATGGTCCTCGGCATCTTCGTCGGCGTGCTTAATATGTTAGGATAAAATTTTTATATTGAATCGCAAAAACATATGCTATACTTTAATCACAATCAATAGAGAGCTTCTTAAACTACGCTTTTTAAATTTTAGGAGGAAATAAAATGAAACATATGTTTAAAAAGATTTTATCATCATTTTTTATAATGATATTGCTCTTGACTACAATACCATTTACAGCATCTGCTGAAACATACAGTGGAACCTGTGGTGATAGCCTTACATGGGCATTTGATGAGTCTACAGGTGAACTCGTAATTAGTGGCACAGGTGAGATGAATAATTATGATTTACGGTTTGAATTTAGGCCGTGGAGTGATTATCAAAATCATATAACAAAAGTCATAATTGGTGATGGTGTCACTTCAATTGGGGAATATGCTTTTAAATACTGTGTTTTTCTTACTGATGTAGAATTGGGCAACACAGTCACCACTATCGGTGAAGGTGCTTTCTATTTTTGTGAAATGTTGGGATATTTGAATATACCAGAAAGTGTAACGACAATAGAATCTAAAGCATTCTTCAAATGTTGCAATATGGGGTCCGTTTATATCCCTGAAAATGTAACTGAAATTGGTCCTGGTGCTTTTGCCGGATGTGTTGATGCTGACGGCAAAATAGGCTCCCTAAAAAAAATATTTGTTAATGAGAACAATCAATATTATTGTAATGATTCAAACGGTGTGTTGTACAATAAGGATAAGACTATTCTTGTTCAATGCCCTGCAGGCTATGATGAATATAACTTCCAAATCCCAAGCAGCGTAACAACCGTTCTTGACTATGCATTCTTTTTCTGCACTGAAATCAGCAGAATTACAATTCCCGATAGTGTTAAATATATAGGTAGTTACGCATTTGCATATTGCTATGCTTTGTTTGATATTTCAATCTCAGATAACATCACTGATATTGGTCAATATGCATTCCATCAAACTCAATATTACAACGAATCCGATAACTGGACAAGTGATGCACTATATATTGGCAAATATTTAATTGAAGCAATGAGTTCAATTTCAGGTACATACACAATTGTCGACGGAACAAAAGTCATTGCATCATCAGCCTTTTCTAAAAACTCTAATCTTACTGAAGTAACAATCCCGGATAGCGTTATTACAATTGGTGATTCTGCTTTTTCTAATTGCAAAAAAATCGAAAACATTACATTACCTGATAGTATAACTACCATTGGCAACGCTTCATTTCAAGACTGTACCGGACTAACAAGCCTTATAATACCGAATAGCGTAGTAACTATTAAAGATTCAGCCTTTAGCGGTTGCCATAATATTACTACAATAGATATAGGAGATAATGTTACTTCCATTGGTAACTTTGCTTTTTCGGATTGTCGTAGTTTAACTAGCATAATAATATCTGACAAAGTTAATGCAATTGGAGATTTGTCTTTCGCCAATTGCACACAACTTTCAGATGTGACTATTGGTAATGGAATAAAGACTATCAGCTATGGTACCTTTAGCAATTGCCCTAATATTAAAGAAATTACGATTCCTGAAAATGTAACAGTTATTGAAGATTTCGCTTTTGATTTTTGTTCTAATCTCAAAAACATAGTAATATCTAAAAATGTTACAACAATTGGAGAAGGAGTATTTGTGGGTTGCTTCAGTCTTGAAAACATAAATGTAGACCCCGAAAACCAATATTACTGTAGTGATTCTTACGGAACTTTGTACAACAAAAACAGAACTCTTCTCATTCATTATCCAGCGAAAAATCCAAGTGTAGACTTTTTGGTTCCTGAAGGTGTTAAATTTATAGGATTAGGAGCTTTTGCTGGTGCCACTAATCTTACGAAAATAACAATTCCACGCAGTGTCACATATATAGGATATTATGCTTTTCAAAATAATTATGCTCTTACTGATATATATTTTAATGGCACAGAGAGCCAGTGGAGCAACATTGTTATAGATAGTAGTAATGATTCCTTGGCTAATCTTACAATTCATTTTATTGAAGAAGATGATGATCATATCCACTCTTATACTTCATCCATAACTAAAAATGCAACTTGTAAAGAAGTTGGTGTTTTAACCTACTCTTGTTCCTGTGGTGACAACTATACTACCATAATTAAAAAATCAGACCATTCTTGGAAAAATTGGGTAGTAACAAAGGTGGCAACCGTTGAAGTCGAGGGCGAAATGCAACGTAGTTGTTCTGTTTGCGACGAAACAGAAACTCAAACATTACCTAAACTTCAGCCCAGTAAAGTCAACTCTGTTGACATTGGCAACATTTCAATGAACTACAAGGATTCTACTATTATTACACCTGCAATCAATGCTGATAATGGTGTGAAGTATACTGTTACCTACTTTTCATCCGACCCGTCAGTTGCAACAGTTGACGAAGGCGGCAATGTGTATGCATCGGGCAAAGGTAGTGCAGAAATCACTTGCACCGTAACAGATGAATATGGCAACGCAGTAACCGACACTTGCGAAATTGAGGTTAAATACAGCTGGTGGCAGTGGATTATTGTTATTGTCCTTTTCGGTTGGATCTGGTATTAATTTAATAACAATAAAACGCAGGAGTTTCGGCTCCTGCGTTTTGGTTTATCAAACTTTTTCAAAATCTTCTGCACCGTGTTTACAAAGGGGGCATACAAAATCCTCGGGTAAGGTTTCACCTTCATAAAAATATCCGCAGATTTTGCAACGATAACCCTGCTTCTGCGCAGGTTGTGGCTTCGGCTTGACATTTGCGTGATAATAAGCATAAGTCATACTTGCAAAGTCGGTAAGATTTTCTGCTTCGGTTAGCTTCGCAATAAACATAATATGGCTGCCCATATCAACGGTTTCTGTAACTTCACATCCAAAATAGGCATTGGTGTAGCCTGGGATATAATAAATTCCGTTCTGTGCCCTGTCACTGTTGGGGAAATCGGCAAATTTATTATACTCTCTGCCTGAATGAAAACCGAAATGCTCAAAAATTGAAAACGGTGCATTCTCTGAAATTACCGAAACATTAAACTTGCCTGTGTTCTGAATCATTTCGCAGGTTTTGTTCATTTTATTAACGGTGATGCTTACCGTCATAGGGTTGCTTGTCTGCTGAGAAAATGTGTTGATAATACAACCGTTATCAAAGTCACCTTCTTTAGCAGTGAGAATATATAATCCGTAGCTTACTTTAAAAATTGCAGTAGTATCCATAAGCAAACCTCCTTTTACCCTATTATTTTAGCACATTTTTTCTGTATTACAACTTGTTTTTTACATTTTGACAAAAGAATTGTATTTGGCTGCCCCTTTCTGCACAACAGATTGTGGGTTTTTATTTTTTCGTTAGAATTTCAAAAAAACATTTCCTTTTTTATAATTTTACTGTATAATTATATTTGTATAGTTATGTAAAAGGAAAAGTGTTATCTGATGAGTTATTCAATCAACCCCGGTGTTTGGGGCAATATGTTTGGCTTGCCTGCAGATATAAGCGATAAATATCTTAAAATGGCAAACGAAACTCAAATCAAAGCTGTTGTGTGGATTTTCAGAAATGTAAGTTCCGACATAGATGCAAATACAATTTCAAAAAATATAGGCAAGCCTGTATCTGCCGTTGAAGAAGCGTTGAGATACTGGGCATCGGTCGGTGTACTCAACTCTGAAATTGCACCTGCCGTAACTTCTCCGCCTCCCGTTGCGGATAAGCCAAAGAAAGAGCTTCCCGTTATCCCCGAAACAAAGCCCAGCTATGAGCAGATTGCTATCCGTTGCAAAGAAGACCCTCAGCTTGAACAGCTGTTTAACGAGGTTCAGCAGATTCTCGGCAGAACTCTCGGCTACGATGGTCAGTATTCACTACTTATGATGCACGATGATTACGGTCTGCCCGCTGAAGTGATTTTAATGCTTGCCGACTATTGCGTAAATAACGGCAAAACTTCATATTCATATATGAGAAAAATGGCAAAATCCTGGGGCGAAAAGGAAATTGATTCCATTGAAAAAGCTGATGCCGTTATTTCAAGGCTTAATACAGTGGATTCCCTTTGGGGTCAGTTCTCCCGAATGACAGGGTTGCAAAACCCAAAGCCCACGTCGGTTCAGTCACAGTATCTTTTAACATGGGTTAATGAATATAAATTCTCTATGGAGATGATTTATTCAGCTTATGAAATCATGGTAAACAACTGTGCAAGAATCAGCTTTAAATATATGGATGCCATACTCAAAGACTGGTATCAGAAAGGCTTCAAAACTCCCGAGGACACTCAAAAAGAGAAACAGCCCAAGAAGCCAATCACCGGCAAAAAATCCAATGCCCTTCAGGGCACCTCTTATGATATGGATGAATTTAAACGAAGGGCAGACAAGCTCCCCGTTTATAACAAAGGAGAATAGAAATGAAATACTCCCCTTCAGAATATGAACAGGCTCGCCGTGAGCTTGACCGCCGCCGCAATGAAGCTGAAAAAATCCAAAAGACTCACCGTGACGAGGTTGCACTCAAATGCCCCGAGCTTGTTAAAATTGAGCAGGAAATGGCAAATGCGGGTCTTAGCGTTATCAAAGCACTCGGCATGGGTGACGATTCACAGGATTTTATAAAATTCCTTGAAACCACCAACCTTGATGCTCAGAAAAGACGGGCCGAGCTTCTTAAAGAAAACGGTTATCCCGAAGATTATCTTAAGGTTAAATATTTTTGCTCAAAGTGTAATGATAAGGGATTCAAAGACGGCTTTATGTGCTCGTGCCATAAGGTGCTTCTTAAAAACATCGCATATAAAAAGCTTTGCAGTCAGTTCCCTGTTGACAAATGCAGCTTTGAAAACTTTGACCTTTCATTTTATCCCGATTTCGGCAGTGACATCACTCCGCACAAAAGAATGTCTGCGGTTTTCAGCTTTTGCAAAAATTACGCTGAAGATTTCAGCTCACGTTCACAGAGCATTCTGATGCTTGGTGAAACAGGACTTGGCAAAACTCACCTTTCCCTTGCAATTGCAGGTCAGGTTATCCGTCGCGGATTCGGTGTGATTTATGCCTCAACTCAAAACATTCTCAATAAGCTGGAAAGCGAAAAATTCGGCAGAAGCGATACTTCTGATACAGAAAAAAATCTTATTGAATGTGACCTTCTTATTCTTGATGACCTCGGAACGGAATTCAGCACCCAATTCACCGTTTCTGCAATATATAACATCATCAATTCAAGGCTGCTTGCTTCAAAGCCGACCGTTATCAGCACCAACCTCACAATGGAGCAGCTTGAATCGGTTTATACTCAAAGGATTTCTTCAAGGATATTGAGTGAATACACAATCCTTCAATTTGACGGCACAGATATAAGACAATTGAAAACGAGGTAGCTTATGAAAAACAAAAAACTTACTTTTATGCTTCTGGCAGGTTTTGTTGCCCTTGCCCTGATAGTGGGTGGTGTTGCAGGTGTATATTCTCAGCTTGAACCGTACCCCATCGGTGATGATGACACAACAGTTGAACACAAAGGTAACGACACCCTGACATTCAGAAACTACGAATTTAAAACAGGCAATTTTGTGATATCTGATAACGACAGCATTAAAGACTGCGTTCTTCTTCTTAATGACCAGCTGGGAATAAAAGAAATTTATCCGTCAAAATATGCACCTGTTTTCGGTGAAGTTAAAACGAGATATTATTACAGAAATTCCGGCAATATCATCTGTGAAAAAACTGCGACGGAAAAATCCCAGTATCAACGCACAGCTTATTCAAAGCAAACATTTGAAATTCCTGAAATAAAACTTGAAAATATCAAAAAAATCAACGTATGCTACGGCAGTTATTATGATTCGGTAAGCGGATACACCGTTGAAGGGGTCAGCGATTTTTTTGCTGCAACAGTTGACGGTGACTGCCCCAAATTTAATTTGATGAAATACAAAGAGCTTTCCGAAGCAAAAGAAATCCGCGACTTTGTAAACGAATTTAACAGAACAGGCTCACTCAAAGAAAGCTATAAGCTGTGGAGCGAAAACTCAGGGAAAGATAATGTTTTCTTCCAGGTATTTTTTATTGACAGCTCAATCCCCTGCTCACTTCTTTTTACCAAAGAGGCAATCAATGCTCAGTAAGAAAGGTATCTAAAACAATATGGATATAATCAGAAAATTAACAGAAGAATTTAAAATTCAATCCTGGCAGGTTGAAAACACCGTCAGCCTTATCGACGACGGTAACACCATCCCCTTTATTGCCCGTTACCGTAAAGAGGCTCACGGCACACTTGATGACCAGACCTTACGTGAAATTGCTGACAGGCTGGAATATCTGAGAAACCTTGAAAAACGCAAGGAAGAGGTTTTTTCATCCATTGAAAGTCAGGAAAAAATGACCGATGAAATTGCCGCTGCGCTTGAAAACGCACAGACCCTTGCAGAAATTGAAGATATTTACAGACCGTTCAAGCCCAAAAGAAAAACAAGGGCATCTGTTGCCCGTGAAAAGGGGCTTGAACCACTTGCTGCTGCAATTTATCTTCAGGAAGTTAATTCCCCTTCGCCCGAAGAAATGGCACAAGACTATATTGACCCTGAAAAAGGTGTTGAAACAGCAGAAGATGCTCTTCAGGGAGCAATGGATATTATTGCAGAAGATATTTCAGACAATGCAAATATCCGCCGCAGATTGAGAAATCTTTTTACCGTTTCAGGTGAAGTTATTTCAAAAGCAAGCGACCCCGAAGCAGAAAGTGTTTATACTCAATATTATGACTTTTCTCAGCCTGTTAACAAAATTGCAGGGCACAGAGTGCTTGCAGTTGACCGTGGAGAAAGAGAAGGGTTCTTAAAAGTCAGTGTTACTCTTGACCCTGTAAAAGCTTCAAACGTTATTATAAGCGAAACCCTTGCCGAGAATGATTCTCCTTGCCGAGATACCGTACGTGCAGCAGGAATTGATGCATATGACAGGTTGATTTATCCCTCAGTTGAAAGAGAAATACGCTCAATGCTCACAGAAAAAGCAGCCGGAGATGCCATTAAGGTGTTTTCGCAAAACCTTCGTGAGCTTTTGCTTCAGCCACCTGTTAAAGGCAAGGTTGCTCTCGGCCTTGACCCCGGATACAGAACCGGCTGCAAGGTTGCTGTGGTTGACCCTACAGGAAGGGTTCTTGACACAGACGTGGCTTATATCACCCATTCTCAGGCAAAACAGCTTGAAGCAAAAAGCCTTATTAAGTCACTTATTTTAAAACACGGTGTTGAGATTATCGCCATCGGCAACGGTACAGCCTCAAAAGAAACTGAAATTTTCACAGCAGAGCTTCTTAAAGAAATGTCATCCGGTGCAGGCTATATGGTAGTTAGCGAAGCCGGTGCTTCTGTTTATTCAGCATCCAAGCTGGCAGCGGAAGAATTTCCTCAGTTTGACGTATCATTAAGAAGTGCCGTTTCAATTGCAAGGCGTTTGCAGGACCCGTTGGCAGAGCTTGTTAAAATTGACCCAAAAGCTATCGGTGTCGGTCAGTATCAGCACGATATGCCAAAGAAAGAGCTTGAAAGTGCACTTGATGGTGTTGTTGAAGATGCAGTTAACAGCGTTGGTGTTGACCTTAACACTGCTTCCCCGTCCCTTCTTTCAAGGGTTGCAGGTATTAATTCAACCGTTGCCAAAAACATTGTTGCTTACAGAGAAGAAAACGGTGCCTTCACCTCTCGTTCACAGCTCAAAAAAGTCTCCAAGCTCGGAGCAAAAGCTTTTGAACAGTGTGCAGGCTTTATGCGTGTGCCCGAAAGCAAAAACGTACTTGACAACACAGGTGTTCATCCTGAAAGCTATGACGCTGCTAAAAAACTCCTTGAGGTTTGCTCAATTTCAGCAAAGGACATTGCTGCAGGCAAATCAGATGAGCTGAAATCTGCCGTTGAAAAAATCGGTGAAGAAGCCCTTGCAAAAGAGCTTGATATAGGTGTTCCCACCCTTCACGATATTATCAAAGAGCTTTCACAGCCCGGTCGTGACCCTCGTGACGAGTTGCCGCCACCCATGCTTCGCTCAGATGTTATGGATATGTCTGATCTGACGGTTGGTATGGAGCTTCAGGGAACAGTCAGAAATGTTATCGACTTCGGTGCATTTGTAGATATTGGTGTTCATCAGGACGGGCTTGTCCACATTTCACAAATTACCGACAAATATATCAAACACCCGTCAGAGGCACTTAAAGTCGGTCAGATTGTAACCGTATGGGTTATCTCAGTCGATGTTAAAAAAGGCAGAATCGGCCTTACAATGAAAAAGCCAAAAGAGGCTTAACGGAGGTTTTATTATGAAAAAAATTATTTCTGTTTTACTTGTTATTTCAATGCTTTTTTCCCTTTGTGCAGTAAACGCATTTGCTGCAGTTAATTCAAACACCGCAAAGTTCACATTCAGTGCAAGCGTGCTTAACGCTTCTTCAAGCGGACAGGCTCAGGACAAAAAAGATTACCTTAACACAACTGACAAAACAGTCTACAATTCAACCGACGGCAAAACAATAACCGTTTATCCCGGTCAGGTTGTATGGGTAACTATGCACCTTGAAACCGGCTCAAAATATTATGCAGGTGACCTTCAGGCATACGTTTTTTACACAACAAACATTTTTAAATCTACCGATCAGAATAACGGATGCTACATCTGGGACACTGAAGGGAAATATTCAGGCGTATGCGCTAGAACAGGTGCTCCTTTTTCAAAAATGGTGACCGAGGCAATAAATATTACCTACCCTGAAAACTGGTCAGAATCACAAAGAGCTGCTTACGGCTTTTATTCTGTAATCATGTATCCAAATCCGAATGTAACAACAACCGTTCAGTCAAGCATTAACGATGATCTTGTAACCTTCCCGGTTTATGTAAAGGCAGATGCCAAAGCCGGTGACAAAGGCTCAATTTATATCCCCGTTGAAACAGTAACGTCTGATGACAACCCAAGTGGAAGATTTATGCTTTCAAACTATGCAGACAAAGGCAACACCCTCAGCCAGAATATTCCTCACTCAAAAGATCAGACCATCGACCTGAGCGAAGCAAAACTAAACTTCGTTGTAGGCGGCAAAAGCAACACTTACGGTGATGTTAACAGTGACAGCAAAATCAACTCCAGTGACGCATTGTTGGTTTTGCAGTCATCAACAGGCGTTGTTTCTCTTTCAAGCAAACAAAAAGAGCAGGCAGATGTAAATAGAGACAGCAAAATCAATGCTTCAGATGCACTCTTAATTTTACAATATGCAACAGGAATCGTGACAAAATAAATCATACGGAGAAATGTGTATGCCTAAAATCAAGCTTGCCTATGTTACCCACGGGCTTTCTTCCAACGGAATAGAATCATTGCTTGTCAACATCGTAAACCACATCGACATGAGCAAATACGATGTCACATTTGTTGTGGCAATTGATAAAGATACCATTCCCCTTCACGAAGAAACCGTAAGAAAACTTGGTGCTGATATTATAAAAATATGTGACCTTGACACTATCAAAAAAAAGGTAGAATATATACGCTCTCTTGAAAATATTTTCAGGGCAGGTAATTTTGACATAGTACATGCAAATATGGATCTGCTTAACGGAATTGTTCTCAGAGCAGCAAGAAAAGCCGGCATCAAAAAAAGAATTTGTCATGCGCATACTTCTTCTTCAACTTTTTCTGCAGACAATCACGGAGATTTACTTTTTGCAACAATACAAAAAGTTTACCGATTTATTATGAGAAGTCTTATTCTCAAAAACTCAACGCATTTGCTTGGCTGTTCAGATGCCGCAAATAAATATATGTATTCCACAAAAAGCAATAAAGCTATAAAAATAAGTAACGGAATTGATGTTTCAAGATTTTTTAAAGAAGAAACTGCCGCATCGTCAAGATATATCAATCTTGTTACCGTAGGCAGACTTTCTTCACCCAAAAACCCATTGTTTATAATTGACATAATAAAAGAGCTCTCTCTCCTGCGTCAGGATTTTGTGTTCAATTGGGTCGGAGATGGTGAGATGAAAAATCTGATTGCTGAAACAATAAAAGAAAAAGGTCTGTCTGAATTTTTTAACCTGATGGGCGTAAGAACAGATATTCCGCAGATTCTTCATAGCTGTTCATATTTTTTAATGCCTTCACTTTTTGAAGGTCTTCCGGTTTCTTTGGTTGAAGCTCAGGCTGCCGGGCTTGAATGTTTTGTATCATCCGTTGTCACAAAAGAGGTTGATCTCGGTGCATGCCATTTTATCCCTCTTGATTCAGGGGCAAAGCAATGGGCCAAAATAATTAACGAAACCATTAACAGAAATCAGCCCTTGACTGTTGATAAAAACAAACTGATGAAGTTTGATATATCCTACACCGTCAAGCAGCTTGATAAAGTGTATACACAAAAATAGTTTTAAGGAGCAAAGTAATCATGACCCCCACCGTTGAAAAAAGATTCGGCAGAATAATCAACATCCTTTATTTTGCTTTAATTATCGGCATTGCTTTTCTGTTTTTAAAATATTGCTTTGGTTTGGTCTTCCCATTCATTTTTGCTTTTTTTGTTGCAATGATAGTCCAAAGACCAACCAATGCTTGCTATAAAAAGCTAAAAAAGGGCAAGGGCGTAATATCCACCGTTCTTGTTATAACTTTGCTTTTGATTTTTGCAGCTTTTGTATCTCTCGCAGGTGCACAGATTGTTTCAACAGCAAAAGACTTTGTAGCATTTATAACTCAAAAAATCAATGACTTCCCGACTCTTATTGAAAATATTGAAACCTGGGTGCTCAGTGTGATTGCGATTTTGCCCGACTCTATAGAACAAAAGCTCAGTGCATCGGTTATCTCAGGCCTCAACAATTTCAAAGAACTGACAGCAACCGAAGCAGCCGGTATTCTTGTTGAATCCGCTGCGGATACCGAAATCAGCTTTTCCTCTATTCTGGCACCAATCGGCGGCGGAATCTGGGGAGTTGTTAAAGAAATTCCTTCTGTGCTTATCGCAATTGTTGTGTCAGTAATAGCCTCTTGCTTTATGGCATCAGATTATGACCGTCTTGTGGGCTTTGTTAAAAATCAGTTGCCGGAGAAAAAACGCTTCGCCCTTTCAAAAAGCAAGGCAATACTTCTTACCACTCTTAAGCAACTTATAAAAGCTTACGGCACTATTATGCTCATAACTTTTACCGAAGTGTTTGTCGGACTTAACATCCTTAAACTTGTCGGAATTTATGACAGCGGTTACATTTTTATCCTCTCGGCTATAACCTGTGTAGTTGATATTGTTCCCGTTTTAGGCACAGGCACAATTATGATACCCTGGGCTTTTTACAGCCTCATCACGGGCAATTACCCCCTTGCTATCGGACTTGTTGTGATTTACGCAATTATTCTTGTTATCCGACAGGTTATTGAACCAAAGCTTGTTGCTGTCAGATTGGGACTGCCTCCCGTTCTTACAATAGCGGCAATGTATCTCGGCACACAGCTTTTCGGTTTCATCGGCATATTCCTTCTTCCTATTATTTTAATTATGCTCAAACGCCTTAATGATGAAGGTATTGTTCATCTTTGGAAGTCCGGAGAAGCTAATAAAAATTAATTTCAAAAAAAATTAAAAAAATTTTAAAAAAGTGTTGACAAAACGCTCGGTTTATGATAAAGTAATTGAGCGTTGAGTTCGCTGGTGTAGCTCAGTTGGTAGAGCAGCTGATTTGTAATCAGCAGGTCGGGGGTTCGAGTCCGTCCACCAGCTCCATAACGCTTTTAATTTAATAAGGGAGAGTTCCCGAGCGGCCAAAGGGAACAGACTGTAAATCTGTCGTCAGTGACTTCGGTGGTTCGAATCCACCCTCTCCCACCAGCAAAGGATAATCCGAACATTTTACCGATTGGTAAGACGTTCGGATTCTTTGTCTTATTAAACGAATAAAAAGATTAAATCCTCATGTAGAATTAACTGCATGGGGATTTATTTGTTTTGCTTGATTTTTTGGTGTAAATAGGTATACTTAGCTTATACATGAATTTTGAGTGGGAGTGATTGGTTTGCTTAAAAGTTATTGTAATTACACTTATTACAATGAGTACGATTCATCGGGTTTATTAAAGGATATACAAACAAATGTAGATTCTTCCATTACTTGTTTGAATAAAGAATTTGTTTACATATTGTATAAAATTATAAATAATGAACCATGATCGTGTTTCATTTTATACGCACGGGCTTTCTCACTCGGCAAGATTTTTTCTCGGCTGAGGTTATAGTCAACAAAATTTATTACCGCTTCTTCTTTTGAAAACTCTCTTACATAAACGGGAACAACATCAAGATTTAGTTCTTTTGCAATCTGCCATCGCCTGTGACCGGAGATGATTTCATAACCGTTATCAGACTTATTGACAATAAGTGGTGTGATAATTCCGAACTCCATAACGCTGTCACGAAGCTCATCGTATTCACTTTCATCAACACTCTGAAACGGATTGTTTTCAAAGGGATGAAGCATTTCAAGATTTAAATATTCAATTTTTTCGTTTGACATTAAATTCATTTTTCCTTTCTTTGAAATTTTTTTGTTTTGATTTTGAGTTTTAAAAAGTTTCTAAAGCATTTTTTCACTTCCTTTTTTAATTTTGTGATAAAAAATCCTTGCAGGATATAACCACAGCCCTGAAACTCTGCTTGCAGTTGTTGACACATCTTCTGCAAAGCTCGTTATAACTGATTCTGTTTCTCTCATTCAGGAACAGACTCCATTTTGAAAATAAAAGTTCGTGTTGGCTAAAAAAATGATATGGTGTCGGTTTTCACCGACACCATAGAGCTGTTTTCTGATTAATCATTCGCTTTTGTTGCTGTTTTTTCTTCTATAGGCTCATACTTCTTAACTCCAAAACAGAAATAAAGAATATGGAACAGCCAAACGCCGCCAAGAATTGCACAGGGAATGTAAAGGTCTTTTCTGAACATCATAAAGAAACCGAAACTCATAAGGAGTGTGACGGTTATCATAATTCTGATTTTTGTTTTCCATGTCATACCCTGACCTTTAACATAGGATTCAAGGTTGTTTTTATAGAGCTTTGTATTTATAAACCAGGTGTGAAGCTTTTCCGAGCTCTTGGCAAAGCTGTATGCTGCAAGAAGCAAAAACGGGAATGCAGGTATCATGGGTACTACTGCACCAACTGCACCTAAACCGACACCAATACAACCTAAAACTATAAAGAATATTTTCTTGGGACTCATAATTCTGCCTCCATCTTTCTTTTTTCTTTTTTACTTTGCATAAGATGATTTATTGCCATTACCGGATGATGGAATATCATTCTCGGCCCTGAAAAACGCATTACCTGACGGATTTTCTCACGCATTTCTTTTTTGTAACAGTGTACCTTGCAGTTTGAACAGAAGGTTTTGCTTTCCATAAATGGACATTTGTCACTTCTCAGCTCAGCGTATTCTTTAAGAGCCTGACATTCAGGACAAAGACCTTTTTTTACTTTATGCTGCTTTTTACAGTAAAGCTTAATCATTTCGCCGACAATACGCTTTTCTTTCTCTCTTTTGGACTCTGCCGTTTTCATCAGCTCATCCTCCCGTGCTCAACACAGTAAACTTTATCGGCAATTCTCATTGTTGACTCTCTGTGAGAAACGAGAACAGTAGTTTTGTTTTTGCTTTCTTCCTTAAGAGATTTGAGAATAACTGCTTCGTTAAGTGAGTCGAGATTACTTGTCGGCTCGTCAAGAAGCATAAAAGGTGCATCGTGAAGAAATGCTCTTGCAAGACCGATTCTCTGTTTTTCGCCACCGGAAAGTGTATCGCCGAGTTCACCCACATCAGTATCATAACCGTCGGGCAGACTCTCAATAAAATCGTGAAGAGATGCTTTCTTGCAGGCAGTAACAATTTCTTCATCGGTTGCAGTAAGCTTTGCTATTTTAATGTTGTTCTTTATGCTGTCTTTGAAAAGATGAGTTTCCTGAGTAACGAAGCTTTCAATTTCACGCAGATTCTTCGTGTTAATGCTGTCGATGTTTTCATCGGATATTTTCACTTCACCCTTCTGCACTGCCCAGAAACGCATAAATAGCTTTAAAAGTGTTGATTTACCGCTGCCGCTTCTGCCGACAATGCCTATGATTTTGTCTTTCGGTATCTCTAAAGAAAGATTGGAAAGTATCTGTTCATTGCCATAAGAGAAACTGACATTTTCTGCTTTTGCACCGCTGAAGGTTACATTGTTTTTATCTGTAATTTCCTCTGTTACAGGCTCTTCATCAAGAATATCAAGGACACGGTTGCCTGCTGCAAAGGTGTTCTGAAGGGTACTGCCGAGATTTGCAAGAGCAACTGCAGGACCAAAGGAGCTGATGAGAGTTACGGTGCTGATGAGTACACCCTTAAAATCCACATTGCCTTTTGTGTAAAGGTACACTGCCGTGAAAAGCATTGTAAGGTCAAAAATAAGAATGACGGAATTAGTCAGTGCAATATTTCTGCCGGTAACCTTTTTCATTCGCTCTTCATCCACCGAAACATCTTTGGTAAGCTCTGTCATTTTCTTAAGTCTGCTTTTACCGACACCGTACTGTATAATCTCGTTAAGACCTCTTAAAGAGTCAAGAATAAATGAACTGATGTTGCCTGACTTATCTCGAAATTTCTGTCCGTCATCACCACTCATTTTTGATATAAACAAAGGAATGATAACACCGACAGTAAAGTGTGCCAGGAGAGCTATGAGAGCAAATACGGGACTATAAAAGAAAAGAAAGCCGCAGATGCAAAGAGTAAACAACACTGCAATAGCAATAGGTGAAATTGTGTGAGCGTAAAACACTTCAAGCAGCTCTATATCTGAAGTAATAACAGAAATCAAGTCGCCTTTGTCTCTGCCCTCTAATTTTGCCGGGCAAAGTCTTCTCAATGCGAAGAAAACCCTATCTCTTATGAGAGCAAGAAGTTTAAACGCAATAAAGTGGTTGCAGGACTGCTCTGCGTATCTCAGCAAGCCTCTTACAACGGCAAAAACTATAAGACAAAGAGTAATCACACCAAAGGAAAGGGCGATGTCAGAGCCAAGGGCTTTGGTTACTGCAACAGCACCGAAAATGGTAATAAAGCTTGCACAAAGGTGGCCGATAAGTCCCATAATTATTGCAAGAATCATATACAGAGCAAGAGGTTTTACAAGACCTATAAGTCTTGTCATAATATTAAATCCGCTTCTTTTCATTATGCCTTCTCCTTTCCTGTATAGTTTTCAAGCTTCTGCTGTGTAGTCCACAGCTTATGATAATGTGACTGCTTTTCCAAAAGCTCACTGTGAGTACCGTTTTCACTTACTGTGCCTTTATCAAGAACATAAATGTTATCGGCATTTTTTACATTTGCAAGACGGTGGGAAATGAGGATTACCGTCTTGTTTTTTGCAAGATTATGGATAAGCTCCATAATATCATTTTCACTCTCAACATCGATGTTTGAAGTAGCTTCGTCGAAGATGTATATAGGCGACGAGTGAAGTATTGCACGGGCGAGAGCGAGTCTCTGACACTGACCGCCTGAGAAGTTGCTGCCTTTTTCTTTAAGCTTGGTATCTAGACCGTTTTCGCTTTTAAGGAAGGCTGAAAGCTTAACCTTTTCGAGTACATTCCAAAGCTCTTCATCACTTGCCAAGGGGTTACCTATAAGAAGATTATCCCTTACGGTACCCTTAAAAAGGTAGCTGTTGTGACCGATGTAGGTTATATTTTTCATCAAGGCTTCTTCGCTGATGTCAGAAAGCTCAACATAACCGAGAGTTACACTTCCGCCGTAATTTTTGTTTCTGCCCATAAGAATTGAAGCAACTGTTGATTTACCGCATCCGCTTTCACCAACAATGGCAGTAAAGCTTTTTTCGGGAAATCTCATGGAAATGCCGTGAAGTATTTCTCTGTCTTCGGTATAAGAGAAGGTCAGATTGTTGATTGCAATATCCTTGCTGACAAGAGGAATTTCCTCTGAGGGAGCTTCACTTTCTTCAAGGTCGATAAGACGAAAAATCTTATCACTCGCCGCCATACCGTTCATAGCAATATGGAAAAATGAGCCGAGCTGTCTCATAGGGATAAAGAAATCAGCCGAAAGAAGAATAATAAGAAGACATCCCCAAAGGCTGATATTTCCGTTTCTGAACTGACTTACGGAAATAATAATGCCAAGAGCCGCACCTGCATAAGCAATCAAATCCATAATAGTGATGGAATTAAGCTGCATTGTCAGAACCTTCATTGTGATTTTTCTGAACTTTTCAGCCTGCTCATTCATCTGCTTGTTTTTATACTCGTCAGCAGAATAAATTTTCAAGGTTGTAAGTCCCTGAAGATTTTCAAGAAAGGTATCACCGAGGGCAGTATACTGTCCCCAATACTTTGAAAGAAGCTTTTTTGCCCAACGCTGAATTGCTACAATAGTTACAGGTATAAGCGGTACACAGACAAGAAGAACTATTGCACAGGGAGAGCTTATAAAGCTCATCACAACGAATAATGTCAAAGGAGCAAGCATTGCATAGAAGAACTGAGGCAGATAAGCTCCGAAATATGTTTCAAGCTGGTCAACACCCTCAACTGCAACCTGAATTACCTCTGAGGTCTGCACCTTTTCATTGTAAGACGCACCGATTTTAAGAAGCTTTGAGTATATCATTTCACGAAGCTTAAGCTTTACCGATTTAGAGGAAAGATAACCCATTCTGCTTGAGCCGATGGCACAGATAAATCTCACAATAAGAGCAGTCACTGTTGCAACAAGAGCAGCAGTCACATTTTCTTTTGTAACATTGTTTTCGAAAACATCACTTAAAAGTTTTGTTATGCTTGCCATCATTGTGATGTTTGAAGCAAGCCCAACCCACTGAAATATGACATTTCCTGTTACGTATTTTTTGCTTTCGCTTACCTGAGAAATCAGGCGTTTATTTATCATCATTGTTGTTCTTCTCCTTCTGCTTCTTTGATTTAACAAATCTCTTTATGGTAACTGCACCAACAATAAAAATAATAACAATAAGCAGAACAGGAATTATGTAAGTAATAACTACTGATGAGAATAATGCAAAAAAAACTGATGAAATTGCCTCGTTTTTTTCTTCGTCTGATTTGTCATCCGGTATTTCATTAACATACACAGTTGTTTCCTCTTGTACTGTAGCAGATTGTTCAACAGCATGTGTTGTTGCTTCAGTTGTTTCAACTTCAGTCGTTGTTTCAGGCACCTGAGTTAATAACTCTGTTGCAGGAATCTGTGTTGTCGTTTCGATTTGAGATGTATCAGTTGTTATTTCGTCTGATGTAATTAAAACAGCCTTACCATAATCAATTCTGAGTCTTGCCGAAGGTGACATAGGCATAACCGGTACACTGAACTGAAGACCGATATCTCCGTCAGCCATAATGGGGATTTCAAAGCCTTGTTTATAATTTTTGCCCGCTACAGTCACATTGCTTACAGATTTTCCTTTGTTTACATTGCCTGTAAGCGAACCATTTGTGTAATAAGAAAACTCGATACCCTTCATGTCTGTTGTTAACGGAATGGTAATCGTCTTTTTGCCACTTTTAACTTCAAGTAAAGCTGTTTGAGCAACATATTTATTTCCAAAAGATTCCTTTTCATCTTCCTTATGCATAAGAACTACGGGTACTTCATAAGTTCCGTTGGAAAATTCGGCTGCAGACGCACAAATTGACACAGACATAAGAATAAAAAGAGCGATAACAATGGATAAAACTTTTTTCATGTAAAAACCTCCGATTGTTAGTTTTGACTAACTTATTCTTCAACAAAAAAGAGTTAGCAATAGCTAACTTCACTTGTGAAAAATATTGTTAGCCACAGCTAACTAACAGTGTAAAATATATAGTTAGCCGCTGCTAACCATATAATATTATAATTATTTTCAAAAAAATGTCAAGATTTTAATTGATAAAAATGGTATTAAAAACCAATAAGCGGCAAGTCTTTTCTTGCCGCTTAACATCAAATATAAATGATATTGCTACACACAATCTCTCTTGCTCGAGATTGAATATTATTTATTTTGCGTACCCACTCCATTTGATTTTTTCCTTTAAGTTGTTCGGTTACACCATCAGACTCTTTCATTTGCTCAACTAAAGTATCAAACATATCTCGTGCCTGATTTTCAATTTCAGCACAGTGCTGATATAGTTTTCCTTGTGTAAGTAGTGTTGTAAACAGCACCTTTTTGTGCTTCAGAAGATAGTCTTTATGTAACATACCCCACTTGCCGAGGTTGATATTTGCTTCTTCGGGTGAGAGTGTTAAATTCGGGATTTTGAAATCTCCGACCTGTCTGTATGTACCGCCGTTCTGTTCAAATGATGATTTCATAATTTCCGCCTCCTTAATGCTCACTTTTATCAATGATTTTCAACAACAGCTCATCAACATCCTCTGTGGGTAAATCCTCAGCTAAAAGTATATTTCTGAACTCATTCATGCCGTTGATAAGTAAGTTACACTCAAAATCCGTGAATTTTATTTTAGTTTTTCTTTCCATAACAAAACCTCCTGTTACTTGGTAATTTCATTTTACCTTATAACGGGAGGTTAGTCGAATGTGCGGATTTTATTTTCGGTAGCCGCTACCGAAATTACTATTTTTCCACAAAAGTTTCATATGTAAATCTTGCTCCGAGTCTAAAGCCTGATATAAAGCTGTCAGCGTTACTTGTTGTTGAAAACTCAATATAAGCACTTACGTAGTTTTGAAACAGTTCCTTATCTTCACCGGTCAGCCTTGCAGTAAGATGTTCTTCTTTCTCTGCAAAATTACTCAGTTTCTTCTTGAGTTTAGGCGTTAATTCGGAATTGACCTCTTGCGGCTCAATGTTGCCATAATAGAAATCTTCAATAATATTTGACATTATTTCATCTCCTCATTTATACTATGAAGAGGTGCTTTTGGTGTGAAAAGAATGTGTATGATGGTGCCGTAAAAAATATGTTTTAGGTAATCCGTTATAATCATTTATACCAAAATCCTGAATGCGAAAGCGTTCAGGATTTTTACTTTTTCACTCTTCACTAAATTTGCGTTCAGAATTTGGGGAAATAAAAAGTAATAATGAATAGCGAAGATTTTCGCCATGGCAGAATATTACTAGAATTTCAAATCAGAATCAAACCACTGAAATATTTTATCTGGTTGATTCAGTAATCATTATATGGCTAAGTTTATTGTAGTATATTGAATATTTGAGACCTTTACTGTATTATATACATTGAAAAGTTTATCAAATGGGGTGTCTTTTTTGGAATACAACTTAAAAGCTGAGGGTTGTGCCTGCGGCAAACAGCATACGTTCACTTCAAAAATAATCATAGGTGAAAATGCAGTACATAAATTGCCTGAAATTTTAGAATCTTTGAATTGTAAAAAGCCATTCATTTTAGCGGACTGCAATACATATGACGTAGCAGGAAAAACTGTTTTTAATTTACTTAATAAAAAAGGATTGAAAGCAGAAAGATATATATTCAACAAAAAACTTCTTGAACCGAATGAAACAAATGTAGGTCTTGCGGCAATGAACTTTGTGCCTGCCTGCGATGCGATAATCGGTGTAGGCTCCGGTGTTATTAATGACATAAGTAAAATCATCGCAAACATTTCAAATAAACCTTATATTATTGTAGGAACAGCTCCATCTATGGACGGTTATGCATCTGCAACCTCATCAATGACTATGGAAGGACTGAAAATTACGCTTAACAGCAAGTGTGCTGACGTGATTATAGGAGACACCGATATACTTTGCAAAGCACCTGCCAAAATGATGATTTCGGGTCTTGGCGATATGGTGGCAAAATATGTGTCAATTTGCGAATGGCGTATATCAAACGTAATAAACGGTGAATATTACTGTGAAGACATTGCGTCACTTGTAAGGGAATCTTTACAAAAGTGTGTAGACAATGCAGAAGGACTCATAAACAAAGACAAGCGGGCGGTAGAAGCCGTTTTTGAGGGCTTGGTTTTATGTGGTGCTGCAATGAAATTTGCCGGAATCTCTCGCCCCGCTTCGGGAATTGAACACTATCTGTCGCATATATGGGATATGCGTGAGGCTGAGTTTGGCACACCTGTTGAAATCCACGGCATTCAATGTGCGGTAGGAACATTAATAGCGATTAAACTCTATGATAAAATTAAAAAAATTACTCCGGAAAGAGAAAAGGCATTTAAATATGTGGAAAATTTTGATTTTTACACCTGGAGCAAAACTTTAAAAGAATTTCTCGGAAAAGGTGCAGAGAGTATGATTGCTCTTGAAGAAAAAGAGCAAAAATATAGTATAGAAAACCATAAAAAACGTTTTGAAATAATCGCCCAAAAATGGGATAAAATACAAAATATTATAGTGGAAGAATTACCATCAACCGATAAAATTCAAGCATTATACAGCAAGGTCGGTCTGCCCGAAACAATGGCTGAAATCGGCCTTGATGAAGAAATTTTACCTTTGACTTTTAAGGCAGCAAAGGATATAAGAGATAAATATGTTTTGCCCAGACTTTGCTGGGATTTAGGAATTATTAATGAAATTATATAGATAAAACGATTCATACCCAAAATGGTGGTGAAATAATGAAAACAATACAATGCGGCAATTGGAAGATAGCTGTTGATACTGATAAAACAAAAGATTATTATCAAACATATAAAATAAATGATACACAGGCTAACAGAAACTTTGCAGAGTATTGCAAAAGCTTAACCGAAGAAGAAAAGGCATTTTTTAATGCATTCGGTATTGACCCTGCTTGTTGCAATATTGAACATATGGGTGCCGATAAAAAAGGTAATTTCCCTTGTGGCGGTTATTTTTTTGTCTGCGGAAAATACCTTGAACGACCCCCTGAGGAATTGACAACACCGGAAGAGCTGGCAGAAAATAATTTTATAGACTTGCGTCCTGACCCAAGCATTTATATCGGCATCTTTCAGTTTGATTTTCAATACGAAGATTCCATATTCAATGATGATATACCGGATGACATACCAGAAGGGTTTATTTGTATCCGTTTTTGGTGTGAGGATATGAAATGGTTATTGCCTGAAAAGCCGGAAGAAATGATGTATGAACCTCCACACTTTTGGGAGATACATAAAATCATTAAAGAAAGAATTCTCCAGAAAAAGGCCCAGCTTTTAATCTTAACAGAGGCAAAATCAGAGTTTATGCTTTTCTTTGAAAAGCTGAATATTAAAGCACATCCGTTAACCAATGATGAAATAAAAAAATATAAAAAAGAGTGGATAAGCAAATTTGCCCCCTCAGATGCCGATATTAAAAAAATCAAAAAACACTCTCGTAAGTATACCCATTACCTTTGGCATATTTTTAGTTTTGAAATTCTGAATTGCGAAAGTGAAGAAAATGCTAAAATCATGTTTAATCAAGAAAATAAGACCGCCTGTGTAATCATCAGCAATATTGATGATATTGCATACCGTTTAGAAAGTGCAGAAAATATCACAGCAGAATTATTAGAGCAATTTGTTGATGTAACGATTACCGCAAGTGATTTTTCGTGGACTTATTCAAAGACTCATGAGGAAATATGCGGTCCGTATTTTTATAAAAAATAACCCTTAGGATTTTAAAACTTTTCAACAAAAAATGCACCGACTTCGCTTAAAACAAAGTCGGTGCATTAAATTATATTTAATTAAAACTCGTAATTGGGTTTTACAATTTTGCCTGTAACAGAAGATTCAACAATTGCAAGGCAGGCTGCGACAGTTTTTGCTCCCTCTCTCGCATCGGTAAGAACAGGCTTGTCGTTGATGATTGCATCTGCAAAAACAGCAAATTCCTTGATTGCGTTGTGATTGTTAACTTCAACTTCAACAATTTCAGGCTTCTCAGGTGCAACACCGTTTTCATCAGCAACAAAAAGCTGCATTGTAGGAGAAGTGTTGTCACAGATGAGTGTACCCTTTGTGCCGTAAATTACTGTGCGCATTGTGTAGTCACGCTTACAGCCTGTTGAAACAAAAACTTTACCTGCAACACCGTTGGGGAATTTCATAATAGCAACTGTTGCATCGTCATAAGGAACAGTAAGCAAAGCCTTGTGGGTGCCGTAAGCAAACACTTCTTCAGGATCACCTGCAAGCCAACGGAGAAGGTCAACCGCGTGGCATCCTCCGCCGATGAGACCGTGACGGTTGGGGTCTGCTCGCCAGTTACCGTCGCCGAATTTTGTTTTAACAATATTCATATAGTCGTGAGCATATTCAGACTCAACAAAATAAATTTCACCAAGTGTACCGTTATCAATAAGCTCCTTTGCCTTTTCAAATGAAGGAGTAAAACGGCAGATCTGACCAACCATAAATTTGCAGTTTGAAGCTTCAGCAGCTCTTACGATTTCATCAATATCTTCTCTTGTGAGAGCAAGGGGCTTTTCGCAAAGAACGTGCTTGCCTGCGTTGAGAAGTTCAATGCAAACCTGCTTGTGCTGCTGGTCAGGGATTGCAACTGATACAACATTTATATCTTTATTATTGATGATGTCGTGATAATCAGTGCACCATTTTTCTTCAGGAATATTATATTTTTTACCTGCAGCAGCAAGGGTCTCAGGGTTGCTGTCGCAAATCAAAGCGATTTCTGCATCATAACCCATAGCACCCTCAAGGTGAGCCATACCAAACATCATACCGATATTTCCAACAACTAATTTTTTATCCATAACTTTTCTCCTTATAAATTGTTAAGAATTTTTAAAACACATTCAAGCTCATCAGCCTTAACCTTTTCAACAGGCTGATTGTTTTTAACGCAATCTTTAAAATAAATAAGCTCATTTGCATAAGCATCACTTTTGGGAAGATTGATGTTACCTGTGTCACCCTCAGGCTTGTTTGTGAGGTTGATAGGGTCATCCTGCTCGGTGGTGTAAATTTTCATTTCATCGTTTTCCCAAGCTACAACTGCTTCTTCAAACTGGAAACGGAACTCTGCAGTAAAGGGATAACGGATTGCATACCATGATGATTCACAGTTTACCGAGAAATCTCCGAAATTGTATGAAACGCTGATGAAATCCTGCTTAGGTAATTTTGAACGGAACTGATGATTCACTGTGGGTTTACCGAAAGCATAAACCATAAAATCAAGGTCGTGAATATGTAAATCAAATGGCACAAGTCCGCTTCGTTTTTCATCCATCATCCAGTTATCCCAGCTCCAGCGGGGATAACCGCCAAGACGAAGCATTGTTCCCGAAAGAAGCTTACCGTATTTTTTAGTATCATAAATTTCTTTAAGCACTTCATACTCAGGCCAGAAACGAAGCACCTGAGCAACCATAAATTTAACATTATTTTTTTCGGCTGTTGAGTATACTCTTTCAACATCCTCTTCTTTTAAAGAGATGGGCTTTTCTGTTACAACATTAATGCCCTTTTCCATTGCCTTAACTGCAAAATCTGCGTGAAGATATGTAGGAAGACAAATATCAAGAATATCGAGCTCTTCTTTTTCAAGCATTTCATCAAAATCAAGATAACAACGTTTTGATTCATACTTTTCCATTCTCTCGGGGCGAATATCACAAAGAGCTACAAGCTCTGCATCTTCCATAGCTTCCCATGCGGGGATATGAGCGCCGCTGATTCCGCCAACGCCGACAAGACCAACTTTTAACATAACATAACCTCCATTTTTCATATCTTAAAAATTGTAGCACACTTAAATAACTTTATCAATAATTTATTGACTGTGTTTACAAAAAAATATATACTGTCAGTGAGGTGATTGTAATGATACTTTACATAGCACGTCATGGTGAAACCGACCCTGACCAAAAACCTGAACCACTCCTCACTGAAACGGGATTTGACCAGGCAAAAAGATTGGGCGAAAGAATGAAAAAATTCAAGCTTGACTGTGTTTTTGCAAGTTCGCTTATAAGAGCACAGCAAACAGCAAAAGAAACAGCAGATTTACAAAACCTTCCCATTGAGGTTTTTCCTGAAATATATGAAGTTGAAAACGGTGAAACAATTGACCACGCTTATCAAAGGGCTGTTGTTGCCGTTAAAAAACTGCGAGAGCAATTTCAGGGTGACGAAAGAATCATAGTTTTTGCTCACGGAACGTTTAACAACTGCCTTATCAGTGCAGCACTGGGCTTTCCTGTAAGGAGTGATTTTAATTTTTGTCAGGAAAACACAGGCCTCACCTGCATCAAATTTATGCCTGACGGCAAAATCAAAGCAGAGTTTATCAACGACTACGGTCACCTTGATAACCCCGAATTTTAGCAAAAGTTAAGCCACAGCAAGAATTTCTTGCCGTGGCTTTTCAAATTATCAGAAATTACAGTGAAGACACTTTTTCTTTCCGCCTTCGCAACGTATACCTGTGCAGGGCTTATACTCTTCATAAGCCCCTCCACCGCCGATTGAGCCTGCATAATTGGGAGTTGATCCTCTGGCTACGTAGTAACCCTTACCGCCACAGGTGGTGCAGGTTACGTATCCTGAACCGCCGCAATAGCTGCAGGTTTTATCTTTTTTAGTGTAAAAATCCGAATCAAACCCTGACGAAGATGAGCCTGAACCTGAACCGCCCGAGGATGAATTATTGTTCTGGCTTGACAATGCCTTGCTTAAATCAACCACGCAGAAAGCCTCTGAACCACCTTTTAAATCAGTGTAAATATAAAAAGCCGCAACATTCTCATCCTTATTATAATAAACAATTCTCAATGTTGCATCCTGACAAACAGAATTGTCTTCTAAACCGGGGGTTAACCAACTGTCTTTGATTCTCTGATATACTCTGGGCTTTTCATAATTATACGGTCCGCCGGGGTCGCTGTCCGAAACATGCTGATATTCCTGCGCTAAATCAGTCATATTATAAACTGTTCCCGTTTTGACAGGATCTTCGCATGACAAAAATACTACAAACTGATTTTTGCCGTCGGCATCTTTGATTTTAATTAAATCCGAAGCTGTTTCATAATCTACAAATTCCACACTGTATTTTTGTGAATCACCGCCGACTATTGCCATAGCCTCGTTGAACCCGACTGAAAATCGACCGTCCGTAGTCTCATATTTTCCGTCAGCTGTTTTAATTAATCCTGCTCCTGCAGACTTCCCTCCGGGTGCAATTGTTTCTGTTTTGCCACCGTTTCTGAAGCCAAGGTCTGTTGAATCAAGGTCGGCAGACCACTTAATGTAACCCTTAACGGTTGTTCTGTTCATTGCGTAATAAATTTCAACTGAGCAAGAGCCTGACTTCCCTAAAGAGTCATATTCACAGCTGTCTTTAACAGATGATGTGCCCGTATAATCAAGAAACCATGAAGCATAAATTTTAAGATCATTGTAAGATGAATGGAAATCGCGATAATCTTCAAATATAGAATCCCGCTCTTTAAAATTCATACCATCTTTACAAAGCAACTTGGCGTATTCATCAATAAGCTCAATATCTTCTTCATCGCCCTTGAAGCTTTGGCTATAAACATATCCGCTTTGACTAACCTTGTCAAAACTCATATCGCCTGATGCAAAATCAAAAAGGGATTGGAATTTTACGGAATCTTTGCTTTGCTTTCCTGAATTTCCGTTATCAAAATTCAAAGGCTCAACCAAAACTTCATCTTTGCCTGAAGTTGCCTTTTCATCATCACTGTCGCTGTTGGTTTCGCTGTCATCCGAACTTTCTTTGTCAGCGGAGCCTACGCTTTCTTCTTTAAAATCTTTGGAGTACATAAGACAAATTAACGATCTTCCGTCAATTTTATCATCACCAACGCCGACTCTTACGTGATATTCCTGATTATTTGTTTCTGAAAACAACGGAGCGATTTCCTTTTCACCTGTATATCTGAAATAGTAATCGTCATCGCCTCCGTCAACAGATTCAAAGTCATAGTCTTCGGTTATTCCTTCTTCATACTTTTCAAGCTCAGGTAAGTCTTCTTCATCTATAAGATACCAGACCAATACATAGTCATCTTTTTCGGCTTCGTCGTAGTAGTCAATATACTCAGCTACATATTCATCTAAACTCGGATAAAGAGATTTGTTTTCATCGGAATCCCCGGCAAATATGCCAATGAGGATAAGCCCTGCCAACAAAGCACAAACAATCACAATGATTATTTTAACCGCTTTTTTCAACTTGCTTTTTGGTGTTTTTACTGCTGTGTCATCAGTATTTTTCTTTTTACCAAACATTGATAATCCCTCCGTTTTTAAAATGCAAAGTATTTTTCACGCTGTTTTTTCATTCTGCCGTTGATTGCCTTAAGAAGTCTTGCTGCATCTTCATCGCCACAGGCGTAATCCTTCATAAGTCTGCCCTCTTCAAAAACAAGCTCGTCATGAAGAGTGAAAAATTCACGAAGAAGGAAGCTACCGTAACGCACAAACCTTGTTTCACCCACAAGGCGAAGTTCCTTGCTTATTGAATCAACTGCAACAGAATAAAAATCTTTAATTGAGTTAACAATACCTTCCCTTGTGTTTTCGGGAGCGAAAACAATTGTTGAAGCAATCAGAGCTCCGTCGTTGTGAACGCAGCCGTGGCTGTCGGTGCTGCCGACTATGGGGTAATGTCTGCCCTTAATTCTGTCATCATAATATCTGGCAGCCTGGAAACCGTTCTGCTCAAAATATCTTTCACCGCCGAGCACCTCAAAGGCATCAAAGGGCTGAGTTTCCATCATATATTCCACAAGATTTTCAGGAACCTGAAAAACATTCTGAATCCAATAAGGATGGCAGAAAATTCCAAGACCGTCTGCTTTTTTGATATGGTTAAAAATCCACACACAAGCAGCATACGTGAATTTTTCAATTCCGTCAGGGATATTGAGTGTTTCGGCAAGCTCGTTTACCTGACGCTTATATTCTTCAACGCTGATAATGTCGGGGCATTCTCCGTTAAGTGAACGAAGCTCCTTTGACGGTCCAACATCAATATGGTGGTCACCGGGCATAAGTGCATTTACACTATAAGTTCCGCCGAAGTTTACAATATGTATGTCATTGCCCTCAAGATGAACCTCCTCACCTGTTACAAGGTTAAACTCAATGGGCACATCCTTGTATGTGTTGATAGCTTCAAGCGAAGCGTAATAAACATCGTGGTCGGTCATCGCAAGGAAATCGTAGCCGTTTTTTCTGTATTCGGCAGCAACTATTGCAGGAGCCTGTCGTCCGTCTGAACGGCAGGTATGCATATGTAAGTCACCCCTGAACGGGTATCTGCCTACAAGATCGGGCAAGAGGGAATAAACAGAAAGACGGACAACACGCTTGTCATCTTTCATAATGTCAACATAATGCTCCTGCTCGCCTTTGAAAGAATGTTTAAAACGAAGGCATCCGTCATCATCGGGACTAACCGTGTATTCAACAAGATTGTTTCTTTCAGGGTAACGAAGATTATTGCCCTGAGTCAATTCACGCAACCAGATGTTGTATTCACCTGAAAAGGCAACGTGCAAGCCCAATGGCTTAACCGTAATTTCAATTTCTTTGTCGCAAGGGAAGACCTTTGGAAAAATGTCATAGTTTGTAAGCTCAAGCTTTATCATTATTTTACCTCCTACGGGCAATATTCAAAGTTATTGTAACATATAATTTTGCATTTTTCTACAACAAATATAAATGAATTATTCTTTTTTGACATCAAATTACTTTAGCACTTTACAAACATAAAATTTTGTGATATACTTTCTCAGTATTTATTTATTAGGAGGAGTTTTATGGATTCATCTACATTGCAGATTTTTTTAGCAATGGCCGGATATATGCTTATTGTTATTGCAATCGGCTTATTCTACGCTAAAAGATCAAACAAAAGTTCAGAAGATTATTTCATCGGCGGCAGAACGCTCGGTCCCTGGGTTGCAGCTATGAGTGCTGAGGCTTCCGATATGAGTGGTTGGCTTCTTATGGGTCTGCCTGGTGTTGCATATTGGTGTGGCATTGCCGACGCTGCATGGACCGCTATCGGCCTTGCAATCGGTACATACGTCAACTGGCTTGTTGTTGCTAAAAGACTGAGAAGATACTCAGTTGTTGCCGGCAACGCTATCACAATCCCCGAATTTTTCTCAAACAGATACCACGAAAAGAAGAATATCATCATGACTCTTGCGGCTGTGTTTATTCTTGTTTTCTTCACAGTTTATGCGTCAAGCTGCTTTGTTACCTGTGGTAAGCTTTTCAGCACCCTTTTTGGTTACAGCTATCATTCAATGCTTATCGTTGGTGCAGTTTTCGTTGTGGTTTACACATTCCTCGGCGGTTTCCTTGCTGAAAGCGTTTCAGACTTTATGCAGGCTGTGGTTATGATTATTGCCCTCGTTACCGTTCTTGTAACAGGCACGGTTAACGCAGGCGGTATTGATGCCGTTCTTGCTAACGCACAGGCTATCCCCGGTTATTTTTCACTCACAAGTATGGCAACACCTATCACCGACACTGACGGTGTTCAGCAGGTTGTTAACGGTGTTGCTCAGTTTGGTGAGCCCACAAAATACGGTCTTCTCACCATTCTCTCAACTGCATCATGGGGTCTCGGTTACTTCGGTATTCCTCAGGTTCTTTTGAGATTCATCGCTATCAGAAAACCCGATGAACTTAAAAAATCACGCAGAATTGCAACAGTATGGGTTATTATTTCTCTCTTTGCTGCAGTTTTCATCGGTGTTCTCGGTCGTTCACTCTTCCCCACAGAAGAGAGCCTTCTCACAAGTGGCGGTGCAGAAAATATCTTCATCAACCTTTCAGAATACCTTCTTCCTGCTCTTCTTGCAGGTGTTGTTATGGCAGGTATCCTTGCTGCAACAATCAGCTCATCTGACTCATACCTTCTTATCGCTTCATCAGCTTTTGCAAAGAACATTTTTGAAAAGAATAAGAAAAATGCATCGGATAAGTCTGTTATGTGGATTTCAAGAATTGCACTTCTCATCATCTCTGCAATCGGCATTGTAATTGCCTGGGATGAAGACAGCGTTATCTTTGACATCGTTTCATTCGCATGGTCAGGCTTCGGTGCAACATTCGGTCCGATTATGCTCTTCTCACTTTTCTGGAAGAGAACATCTTACCTCGGTGCAATCGCAGGTATGGTTTCAGGTGCTGCAACGGTATTTATCTGGAAGCTTGCTCTCAAGCCCCTTGGCGGTGTGTTCGGTATTTACGAGCTTCTTCCTGCATTCCTTGTTTCATGCTTGTTCATCGTTGTGGTTTCTCTTATCACAAAGAAACCTTCAAAGGAAATTGAAAAAGAATTTGAACTTGCAAAATCAGGCAACATCGAATAATTTAACCCAAAACTTAAGCCCATCGGAGTTAAATCCGATGGGCTGTTTTTATGCCTTATTCTTTTTAAAAAATCTGATACAGCTCAGAACTATCACAATGCCGATAATCGGAAACAGTGATGTAACAAGCATTCCCGCTTTCATTCCGATTTGTTCCGGTGATAAACCTGATGTTATGCTCAATTCCTGAGCAAATTTGCTGATTGAAACGCTGTCTATAACAATTCCCATTAACTGAGGTGCTATTGATGCCCCAAGGTCACCGCCTGCTGCCATTAAAGCAAAGGCTGCAACTCCGGCGCCGTGAACATTTTCTTCCATCATAATCAGCGTACCCGGCCAAAGCATCGCTGTGAAAACACCCGTGAGAATGCACGCAACAAACGGAGCAATCACTCCTGTTGAAAAACCTGCCACAAGGTAACATACTGCTGCACCAATCATACCACCGAGCAAAATTTTAAAAATGTTTTTGCCGTATTTAGCGTAGGCTATTCTTGCCATACCAAGCAATATGGCAAACATTGCCATACCAAGGATATCGCCCATTGCTTTGTCTATATTCAGTGCACTTTCAGTGTAGCTTGATATCCAGTTTGACATTGCGTTTTCAGCACAGCTTCCAAAAAATATACAGGCAACGCAAAAAGCAAGACCAATTGTTCGCTTTTTGGTAGAAGACGTACTCTTGGGTTCACTGTTATTCACATCCATATCAGGCATTGGCGAGGTCATAAAAAGCACCGCTGCCGTTAACGGAAGAACAGCAAAAAATATTGTGAGGTACATCCAGTTCTGCGAACCGAAAATTTTAAGGAACAGAGTGCTTATCACCACAACCGTGAATACACCGAAAGCATAAAGCGAATGAAGAAGGCTCATATCCTTCTGAGGATTGTCAGACGGAATAGCGGCAATAACAGGGCTTAATAAAACCTCTGAAAGACCTGCAGAAACAGAAAAAATCACCGTTCCCGCAAGAAGCCCTGCATAAGCGTGCTCAGGCAAAAACATCGGCACAAGGGCATATATCAGCATGCCCACACAGGTGATTATCGGCATAACCCTGACAACCTTTTTAACATTAAAATATTTTGTAAACATCGTAAAAATCAAATCAATGCCAAGCTGAGTGCAGAAGTTTGTGAGCACCAATGTGCCAAGCAAAGTGTAAGAAATTCCGTATGTATCGTGAAAAATCACAAACAGAAGCGGTGGCAAGCTAAAAATAGACGACATTGTAAAATAAGCCGCATAGCAGGCAAATTTTGTTCTTTTAAAATTGTGTGCAGACATAATTCCCTCCAAGAAAAACTAATCGCCCTTTAATATACCACACAAAAAAACTCTTTTCAATGATTAAAATTAAAAAGTGGCCTGAAATCAAACGATTTCAAGCCACCCAAAAGCCATTGTGTATTATTCCCACTCAATTGTGCCGGTGGGCTTGGGAGTGAGGTCGAAGAGAACACGGTTGATGCCATCAACCTCTTCGGTAATTCTTGCTGTGATTTTATGAAGCACGGGATAAGGAATTTCCTCAATTGTTGCTGTCATAGCATCTTTTGTATTTACTGCTCTGATGATTGCGGGCCAGCCTTCATAACGGCTGTCATCTTTAACACCAACGCTCTTAACATCGGGAATTGCAACAAAATATTGCCATACCTTTTCAGCAAGTCCGCAGTTATCAAACTCTTCACGGAGGATTGCATCTGCCTCACGAAGCGCATGAAGTCTGTCACGAGTGATTGCACCAAGGCAACGTACACCAAGTCCGGGACCCGGGAACGGCTGACGGTAAACCATACCGTGAGGAAGACCGAGAGCTTCACCAACAACTCTTACTTCATCCTTAAAGAGGAGCTTAATGGGCTCAACAAGTTCCATTTCCATTTCATCGGGAAGTCCGCCAACATTGTGGTGTGACTTAACAGCCTTTTTACCCTCTGAAGCTTTGATACTTTCGAGAATATCGGGATAAATTGTACCCTGAGCAAGGAATGAAATTCCGTCAAGTTTTGCTGACTCTTCATCAAAAACTTTAATAAACTCTGCACCGATAATCTTACGCTTTGCTTCAGGATCACTTACACCTGCAAGAAGGTCAAGAAAACGGTCAGTTGCGTCAACATAAACAAGGTTAGCATCAAGAGCTTTACCGAAAACCTCAATAACCTGCTCGCTTTCGCCTTTACGCATAAGGCCGTGGTTAACGTGAACGCAAACCAACTGCTTACCGATAGCTTTAATAAGAAGAGCTGCTACAACGCTTGAATCTACTCCGCCTGAAAGAGCGAGCAAAACCTTTTTGTCGCCAACCTGAGCACGTACAGCTGCAACCTGCTCATCAATAAATTTGTTTGCCAATTCAGCGGTAGTGATTCTTGCCATTGAATCGGGTCTTTTGTTTGAATCCATTTCAATTCCTCCTTTGGGGTGATATATTAAAAAATATTAGTTAGTGTAGTTATCAAAATAACCCTGAACGAGAACAACAGGTGTACCCTTGTCGCCTGAGCCACTTGTAAGGTCACAAAGAGAACCGATAAGGTCAGTAAGCTGGCGAGGTGTTGTGCCCTGAGAAGCCATGTTACCAACAAGGTTATCCTGCTTTGATTTGATTGACTCTGAAATTGCCTTTTTAAGCTCTTCGCCTGAAAGGTCTTTAAAGTCATTATCTGCAAGATATTTGAGCTTAAGCTCGTTAGGTGTGCCTACAAGTCCGTCAGTGAATGCAGGTGAAACAACAGGGTCTGCAAGCTCCCAGATTTTACCTTTAGGATCTTTGAATGCACCGTCACCGTAAACCATAACTTCAACATGCTTGCCTGTAGCTTTAAGAATTTTATCCTGAATATCAAGCACAAGTGGCTGACAATTTCTTGGGAAAAGCTTAACAGTATCTTCAGTTGATTTGTTTGAGCCGAGAAGGCCGTATGCTTCGTTGCAACCGCTGCCGTCAACAGGAGCGTTGAGAATTTCATCAAGGCCGAGAACAACCTTTGCGCCTGCCGCTTTGAGGATTCTCTTTGTGCGGGCACGTGTGTGAATGTCGCAGTTGATTACGCAATCGGTGTAATCAAGGATAGTTTTAGCCTGGTTTGCAAACACAAACTCAACCTCTGCACCGCATGAACGAACAACTTCGCCGTAATATTCAACATAGTCAACACCGGTGAACTCATGAACGTTTTTGCCGAAAAGCTCACGGTATTTTTCAAGTGACAAAACATCGCTGTATGGGTTAATGCCTGCTTCGTCGATTTTATCAAGGCTTACAAGCTCATTACCAACCTCGTCTGAGGGATAGCTGAGCATAAGAATAACTTTTTTAACGCCCTTTGCAATACCTTTGAGGCAGATTGCAAAACGGTTACGGGAAAGAATGGGGAAGATAACACCAACGGTTTCACCGCCTGTTTTGGCTTTAACATCAGCTGCAATGTTGTCAACAGAAGCGTAGTTACCCTGAGCTCTTGCAACAATTGATTCGGTGATTGAGATAACATCTCTGTCACGAAGTTCAAAGCCCTCTGCTTCAGCTGCTTCAAGCACGCTGTCTGCAACAAGCTTAGCAAGGTCATCACCCTGACGGATGATGGGGCAACGAATACCTCTTGAAACTGTACCGACTCTGCGTTCTTTCTTATCCATTATATCCAAGTCCTTTCAGGTGGTTGCCGAGCAACCTAAAATTAACAAGTCTGCATTTATTTTAACCAACAAATGCCCTTGTATAACAACGGTTGAATTTAAATCAACCTTTTTTACTCGTAAATTATATCGCAAACAGTAATAATCTGTCAACGAAAAATCATATCATATTGAGCATTTTTTTGCTGATTTTTATGTTATATTTTCACAAAACAAAAAACATCAAGACGACATGCATCTTGATGTTGTTCTATTTAATTTGATTATCTGAAAGTGAAAAGTCTTTCAACAGAAACGTCAAGCAATTCTGAAATATCAAAAATCACGTCAAGCGAAACTCCACAGGTGGCAAGCTCTATTTTGCTTACTGTTGTTCTGTCAAGATTAAGCTTCTCCGCTAACGATTCCTGTGTATATCCGTTCAATTTTCTGTAATAAGCTATATTCAAACCCAGCAATTTGTATTTTTGTTTATGATTGCTTTTCATTATCATCACCAATTTGATAATACATTAAAAAGGTTTACCAAAACAGAGATTTTAATTCATAATATTATGCTTGACATTCTACATTTTAAGATTTATAATGACCTCACACAATATTAAAAGGAGTGTACATAATGAAAAAAGCTTTATCTGTAATTATGACTATTGTCATTATGCTGTCTGCTTTTCCCATTTCTGGTTTGTTAAACATTGACTTACCAGGAACAATTGAGGCATCAGCAGCAACCATGACCATGTCAGAATTACGAAAAAAATTTCCACATGGTAAATATTGGAATCATGCAGGAAATCCTGGTTCTTCAAACTCTGTAAACAATCAAGACGGTTACACATCTACCCCTTGCAGTGTCCATGGTGTAGTTGGCACTAGCAAACAGACTTGCAACGGATTTGCACCTAGCGGAACTCAGCTTTCTTGGCAATGTATGGGTTATGCAGAAAAGTTAGGATACGATGCAACTGGTTACAACCCGAGAAACAATGCAAACGGGTGGAAAACCTATACAAGTTCATCTGCACTTGACAATTTAAAAGCAGGAGATATTGTTCGTTATAAAAATGATGGGCATTCAATATATGTTACAGCTGTTGATGGCAATACTGTTACATATACCGACTGTAACAGTGATGGCCACTGCAAAATAATGTGGGATAAGACTATTTCAAAAGCAACATTGAAATCATCTTTCACGCATGTTCGTTCCGCACCAAGTGCATTAGCTACCACTTACGAAATTGGTCGCTATAAAATAACAGCAAACGGTGGACTTATATTAAGGAAAACAGCAAGCACTTCTGCCGATGCTTTGTTAACTATTCCTGAGGGAACAAAAGTTAATGTAACAAAAATTTCAGGCAGTTGGGGTTACACATCTTACGATGGCAAAGAAGGATGGATTTATTTAATATATACAAGCTATTCTTCTAATATTTTAATCGTCTACTTCAATGCAAATAACGGCTCTATAAGTTCTGATTCCTACAAGCTAAGTTCCAATAAAATTTGCGATAAAAGTTCCGGAACTCAAATATCCCAAGTTTGGGTATATGACAATACAAAAGATAACGGACTTATGAACGCCTCAACATTTGGACTTTATAAAACCGGGTACTCTTTTGCGGGTTGGGGAACAAAAGCCTCTGGTGGAACAATTTTTGACGACGGAGATGCAACTTTAATACCGAGTAAAATCAACTCAAACATCAAAAACGGAAGTTGTTCAACGACCCTCTATGCCCAGTGGAAAGCCAACACTTTAACCGTTAATTACAATGTAAACGGTGGTTCAATCAATTCTGATAAATATAAGCTGAGTTCAAGTTTGTTATATTACATATCTTCAGGCAAAAAAGTGGATGATATATGGACATACAACGAAACTCATGAAAACGGCTTATATAATTCTGGAACATTTGGAATTTATAAAACAGGCTATTCTTTCGCAGGTTGGGGAACAAAATCTTCAAGTGGTACAGTATTAGACCAAAACAACGAGGATTTAAAGCCAACCGACATAAATACAAATATTAAAAACGGTAATTGTTCCACAACACTCTATGCCCAGTGGAAAGCTAACAGCTACAAAATTGCTTTCAACGGTAACGGTTCAACAAGCGGTTCTATGAGCAACCTTGCAATGACCTACGGTTCAGCCAAGAACCTCACTGCAAATGCTTTCTCTAAAACCGGTTACACTTTCAATGGTTGGAACACAAAAGCTGACGGCAAAGGCACAGCCTACGCTGACAAAGCCTCTGTTAAAAACCTCACTTCAACCAAAGACGGTACTGTTACTCTCTATGCCCAGTGGAAGGCTAACAGCTACAAAATCGCTTTTAACGGCAATGGCGCAACAAGCGGTTCTATGAGCAACCTTGCAATGACCTACGGTTCAGCTAAGAACCTCACTGCAAATGCTTTCTCTAAAACCGGTTATACTTTCAACGGTTGGAACACTAAAGCAAACGGCACAGGCACAGCTTACGTTGACAAAGCTTCTGTCAAAAATCTTACTTCGACCAAAGACGGCACTGTTACGCTCTACGCTCAGTGGACAAAAAATCATACTCATTCTTATTCATCAAAAGTAACAAAAGCACCTACTTGCACAGAATCCGGTATTAAAACCTTCACCTGCTCCTGCGGTAACAGCTACACTCAAACTATCAACGCTACAGGTCACAGTTACGTAAAAAACATTGTTTCTCCCACCTGCACCGAACAGGGCTATACCAAAACCACCTGCAGTAACTGTTCATATGTTGCAACAAGCAATTATGTTTCTGCAAAGGGACACACTTACGGTGATTGGGTAGTTACAAAACAGCCCACAACAACACAGACAGGCATTAAAACAAAAACCTGCCATTGCGGTGCAACAATAACAGAAACCATGCCCAAACTGACTGCACCGGAATATTTTGTTGAATTTGAAGACGACAGTATCGATCTTTATTATAAAGATGTAATTTCAACAAATCTTTCGACAAACGGCAGTAAGATTATATACACTTCATCCGACACTTCAGTTGCTGTTGTTAATGAAAACGGTAAGGTTACAGCCGTTGGCACAGGGGACGCAACAATCACAGCCACAGTGGAGGGAACATCAATCAGCGACACTTGCGAAATCAATGTATCATACGCATGGTGGCAATGGATAATCTTAATTCTTCTTTTAGGTTTTATCTGGTATTAAATAGACATGAGGGCAGATTTGTTGTCTGCCCTCTTAAACTTTTTATTGCATTATTTTGCCGTTTATGTTAACATATCGGTAACATATTTTGAAAAGGAGAAAATTTATGGATTTTTTCACATCTGAATGGCTCCTGAGCATTGACGCTTCAATTTACACAGCCGTTGAAAAGCTTTGGGGCAATGTTATGGATCAGATTATGATTTTCATTACTCATCTTGGTGATGACGGCATTTTCTGGATTGCATTGGGCGTGCTTCTCTGCATCTTCAAAAAGACAAGAAAGTTGGGTATCGCCTGCCTTCTCGGCCTTGGTATTGTTTCAGGCATGAACAACCTTGTTCTTAAGCCCTTGTTTGAGCGTATCCGTCCCTACGACCCTGATATGCTTCCTTTCTGGGAGAGCGTTGGTTTCAATTACCAGTTCCCCTTCAGCACCGACCTTCAGCCGAGCATTGACCACGCAACTCACTACTCATACTCATTCCCCTCAGGTCATACTGCTTCTTCAATCGGTGCAGCAGTTGCAATGTTCTGCGTTAACAAAAAATGGGGTATTGCTCCCGTAATTCTTGCAATCCTTATCGGTTTTTCAAGAATCTATCTTCACGTTCATTTCCCCTCAGACGTTATCATCAGTGCAATCATCGCAACAATCGTCGGCATTTTGGTTTACCTTCTTATTTTCAAAGTTCTTGGCGGTCCTCTCGACAAGCTCAACGACAAAATGAAGGGTAAGCTTTTTGACACACCCTGCAAAAAATAATTAAACATATTTAACTTTTCGGCATTCTCAATGAGGATGCCGTTTGTTTTATTTAATATGATTACCGGTTAAAGGAGGCAGATTCATTGCTGTATCATGCATCACAAACAGGTGACATCAAGCTTTTAGAGCCGAAAACATCTAACCACAACACTCCGCTTATATATTTCTCTGCCAAAAGAGAAAATGTTTTAGTTTATTTAAGCAATGCTATTGAAAAGTATTGCAAAGAGACCAATTTTGTTCACAACGGAAAGTGGCACAAATGGGCAAGCTACGGTTTTGAGCCTGACGGCATATTGAGGTTAGATGAATACTACCCCAATGCAATAAAAGATACATACCAAAGGGTTTCAGGGTATATCTATTGTGCAAATGATATTTGCGAAAACGAAAGCAGTATCAACATAAACAATGTGGTCACATCTTCAGAAACTGTTCCTGTAATCAGTGTTGAATTTGTAGAAGATGCGTATACAGAAATTCTCAAAGCTGAAAAATCAGGGTTGCTAAAAATCCGCAGATTTGAAGATATGGGTGCCGAGATGTTAGCTTGGATTGAAAACACAATTAAGAGTGAATATGCACAAGCAGAAAACGAACCTGACTACAGATATTTTTTGAAAGCAAAATTTCCGTTTCTCAGCGCTGATTGTTAGCAGTAACCGTCAGCCTCACCCGAACTTTGAGGAAGGCTTAAGCTTACGCAAACAAAACGTAGCGGCCGATGACCACATCATCCCTTTGACACAATCAAAAAGGAAGCTATGGTCTAACCGTAGCTTCCTTAATTTTATCTCTTGTCGATGCTTGCCTGAAGGCTCTGACGTGCCTTGCGGATTTCAGCAATATTGGCAGAAAGAACATCGTCGCTGTTTTTCATAATGTCGCTTACATAGCGGTTGGTTGCAACACGCATATTTTCGCTCCATTCATCAACGCTTCTCTTAATAGCCTCGGCTTTGTTCGTTGCATCCTGAACGATTGCGGCAGCCTCTGCCTTTGCGTTTTTAACAATTTCTTCAGCGTCGGTTGTTGCCTGTGAGCGAACCTTGTCTGAATATTCCTGGGCTAATCTTGCAACTTCGCTTGATTCAACCATTCTGCGAGCCTGCTCGGTTGCTGCTGCAATTTTGGAAGCAGCGTTTGCCTCAGCGTTATCAAGCACACCCTTTGCATGCTCCTTAGCTGCACCAACGATTTCGTCAGCCTGCTTCTGGGCAGTTGATGTTACAACAGATGCTTCTGTTGAAGCCTTTTTGATGATGCTGTTATAATGGTCAACTATGTCCTGAGCTTTTTCAATCTCAACGGGGAGTTCAAGACGGATGTCACCAACATAAGTACGGATTGCGTCAACATCAACTGCAAGCTTTGAAGAAAACGGAATGCTCGTGGCTTTGTCCAGTATTTCTTCAATCAAATCAAGTTTACCTTGAACGTTCATAATTTTTCCTCTCCTTTAATTCTTCTGATGATATCATCAGCGATTTCAGCGGGAACGAACTTTGTCATATCAATATCCGCACTAAATTCGCAAATTTGCTTAACTACACTTGATGAGAGATACATATGCTCTGCATCAGCTGTGATAAAAACCGTTTCAACATCGGGGTTTAACTGCTTATTGGTCAATGCCTGCTGAAACTCATCTTCAAAGTCAGAAACGGCACGTAAGCCCTTAACAATTGCAACAGCACCCTTCTGACGGGCATAATCTGCAAGCAGACCGCTGTAATATTCAACCTCAACATTAGGAATATCTTTGGTGCAACGCTTGATAAGCTCAACCCTTTCGGGGGCTGTGAACAGACCCACAGGCTTGCGGAAATTTACCATTACGGTAACAATAACTTTATCAAAAAGCTTGGCAGCTCTTTTAATCGCTGCAAGATGACCGTTTGTTATGGGGTCAAAGCTGCCGGGGCATATTGCTGTCTTCATTCTTCGTCACCTTCGGGAATTCTGTATACGGTCAAGGCAAGCTTGCCGTATTTGTATTCACGGTATAGTTTAAAATCTCCTGCTGCTTCGGGCATTTCTTCACCGTAAGGGTGCTCACAGATGATAACTCCGTTTGCGTTCATTCTTAGGGCAACCAACGGCAATGCCTTTTGCAAAAGACCCTTTGAATAAGGTGGGTCCAAAAGGGCAATGTCAAAGCTGCCTGCAGATGTTTTTAAAAAAGAGTAAGCATCCGTCTGCACCACGCAGGAATTTGTTTTAAGATTAGTTTTCTGGAGGTTGAATTTGATGCATTCTATTGATTCTTTAGCACTGTCAACAAATGTTGCATAAGCAGCACCGCGGCTGAGAGCCTCAATACCAAGCTGACCTGAGCCTGCAAAAAGGTCAAGCACCTGACTGCCCTCAACTTCAAATTGAATTATGCTGAACATAGCCTCTTTAACTCTGTCGGTTGTGGGGCGAACATCTTCACCGGGAAGAGTCTGAAGACTTCTGCCTCGGGCTGTACCTGTAATTACTCTCATTTTTGCCTCCAAATTATATCTCGTCTGAATATTATTGCATTTTATTGTCAACTTGTCAAGTTTTTATGAAAATGGTTATAAATCTTCTCGGCTATGACCTTATTTATCCCTTCCGCTTTGCAAAGCTCTTCAACACTTGCATTCTTAACAGCGGTAACAGTTTTGAAGGTTTTTATAAGGGATTTTGCCTTTTTCTCCCCTACTCCGTCAATTTCGGTAAGAGTTGAGCCGAGAGAGGATTTTTTATGCTTTGCCCTGTGATAAGCCACAGAATAGCGATGAACCTCTTCCTGAATATTTGAAACAAGGGTAAATGCCTGACGCTTTGAATTTATAGCGATTTCACCACCGTCGGTTGCAATTGCCCTTGTGCGGTGGGCAGAGTCTTTAACCATACCGAAAACAGGAATATCATAACCGAAAGCTTCGATAATGGGCTTCACTGCGTTCACCTGACCCTTACCACCGTCAAGCAAAATCAAATCGGGCAACCTGCCGAAGCCCTCACCTGACTGCTCGTTTATCTGATATTCATTAAGCCGCCTTGAAATGACCTCTGCCATTGAGCCGTAGTCATCCTGCCCCGTAAAACCTTTGATGCTGAAACGGCGGTAGGACTTTTTATATGGCAGACCGTTTTTGAAAACAACCATGCCTGCAACATTGTCACTGCCTGCAGTATGAGAAATATCGTAAGATTCTATAAACTCAGGCGGTCGGTCAAGACCGAGGAGCTTTGACAGCTCGTCAAGTGCCGCAGTCACTCCGCCCACTCTGCCCATGGACTGAGCAAGCTTTTCGGCAGCGTTATTTTTGCACATCTGCACCGTCTGAGCAAATTTACCTTTTTGAGGAATGAAAAGCTCTGCCTTTTTACCAGAAAGGGTGGTGAGCCATTGCTCTAAAAGCTCTTTATCTTCAATTTCACCGTCAAGAAGAATCTGTGACGGCACCTTTGCACCGCCTGAATAAAATTGCGTTACCATTTCACGGCGGGCAGAGGGTAAAGACTCAAAAAAGGGCAGAATAAAATATCGGCTGTCACGAAGCCTGCCCGAATCAAAACGCAAAATGCAAAGGCAGGATTTTTCGTTTGTTTGAGAAATCGCAAAAACATCTCTCGGTCGGTTATCTTCGCTGACAACTTTTTGCTTTTCTGAAGTTTTTTCAATGGAACGGATTTTATCCCTCAGCTTTGCAGCCGTTTCAAAGTCAAGATTTTCAGCCGCCTCATTCATTTTGCTTTTTAAATCAGCCAGAACATCTGCACTGTCCCCCTGCAAAAAGCGAAGTGCCTCATTCACTGCCTGGTTATATTCTTCTTTTTTCACCTTGCCGTTACAGGGTGCCATGCATTGCTTTATAAAATAATTAAGGCAAGGTCGGCTTTTGCCGATTTCTTTAGGAAACGACTTGTTGCAACGAGGAAGCATAAAAATTTTAAGTGCTTCATCAACAGAATTTCGCACGCTGAACGAGCCGGTATACGGTCCGATATAGCGAGCATCGTCGTCTTCTTTTTGCAAAACGGCAGAAATTTTTGGCCATTCCCCTTTTGTAACCTTGATATAGCTGTATCCCTTGTCATCTTTGAGAAGAATGTTATATTTTGGCGAATGCTGTTTAATAAGGCTGCATTCGAGCACAAGGGCTTCAAATTCGCTGTCGGTTAAAATGTAATCAAAATCGTGTACATTTTCAACCATTTTGCGAACCTTGACGGAATGATTGTTTTGTGAGCCGAAATATGAGCTGACACGGTTTTTCAGTGCCTTTGCTTTGCCCACATATATTATTTCATTTTTATTGTTTTTCATAAGGTAAACGCCGGGATTTTTGGGCAGAGCCATTGATTTTTTTCTCAATTCCTGCAAGGTCAAACAATCATCTCCGATAAAAAAATTCGGCACAGGAGAACCTGTGCCGTCAAGATTTAATTATTCAGCAAAGCCTGAGCTTACGAGCTTAACAAGCTCTTCAACTGCCTGCTCTTCATCAGCACCGCCTGCGATGATGCGGATCTGAGTGCCACCCATAATACCAAGTGAAAGAACACCCAAAAGGCTCTTAGCGTTAACTCTTCTTTCTTCTTTTTCTACCCAGATTGATGATTTGAACTCATTAGCTTTCTGAATAAAAAAAGTTGCAGGACGAGCATGAAGGCCAACCTGATTCTGAATCACTACATCTTTAACAAACATAATTTTATCTCCAATCAAATATAAGTTTCAACTTAAATCCTTAGTACATATTATATCACAAAACTTGTTCTCGTCAATGCAAAGGTTGAGAGTTTTAAATAATTCGGCGGTGACTCCAAATGTGACATTTTTTTAAACCTCGGATTTGTGCAAAATTACAACACTGTTTACCATATTTTTTGCATATTTACTATTTTTTGAAATCACAATTCAAAGATTCGAGAAATTTTTTGTCATTTTTATCAAGCTGAGCGTTTTCAAGCATATCGGGTCGCCTTTCATATGTGCGTTTTAACGATTGCTGACGACGCCATTTGTCTATATTGCCATGGTGACCGGAAAGAAGAACATCCGGAACCTTTTTGCCATTCCATTCAGGGGGCCTTGTATATTGGGGGTATTCAAGAAGTGACGAAAAATGACTCTCTTCGCTGAAAGCCTCTTCATTGGCAAGCACCCCCGGGAGCATTCGTGAAACACTGTCGGCAAGAATCAGTGCAGGCAGTTCACCGCCTGTGAGCACATAGTCGCCGACAGAAATCTCTTCATCAACGATTTCTTCAATTACCCTTTCATCAATGCCCTCATAGTGACCGCAGAGTATGGCAATATTCTCTTCCTTTGCAAGCTCTTTCACCTTTGACTGAGTGAGCACCTGACCCTGAGGAGACATATAAATAAGCTTCGGCTTTTTGCCGAGGGTTTTGCAAAGATTTTCATAGCAGTCATATATAGGTTGAGTTTGCATAACCATACCCATTCCGCCGCCGTAAGGTGCATCGTCAACACGGTTATGCTTATCGGTGGTAAAATCTCTGATATTGGTGCAGTTTATTTCTACCAAACCTTTTTCCCTTGCTCTGCCGATTATACTCTCTGACAAAACTGTTTCACACATTTCAGGAAAAAGGGTGAGTATATCAATCCTCATCGTCAAAAATTCCTTTCAACGGTCTGATTTTGATTATCCCCGTTTCAACATTAACATCAATCACAACAGGGGGAATCGCAGGTAAAAGATATTCCTTGCCCTCATCGCTTTTAATATGCCAAACATCATTTGCACCTGTTTCGCTCACATCGCTGAGCGTGCCGTAGCAAATACTTTCATCATCAGCGTCTATCACCTTGCAATCAATAAGCTCGGCAATAAAATATGAGCCTTCGGGAATTTTTGCATCGCTGCGTTTCATATAAAGAATTTTGTTGCGAAGGGCTGTTGCTTTTTCAACGGTGTCAACACCTTCAAGCTTAACAAGGGCAAGGTTACCGTGAACACGGCTTGCAACCACCTTAACAGGCTTTTCACCCTTTTTATCAAAATATAAAGTTTTAAACTGTTTTATAAATTCAGGGCTATCACAGCGTGGGTTAACTCTCATCTCTCCCCTGACACCGTGAGTGCCTACAATCTGACCTATATCAAGATATTCTTTAATCATAATTTTATCCTCTAAAAGCAAAAGGCTGCCCGCGGACAGCCCTTTATCTTATTCAATTTCAACAGAAATTTTTTCGTCGTTTCTGCTGGCGGCTGAACGCATAACAATTCTGATTGCTTTTGCAATTCTGCCCTGCTTGCCGATAACTCTACCCATATCCTCCTGAGCAACGTGAAGATGATAAACAACTGTGCCCTCTTCGTCAGGCTCATCAACATCTACACTTACTGCATCGGGATTGCTAACAAGTCCGCAAGCAATTTGAAGCAATAAATCTTTCATCACTATACCTCAGTCAGATTATTTAACAATACCGCTCTTCTTGAAGAGGTCTTTAACTGTATCTGTGGGCTGAGCACCGTTAGCGAGCCATTTCTGAGCTGCTTCAGAGTTGATGTTGATGTTGTTTTCGCTCTTCATTGGGTCATAAGTACCGATTTCTTCAATGAATCTGCCGTCACGGGGATATCTTGAATCCGCAACTACTACACGATAGAAAGGTGCCTTTTTAGCGCCCATACGACGCAATCTGATTTTTACTGCCATTTTTGTTTCCTCCAAAATTTATAATAATTTAATTATATCCATCACTCAAAGGTGTTGAATTAAATGTTAAAGCCTTTTAACTGGCTCATATCCAATCTGCCTCTTCTGCGGCGTTTTTTGCCCGCAGAATTCATCTGTTTAAACATCTTCTGCATCTGCTTGTGCTGAGCAAGAAGCTTATTCACCGCCTCAACATCCTGACCGCAACCTGCCGCAATACGGCGTTTGCGTGAAGGGTTGATGATTTCGGGTTTTTCTCTTTCCTGAGCTGTCATTGACTGAATAATGGCTTTGATTTTATCAAACTGCCTTTCATCAATGTCAACATCCTTAATCTGCTTGCCGAGACCGGGAATCATTGAAAGCATATCTTTAATTGAACCCATGCGTCTTATTTGGTCAAGCTGATCCATAAGGTCGTTAAGGTCAAACTTGTTTTGCTTAAGCTTTGCCTCAAGCTCCTGAGCTTTTTTCTCATCAAGGTTCATCTGAGCCTTTTCAATAAGAGAAAGCATATCGCCCATATTGAGGATTCTTGAAGCCATACGGTCGGGGTGGAAAATATCAAGATCTCCAAGCTTTTCACCGATACCGATAAACTTAATGGGTTTGCCTGTAACGGCACGAATTGAAAGAGCTGCACCGCCTCGTGTGTCACCGTCAAGCTTTGTAAGCACAACGCCGTCAATGCCGAGAGCATCGTCAAAGGTTTTGGCAACGTTAACTGCATCCTGACCTGTCATGGCATCAACTACAAAGAGAATTTCATGAGGATGAACATTTGCCTTAACATTTTTAAGCTCGTCCATCAACACCTCATCAATGTGAAGTCGACCTGCTGTATCAAGGAATACATAGTCATAACCCTGGTCTTTAGCAAGCTTGATAGCTTCGGTAGCAATTATAACCGGGTCAATCTGACCCATTTCAAAAACGGGAACGCCTGCCTGCTCACCCACAACCTGAAGCTGTTTGATAGCTGCAGGACGGTAAATATCACAAGCAACAAGCAACGGCCTGTGACCCTGATTTTTAAGGCTGAGAGCAATTTTGGCTGTGTGAGTTGTTTTACCTGAGCCCTGCAAGCCGCACATCATAACAACTGTTGGAGGATGATTGGCGATTGCAAGCCTTGACTTTGTGCCACCCATAAGGGAGGTTAACTCTTCGTTAACAATTTTTATAACCATCTGTGCGGGGGTAAGGCTTTCCATAACCTTTTCACCAACGGCACGCTCGGTAACTGTTTTAGTGAAATCCTTGGCAACTTTATAGTTAACGTCGGCTTCAAGCAAAGCCATACGGACCTCACGCATAACCTCTTTAACATCAGTTTCTGTCAAAGAGCCTTTTGATTTCATTCGTTGGAATGCGGCTTCAAGTCTGTCTGAAAGACCTTCAAATGCCATAAGGCTTCACCACCTGTCGTTCATACTCGCTACCCTTCCATAATCAAGGTCTGAGCAACTGCCTTAATTTTGGCAGTGCAATCATTAACCTCACGTGAAAGAGTATGTGTTCTGTTATATTCGCCGATTTCGTCGGCATAGCTCATTATCTCTTCAAGTCCGCTTTTCATACTTTCAAAACGGCTCACAAGGCCTAACCTCTGCTCCATATCATAAAGCTGAGTTTCGGCACGCTTTATCGCGTCACGCACGCCCTGACGGGTGATACCCTCATTGGCTGCAATTTCAGAAAGAGACAAATCGTCGTTATAATAATAGTTTAAAAAAGCGTGCTGCTTCTCGGTGAGCATATCTCCGTAAAAATCTATTAATATGATAACATCAAGATTTTTTGCCAAGCAACAACGCACCTCCTACACACAAGAAAACGGCCACACCGCATCAGCGGCAACCGTTTTCGCCGAAATAAAAGCCTGTAAAGTTTTTTTCTTTACAGGCAGTCATTATACAGTATAATTTGCTCCTTGTCAAGAGGATTTTTGACTATTTTTAAGGAAGTTTTGCACACCCGGATGTTGAAAAATTGTCAATTAGTTGTCAACAAAAATCAATCCACAATACATTGTGTTTTAAACCTTAAAAATCCCTTGATTTCAGGCAAATCTTGTGCAAAACCCTGTGCAAAAGTTTTTTAAAAATATTTGTTTACACCGATTTTGCACAAGGAATTATTCAATCACACCGAAGTATCTTCCGATCCAGTAAGGGAAGAGAAAACTTAAGCCTGTAGTGGCTACGGTATTATTCTGTCCGTCAATTTTGAAAGCCTGCAAACCCAGGTTAGAATACGGTCTTTCATCCCAGGCAAAGGGCTTAGCAAGGCGTGGCTGACCGCCCCAACGGATAGGCTCTTCATCATATTCAAGATTTCTTCTCTTGCTGTTAATCATTTCAGGCTGAAGCAGGTCGAGAGGATAATCCTCAAGCACCTTTACGCTTGCATCAACATCGCAGGGCTGTGAAGTGAACGCACCGTAAACAAAATTGAAATATGGGTTGCCCTCAACACGCTCATAATCAAAATGATGCTTAAGCCCCATAAGAATATAGTTTCTTATGGCAGGATCCTTTTCAAGGCGAAGGAATGCAAGAGTATTGCTCATTGCAAGGTTGTCATCAATGTGACACATATGGCCGTCAGCACGCTTGTGATAAGCGGCATTAATAAGGAAATGATGCTCTTCAATCAGCTCCATATATTTTTTGAGGTATCTTTCATCCCCTGACATATGGTGAGATATTTTGAGGAAATTGAGCATTTCAAGAGAATTTACACCCTTTTCCCACATCCACATGCTGTCGTTATTGAGCTGATGCTCGTTCCAACAAGCCCAGGTAGTGGGCTTTGAATCCCAATCCATAAGATAACCGTCATTATCAAGAATATGGTCGGTGATTGCGCACACAGCATCTTTGATTTCTTCCTTCTCTTTATCATCGGCACACAAATCATAATAAAGCGAAAAGCCCATATAATGACCTGTCATTTCATCAGAGGAGGTTTCACCAAGCCATTCATAAGTGCCGTCAGGTGAACGGTGCCATTCCTCACCGATACCCTGGGTTTCAAGACCCTTACCCCAATCTTTTTCATCAGGGTAACGCACTGCCCTTGCAGTGAAGCCCTTGATTCCGGGAGCACGTGTTAAAAGAAGCATTGCATCCTTGCACCTGCGAGCAGCGGCAAGAACCTTTTCATCCTTTGTTACAGCGTAGCACATACACAACGCCGAAAGGTAAGTCTGTGTCCAGAGTCCGTCATTGTCAGTGATTCTTGACGGAGCACTTTTTTCAACATCACCGTCAACAACATTTACAATTGAGGTAACAAAGCCTTCTTTTCGGGGGAAATATTTTTCTGTCTGTTCAAAGAAGAATTTTGCCTTTTCTTCAAGGGTCATCTCTTTAAAAGAGATTTTAACAACACCGTTTTTAGTGCCGGTATAAAGCACACCGTCTTTTTCACAAACGGCAGTAACATCGGTATCAAGAGCATATCTTTTCGCAGGGAGGTATTTTGCCCCACCCATTGAAATAAGCACTGCACCTGCATCTGTGCCCACAAAGGCATCACCGTCTTTGGTAAAGGTGATTGAAAAAACCTTTTCTTCAGGCAAAACTGAAATCTGTTTGTGAGAATACCAACCACTCTTGTAGTCATAGATATAAAGACCTTCATCAGCACCGACCCAAAGGTAGCCGATGTTATCAAAAGCTATGGCATTCACCTTGATTTCAGGCATTGTTGAATGCTCGGGGAAGATACATCTCCAAGACTTTCTCTTGCCCTCAAGGCGTTGAACAGAACGGCTGTTTGCAATACAGACTCTGCCTTTTTTCTCAGAAAAAGCGAAGCAGTTAAATTCTGTTTCTTGCTCATATACAAACTTTCCGTCTTCATATTTATAAAGTGCATCTTCTAAAAGAACATAAGCCTTTGTATCTCCGCCCATAGCAGTAACCTTTTTATCAAAAACCTTAAACTCTTTAATTTCATCCTTATTGACAGAATAAACGGTGTTTCCGCTGACGGCAAAAACACCCTCCTTACCTGCATAAACACAGGTGAAGGGAACCTTTTCACCGCAGGCAAACCATTCACCGTCGCAAAGCTTGAAAAGTCCGTCATCACCTGCAGCATATAAAATCTCACCGTCAGATGCAAGAGATTTGATATCAGCTTCAAGAGGAAATTTTTCTGTTAATCTCTGCATAAAAGCAGATGTTTTATAAACCTTATTCATAATATTCTCCTATAAGAAATCAAAGACTTTTATTGTTTGGCTGTATTATACTTTATTTGTTTACTAAATTCAATATATTTTCAAATTTGCAAATAAAAAAGAACGGTGCTTGTGTAAACACCATTCTTTTAATTTTAAGCAATACCTAATTTCTTTGCCATTTCGGCTGTTTTAAGTTCAAGGAGCTTTGAGATACCCTCTTCCTGCATTGTTACGCCGTAAAGGACATCTGCTTCTTCCATTGTACCGCGACGGTGAGTGATGAGAATGAACTGGGTGTTCTTTGTCATTCTGCGAACATACTTTGCATATCTTGTTACGTTTACATCGTCAAGGGCCGCCTCAACCTCGTCAAAAATACAGAACGGAGCAGGTGAAACCTTAAGAATTGCAAAAAGAAGTGCAATTGCCGAAAGTCCCTTTTCACCGCCTGAAAGAAGGTCGATGTTCTGAACATTCTTTCCGGGTGGCTGAACCTTGATTTCAATGTTACACTCAAGCACGTCAAGCTCGTTTTCAAGCACAAGCTCTGCCTTGCCGCCGCCGAAAAGCTCAACAAACGTTTCACCGAAGAATGAGTTGATTTTAACAAACTGCTCTCTGAACTGCTCTGACATTTTGTCGGTAAGCTCTTTGATAAGCTTGTCAAGCTCTGCTCTGGATTTTTCAATATCTTCAAGCTGGGCAGACATAAACTCATAGCGCTGTGAAACCTCTTCATACTCTTCAATAGCGCCAACGTTTACATTACCCAAGGCTCTGATTTTGCCCTTGATTTCCTGCAACTGGCGGTTAGCCTGAACGTGGTCTTCAATTACAATATTAAGCTCCTCTGCCTCACGCTTTGTAAGCTGATATTCGTCATAAAGCTTGTTTACCGCATCGTCAAGCTGCTTTTCCATAGTGAGTTTTCGCTCTTCAAGGCGGGCAAGCTCACCGCTGATTTTTTCTCTTTCTGCAGTTTTCATACGCTCTTCAATGCGAAGTTTTGCATCCCTTGCATCACAGTCTGAATGCTGCTGGGTAAGCTCTTCAATCTGCTGACCTGCCTGCTTTGCTTTTTCGTGAAGCTCCTGAGCGATTGCTGTGAGCTCAACAATTTTATTTTCAATTTCTTTATTGATTTCAAGAATCGAGTTGATTTCGCTGTTAAGGTCTTCAACTCTGCCCTCGTGACCTGCCATACGGCTGCGAAGAATTTCCATAGCTTCGCGGCGGGCCTGTGCGTCCTTTTCAAGGGCGAGGATGTCAAGGTTGATCTGTGCCTCTTTCTGAGCAAGCTCTTCCTTAAGTGCTTCAAGCTCTTCACGTGAGTGAGAAGCGTTTTCCATATCGTCACGAAGGGCTTTCATTTCACCGTTTAACTTTTCTATTTCAGAAAGTGCAACGGATTTCATATTTTCAAGCTCAGCTATACGCTGAGTTGAACGGTGCTTTTCTCTGCGAAGCTCTTCAAGGGCAGCGTTTGCTGTGTCAAGCTTACCCTGAACGAGCTCATATTCGCTTTCTTTTCTGATTATATCTTCCTGAACTCTTGTTAAATCTGCCTGTGAAGCATCAAGCTCTGCCTGAGCAAGTGACAGCTCTTCACTGAGCCTTTTGTGCTCATCCTTAACAGCGTTTATATCTTCCTGAGCTTTTTTAACTGCAAGGTTGAGCTTGTCAATTTCATTGCCTCGGTTAAGAATACCTGCGTTCTGACCTCTTGAACCGCCTGTGATTGAACCTCCGGCATTGATAACCTGACCGTCAAGGGTAACAATCTTAAAACGGTAAGAATATCTTTTTGCCATTGAAACGGCACTGTCAAGATCCTCTGCAACGGCAGTTCTGCCCAAGAGAGATTTTATGATTTCACCGTATTTCGGGTCATAATCAAGAAGCTTGTCTGCCATATCAACAAAGCCGTAGCAATCATCAAGACCTTTTTCGGTAAAAGCCTTTGCTTTAACAGATGTCAAAGGTAAAAATGTGGCACGGCCACCCTTTGACTCTTTAAGGAAGTTGATAGCACGCTTTGCGTCGTTTTCATTGTCAGTAACAATATTCTGAACGGCATTACCAAGTGCTGTTTCAACTGCAACGGCATATTCACCGCTTACGCTGATAAGCTGAGAAAGTGTACCGTGAATACCTCTGAGTGCACCGCCTTTACCCTCACGGATAACTGCCTTAACACTGCCCGAATAACCTTCCATATTCTTTTCCATATCTTCAAGAATATGGATACGGCCTGTTTTCTGATGAATTTCAAGAGTTTTTGAGTCAATTTCAGCTTTAAGGCTCTGCACCTTTTCGCTCCTTGACTGAACTCTCATATTATATCCTGCAACAGCATTTGCGATTTCAGAAGCTTTTGCTTTAATTTCTTCAAGCTCCGAAGAGCATTTTTCTGCATTTTCGGTAAGCTGATTTACATAATCTGCCCTTGAAGAAAGCACTCCGTCAATGTTTGAAATTCGGGCCGAAATTTCTTCAATAGATGAAACGGCTGTGGTTTCGTCAATTCGCTTTTCTGCAATGGCATTTGTAAGCTCAGCAATTTTTTGCGAAATGTCTGCCTGCTTTTCGGCAAATTCTGAATTTTCAAGCTTTACGGAATTTATTTTTGCGTTGGCTGAATCAAGCTCTGCTTTTTTAGCAGAAATATCTGCAAGAATTTTTTCAATAATTTCAGTGCCCTCTTTAAGCTGATTTTCAAGGGATTGCTCTGTATCGGTTGCTTCGCTTACATCCTTTTTAAGGCGTTCAATGGTATTGAGGTTATGCTCAATTGTATTTTTTTCAACGGCAATAACCGACTCTTTCTGAGCAGCATGCTCTTCCCAAAGCTGACGGTTTTTGCGAATTTCTTCAATTCTTATATTAATATCCTGACCGGCAGCAACAGCTGAGTCCATTTCATCACGGATTGCTTCAAGCTGATTTTCAACATCGTCATACTGTGCCTTGGCAATTGAAAGCTTGTCTTCCTGCTCTTTGAGCTTCTTTTTGGAAGACTCAATTGTATGAAGCCACAAACCGATTTCAAGATTTTTCTTTTCTTTGGCAAGGACCAAAAATTTCTGTGCCTTTTCGCTCTGAATTTTAAGCGGACCTACACGGCTTTCAAGCTCAGAGAGAATATCACGAAGGCGAACCATATTTTCCTCTGCCTGCTGAAGTCTGCGGTTGGCATCACTTCTGCGATAACGGTAATGGGAAATACCTGCAGCCTCTTCAAGCATATCACGGCGCTGACCTGATTTGGATGAAATAAGGTCGGCAACTCTGCCCTGGCTGACCATTGAATAGCCGTCACGGCCAAGACCTGTATCCATAAACAGCTCGTGAATATCACGAAGGCGGACAGCCTCGGCATTAAGACGGTATTCACTTTCACCTGAACGGTAATATCTTCTGGTAACGGCAACCTCATCGCTGTCACAGTTTAAGGAACGGTCTTTGTTATCAAGGCGCAAAGTAACCTCCGCATAGCCCAGAGGCTTACGGATTTTTGTACCGCCGAAAATAACATCTTCCATTTTGGAACCACGCAGGTTTTTGGTAGACTGCTCACCGAGAACCCAACGCACAGCATCGGCAATGTTACTCTTGCCCGAACCGTTAGGGCCGACAACGGCAGTTATTCCGTTATTAAAATTAAATACTGTTTTGTCGGGGAACGATTTGAACCCCTGCATCTCAAGTGCTTTAAGTATCATAGTTTTATTCCTTTATAATAACCTGATATTTTTCTAAATCCAAGTTTTCTTTAACTGTTAAATTATAACCTTTTTCACCCAGTAATTTCAAGTTTTGTTTTTTCTGCCCCACGGCCTGAGAGGTTGCCCCCTTGGGAACATACACTGTTGCCTGTGTGACAGCTTTATTTTTTAATTCATCAAGAATTTTGTTAAGATAAATTCTGCTTTCACAAAGCTCCTTAAAAGCAGGATGATATGCACCTGCAACAAAGCCCTCTTCCACATTACCGCCTGAGTGAAGACCCACACGGATAACGCGGATACCTGCTTGACTAAACATCAATAGCAGCTTTGAGCAAATTTCCACTGCCTGCTCAACCGTTTGAGGAGAATATTCTCCCTTTTCATAAAGCTCGGCAAGGTGAGTGTTCCGGAGCACCACTGTGGGATAAATCCTCACCGTATCGGGTAACAGTTCAATAAACCTCTTACCGGTTTCAAGGCTTTCGTTTTCGTCTGAGCCGTAAAGCCCCGTCATCATCTGAAGCCCTGTTTCAAAGCCGTAAGAACGGAGCATTTTAACTGCGTTTTCAACATCACGGGAAGTGTGACCTCTGTGATTGAGCCGAAGCACTTCATCATTCATGCTCTGAGCACCAAGCTCAACAGCAGTAACCTTATTATCTTTTAAAATCTGACAGATTTCGTCATCAATGCAATCAGGTCGGGTAGATATTCTTATCCCTTTGAACTTGTCAAAGTCAATATACTGTGCTGCCGGCTGCAACAGTGAGAGCATATAATCCCTTTCAATCGCAGTGAAGCTGCCGCCGAAAAAGGCGATTTCGGCATTTTTAAGCCCGGGGTTTTCCATAGCTTTTTTCACAGCCTGATGAACATCATCAGGTGTCAGTTCATTCAGTTGACCTGATATACTTTTCTGATTACAGAAGCTGCACTGATTTGGGCAGCCCTTGTGGGGCACAAACAGCCCTACTGTTATATGCTTCAAAGTCCCATCAGCTCCAACGCTTCTTTAGCGGCAAGCTGTTCAGCTTTCTTTTTGCTTGTGCCTACACCTCTGCCGATAACGTTAGAGTTAAGATGCACCTCAACCTCAAATCGTTTGTCGTGGTCGGGTCCTGTTTCACCAACGAGAACATATTCAATCGTTTCACCGGGATTACGTTGAATAACCTCTTGCAAAACAGTTTTATGGTCTTTGAATCCTCTGTGTTTTTTAATTGCGTCTTCTATGTATTTTAAAACAAATCCCTTTGCCGCATCCATTCCTCCGTCAAGGTATATGGCTGCAATCAATGCCTCAAAGGCATCTGCTAAAATAGACGGTCTTTTAAAGCCCTCGGTGCAGATTTCACCCCTGCCGAGAAGCAGATATTTTCCCAAATCAATCTGACGGGCAAAATCACTCAGGCTTTTTTCACAAACAGTTGCTGCACGAAGCTTTGTTAAATCTCCCTCAGGAAGATTTTTATAATGCATATAAAAATTTTCGGCTGTGATTATACCCAAGACCGAGTCGCCCAAAAATTCAAGGCGTTCATTGCTTTCAACCCTTGATGCTCCGTTTTCATTGGCATAAGAAGAATGAGTTAATGCTGTTTCAAGCAATTCTGTGTTTTTAAACTCATAGCCGATTTTCTGCTGTAATTCTTCAAACTTCATCAAATTTTGCACACTCCTTTCTCATGTATTCCATACTTCTTTGAGAAAGCGCTTCATAGCGCATTTTTTTATCTCTGATTTTTTCAGGTAATGGTGGTAAAACACCAAAATTTGCACCCATCGGCTGAAAATCCTTAACCGTCGGGTCGCTTATATATCGGCTTAACGCACCGATCATTGTAAAATCGGGAAAAGTAACCGTTTCTTTTCCTTTTAATTTAAGTGCCGTATTAAGCCCCGCCATAATTCCTGCGGCGGCAGATTCCATATAGCCTTCAACACCTGTCATCTGCCCTGCAAAAAACAGATTTTCACGGCCTCTGAATGAAAAATCGCTGTTGAGAAGCCTTGGTGAATCAATAAATGTGTTTCTGTGCATAACTCCGTAACGTACAAAGTCTGCATTTTTAAGAGCAGGAATCATTGAAAAAACTCTTTTTTGCTCGGGGAACTTCAGGTTTGTCTGAAAGCCTACAAGATTATACATTGAACCGTCGGCATTTTCTTTACGAAGCTGTAAAACAGCCCATGGTCTGTGACCTGTACGAGGGTCACGAAGTCCGACAGGCTTTAGAGGACCAAAACGCATTGTGTCAGCTCCGCGAGAAGCCATAACTTCAATGGGCATACAGCCCTCATAAACACCCTTCTTTTTATCAAAAGAGTGAAGCTCGGCACTTTCAGCGTTGACAAGGGCCTCATAAAATGCCTCATACTCCTCTTTATTCATCGGGCAGTTTATATAATCGTCTTCACCACCACGGTCATAACGTGATTGGGTGAAGGCACTTTTCATATCTATGCTTTCTGCTGTTACAATAGGTGCAGCAGCATCAAAAAAGCTTAAATTTCCTCCGCAAAGAGCTTTTATGTCTTGTGCAAGAGCATCGCTTGCAAGGGGACCCGCAGCAACAATAACATTGCCATCAGGCACCTTTTCAATTTCACGGCACTCAACGGTAATATTGGGGTGAGAGTGAATTTTTTCGGTAATCATACGAGAAAATTCGTCTCTGTCAACTGCCAAAGCGCCCCCTGCGGGGACCTTTGTTTTTTTTGCACATTCCACACAAATTGAGCCCAAAAGCTCCATTTCTGCCTTTAAAAGCCCTGCCGCAGAGCCGAGTCGCTCCGCTTTAAGAGAATTTGAGCAGACAAGCTCGGCAAGATTTTCACTTTTGTGGGCAGGTGATTTTTTGAGAGGCTTCATCTCTGCAAGAGTCACCTTAAAACCTCTGTTGGCAAGAGCCCACGCAGCTTCAACACCTGCTAAGCCTCCGCCCACAACAAGTACATCACTCATCGTTAATCTTCTTTCTTTTTAGATTTACGCTCTGCCTTCTTTTCAAAGCCACAGCTTTCATCAAGGCAAACAAGCAATCCACCCTTGCGTTTGAAAAGTGATTTTCCGCAATTGGGGCAATTATCATCAGTAGGTTTATCCCATGTCATAAAATCGCAGTTGGGCCAGCTGTCACAGCCAAAGAAGGTGTAGCCCTTTTTGCTCTTCTTTTCAATAACCTCTGCTCCGCACTTGGGACATTTTGCGTTTGTTTTGGTAACAAGGGGCTTTGCGTTTTTACACTCGGGATAACCGGGGCAAGCAAGGAAACGACCGAAACGACCTGTTTTGATAACCATAAGGCGACCGCACTTTTCGCAAGGGATGTCGGTTACATCCTCTTCAAGGCGAATTTTAACGTCTTTCATATCATCCTTTGCCTTTTGAAGAGTTTTATCAAACTCATCATAGAAGGTGTGGAGCATCTGAATATAATCTTCTTTGCCCTCACCTACTTCATCAAGCTGAGTTTCCATAGATGCGGTAAACTTTGCATTTACGATTTTCGGAAAACGCTCTTTAAGAAGACCTGTTGTAGCCTCACCCAATTCAGTGGGAACAAGAAGCTTTGACTGACGTTTGATATATTCACGTTTTGTGATTGTTGTGATAATCGTGGCATAGGTACTGGGTCTTCCGATACCGTTTTCTTCCATAGCTTTAATGAGTGAAGCTTCGGTAAATCTTGCAGGGGGCTGAGTAAAATGCTGATTGCCGAGAAGCTCTTTAAGCTTAACATTGTCGCCCTGCTCAAGCTCGGGGAGCTTTTTGTTACCGTCTTCATCCTCGTCATCAGTTCCCTCTTCATAAAGGGTAGTAAAGCCGTCAAACTTAATGCTGTAGCCTGCAGCAGTGAAAAGGCAGAACTTACCCTTTGCCACATCTTCATCTGTTGCACCTGTAATTTCAGCTTTAACTGTGTTCTGAACACATGAAGCCATAAGTGAAGCAATAAAACGCTTCCAGATAAGGCTGTAAAGCTTATACTGATCGGAAGAAAGGCTTGACTTTACTCTTTCGGGAGTAAGTGACGGAATAGCCGGTCTGATAGCTTCATGACCGTCCTGAGCATTGCTTCTTGATTTAAAATATCTCGGCTTTTCGGGAAGATATTTTTCACCGTAAGCTGATACGATATATTCATTTGCAGCAGCTCTTGCCTCTTCAGAAATACGAAGAGAGTCCGTTCTCATATAAGTGATAAGACCGGTTGTGCCGATACCTGCAACATCAATACCTTCATACAGCTCCTGAGCAGTACGCATTGTACGCTGAGACTGGAAGCCCAATTTTCTTGAAGCCTCCTGTTGAAGGGTTGAAGTGATAAAGGGAGGGGCAGGATTCTTTTTTCTTGTGCCCTTTTTAAGTGAAGTTACGCTGTATTTTGCTCCGTCAAGGCGAGCGATGTAAGAATCAGCCTGATCTTTGTTTGTGATTTTAACCTTGCCTGTTTCATCGCCCACAAAGGAGGCAGAAAAAATCTTTCTGCAAGGGGCAGTAAATTTAGCATCAAGTGACCAATACTCTTCGGGCACAAAGGCTCTGATTTCATTTTCACGGTCAACAATCAATCTTACCGCAACGCTCTGAACTCGGCCCGCAGAAAGACCGCGACGGATTTTCTGAGAAATAAAAGGACTTAATTTATAACCCACCAAGCGGTCAAGTATTCTTCTTGCCTGCTGGGCATTAACCAGATCAAGGTCAATGCTTCTAGGGCTTTTCATACCGTTTTCAATACCTGTTTTTGTAATTTCGTTAAATGTAACACGGTTCTGAGCTTTAACATCAAGGTCAAGAAGTGCTGCAAGGTGCCACGAAATAGCCTCCCCTTCACGGTCAGGGTCCGTTGCGAGGAGAACTTCGTCACTGTTTTTAACCTTTTCTTTAAGCTCTTTAACAAGCTTCTCTTTGCCCTTGATAACTGCATATTTGGGGGCAAAGTCATTTTTTATATCAACACTTAAACGGGCAGCGGGAAGGTCACGGATATGACCCATAGATGCAGTAACATCATATTCCTTACCCAAGTATTTTTTAATTGTTTTAACCTTTGTAGGGGACTCAACGATAATCAGTTTTGACATAGACATCTTCCTATCATTTTTTTAAATAAAGCTTGCCCGGTCGGGATTCAATAAGCTCCCACAGCTCAAGCTCGGTTACGGCAGAAAAGATTTTTGAAAAATCCATAGCCGTTTTTCTTGCAATATCATCAATGTGAATCGGTTCTTCACCAAAAATTCCGTAAATCGTTTTTGCATCCTCAGAAATTCCGCTCAGGTCTTTAACCTGTTCAAAGGATTCTTTATTGAAGGATTCTTCTTTCTTTTCTATACGGCTCTTAGTATTAATATATTCCACCGAATCTGTCATCTGAAGTTCATTTTCAATTTTATTTATATCTATTGCCTTGGGATATTTTACGGCATAAGGATAAAGCACATCATAAGCCGAAAACACAGGCTTTGCACCGTCATTTATAAGCTTATGAACACCGAGGAACTTGCTGCTCATAACGTTACCGGGAACAGCGTAAACATCCCTTCCCTGTTCAAGGGCAAGCCCGGCAGTAATAAGCGAGCCACTTTTTACCCCTGCTTCAATAACAACCGTTCCGTGGCAAAGACCCGAAATAAGCCTGTTTCTTACAGGAAAATTGTGGGCATTTGCCGGTGTTAACGGCGGATATTCGCTGACGAGTGCACCTGAGGCAGCAATCCTTTCACGCAGGTCAGAGTTTGATTTGAGGTAATCAGACCCAAATCCGCAACCAAGCACCGCAAGGGTTTTGCCCCCTGCTTCAAGAGCACCGAGGTGAGCCGCACTGTCAACACCCAACGCACCACCGGAAACAATTATTCCGCCCGAACGGGTAATTGAAGCTGACAAACTTTTGGCAACGGCAAGGCTGTTTTCATCAGCTTCTCTCGTTCCCACTATGGCAACAGCAATTTTGTGAATCAAAAATTTTAACTCCCCTTGATAATAAATCACCGCCGGCAAATCGTCAAGGGGTTTTAACATTCTGGGATAAAGTTTTTCATCGGGAGTTACGGCATTGCAGTTAAATTTAAAGCAATTTTCCATAACCTCATAGGCTTTGTCAAGGCTCGACTTTTTAAGCTTTTCAATTTGATTAGGGGTAAATATTCCCGATATACGCCACTCGTACTCACCGCTATCAAAAAGCTCTTTGGCTGAGCCGAAATAGGCCGTCATTTCACCGGTTTTACGGCAGCCGGCACCTAAAGCCAGCTGATATCTTATCCAATGCTCAAGAGCCACGGCGCACCATCTCCCAAATCAGAATTGCAGCCGCTGTGGAGGCATTGAGGGATTCTGCCCTTCCCTGCATGGGTATGGTTATTTTTGCATCGGCAGCAGCCATTGTTTCGGGGGTTACACCGTTACCCTCATTACCCACTATGCAGATAACCCCGCCTGAAAAATTCACCTGAGTAATTTTTTCAGCCTGACCATCAGGGGTCGAAGCAAAAACTTTTATTCCGTTACCTTGCACTGATTTTATAAACGGCAAAATATCATCACTTTCAATAATATTCAGCCTAAAAAACGCACCCATACATGCCCTTAAGGCTTTTGGGTTATATATATCACAGCCACCATTTACAATAAGCCCGTCAATGCCCATAGCTTCAGCCGTTCTTGCAACTGCGCCGAGATTGGACGGATCCTGAACATTTTCTAAAAGAATATACTTTCCATAGGGGTTGATTTTATCCGCAGATAAATTTTTATCATCAATCCTGCACACGCAAAACATTCCCTGAGGGCTTTGTGTGTCTGAAAGCTTACGGCTTACATCGTCACTGATACAATAGCTTTCTTCAGCAACAGAAATAATTTTTTTATAGAAATCCGAAAATTTGTCTTTTGCTTTCTCTGTGAAAAAAAACTGCAGAATATCCCCACCGCTGATTGCAGCGTCACCACAAAGCCTTGCACCCTCAACAAAGAATTTGCCACTCTTTTTACGCTGAGAAGCACTGTCTCTTACAGCGACGGCAGATTTGATTTTTTCATTATTTTTTGATGTGATATTTTCCAATTCTCTTTCACCTCGATAAACAAAGTCACGCCCTTCGGTAAAAAAGGGCGTGATTACAGATTATTATTTAAGAGCTTCTTTAGCCTTCTCTGTGAGGGCTGTGAAAGCAGCTGCATCTGATACAGCGATTTCAGCAAGCATCTTTCTGTTGAGAGTAACGCCTGCTTTGTTAAGGCCATTGATGAATGATGAGTAGTTCATGCCGTTCATCTTAGCTGCTGCAGAAATTCTTGTAATCCAAAGGCGACGGAAATCACGTTTCTTCTGCTTACGGCCGATGTAAGCATACTGGCCTGATTTCATAACTGCCTGTTTTGCTGTTCTGAAAAGCTTGCTCTTTGAGCCATAGTAGCCCTTTGACATTTTGAGCACTTTATTTCTTCTCTTGCGAGTCATTGTCGCACCCTTAATACGTGCCATGTTAAGTTACCTCCGTTAATTTTAAATTAGATATTATTTGTAAGGAATAAGACGTTTGATCTGATTTACATTTGTCTTATCAGCAACAGTTGTCTGACGAAGACCTCTCTTACGCTTTGTTGACTTTTTGTTGAGGATGTGTGATTTGTTTGCATGAGCACGGATGGGTTTACCGTTCTTTGACATCTTAAAGCGTTTCTTTGCGCCTGAGTGAGTTTTGATTTTAGGCATAATGGTTTTCCTCCTTATTAAAATTCATTGTTTATTTGGCTGTTTTTGCCGCAAGGAACATCAGCATGGAACGACCCTCAAGCTTTGCGGGCTTTTCAACTGTTCCGTATTCTGCACAAGCTTCGGCGAATTTCTGCATTGGTGCAAGACCGTGCTCAGGATGAGCCATTTCACGGCCTCTGAAGCGGATTGACACTTTAACCTTGTTACCTGCCTTCAAAAACTTGATTGCATGGTTAACTTTTGTTTCAAAATCGTGAGTGTCAATGTTGAGAGACAAGCGGATTTCTTTAATCTCAACAACCTTCTGGTTTTTCTTGCTTTCTTTTTCACGCTTTGCCTGGTCAAAACGGTACTTACCGTAATCCATAATCTTGCATACAGGCGGTTTTGCCTGTGGAGCAATCTTTACAAGGTCAAAGTTACTCTGCTCAGCAAGCTTTAATGCTTCGCTTGCACTCATAACACCGAGCTGTTCGCCGTCGTTAGAAATTACTCTGACTTCTTTGTCACGGATTTCCTCGTTGATCTGCAGTTCTTTAGTACTGATATTCAAGCACCTCCAAAATAAAATGCGGACAGTAGTTCACCGTCCGCATAAAAATCAATAAGCACACCGCCCCTCAAAAGGAGCACGATTATTGACCCTGACGGACGACACCGTTTAGGTGGGAACATCCTGTTCCACTTTGTTGTGAGAGCATTATATACTATCAAAGGCTATTTGTCAAGAGTTTTGTTAAATTTATTTGTTCTCTTTATATTTGACTTCAAACAGGGTAATGTTGTATAATTAATCAGATAATCTTAAAAAGGAATGAGCTTATGTATAAAGTTGGTGTCTGCGGTCATTTCGCATTCGGTGAAGAATTTAACAGCGGACAAAAAGACAAAACAAGGTCAATTTATTCGGCTCTCGTAAAAGAACTCGGAGAAGGCAATGTCAAAGCCCTGGACACGAGAGGATGGCAAAGAAGTCCTTTTCGTCTTGTCGTTCAATGCAAAAAGCTCCTTGCAGAGTGCGAAAATGTTATTATGCTGCCCGCTACCAACGGATTAAAGATTTTTCCTTTTTTGTTTGAGACATTAAACACTTTCTATAAAAGAAGCCTGCATTATGCCGTTGTAGGCGGTTGGCTTACCGATTTTTTGAGAAGTAATACCGGATTAATCAAACCTCTTAAAAAACTTGACAGCATTTTCGTTGAGGTTCCGTCTATGCAAAAAAGCTTAAATGCCATGGGCTTCACAAATGTTTATGTTCTGCCTAATTTTCACGAATCGGTCATTCTCTCAACTGAGGAACTCTGCTCTTTTAATGAGCCTTATAAGCTTTGCACCTTTTCAAGAATTCGTGAAGAAAAAGGAATTGAAGATGCCATTGAGGCAGTGAGAAAAGTTAACTCGTGCCTTGGAAAAACTGCTTATTTGCTTGACATTTACGGCTTACCTGATGAAGATTATAAAGAGCGATTTGAAGAATTAAAAAATACCTTTGAGTCCTTTATAACATATAAAGGTTTCCTTTCAGGTGCTGAAGCTATTTCACACGAGCTTCGCTCTTATTTTGCTATGCTTTTCCCCACACGATATGAAGGAGAGGGCTTTGCAGGAACGATTATCGACTCTTTCTCTGCCGGTGTACCTGTTATTGCAACCGACTGGAAATATAACGGAGAAATCATCACCGATGGTATAAATGGTATCATTTACAGCGTAAACGAAAGAGAAAAGCTTAAGGAAATTTTGCTTGAAGCTGTTCAGAATCCTGATACAATCAACAAGATGAGGGCCGATTGCCTCAGCCATGCAGAAGAATTCAGCCCCAAAAACGGTGTTAAAGTCATTCTGGACCGATTAGTATAAGAAAGAAGAATTTATATGAGCGTTAAAAGATTATTGTGCTGTATGAGCAGTATGGACGTTGGCGGTGCCGAAACTTTTCTTATGAAGCAATACCGTCAACTTGACAAAGAAAAATATCAGCTCGACTTTTGTGTCAATGTTGAAAAACGATGTGCCTACGATGACGAAATTGAAGCAATGGGTGGTCGCTTTTTCAGAATACCGCCCAAAACCCGAAAGCCCGTTGAAAGCCTTGCCTCTCTCAAAAAAATTGTTAAAGAAAACGGTTATGATACCGTCTATTGTTCTTCTGCAAGTGCAGGCGTTGCCCTTGAGTTGCTTGCAGCAAAGGCAGGCGGTGCAAAACGATTGATTCACCGTTCCAGCAATTCCGACACCGAGGGCGGCACCATAGGAAAGTTAATCAATTCCATCTTAGGCCTACTTTCAAGGGTTGTGCCAAATGTAAAGCTTGCACCCTCTGTGCTTGCGGCGGAATTCTGCTTCGGCAAAGGCTGTGTTGAAAAGGGAAAGGCTCACATTCTCAACAACGGCGTTGACACCAACATTTTTTCCTACTCTGATGAATTAAGAAGCAAAACGAGAAATGCATTGGGGCTTAACGATGAATTTACATTGATTCATATAGGCAGATTTACTAATGTTAAAAACCATAGCTTTTTAATTGATGTTTTTGAAGAAGTTGTAAAAACTCACCCGAATTCAAAGCTCCTTCTTGCAGGCACAGGAAACCTTGAAGAAGAAATTAAACAAAAGGTTCATGAAAAAGAGCTTGATGATAAGGTAATTTTTCTTGGAGTGAGAAGTGACGTTTCTGCCCTGCTCAGTGCTGCAGACGCCCTTGTGTTCCCGTCGCTTTATGAGGGTATGCCAAACACCGTTATTGAATCACAGGCTATGAGCCTTAAGTGTGTTATTTCTGACAAAATCACAAAAGAAAGCAAAATCACAGAGCTTGTTGAATTTTTACCGTTAGGTAACGCAAAACAGTGGGCTCAAAAAATTCTTCCCCTTGCCGAGGGCTATGAAAGAAAAAACATGGCAGAGCATTTTAAAAAAATCCGTTATGATGCTCAGAGCACACTGGAAGATTTTATAAAATATTGCTTTGGCGAATAAAAATTAAACCGACTCTGAAACGGGTCGGTTTTTCTCTTGCAATTTAAAACAAAAGGTATATAATATGTCTGTTAACAAATGAAAGGAGCAAATAAAATGGCGAAGAAAAAAATTGATATGTGTAACGGGCCTCTGTTTTCAGGCATAATCCGCCACACAGTGCCGATTATTCTCACAAGCATTTTACAGCTTCTTTTTAACGCTGCCGACCTGGTGGTTGTGGGCAGGTTTTGCGGAAGTGTTTCAGTTGCCGCCGTTGGTGCAACAGGCTCACTTACCAATCTGATAGTCAATCTTTTTATCGGTCTTTCGGTGGGTTGCGGTGTTTCGGTTGCTCAAGCAATAGGAGCAAGAGATGACGAGACCACTCACCGTACCGTTCACACAGCAATCCCTGCGGCAATTGTCAGCGGTGTTGTGCTCACAATAATCGGTGTTTCTTTGTCTGAAACCTTCCTAGGCTGGATGGGAACACCGCAGAATGTTATTGAACTTTCGGCAGTATATATGAAGCTTTATTTCTGCGGAATGACATTCAATATGGTATACAACTTCGGTGCTTCCATTCTTCGTGCTGCAGGTGACACCAAAGGACCCCTTATTTACCTTTCTAGTGCAGGGGTTATAAATGTTATTCTCAACGTTGTTTTGGTCACGAAATTTGATATGAACGTAGCAGGTGTTGCTTTGGCAACGGCAATTTCACAGGGAATTTCTGCCGTTCTTGTTATTATCGCGCTTATGCGTCGCCCAGATGCTTGCAGATTCAGTTTTAAAAAAATGCATTTTTATTCTGTTCAGCTTAAAAAGATGCTTGCTATCGGCATCCCTGCCGGCATTCAGGGCTCTCTGTTTTCAATCTCAAACGTTATTATTCAGTCATCCATCAACTCTTTCGGTGATGTTCTGATGTCCGGCAACGCCGCAGCCGGTAATATTGAAGGGTTTGTTTATGTTCTGATGAATGCCTTCCACCAGAGTGCGTTGAATTTTACAGGTCAAAACGTTGGCGCTATGAATTACAAGCGAGTTAAAAAGACCCTTTTGATTTGCCTTGGCTGTGTTACGATTGCAGGCCTTGCAGCCGGCGGCGTTGTGTATCTTTTCGGTGAACAGCTTCTTTCGATTTATATAACCGATTCGCCCGAAGCTATTGCATATGGTATGACAAGGCTTTCGCTGATATGCCTGCCATATTTTCTGTGCGGACTTATGGATACCACTACCGGTGCAATCAGGGGCATGGGTGTGTCACTTTCGCCGATGGTTATCACCATTCTCGGGGTCTGCGTTTTCAGAATCGGTTGGGTCTATACAATTTTTCAGATTCCCCAATTCCATACCCCATCGTGTTTATATTTATCATACACCATTTCATGGTCTGTTACGTTTTTAATTGAGCTTCTTGCATTCTTTATAATTTATAAAAAAAGAATAACAAAAGTGAAGCCCTCTGCAAATTTAACCGTTGAATAGCAAAATGACACACCAAAGGTGAAGTGCTATAATAAAGAAAGAGCCAACACAGATAATCTGTGCTGGCTTTTATTCTGCCCTTAGCAATCCTACTATAAAAATAGTGTCGTTTTTACATGCTTTCGGGAACAGTGATTTTAAGCATTTCGAGAACATTTTTAACTGTATCTCTTACACAGGCACACAGATAAATTCTTGCCTGCATAAGGCTTTCGTCGTCACACTGAACTCTGCATGAATTATAGAACTTATGGAAAAGTGTTGCAAGCTCAACAACGTATCTTGTAATTCTTGCAGGGTCATAGTTCTTAGCAGCTGTTACAATTTCGCTTGTGAGCGAAGCAAGATGACGAATAAGCTCTTTTTCTTCTTCAGCAACAAGGAGCTTCAAATCTTCAACAGTGCAGTCTTTAACTTCAACGCCGTCAGCAGCAAGCTTTTTAAAGATACTGCAGATTCTTGCGTGAGCATACTGACAATAGTAAACGGGGTTCTTTGAGCTTTGTTCAACTGCCAAATCAAGGTCAAATTCCATCTGTGAGCCGGGCTCTCTCATGTTGAAGAGGAAGCGTACTGCATCAATGGGAATTTCTTCAAGCAAGTCAACCAAGGTGATAGCCTTACCTGTTCTCTTAGACATTCTTACAACCTCACCGTCACGGGTAAGGCGAACAAGCTGCATAAGAATAACCTTGAGCTTATCTCCACCCACACCGATAGCATCAAGTGCACCCTGCATTCTTGCCACGTGACCGTGGTGGTCTGCGCCCCAGATGTCAATAGCTGTGTCAAACTTTCTCACTTCAAGCTTGTTTCTGTGGTAAGCAATGTCTGCAGCAAAGTAGGTGGGAATTCCGTTAGCTCTGATAAGAACATCATCTTTAAGCTCGAGCTTGTCAATTTCTTCCTGGGTTTTACCTGCTTCAAGAAGCTTTTTGGTCTGAACTTCTGTGTTCTTATACCACAAAGCACCGTCTTTTTCATAAGTGTATCCGTTCTTTGTAAGAAGGTCTATGGTGTCTTTAACCTCACCACCGTTGTGAAGCACACTTTCTTTAAACCAGGTGTCATACTCAATGCGGTATTTTGTCAGGTTATCTTTCATAGCCTGAATATTTTTAGGAAGTGCAAACTCTGTGAGTGCAGCTCTTCTTTCTTCCTGAGTGGCATCAATATATTTATCGCCGTAAGCATCGGCAAATTCCTGAGCCCTTACTTTAATGTCTTCACCGTGATAGCTGTCCTCAGGGAGTTCAACTGCATCTTCACCCTTATAAATCTGCTGGTATCTTATATCAAGTGAAAGGGCAAATTTTTCGATCTGATTACCTGCATCGTTGATATAAAATTCTTTTTCAACCTCAAAGCCTGCATAGTCAAGCACAGCGGCAAGGCAGTCACCCAAAGCACCGCCACGGGCATTACCCATATGCATAGGGCCTGTGGGGTTGGCTGAAACAAACTCAACGTTTATTCTCTCGCCCTTACCGTAATCTGAACGACCATAGTCTTTACCTTTTGCCTTAACATCCATAAGAATTGCGGCATAATAACTGCCGTCGAGATAAAAGTTAAGGAACCCGGGACCCGCACATTCACAGCGTGCAAAATATGTACCCTCCAGAGAAATGTTGGCAACAATTGCATCTGCAATTTTCCTGGGTGCACTTCTTAACTCTCTTGCCCAAGCCATAGCCGCATTGGTGGAAAAATCACCGTTTGCACTGTCGGCAGGAATTTCAACATTAAAAGCTGTCTGAGGAACAAGGCTTACCTCACCCTTTTCACAGGCTTTTGTAATTGCTGCCATAACACATTCACGAAGCTGTGACTGAACCTGATTAACAATATAGCTCATTTTTTATCTACCTCTTTTATCGTTATCATCAATTGATTTTCACTCAGGTGCTGACCGCCTGCCGAAAGAGAATAGCTGAACTTGAGTTCCCCTCCGTTTTCGGTTACATCTGATTTAACTTCATTTGCGTAAACACCTAAATCCATAATACCCACAGGTGTGGCATAAGCACAGGTGTGGTGCTTGCCTTTTTCAATAATCATTTCGGTAGTGAGCGTTCCCTTTCGGTGCATTGTCACCTTTTGCCCCTGAACGGTGAGGGTAACAAAGCAACCCTCATACCCTTCTCCCGATTCTTTATATCGGATGGTATATGACTCTTTACCAAAGGTAAAATTGCCCTGAACAGAATTTTCGGCACTCTCTTTGTCACCGTCAATGATGTGGGTATCTTTAATATTTATAACACACTTCATTTTGCCCACTTATCCAACGCACAGCAAATAAGCCTGTCAACAAGCTCAGGATACGGAACACCTGAAGCAGCAAAAAGCTTTGAATACATACTGATTGAAGTGAAACCCGGAATTGTGTTTGGTTCATTAAGCATAACCGCACCGTCACTGTGGCGAACAAAAAAGTCAACCCTTGCAAGGCCGCTGCAACCAAGAGCCTTATAGGCATTAACTGCGGCTTTTCGCACTTCCTCTGACTTCTCTTCAGGAAGACGGGCGGGAATGTAGAGATTACTTGCAGAATTTATGTATTTTGCATCAAAATCATAAAAATCATTGCAAGCCTCAACTTCACCCACAACAGATGCAACAGGCTCATCATTGCCCATTACGGCAACCTCAACCTCTGCACCAACAATACCCTCTTCAAGCACAAGCTTTGAATCCTCTTTAAAGGCTTTGATGATCGCTTCATCAAGACTTTTGGCGTCAGTAGCCTTACTTACACCCACAGATGAACCTGCATTGGCAGGTTTTACAAAAATGGGGAAGCCGAGATATTCTTCCGCCTTCGCGAGAATTGAAGCGTTTTCTTTTGAATAATCATATTCCTTAACACCAAGCCACTTTGCCTGAGGGATACCTGCGGCATCGGCAAAGGTGTTGGTATAAACCTTATCCATACAGCAAGCTGAAGAAATCATGTCACAGCCAACAAAAGGAATGCCTGCAAGCTGAAGCATACCCTGAATTGTGCCGTCCTCACCATTTTTGCCGTGAAGAACGGGAAAAACAACATCTATTCTGATTTTTTTCACTTCATCGCCAAATACTATAATTCCGTGGTCACCCCTTGAAACAGAAACTGTTGCAGGGGTGATTTTTTCTTTATCTGAAAGCCATTTATCTTCGGGGAGGGCTTCAACATCGCCCTCATAAAGATACCATTCGCCGTCTTTGGTAATACCCATAAGAACAGGCTCATATTTGTCTCTCGGTATATTTTCAATAACCGACTTTGCTGAAATCAGCGAAATATCGTGTTCACTTGAAACACCGCCGAAAAGAACAAGAACTTTTTTCATACTTTCGCCTCTTTCAATTATACTTCAAAAAATTTAAGGAAAGCTTTTTTAGCCATATAAACATCGAGCTTTGACACAACCTCAAAAGGAGCGTGCATTGAAAGAACAGGAACGCCCACATCAATAACGTCAACATCCATATTGGCTATATATTTAGCAACGGTTCCTCCGCCGCCTTCATCAACCTTACCCAGCTCGCCCAACTGCCAGTTTACGCCACCGTTGTCAAAAATCCTTGCAATTTCAGCCACATACTCTGCGTTTGCGTCTGATGTTCCGCCTTTTCCGCCTGAGCCTGTATATTTTGTAACAACAATTCCCTTGTTGATATAAGCCGCATTCATTTTATCAAGCACATGAGCAAAGGTTGGGTCAAATGCCGCATTAACATCGGCTGAAAGGCACTTTGACTTTGAAAGCACGTCTCTGCCCATAAGCCCCTCTGCTCTGCCAAGGTCAGCAAGAAAATAACGAAGATAATCTGACAAAAGACCCGTGTTGCCGTTGGAGCCTGTTTCTTCCTTATCAGTAAGAACGGTAACAGCTGTGTATTCAGGTGCACCGTCAAGCTCAATGATAGCCTGCAAAGCAGGGTAAGCACAAACGCGGTCATCGTGGCCGTAGCCACCAATCAAACTTCGGTCAAAGCCGATATCTGAAACGTGCATTGCAGGCACAGCTTCAAGCTCGGCTGTAAGGAAATCCCTTTCAACAATGCCGTATTTTTCATTGAGGATTTTCATAATATTAAGCTTTACAAGCTCACTGCCTGAATCACTTTTAAAGGGGAGAGAGCCCACAAGAATATTAAGCTCTTCACCTTTTATAAGCTCTCTCGGCTTTCTTTCCATCTGACTTGCGGCAAGATGAGGAAGTAAATCGGTAATAACAAACTGTGGGTCGCCCTCGTTTTCACCGATGTTAACATTCACAACGCTGCCGTCTTTTTTAACAACAACACCGTGAAGTGAAAGAGGAATTGTTACCCACTGATATTTTTTAACACCGCCGTAATAATGAGTTTTGAAAAGAGCTATATCTGTATCCTCATAAAGGGGATTGGGCTTTAAGTCAAGACGAGGTGAATCAATGTGTGCAGCAGTGATTCTTACGCCTTCGCCAACACTCTTTTTGCCCATAACGGCAAGGATAACTGCTTTATTACGATTAAGGTAATAAATTTTATCACCTGTTTTATATGCTTTTGTTTTGTCAAACTCCTCAAAGCCATTTTCTTTAGCAACGGCAACAGCATATTCTGCAGCTTCACGCTCTGTTTTGCATGAATTGAGGAATTTTTTGTATCCTTCACAAAAATCAAACGCAGCCTGCATTTCAGCGTCATCAATCACTTTTGCAGTGTGTTCGTTTTCCATAAAAAGCTCTTCTTTCAAGAGCTCAACCTCTGATTTTTCTTTTGACATAAAGATACCTCCTGAAAATAAAAATATCTGTCAGATTATATGTTATAAAAAATTTTTTCTCTCTATTGTTTGCGACAAGATTTTCCCGACTGAGAAGTTAAGATATATCCGAAAGGTCGATTTCATCACCGTTGTTTTCAACAACAACATCTGCAACACTTCTATAGTATTGCTCATCAGGCTGGGCTTTTATTCTAGTTATTGCCTGCTCGGGTGTGATTGAATCCCTTTTAATTATCCTTTTTAATCGGACATCCTCTTTTGCCACAACCACAATAACCTTTGAGCAGTAGTGATACAATTCACTTTTTGAAAGAAGTGCCGCATCAACAACAAAAACAGGAAACTTATCTTTCTCATTGATAATCTGCTGTGACACCTGCTTTGTAATGGCAGGGTGGGTTATAGAATTGAGCTTTTTTCTGCCTTCCTCGGTTGAAAAAGCCTTTTGGGCAAGGGATTTCCGGTCAAGACTGCCGTCGGGGAGAAGAATTTCTTCACCGAATGCAGCTGTCAGCTCAGGCAAAACAGGTGAACCTTTTTCCACCACTTTTCGTGCAACAAGGTCACAGTCAATCACCTGCCAGCCTTTTTTCAAAAGCTCATTTGCAACGGTGGTTTTGCCTGCACCGGTCTGCCCTGTAAGACCGTAAATCAATGGCATTTCAATCACTCTGAATGCCGCCGCACGGATAAGTCGGTTATACACGGCAAGCCCCACTCCGTGAGGGTCAGGTCGGCGGACGAAAATCCGCTTTGCACCTTTTGCATCAAGCTCTCTCAAAAGCGAAAAGAGGTTGTGTGCCTGCTCTTCGGGGCAATTTTCTTTGCCGTAGCTCACTGCATTTATTGTAAATTTATTTTCTTCACCGCTGAAGCAAAGGGCATAGTCACCGTCTCGCTTGTTTGTTTCAACATAGCACTTAAAAGACGGAAATTCACCCTTGATAATATATACCTGAGCTTCAGGTGAATAATGCTTATATTTCATCCCGGGTGAAGCGGCAACCGCACCTTTGGGAAGCTCCTCAAGCACAGCCGGATTGATTTCAATCGGACCGATAACGCTTTCAATCTGCTCAGGGGTGATTCCTCCGGGACGAAGAAGCATTGGCACTTCGGTGGCAAGGGTTATAACCGTAGACTCAACGCCAACACTGCTTTCACCGCCGTCAACGATTGCCTGAATTTTGCCGTTCATATCATCAATAACATGCTGTGCCTTTGTGGGGCTGGGAAGCCCTGACGAATTGGCACTTGGTGCCGCAAGAGGAACACCTGCCTGCTTGATGATTGCCCTTGCAATCGGGTGTGACGGCATACGCACGGCAACGGTTTCAAGGCGAGGACAAACCTCTTTTGGAACAATGTCTGACTTTGGCAAAATGATTGTAAGCGGTCCCGGCCAGAAAGCCTCGGCAAGAGCCTTTGCCTTGTCAGGGAAGGAGGTGACCAACGGATAAATCTCATCAATTTCACTTATGTGAACAATCAGCGGATTATCGTTCGGTCTGCCTTTAGCCCCAAAAATGCTGTTTACCGCATCGGGGTCAAGGGCATTGGCAGCAAGACCGTAAACCGTTTCGGTAGGAATGGCTGCAAGACCACCGTCACGAATAATCTGAGCAACAGCTTTTATATCTTCTTTTTGAGTTGTATCGTTTATTTTAAAGATTTGAGTTTTCATTGTGAATCTGCTTTCAGTTTTTCTGCTGTATCGGCAGTAATAAGAGCATCGATAACCTCATCAAGGTCACCGTTAAGAATAGCTTCAAGCTTGTAAAGTGTAAGACCGATTCTGTGGTCACTCACTCTGCCCTGAGGGTAGTTATATGTGCGGATTCGCTCACTTCGGTCACCTGTGCCGACCTGAGCTTTACGCTCGCCTGCGATTTCGCTGTTTTGCTTTTCACGCTCAGCTTCAAGAATTCTTGAACGGAGAATTTTCATCGCCTTGTCTTTATTCTTGTGTTGGCTGCGTTCATCCTGGCACTCAACTATTGTTCCCGTAGGAATGTGAGTGATTCTGATTGCTGACTCGGTTTTGTTAATATGCTGACCGCCTGCACCGCTTGAACGGAAGGTATCAATCTGCAAATCGGCAGGGTTGATTTCAATGTCAACCTCCTGAGCTTCAGGCAAAACGGCAACGGTTACGGTTGAAGTGTGGATTCTGCCCTGACTTTCTGTTTCGGGCACACGCTGAACACGGTGAACACCGCTTTCAAACTTAAAGCGTGAATATGCTCCGTCGCCCTCAATCATAAAGCTGATTTCTTTGTATCCGCCAAGCTCTGTAGGGCTTGCAGAAAGAATTTCTGTTTTCCATCCCTTTGGCTCAGCATACATTGAATACATTCTGAAAAGTGAGTTTGCAAAAAGGGCTGATTCTTCACCGCCTGCACCGCCACGGATTTCAACAATAACGTTTTTGTCATCATTGGGGTCACGGGGAAGAAGAAGAATTTTAAGCTCTTCCTGAGCTTTTTCAATAATATCGGCATTTTCAGAAAGCTCAAGCTGTGCCATCTCTTTAAATTCTTTATCAAGTCCGCCCTCATCGAGCATCATTTTTGCTTCGTTATAATCATTCTGAGCTTTTTTAAGCTCACGGTATTTTTCAACAATAGGGGTAAGGTGCTTTATTTCTTGCATAAGCTTTTTGTACTTTTCTATATCCGACACAACGTCGGGGTCAAAAAGCTGAGCGTTGATCTGCTCAAACTTTTCTTCTATTGCAGCTAATTTATCAAGCATAAAATCTTCCTTTCATTCCAAAATAAGCAGTGAAGAGAATGCTAATCCTCAGCCTCTCTGATAATCTTTTTTATATTTTTTTCAATCTTTGAGCGTGGCACCATAACCTCATGCCCACAACCCGCACATTTCACACGAAAGTCCATACCGACCCTCAACACGTCAAAAATATTGTCTCCGCAGGGGTGATTCTTTTTCATTAACAGCTTATCGCCAACTCTTACATCCACGCAAACGCCCCCATTCTTTATAATCTTTTTTATTATAGCACAAATGCATATAAAAGTCATCCGTTTTTTTACAAATACTTTAGAAGAATATAAAAATAATATTACTGCATATAAATAAAAAGCAGGTAATGTATAAAATTAAAACAAAGGTGGTAAAATTTATGACAGCTTTCAGACCCGAAGGTCAGCTTATTCAAGAAAAAACTAACACACAGGCAATGTCTTCATCGGCATCACTCCACGAAGCATTTTATCTGGGCACCGTGCTTGAAGGCAGAGCCCTGCTTTGTGACAGAAACCATAACCTCAAGGTAGATTTAGGCTGTATGTACGGCATAATTCCATACAATGAAGGGGCTGTGGGCATTGACACAGGCTCAGTGCGTGATATTGCTCTGATTTCAAGGGTAAACAAACCCGTAGTTTTCAGAATCATTGGCTTTGACCGGGATTCAAACGGTGAAGAATACGCAATTCTCTCACGCAAAAGCGTTCAGCAAGATTGCATTGATAACTTTGTATCCATTTTAAAGCCGGGCGATGTTATCAAAGCAAGGGTTTCCCATATGGAAAATTTCGGTGTGTTCCTTGACATCGGTGCAGGCATAAACGGGCTTCTTCCCATTGACAGTATTTCAGTGTCCAGAATTCCTCATCCGTCGGTGCGATTTACAACAGGGCAGATGATAAGGGTAATTGTAAAATCTGTTGACGATATGGGCAGGCTCACCTTCAGTCACAAAGAGCTTCTTGGAACATGGGAACAAAACGCCAAGGAATTTGCCCCCGGGGAAACTGTTCCCGGCATTGTTCGCTCCATTGAAAACTACGGAATTTTTGTGGAGCTTGCCCCAAACCTTGCAGGTCTTGCTGAATATGCTCCCGGTGTGCAGGCAGGCAGCCACGCAGGGGTTTATATAAAAAGCATTGTTCCCGAAAGAATGAAAATAAAGCTCATTATCGTAGACTCCTTTGATGCTGAATACCCTAACCCCAAAATCAAATATTACACCGATTCAGAGCATATTGACCACTGGGTTTATTCACCCGACAGATGCGAAAAAGTGATTGAAAGCGTGTTTTAACACCTTGTTTTTACCTTGAATCTGACAAAAATCTCTCCTAATCCCTTGAATTTCAAAAAAGTTAGTGCTATAATTATTTTATAGTTGATATTTTAGGGAAATATCGCATTTTTCAGCCAAGGAGGGATTTTTTTGTCAGCTGATTTACATTGTCACACCAAATTATCCGACGGTTCTATGGGCATTGAGGATATTATTACTCTTGCCGAAAAGAGGGATCTTTCTACCATTGCGGTTACAGATATTGACTGCATGGCAGGCACCGTAAGAGCCAAAATCATCGGCGAACGCAGAGGTATTACTGTTATACCCGGTGTTGAAATTTCAGCTACCGACAGCGTTACAGGCGAAGAGGTAAACATTCTTTGCTATTTGTGTGACGCTCCCGACAGGCTTGAAGGTCTTTGCCACAGAAACCTTGTTGCACGCAAAAAAGCAGCTCAGTATATGATGCTTAAGGTTGCACAGAAATATCCCATAACACCCAACCTTGTTTTAAGCTGTGCTCAGGGTTCAACCAATATTTACACAACTCATATTATGGCAGCTTTGCTTGAAAGCGGAATGACCACAGAAATTTGCGGTGAGCTTTATGAAGAGCTTTTCGGCGGTGAGAATCATCCTTTCCTCGTAAAACCTAAGTTTGAAGAGCCAAAGGTTGTTATTGATGCCATTCACGAGGCAGGCGGTATCGCCGTTCTTGCCCACCCGGGTGATTATTCTTCATTTGAAGTTCTTGACCGCCTTGTTACAGACGGACTTGACGGTGTTGAAGTATGGTGCCCCGAACATACAGACGAACAGGTTGAATATTTAATAGCATTCGCTAAAAAGAATAAGCTTTTATCTGTCGGCGGCAGTAATTTCCGCGGCAGGTTTAACAAACAATGCGTTACCCTCGGCTCTTATCAGACCCCTGATAAGCAGCTCTCTGAGCTTAACGGCTACAAAGCCAAGCTCAAGCGTAAGCAAAAGGCCGCAGAAAACGCAGATAAATAAGAGGATAATAAAATGAAATCTGATTTTGACGGGGATATTAAAATCTATCAAAAGAAATCTGATGCCGAAGCCGTAGAGTTTGACGGCCTTGTTAAGGATATTGATTTTCACAAGGCCAACGGCAACACTAAAAAAGCTCAGGAATTAGGCAAAAAATTCGCCTCATTGAAGCCTACTGATGAGGTGCTTGGGATTTTGCGTCAGGAGGACAAGCTTCCCGCTGAATTTTTGTATCAGGCAAGGGTGCTTATCACCTTCCTTTGCGGACGTTTAACAAGGGAATCAGTTAACGATCAGATTCTCTCAAACCTTGTTCGCAACGCTATGTATGACTCGCTTAAAGAAAACGAAAACGGCTATTACAAAAATATTGCCGACGGTGCAGCCTTCACCTTTTATCGTTTAGCTTTAAAAAAAGGAATTGACCGTGCAGAAGAAATCAGCAAAGAATTTGCAAAAATGTGCTCAGTCAAAAATGACGAAGCCGTTCTTGCTCTGGGCAAAAGAATTTATCTTAACGCAACCGAACATATAAAAAAGCTTATTGATGAATGTGATTTTCAATATTAATAACACAAAAACAGCAGTGCCATAACGGACACTGCTGTTTTTTTGCTCAAAATTGTCAAATATAATTGCGAATTATCAATCTTCCATCTGCTTGCCGAGGAACGAAGCTGCAACCTGTGCCAGCTTAAGCTCAGTGTTAGTCGGGTGAACATTTTCTGCCGAAAGGAGCACCACCGCACCGAGAATGTCACCGCTTGAGATAATGGGCACGGCAACCTCAGCCTGATGAGCGACGCCTTCAATGGGCATAAGCTGTTCGCCATTCTCTTTCAAAAATGATGAGCGACTTTCCATTAAATCTTCAAGTGCTTCACTGATTCTGCGTTCGGCAAATTCCCTTTTGGGTGCACCCGAAACAGAAATAACATGGTCCCTGTCACAAATGAGAACAGGCATATTAACACTGCGGTTAAGCACCTCACAATATTGGTCGGTGGTGTCGGTCAATTCTCCCACGGGGGAATATTTTTTAAAAATTACACCACCCTGAGTATCAGTAAAAATTTCAAGAGGTGCCCCCTCTTTAATGTGCATTGTTCTGCGGATTTCTTTGGGAATAACCACCCTTCCCAAATCATCTATTCTACGAACTATTCCTGTTGCTTTCATAATATATAATAATCTCCTTGCTTTACAAATTTGTACTGTTAGTATCTGTAAAACAAGGAGATTTATACTTTTACTTAATTAAACGTTTATTATTTCTGTTTTTCTTGGTGTTGCAAATCTATTTTTTATATCCAGAAGATTTTCGCATATTTGATTGTCATTCAAGGACGATGCATCATTAATTTCAGTAAGCTTTTGTCTATAAAATTCAAGCCATTCATTTAAGATTTCATACAAGGACATCAGTTTTGGTTTTCCGTCTGAGAGTAGAATTGCACGATACTCATAAACCTCTTCAATTTTAGAGTGCAAAAGCAGCGCTTCTATCGCCTCCTGCACATTACCCCTTTTCTTTAATGCGATATCAATGCAAACGGAATCTTTGCTTGAGCGATTTTCAATCTTTATTGCATCATAAAACATGGGAAAATCGTCGAGTACGATCGATTTAATATCTTTAATATCGTTGTGCGGCCCTACGCACTTAAATTTTGACATCAGTGTAAATGGCAATTCGTTGATAATAATGTGCGGACGTCCTGTTTCATCTTTATGTATATCCACTTTACCACGAATAACAACGTTACCGACGCCTGTTTTATATGTCTGCGCAAGGTCGCATTTGTTTATAATTATTCCACCCTCTATAAAATCGGGACCTTTTATGTATGATAACAACTCATCTTCCGATATGTCTGGGTTTCGAATCAAAGCAATAACCGCATCAATTACCTCGCCAAGGTTATGTGGGGGAATAGAGCACATTGTGCCCTCTGTTCCTGAAATAAGCACGTTTGGCAAGCAAGCGAAAAAGACAGTTGATTTTTCATCCAAATCTTGCTTCTCAACATTAAATATAGTATTTGCAAATTCGGATAGTTTGACCTCGTTATAATGAGGGTCTGAAAAATCGCCATAACAAGAACCACTCCTTCCAAAGTTGCCTGCACCTTGGAGAAGCGTGGGGGCTTTCCATTCCTGCACCATGTTCAATATGGTGTCATAAAGTTTTGCAGAAATTCCAAAAGCGCTACGAGGCAACATATCGTTAAAAAGATGCTCACCTTCAAAATCCGCAATAATAGTTGCGGTACATTTTCTTTTCCCGTTATTGGTAGCATTTTGCACTTTTGCTAATACTTTCCGCTGTGTTGGTGTTAAACCGTCACGAACATCAGGAATCTCTTTTTCAAAAGAGCGTTTTTCGATTGCAGTATCTAAATACGAATTATCAGTATTAAGCATATAATCGCCCTCCGTACATCTGTATCATATCTTCTATTTTACTATACTTCTATTATAAAGTAAATAGAGTGACAAAAATGGGACACAAAACAGCGAGGTGAAAATTACCTCGCTGTTTGCTATGTATAAAAACCGCCGAAAAACCTATTTTGACACCCTTGTGTTCAATAGGGTAAACTAGCGGAAAGCCCAGTGTTTATACAGGTTTTGGGCGGTTTGCCCTATTATAACACAAGCCTCAATTCTTCTCACAATCCCTGTTGCTTTCATATATAAATCTCCTTCTGATGTTACACCGCATAAAGCCCCCTTGCCTAAAGGGGGCTGGCATTTTCGAAGAAAATGACCGGGGGATAAATGCTGCTTTGCAGCATTCCGTCCTGCGGACAATCCCTCCACCGCTGTCGCGGTCCCCCTCCCTCTAAGGCGAGGGAGGCATTATTTCGCGTAATTTTTGATTTTGTGATGTTATTATCTGTAATTCAAGGGGATTTATACTGTAGGTTTTTCTTTAAATTTTCATCAAAAAATCAAACCTCCCGGTTATCGGGAGGCTCATTGCTTATTTCACTTTTTCAACAGGGATTATTGCACCCTCATTTTTATCAACGGTAAAGGTTACTGTGTCACCTCTGTTAAAGATGATAACCTTTTCTGCATCGCTTGCTTTAACTGAATAGTAGCTTTCCTGAGTGTCAAGCTTGAAGTAATAAACACTTTCACCACCGATAACTGCTGTCCTAATGTCGGTAATTTTGCCTGTTACTTCAACCTCCTGAACAACGGGAGCATTGCTTTCGCCCTGAGAGTCGGTGTCCTCTGTGATGTTATCGGTTGAAACATCAAGCTTGATGCCGTTCTTTGAAAGCTCTTTGAGGTAATTTTCAATACACTCTGTAAGTGAAGTGCCCACAGCACCGATTGAATACTGACCAACGTTTACAAGAGCATACATTTTAACAAGGTCACTTGAATCCTTAAGTGACATAAAGTATGTGGGCTCACCGTCAACATTAAGAAGAAGGGGGAATGATGCATCATATTCATACTGCTGAACAAGACCTTCGGCAGAGGTTTCTGCAGAGCTTTCTTTAGCACCTGAAATTACATAGTATTTTGCATCTTTTGTACGCATATTGATAAGTGCAAAGCCTGTGAGTGATTCGTCACTTGTAAGTGATGTAACACCTGTGTAAAGATAAACGTCATCATTCATTGCAAGGTAGCTTGAACCTTCGGTGGTAACATACGTGTCTTTCTGACCAAGAATAGAGTTCCAGAATCCACCGCCATAAAGGCCGTAGTAATTATACTGCTCTATAAGAAGGTCGTCTGAATATACACAGTCAATCCAGGAAAGGGCATTGTCATTTCTGATTTCGTCCATTGTGTATGAAATACACTCGCCTGTTATCGCATTACAGATAACTGCACCAATGGCATCTGTTCCGCCGAAAAGACCGATGGTTTTATCAAGGCGGGCAGCTATCCAATATGCGTTGCCTTCATCATCAACTTCAAAGGTAGGTGTTGCAAACATATATGTGGGGTATTCAAAACGAAGATGTCTTTTAACATTGTGAGAGAAGTGATCGGCTGTTGAATACTGAATACCGCCCTCAACGGTTACAAGCTCGCTCTTTTGTGTGATTGAGTCAATCATGATGTAAGCAGGGATTCTGTTGTCACGGTTAGTAAACCACTTAATGATATTTGAATATTGAAGAGTTGCCACTCTTACGGGAACATCACGGAAATTAATCTGATTATATGACGGCTGAACTGTGAACTGAGAAACATAGCCCAATTCTGAAAGCTCACTCAAAGCCTTCTGAGCCATAACGGCTGTGGTATCAAGGTCAATTCTTGGAACGGTTGCAAATGAATCGTCAGAAGAGTCTGCAACCTCCTGAACAAAGTTGCCACCCTGAACGTCAATAATCTCACTGTAATCTTTGGCTCTGAAAACAGTTGAAGATATGATAAATCCAACAGCAACAACAGCAATAAGAACACCGATTAAAATTATGGGTATTCTTGCACTCTTTTTGGCATAGGGAGCATAGTCGGGGGTCTTAAGTGCACCCGAGGTGATGTAATTCACTGCACAATAAAAGGCAAGAACTGCACCTAAGAAAATATACATCTCTATAGCCTTGAAGTTAAAAGCAGGCAGATAAAAATAATATCCCACTGCACCTGCAATCAGAGTAACAATTATATTGATGATAATTCTAAGTGCCTTTTTTTCAGGGGGGATAACAACCTTACTCTTATTCTGACCTCTGTCATTATTATTTGAAGAAAAGTCAACCTTTATAGGGTCCATTAAATCAACTCCTTTATTATCATTCAATTATATACTATTTTCCTGTTTATTACAAGCATTTATTTAATGTTTACACTTTATTAAAAATGTAGACGTGTTTTGGGGTTGAATAATCGGAAGAATATAAGTATAATATAAACACAAACAAAATTCGAGGTATTTTTTATGAGCGACAACCGTTACACTTACGGCACTTATGAAAATTATAATAACCCCTTTACTCCAAAGGACCCGTTTATCAACCGCGATGCAAGGCACCTGACAAAGCTGAGCCTGCTTGCGGGCACAGGTGTTTTGTGCTTTATCCTTGTTCAGTATATTTTCTCTTTCATAGTTGTTGGAATCAGCACTTCAACTCAACCGAGCTTTTTGTTGAATGCGCTGCTTACAATCCTTTTAAGCATTTTGGGAATATACGTTCCGTTCACAGTAATCATGCGGTTTTATTCCCCTGAGGACAGGGCCGTTTGCATGAACCTGGATGCTCCTGTTTCCAAAAAATCTTTTCTTTATGCTTTGGTAACAGGCACAGCGGCTGTTTTTGCAGGCAACTATATCACAAGCGGTTTTTCAGGCTTTGTGTCTACTTATGACATTGAATTTTCCAACTACCCCACTGAAAACCCCGCAAACTTTTTGGAATATCTGTTGTTCGCCTTTGAGGTTGCAATTATCCCCGCAATTGTAGAAGAGGTTGCAATAAGAGGTGTTGTTATGCCTCCCCTTCGCAAATACGGCGACCGCTTCGCAATTATAATGTCGGCAATTATTTTTGCTCTTATGCACAGCAATATGTTGCAGATACCTTTTGCCTTTGTTGCAGGCATTGTTCTTGGTTATTTTGCAATTTCTACCAAATCAGTATGGACATCTATCGCAATCCACGCCGCCAACAACCTTTTGTCGGTTATTTCAACTGCAGCACTTGAAAGCCCTGTTGTCGGCGTCATCCTTTCTGTTATGATTGTGGTTCTTCTGGCAGCCGGTGTTTACTGTGGCTTTAAATTCATCAAAGAACCGCACTACAGCCTGGGTATCACCTTTGCACCCAAATCTGAAAGGAAGTTTTTGTTCGCTTCTGCCGCTGTTTTTCTTTTTATTTCATTTGTTTATTCAAGCTATGAGGGTAACAATTCAACACCGTATATTCTCACCTCACTCCTTTTTGCTTTTTGCATAAGGCGATATTTAAAAGCAAACAACCGTCAACGCAATTGTCTGCCCTCAAGCAGTCTTAACCTTAAAACAAGGGTTGCTCTTTATTGCTCAACCCCAACTGTTATCGGAGGAATGGTGATACTCATTCTCTCTGCAATACAAACTGTCACCGTCACCTCTTACGGAGGATACCTTTTCCTTTACGGTGCACTGGCAGCAGTGCTTGCCGCAACGCTTTATATGATTTATAAAATCCTTCATTCAAAAGAGCTTGAAAGCAAAAGCAAAAGTGTTTACAGAAAAAGTCTGTATGTGATGATTGCTGTTTGCATTGTGATGATGATTACCTCTTTTGTTTCAAATCTTTTGATGTTTTAGGTAGCAGATATGGATAAAAATAAAATTATGGACGAAGCATTTGCCCTTGCCCTGGAAGCGGCCGAAGAAGGGGAAGTTCCTGTTGGTGCGGTAATCACCCTTGACGGTGAAATTGTGGGCAGAGGCAGAAACCGACGTGAAAAAAGCAAAAACGCCCTTGCTCACGCTGAAATTGAAGCAATTAACGACGCTTGCAAAAACCTTAGCGGGTGGAGGCTGTGGCAATGTGAAATGTTCGTTACCCTTGAGCCCTGCCCTATGTGTGCAGGTGCAATTATAAATTCACGGCTCAAAAAGGTAACTTACGGCGCAAAGGACCTTAAAGCAGGCTCCTGCCAATCGGTAATAAATCTTTTTGATTTGCCGTATAACCACAAGCCTGAAATTGAAAGCGGTTACCGCGAAGAAGAAGCCTCAGAGCTTCTGAGCGATTTTTTTAAAAAGTTAAGAGAAAAAAAGAGGAGCTGATACAGTTAAGTATCGGCTCCGTTTTACTTTTAAAATGATATTGTTATTGTTTCACCTGCAGAGATTTTTGCAGTGAGAATGCCGTCAATAATTTCGTATTTATTTTCGCAAGGTTTTCCTGTGCGGGAATTAAGCTTAAGTCTCAATACCGAGTCTTTTCCTGCAACCACATTCGCCTTTGTGAGCTTGCCGTTTTTCCATTCAATATCAAAAACAAGATTGCCCCTTGCTCTGACACCGTTGATTCGTCCGTTTTGCCAGCTGTCAGGGAGTGCGGGCAAAAGCTCAACAATTCGGCTATCAGGTGAACCGAGATGGCTTTGAATAAGCATCTCTGTCATACCTGCAATGCCACCGAAGTTGCCGTCAATCTGAAACGGCGGATGAATATCAAAAAGATTGTATGCAGTGCACTTTGAAAGAAGATATCCGAGGTGCTTTGCGGCATTGTTGCCGTCTTTGAGCCTTGCATAAAAGCAGATTGTCCAAGCCCTTGACCAGCCTGTTGACCCACCACCGTTTTCGATTCTTCTGGCAATAGTTTTCTTGGCAGCTTCATAAATTTCAGGGTCACTTTCGTTGATGCTGTCATCCGGATAAAGACCGAAAAGCTGTGAAATGTGGCGATGACCGGGCTCGGTCTCCTCATAGTCGTTTATCCATTCCTGAATTGTGCCGTAACGTTCGCTGATTTTAACAGGAGGCAATTTTTTCATAATATCTTCAAGCCCTGCCACAAAATCATTGTCTTCGCAAAGAACCTTGCACGCGTGAGCTGTTCTTGTAAAGAGCGAACGAATAATCTGAAAATCAATCGCCGCGGCATAAGTGAACATACTTTCCTGAACCGTACCGTCAGGCTCGGTGTAATAAAAAGAGTTCTCAGGAGAATTTGAAGGCGAAGTCACAAGCTGACCGTTTTTATCTTCAATAAGATAATCGCTCACAAATTCACAAGCACCTTTGAGAATGGGATAAATCTCTCCAAGATACTTTTTGTCACCTGTAAATTCGTAATGCTCCCAAAGATTGAGGCAAAGCCACGGACCTGCCATTGGGAAAAATCCGCAGTCCACACTGTCGTGAACTCCAGTTCTGCCGAATGCATCGCAGGTGTGGTTAATCACCCAGCCCCTTGCACCAAACAAATCATGTGCAGTCTTTTTGCCAAAATCACTGACCTTTTTCATAAAGTTAATGAACGGCTCTTCTGCATCAATAATATTGGCACAGCCTGCAGGCCAATAGTTCATCTGTAAATTGATATTCGTGTGAAAATCACTGCCCCAAGGGGGATTAAAATCGTGACACCAGATTCCCTGCAGATTAGCAGGCAAGCGTGCATTTTTGCCTGAGCTTTCAATGAGCAGGTATCTGCCGAAATTGTAATAAAGGGTCAGCAAGTCATTATCCTGCTTGCCGTCGCCGAAATCGTCAAGGCGTTCATCGGCAGAAATTTCTCTGTAATCAGGTGCACAAAGGTCAAAAGAAACTTTGTTAAACCACTTTTGATGATCTGCAATATGACGTGCCTTTATTTCTTCATAAGTTGATGTTGAAATTTTATCAAGGCAGGAGTTTATCTTTTTGCGGTAATCAATTGTTTCGTCAACATCAAACTTATCAATATTATAATTTGTTTCAAATGCACCGTAAATAATAACATATGTGCAATTCATTACGGTAACAAACTCGTGGTCGGGGATAAGCTTACCGTCAGTTTCAATTTTTATTTTTGCCCCGAAAGACATACCCTCGCAGCCTTCACCGTAGTTAGGGCTGTCGGCAGAGTTGATTCTGCCGTTCATCAAAATTTCGTCAGCCTTCAAAGCAGCAGAATAAGCATCTCTTTTACGCTTCAGCGAAACTTTACAAGAAAATGGTCTGCCGTCATTTTGGAGTTTATAAACCAAAGCATCATACTCTTCACTGACGAAACATTCGCTGTTGAATTTCATTCCGCTTTTTGTAAAGCTTACTCTGCTGATTGCCTCACTGAGCTCAAGCTCCTTGCGATAATCGTCAAAAGGTGATTTATCAAAAAAGTCAACAAAAATTTCACCAAAGCTTTCATAAGAGCGAACAACTGGAGGGTCAGAAAGGAAGGTTGAGCGTGCAAGGTCTGCAGCCTCCTGAAGCCTTTCTTCAAAAATCAGTCCTCTGATTTGTGCAAGTGCTTCAGGTGAAGCGTGATATTTTTCTTCGATTTTTCTTCCGCACCAGAGGGATTCTTCATTTATTTCAATTTGTTCACAATGAGGATTGCCGTAAATCATTGCACCCAACCTGCCGTTGCCGAGAGGGAAGGCACACATCCAATCATCAATAAACTCATTGTGCCAGAGTAAAGTTGACATAATTTCACAACCTGTCTTTGTTTTTTTATTTTATAACAGCCAAAACAATTACACAAACAGCCATTAGCATGCTGACAACGCCTGTTGCATAAAGATACGGCTTTATTTTGTTTCCGAAATTTTCAACTGTTTCATTTCTGCTTTTTTTCAAAACGGATAACATCTTAACAATGATAAATGTATCAGCCAAAAGAAACAAAACAGCAAAAACAAGCGGTATCAATGCATTCAGTTCCATATCAAATCCTCCTGAAAAATGCGCCGTTCCACAGGGAACGGCGATAGATTTATATATCGTACTGTTTCATAAGGTCGTTGACCATTTTTGTGATTTCTTCAACGGCAGTATCCATAGGAATTTCGCCCTTAAAGCTCTTATCTCTGTAAGAAACCTCAACAATACCCTTTTCGCAAGTTTTGGGGCTTACAACAACTCTTACGGGGATACCGAATAAATCTGCATCGGCAAACATTGAGCCCGGTCGCATATCACGGTCATCATAAAGAACTTCAACATGATTTTTCTGCAATTCATCATAAAGCTTTTCGCAAACGGCTGAAACTTCTTCGTTCTTTTTGCGAAGGTTACAAATCTGAACCTGCCATGGAGCGATTGAAATCGGCCAGATCGGGCCGTAATCGTCATGGCTTTCTTCGCAAATTGAAGCAATAAGTCTGCCCACACCGATACCGTAGCAGCCCATAATGGGGTGCTGAGCAACACCGTTTGAATCAAGATATGTCATATCCATGCTCTTTGTGTATTTTGTGCCGAGCTGGAATATGTTACCAACCTCAATGCCGTTTGAAATTGTGATTGACTTCTTGCCGCAGCAGGGGCAGATTGCACCCTCAAAAATCTTGGCAACGTCAACATATTCAACCTCACCGAAATCACGCTTAACATTGAAGCCGACATAATGATAGTCAACCTCGTTTGCACCGCAAACAGTGCTTTCAAGGCCGATAAGTGAAGAGTCAAAAACAAGCTGAGCCTTTGCGTTCTGATTAACCGCACCGATGAAGCCTGCAACGATTCCGCTTTCTTCTGTGATGATTGCGGGGTGAATTTCTTCACCGATGAAGTTGCGAAGCTTTGTTTCGTTAACGTCGAGGTCGCCTCTGATAAATACGATTATGTATTCATCGGTAAGGTTTTTCTGATATACAACTGCTTTGCAAAGCTTTGTTGCAGGGATTGAAAGGAATTCGCAAAGCTCATCAATTGTTTTAACGTCGGGGGTGTGAATCTTTTTAAGCTCTTCAAGCTCACCGCTTTCGTTCTCTACCTTAACGTCAGCAGCCTCCATATTAGCTTTGTATCCGCATTCGGGGCAGATTGCAAGGGTATCTTCACCGATATCGGCAAGGAGCATAAATTCGTGAGAAATGCTGCCGCCCATCATACCTGAGTCACTCTTAACGGCAACCACATTCTTTGCACCCGCACGCTTGAAAATACGCTCATATGCCTCATAGCAACGCTCATAATACTGTTCAAGGTCTTCCTGAGAAGTGTGGAAAGAATATGCGTCTTTCATTGTAAACTCACGCACACGGATAAGACCGCCACGGCATCTTGGCTCATCACGGAACTTGGTCTGAATCTGATAAATCATAAAGGGATAATGTGAGTATGAATTTGCTGTGTTTCTTGCAAGGTGAACAGCAGCCTCTTCGTGAGTCATACCCAAAACAACATCGTTACCGCTTCTGTCTTTAAAGCGTGCCATTTCGCTGCCGATAGATGTATATCTGCCTGATTCTTCCCAAAGGGAGGCAGGCATAACAACGGGGAACATAACTTCCTGACCGTCGATTCTGTCCATTTCTTCACGGATAATGTTTTCAATCTTTTTTGCCATTCTCTTTGTGGGGGCAAAAAGTGAATATATGCCGTTGTGCATATATTTCATATATCCGCCTCGTGTCATAAGCTTCTGGCTTTCGATAATGCAATCGCCGGGAGCATCTCTTAATGTTTCTAAAAGTAATTTGCTGACTTTCATTTGTATTCTCCTAACATAAACAATGTATATATATTAAACTTTTGACTTTAATCTGTCAATAACTTATTCCACGCTTATAAAGTAATTTACACACGCTCCGTCACTTGTAACTGCAGTTGTAAAAACGGTGGAGCTATTTGCAAAGCAAAGGTTGTCAACATCTGATGAAGAAATATTATCTGATATGTATTGAACAGTTTTTCCGTCAGAAGTGATAACACACAAAGCCTGATTTTTTTCACCGGTCAGCACAGCAACGATTTTTGAGCCGTCAGAATTTACGGCAAAATCCGTAACACCGTCTTCGAGCTTTTTGGCTTCAACCGATTTACCTGTTAAAAGGTTGGTGAAAGTGTTTTGCTTTTTATCGAAAACCCAATCGCCGTTAAAGATAAAATCAGTTGACACCGTTCCCTTAAACTCGGCAATAGTTTTTTCCTCTGCAATATATTCAACGCTCTTAAAGCCCTCGGCAGTCTTTTTAATATAAACCAGACCGCTGTTTTTATTTTCTCTCAAAAAAGTTGAGTACATTCCTTTAACCAAAGGCTTGTTAACACCCTTGTTAAGGTCAAACACAGCATAAACCTCGGTGCTCTCGTCATAAATTCTGCCCGAAATCATACCTGCCTTTTTTGAAACCGAAGCAAGATAACTGTCGGTAAGCATTGACCAACGCTCTGAAAGTCTGCCGGTTTTGTCGGCATTTCTGTCACGCTGGGCAGTGATTGTTGAGCATTTTTTCTTTGCCATATTCACTTCAAAAATTTCTGTATATGTTTTGTCATCAGAGTAAGCCTCGTCAGGGTCAGTGCTTAAAAGAAGCATTTTACCCTCAAAACCGTAAACAGCAGGAGCATCAGTAAGCTTTGCAAACACATATGAATAAAGGTTTACCTTTGCATCAGAGTTTTCAGTTGTAAAAAGTCCGTAGCCAAGGGTCTTGCCCTCAACCTCAATGTAATAAATATTTATCGGAATTTTGTAATATGTGCAGGCAGGTTTAAGCAAAATTGTTTTTACTTCACCTGTGTATTTTGACAGCGAACCGCCGTTAAATTCATAAAACTCCACACTTCCGTCAGGGTTAATGCTGTAATAAATGTTATCAAAATCTGATTTAACTATGGGATATTTTGTAACCAGTGACTGCTGACCGAGGTTTTCAACACTTTCACCGCTGTAGCCCCCGTCAGAAACAAGCGGCAGCTTCACATCATTGCCGGAACCCATTGAAAAGCTCAACGCAAGAGCCGCAACAGACACAACAAATAAAACGGAAAATACGGCAATTAACACCTTATGACCAGTTTTCATAAATTAACCTCACTTTATAACAAGCTCAACCGGGCAATGGTCAGAGCCGAAAATTTCAGAATGAATGGTGGCAGATACAATATTTTCTTTAAAATAATCTGACACCAAAAAGTAGTCTATACGCCAGCCTGCGTTGCGTTCCCTTGCCCCGAAACGATATGACCACCACGAATATGCACCCTCTAAATCAGGGTTAAAATAACGGAAAGAGTCAATAAATCCGCTGTCAAGAAGCTGCTGAAACTTTTCTCTTTCTTCTTTTGAATAGCCTGCATTGCCCTCATTTGCTTTGGGATTTTTCAAATCAATCTCTTTATGGGCAACATTGAGGTCACCGCAGATGATAACGGGCTTGTCTTTTTGAAGAAGTGAAACCTTTTCCCTGAAAGCATCTTCCCACCTGCAACGGTGGTCAATGCGTTTAAGACCGTCCTGTGCGTTTGGCACATAAACGGTTATGAAATAATAAGACGGAAATTCAAGGGTCAGCATTCTGCCCTCGGTGTCAAGCTCAGGTACACCGATGCCTTCGGTCACATTAAGAGGTTCTTCTTTAGTGAAAACCGCTGTGCCTGAATATCCCTTTTTTTCAGCATAGCTCCAGTATTGATGATACCCGTCAAGCTGTAGGTCAATCTGACCTTGCTGAAGCTTTGTTTCCTGCAAACAGAAAATATCTGCATCAAGGGCATTAAAAGCATCCATAAAACCTTTATTCATACAGGCTCTTATGCCGTTGACATTCCACGAAATAAACTTTGGCATAATGCACCTCCGTCAAAATAAAATCATACAGAATCATTATATCACACCAATGAAAAAATGCAAATAGGTTGACATCATTTTTTGTAAATGATATTATACTTTTGAAAAATATGTGTTCAGGAGGCTGACATATGATGAAAAAATTTTTCTCAGTTTTTTTGGCTGTTTTAATGCTTGTTTGCAGTGTTCCTTTTGTAAACGCTGAGCAAAGCACACCCACCCTTTATACTGTTTACGGTGACGGTATGCTCTTGCAGCAAAACAAAACCACCTTTATTTCAGGCACAGGTGTGCCGGGTGATGAAATTTCACTCCAGCTTTTTGACGGCAACACTGTTATTTTTGAAAGTAAAGCAACCGTTGGTGCAAACGGTGAATTTTCAGTTCCCGTAGATGCTCCTGCAGGCGGATATAAAGAATATAAAATTGTTCTTCAGGTAAACGGTGCAGAATTCAAGACTCTTAACAACATAGTTTTTGGTGAGCTGTTGCTGGCAAGCGGACAGAGTAATATGCAATATCCCCTTGCTCAGGCAAAATACTATCAAAATATGTCCACAAATCTTCAGAAACAGAACAAATGGCTTCGCGTTCTCTTTGTTCCCGGTATTCCCGAATACAAAGGCTCAGCAGAGCTTGTTCCTGCAGAGCCACAGAGGAATATTCCCGGTGCTTGTTGGCTTGACGGTGAAAATCCTGCCATTTACGGTATAAGTGCGGTTGCCTATTTCTTTGCAGAAGAATTAGCCAAAAACATTGATGTTCCCGTAGGAATTATAAACATTCCCCTTGGCGGCACAACCATTGCCACCTGGCTTTCAAGAGAAGCTATTGACTCTGACCCTGTTGTTAAAAATGCTCTTGTTTCACGGGGTACTTATATTGAAAAAGATAATTGGAACGAATCAGAAGTATATATTTATCACGATATGACTGCCAACTACAATTTAAAAATGGAAGGCATCAAGGATTTTTCAATTTCAGGTATGATTTGGTATCAGGGCGAATCCGACATTATGCTCGGCTGGACCGATGAAGAATATGCTGCTGCCTTTGACCTTATGCAAAAGTCATATTCAGAGCTTTTCCGTTTTGAAAACGAGCTTCTTCCCATTGTTTTTACTCAGCTTGCATCATATCCTTATGATGATGAAAATACTGTTTTATTTAACAGAAACATTGCTTTCACTCAGATTCAGCAGTCTCAGCCCGATTCACGTGCAGTGGTTGCAATTCACGATGTTCCGCCAACATACATACCCGAAGCCGGTTCAATTCACCCTGAATGTAAAAAAGAAGTGGGTGAAAAAATGGCTTTCGCTGCACAGGGTCTTGTTTATAATCAATACCCAACTTATACAACAGCTACAGTTAAATCAACTGAAATTAAAGATTCATCCGTTTATGTTACCTTCAACAATGTCGGTGACGGCTTAAAAGCAAAGGATGACACCCTCAATGGCTTTGCAGTTTGCGGTGCAGATGGGGTTTATGTCAATGCAAAGGCAGAAATCATTTCCCCTGATACGGTAAAAATCTATAATGAAAATGTCAAAAATCCCGTATCTGCAACCTACGCTTATTACACCTCAAACAGCAACGCTAACCTTTATGCAACTCATAATGATGAACTAGCCCTGTCTGTGAGTGCATTTGTAACGGATGAAGCTGTTGGCAAGCATTACTGGACGGACAAACCCTGGGCTGACTGTGATGTCAGCGAAATGTGGCATGTTGATATTGATCCATATGCCGGTTATTACCCCACATGGCAAAGCGATAAGGCAGAGGTCACCTTCACGGATAACGGAGTAAACTTTAAAAAAGAGTCAAAGGGCAAGTTCACTGCAAGTCCGTTACTTGTGCTTGAAGATAAAAACAGAGTATTCCTTGACATTGACGAGGATTACACCGATTACGGCACAATAAGCTTTTATGTTAAAAATGATTCTCAAAGTGACATCACCCTCAAAGGCATAAGATTTTATGTAAACGCTGTTTCGTGGTATGCCCCCGAGGTTGACGGCACACGAACACCCCAAGCGGTTATTCCCGCAGACGGAGCATGGCACAAAATCACCCTTAACCTTAACAGAATTTATCTCAACGGTAACGAGGGCGGAATCGGCTACACCAATGAAAGGCTTGACACCGTCAGAGAAATTGAATTTGTTTTTGATTCAGCTGAAAATGCCAACCTGACAATTGATAACATCACATTCACTCCGGAATCAGAAGAAGCAAAAACAGACTTTACTCCCGATTTTAAAAATATCGATAACATTCTTGAATTTATTTCAGCCGTTTTTGTTAACATAATCGGCTTGTTTGTCGGAATATTCAGATAAATCTCAGCTCCCTTGTGCAAAGGGAGCTTATTTTTGCGTAACCAAAAGACTGAGGATTAAAAATCAACCTCAAAGCCTTCTCCATGAGTAACCAATGATTTATTATATTTCGCAATTATTCCCTCGTCAGAGGGAGGCAGAGAACTCGGCTAATCGATTTAATCAGCGGTTACTCAAGGAGAAGCCTGTTTGTCTTCGACGCAATTTATCAACCCCCATCGGTTCGCTTTCGCTCACCACCTCCTCGGGCTTCGTGTGAGGCTGGTGGCTGACGTTAAACTCAAGGTGTGGCGATTTCAACACACCGTAAACGCAAAAAAGCTACAAGTATTTTTTAACAGTTACTTGTAGCTCTATTTTATTTTATTGCTTCATATATATCATCAATTGAATCACACACAATGTCGGGAACTAAGTTGCCTTCACTGTTTGCAATTTCTTCCCTGGTGGTTTCACCCGTGAGCACGGCTACGGACAAAACACCTGCATTGTTGCCGATAGCAATGTCGGTATAAAGTCTGTCACCGATCATACACGCTTTGTCAAGTGGGATTCCGGCCTTTTCACTTGCCATATACACCATTGTGGGATCAGGCTTGCCTGCATAGTGAGGCTTTTTGCCTGTTGCCGCTTCAATGCAGGCTGTGATCGCTCCGCAATCGGGAATAAATCCAAACTGCGACGGGCAGGCAAGGTCGGGATTGGTGGCAATGTAATCAACTCCGCGGTGAATAAGAATACAGGCTTCTTCAAGCTTTTTATAAGTCAGCTCCGTATCAAAGCCAACCACAAGCAACTCAATGCCGTCTTCCAATTCGTCGGTGATGTTAAATCCCTCATTGAGAAGGGATTTTTTAAATGAGTCTGTGCCCACAACATATGCTCTTTTGTTTTTGCCGTAATTCTTTTCAATATAATAGGCAGTTGCCTGAGCAGAGGTGAAAAAGTTATCCTCTGCTGCCTTAATGCCGATTGCGTTAAGACGAGGAATATATGTTTCCACGCTCTTTGAGGAGTTGTTGGTCAAAAACATATATTTACCACCGTTTTTAACAACAGTATCAAGAAATTCAAGGGTTTTGCCTATAATCTTTTCACTGACATAAAGAGTTCCGTCAAGGTCGAGCAAAAAGAGCTTTTTATCTTTTAAGCGGTTCAAGAAATCACGCTTTCTTAATTTTTTTGACTTTTCTTTCTTTTTCGGGAAGTGTGATGTAATAAGCAAACTCCCATACTGCAACGGCAATGAGCATAATCATTGCACCAAAAACTGCACCGCCAAGGGCAAAAACATCCACCTCAACCGTGCCCTGAAGCAAGCTTGTTGCAATGGCTGCAATGGCAGAGGTTGTGCCGTCTTCACCCATAATAAAGTCAGCAATGAGTTTAACAACGTCAATAGTGCCGTCTTTAAGGGGCTCACCTGCTTTACCGAAAAGGATAATACCTGCAAGGAAGCAAGCTGCACCGCCGAGACCGAGACCCATAATTGTTTTGTATGCCTTTGTGAAAATAGCACAGCCCACAATAACAAGAGCCACAACTGCACCAACAGCAACACATACAAAAGCCGCAACAACCAGCTTTTTGATTGTGTCAAGGTCGGCAGGGAGTGAATTCCACAGCTCAACAATGTTAAAGTCAGAAGTCCCCTCTTGCTGAGTCATCATTTTAAAAAGGCTGAGGATACTTTCCTGAAATCCCAGACGGTTGCCTGTGAGCATATTGTCTGTGCCTGCGAAGAGGTTAATAAGCCCATAGGCAATAGACTCTTCATTAACAGACAAAATAATTTCAAACAAAAACTGAGTTATCAAAAACGGGAAAGCTGCCGCCGCCAAAAGGGCAGTAACAATTCTGTTAACAATTTTCATTTCAGTTACCTCACTGTATTATTTGCCCCAGGATGATTTAAGGTCAACGGTGCGGTTGATAACAAGCTTTTCGGGTGTGCTGTCTTTATCAACACAGAAATATCCCTGACGCATAAACTGGAAAACATCGCCGGGTTTTGCATCCTTGAAGTAGCCCTCAATAAGGCAATTTTCAAGAACGGTGAGTGAATCGGGATTAAGTTCGTCAGCAAGATTTTCGGCTGAACCGGGCTTTTCTGTTTTGAAAAGGCGGTCATAAATATTTACTGTTGCCTTAACACTGTCTTCCTTGCTTACCCAATGGAGTGTACCCTTAACTTTTCTGCCGTCGGGTGAGTTGCCGCCCTTGCTTTCGGGGTCATATGTGCAGTGAAGGCAGGTAACATTGCCGTCATCATCTGCTTCATAGCCTGTGCAGGTTACAAAATATGCACCCTTAAGGCGAACCTCATTGCCCGGGAAAAGGCGGAAATATTTTTTAACAGGCTCAGCCATAAAGTCGTCCTGTTCAACATAAATCTCTCTGCCGAAAGTTACCTTTCGTGTGCCCATTTCGGGGTGTTCGGGATGAAGCTCAACATCAATTGTTTCACTCTGACCTTCGGGATAGTTGTCAATAATCACTTTCAAGGGGCGAAGCACTGCCATAGCTCTCGGTGCGTTTGCGTTGAGGTTATCTCTTACGCAAGCCTCAAGAAGACCGAAGTCAACAACACTGTCTGCCTTGCTTACGCCAACTCTACCGATGAAGTCTTTAACTGCCTCTGCAGGGTAGCCGCGTCTTCTCATACCGCTGAGGGTAACCATTCTCGGGTCATCCCAACCTGCAACGTGACCTTTTTCAACAAGGTCAAGGCACTTTCTTTTGCTTGTTACACAGTAGTTAACATTAAGGCGTGCAAACTCAATCTGCCTTGGTGGCTCTTCAAAGCCGATTTCATCAATAAACCAGTTGTAAAGAGGACGATGGTTTTCAAACTCCAGTGAGCAAAGAGAATATGTTACATTCTCCCTTGCATCAGAAAGAGGGTGAGCAAAGTCGTACATGGGATAAACACACCACTTGTCACCTGTCTGATGATGCGATGTGTGAGAGATTCTGTAAATAATCGGGTCTCTCATATTAAGGTTTGGTGATGCCATGTCAATCTTGGCTCTCAAAACCTTTGCTCCGTTGGGGAATTCACCGTCAGTCATTCTCTTGAAAAGGTCAAGGTTTTCTTCAACGCTTCTGTCACGGTAAGGGCTGTTTTTGCCCGGCTCAGTGAGTGTACCTCTGTATTCTCTGATTTCATCGGGAGTGAGGTCATCAACATAAGCCTTGCCTTTTTTGATGAGCTTTATTGCACATTCATAAATAAAGTCAAAATAGCTTGATGCATAATAGCAGTTTTCCCACTTGAAACCAAGCCACTTGATATCTTCCATAATTGAATCAACATACTCAACATCCTCTTTTGAGGGGTTGGTGTCGTCAAGACGAAGGTTGCAGATGCCGCCGTATTTTTCAGCAGTTGCAAAGTCGATGCAGATAGCCTTTGCATGGCCGATGTGAAGGTAGCCGTTGGGCTCCGGTGGGAATCTTGTCTGCACTCTGGTGTTAACGCCGTTCTTTAAATCTTCGTCAATAAAATCGTGAATAAAATTTGACATTTTCAATGCCTCTTCCATTTTATTCCCTCCTAATCTAAATATGTATTAAGTCAAGCTGAATTTTACTGTTTTTCAAAAATCCAGACTTTATTTTTGTAATCGAAATCGGTAAGGAACGGAATACCCACATTCATAAGGGTATCGGCTGACCACATTTCACCGTTCTGAACCTTTTTATAAACCGCACCCTTTTCAAGGCCCTGAAGATTGATATAATCAACAGGTGAGTTTGCGAGACCCTGCATAGAGTAAAGCATAACGATAACAGTGTTTTTATCTTCTGAAATAAACTGTGTTGCGGTAATGTTGCCGTCTTCAGGATTTCTCAGGCGATAAAGGTCGCCGCGATGGAAAACACTGCCGTATTTTTCATAAAAATCAACCTGACCGCGGATAAGTGAAAAATCATCTTCGCTGAGCTTTGTAACATCAAGCTCGTAGCCGAACTGACCGGGCATTGCCACATTTCCTCTCATTGAGAAAGGTGTAACACGCTGAACCTGATGATTGGGAACAACTGAAACGTGAGCACCCATTGTGCAGTAAGGATAGCAAAGGCTCGTGCCGTGCTGAATAGAAAGCCTTGCAAGTGCATCGGTGTTGTCACTTGTCCATGTCTGCGGCATATAGTAAAGCATACCGGGGTCAAATCTTCCGCCGCCACCTGAGCAGCTTTCAAACAAAACATTGGGGTGAGCAGAGGTGATTGCACCGAGAACCTTGTAAAGACCAAGAATATATCTGTGATAAAACTCGCCCTGATGCTCACTGTCAAGAAGTTCTGAACCAACATTTGACATATTGCGATTCATATCCCACTTCACGTATTCAATATTAGCGCTGTCAAGAATTGCGTTGACGCTGTTGATAATATAATCACAGACATCGTCTCTTGAAAGGTCAAGAGTGAGCTGATTTCTTGAAAGAGTGCGTTCTCTGTTTTTAACGTGAATGCACCAATCGGGATGAGCTTCATAAAGCTTACTGATAGGTGAAATCATTTCAGGCTCAAACCAAAGACCGAATTTCATACCGAGAGCATTGATTTTGTTGCAAAGGCCGTCAATTCCGTTGGGAAGCTTTGCCGTGTCAACAAACCAGTCACCGAGAGATGATGTGTCGTCATCACGTTTACCGAACCAACCGTCATCAAGAACAAAGAGCTTGATTCCGCCCTTCTGAGCTTTTTTGGCAATGGATACGATTTTATCTTCATTAAAGTCGAAGTAAGTAGCTTCCCAGTTATTAATAAGGGCACTTCTTTCTTCGTTTTTATATTTGCTTGTAACAAGGCGGTTTCTGTAAAGACGGTGGAAAATTCGTGACATTTCACCGATACCCTCACCTGAATGAACCATAACAACCTCGGGGGTCTGGAAGATCTGACCCTTATCAAGCTGCCATTCAAAGTTGAAGGGATTGATACCCATATATGCTCTTGTTGAGTTATAAGGGTCAACGGTTGCACCTGCAATGAAGTTACCGCTGTAAACAAAGTTGAAGCCGTAAGCACTGCCGTGTGTTTCGGTAGCATCCTTTGAAACAAGGGCAAAGAATGGGTTGTGAACATTGGAGCTTGCACCACGCACACTCCATACATTCATATCACCTTTCATAAGGGGAGCACGCTGAGCGTAACGCTCTCTGCCCCATGCTCCGCTTACCTGAATCATATCGAAATTGCACTTTTTAAAGTCAAGAGTTGCGCTCAATGCTCTTTCAATGGTGATTCTGTCTTCACCGTTGTTTTCGCAACGGTATGAACGGGTGATTGCGTTGTATTTTTCAAAAACTGTGTATTGAAGAATGATGCTCACGCCTGTGAGGTCATCTGTCATTGTGATTTCAAGGGTCTGTGCCTCATCATCACTTTCAACATAAGTTGACGGAAGCCCTTCGAGGGGGGCTTTGCCGTTATACACTCTGTGGCTTACATAGCTAAAATGTGAAACAGTGCTTCCGTCTTTATATCTTGCGTGGAATGTGGGCATTCTCAAATCGCTGCTGCCGAAGGTGGAAAATTCCATTGGCAGGTTGTCACGGCTGACTCTGTCACCTTCATCGGTTATGGCGTCAACTGCACTGAAACTTCTTGGCCAACGGTAAGGCACAATAAGAAGCTGATTAAAATCAGGTGTAGCTTCAAGACGGTTGCCCCAATAAAGATGAACGGGAAAATCATCTTTTAAAAAGCCGAAAATATAGCTGGTCTTTTCACTTTGCAGGTGAAAGAGCTTGTTTTTTTCATCAATAATAATTGCCATAATAACCTCCGATTAAAGAGAAGCGATTGCTTCGTTGATTCTTGCTTTCACTTTGTCGTTGCCGAGAAGAGCAATGATTGCGTGAAGGTCGGGTGTATTTTTGCGTGAAGTGAGAGCGATTCTGATAACCGTTGAAATATCACCTACATGACCCTTGAAAGCGTCGGGATTTTTCTTATATTCTTTAACATTGGGTGTAAAACCGAGTGGCTCACAAAGGTCCTTGATTTTTGAGAACCATGTATCTTTGTCGTCAGCTGAATCAACAACTTCGCTGTAAGCTTTAAGGATTGCTGCAACATCTTCTTTCTGAAGATTTTCAGGGAAGGTATAATCAGGAGTGTAAATTTCATCATAGAAATATGAAACATAATCCTTAACCTCGCTCCATTTTGCAATGTCCTTACGTGGCTTGGGAACTTCACGGTCGATGTTGAGAATGTTCACAGCATATTCTTCATCACGAGTGAGAAGAGTATAAAATTCTTCATCATATTCTTTTGCCCACACAACAAGAGTATCATAAATATCTTTTGCCTTTTTAACTGAGATAACGTTTTTGCTTACATCAGTTAATTTAACAAGGTCAAAAAGGCATCCGCTGGGGCTCATCTTTTTAAGGTTAAAGGGGAATGAAAATGCGTCAGCTGTGGGGTTGGCTCTTCTCCAATCTTCAAAGTTTGAGTTAAGAAGAGTGAGAAGATACTCAATAAGGCTCTCTTTCGGGAAGCCCTGCTCAACAAAGTAGCTTACTGCTGCCTCCGGGTCCTTACGCTTTGAAAGCTTACGCTTTGTGCCGTCTTCTTCGTCAATTTTCATAACCTGAGGGGTATGTGCATATTTGGGAACTCGGAATCCGCAGGCCTTAAAAAGAGCAATATGCTTCGGCACGGAAGAAATCCATTCTTCACCACGGATAACGTGAGTTGTTCTCATAAAGTGATCATCGCAGGCGTGTGCAAAATGGTATGTGGGAATTCCGTCAGACTTGAGAAGAACCTCGTCAATGATATTTTCAGGCATTTCAATTTTGCCGCGGATAATATCGTCAAAGAAAATTCTCTTGTCCTCCTGCCCGTCAGAACGGAAACGAAGAACATAAGGCTTGCCTGCTTTGATATTTTCTTCAATCTCTTCAAATGTAAGGTCACGGCACTTTGCCCATTTGCCGAAATAGCCCCAGATAAGTGCATCTCCCTTTTCCTGCTGTTCACGGATTGCACTTAATTCTTCCGCAGTGCAGAAGCAAGGATAAGCAAGACCTTTTTTAACAAGGTCCTTTGCAACTGTCTGATAAATTTCAGCTCGCTGGCTCTGGGTATAAGGTCCGTAAGCTCCCTTTTCCTGATTAAATCCGGTAACACCCTCGTCAAAGTCAATACCGAAAGAATCAAAGCCGTTGATGATGGCAGAAACTCCGTCGTCAATTTCACGCTTTTTGTCAGTGTCTTCGATTCGCAGATAAGACACACCGTCAGTAGCCTTTGCTGTGAGCACATCAACCAATGCACCGAAAAGACCGCCGATGTGAAGGTAGCCTGTGGGGCTTGGAGCAAAACGGGTTACTCTTGCGCCCTCTTTTAAATCTCTCTGAGGATAAAGTGCTTCATAATCCTCTGTTGTTTTTGTGATGTTGGGGAACAAAAGCTCCGCTAATTTTTCATAGTTCATATCAAAAATCCTTTCTTCAGGAATCATACATTATTCGTCACCCTACATTATCGCAGAAAATTGTCAATCTATCAAGTGATTTTGGTAATCTAATTTAAAATATTTTTAATTTTTTTGTATATCTATTGTAAAAATCAATGTTTTTCGGTAAAATGAAAGAGTAAAATTCAAAATAAGGGGTGTTACTTATGGTAAATAAACCTACAGAGCTTTTTTACAGAGCTTATCAGACAGCCTATAAAGGTGCAATGACTTTCCTTAACTGGGATGAGCCTTATCTTCTCAAAGGTGAAGGTGCAGTTAAAAAGCTCCCCGCACTTGTTAAGTCAAAGGGTATTGACAATGTGCTTATCGTAACAGACAAAGGTCTTATGGGTCTCGGCCTTCTTAACGGAATGCTTGAAGAGATGGATAAAAACGGTGTTTGCTATGTTATTTATGACGGTGTTCAGCCGAACCCCACCATTGACAACATTGAAGAAGCAAGAAGAATGTATCTCAAAAACGGCTGTAAGGGTATCATCGCTTTTGGTGGTGGCTCACCTATGGACTGCGCAAAAGCAGCCGGTGCGAGAGTTACCAACCCCAACAAGAGCGTTGTTTCAATGCGTGGTCAGCTTAAAATTGTTCACAAGCTTCCGCCCTTCTTCGCAGTACCCACCACAGCAGGTACAGGCAGTGAGGTAACATTAGCGGCTGTTGTTTCAAACCCCGAAACACATGAAAAAAATGCAATCAACGACCCGAAGCTTCGCCCCAAATATGCGGTTCTTGACCCCGAGCTTACTCTTGGTCTTCCTCCTCATATCACTTCAACCACCGGTATGGATGCACTCACCCACGCAGTTGAGGCATATATCGGCCGTTCAAATGTTGCATCAACAGAAAAATACGCCGAAGATGCAACAAAGCTGATTTTTGAAAACCTTGAAAAGGTTTATGCAAACGGCAAAGATGTTGAAGCAAGAGAAAATATGCTGGTTGCTTCTTACTGGGCAGGTATGGCTTTCACAAGAGCTTATGTTGGTTATGTTCACGCAATCGCCCACAACTTAGGTGGACTTTACGGCACACCTCACGGCCTTGCAAATGCAGTTATTCTCCCCTACGTGCTTGAATATTTCGGTGAAAGTGCATACCCGAGGCTTGCAAAGCTTGCCGATGTTGCAGGCATTACCGAAGCAGGTATGAGCGAAGCTGACAAAGCAAAGCTCTTTATTAAGAGAATTAAAGAAATGAATGCAAATATGAATATCCCCGAACACTTTGAATTTATTGAAGATAAGGATATTCCCACACTTGTTGAAAGAGCACTTAAAGAGGCAAATCCCCTTTACCCCGTACCCAAAATTATGGATGCAAAGGATTGCCGCGAAGTGATTCTTAAAATCAGAGGCTAAACACATAAAAACACGGGTCGATTTTTTCGACCCGTGCTGTTTTTATTTGTTCTTTTTCTTTTTAACTATCAAAATTACAATCACTGCAACCACACCCGCAATTGCGATATACGGAAGTGCTGCGATAAAGTTGATTGCAAACTCTCTGAAGAAATCACCCAAATCATAAAGGTTATTCATCAGCTTTTCTTTCACTTCGCCAAAGAAGGTGTCATCACCCTCCACAACTCTTTCAACCTCCTGAATATCAAGAGAAACTCCTGAATAAGCTATCATTCCGTCATAGCTTTGCTTCTGAGTTTTAAGGCTTTCAAGGTCGGAGCGCACTTGTGAAAGTCTGTCCTGAAGCTGAATAACATCGCTGAGATTTTCAGCCTTTTCAAGTAAACCTAAAAGAGTTTTTTCTTCGGTTTCAAGGGCTTTAATTCTGCTTTCAACATCAATGTAAGAATCTGTGATATCGTCACTTGTGATTGATTTTGATGTGATTGTGCCTATAACTGCAAGCTCCTCAATAAACTTATCAAGGTTTTCAGCAGGAATTCTCACATTCATATTTGCATTTCTGTTTGAAGCGTTGTCGTAGTTATATTCCTGACTTTGCTCAATGTATCCGCTGTATTGCTCAATCTTCTGATTAAGGGCGGTTATGAGTGTGTCATAATTTTTGGTGCGGATACTCAAAGAAGCAGTTTTTACAATTTTACGGTTTGGTGCTTTCATGCTTGGATTTCCGTTTGAACTGCCTGTTCCGCTTGCAGATTGATTTGTAAAAGAACCGCCATCAGCAACATCACCGATAGCATCATCGGCATACAGCTCATTACTATAGCCGTTTTCAACCATCATATCTGCCCTGTCTTCACTCTCAGCTTTGAACGTACTTCCCATAACCCCCGAAAAAGCTACTATCACGGCAACAAAGCAAGCAGCTACGGCTGTAATCTTTTTCCACATAGGAGCTTTCTTTTTGGCGGGTGGGTCAAGGGCTTCTATTTTATCAAGAAGTGATTGAGGGGCAGTGATGTTATCAACTGCTTTGATATAATCTTTTTTATTCATCGTCAAAACCTCCGTCAAGTTCTTTTCGCAAGGCTTCTCTTCCGCGGCTAAGCCAGGATAAAACCGTATTTTCTTTAGCGTCAAGGATTTTGCCGATTTCTTTTGCTGTGTACCCTTCATAATAGTGGAGATAAATGGCGTTACGATAATTTTCGGGCAACGATTTCACAGCCTCAACAATATCAGCTTTTTCTTCACCTGTCTTAAACGCAAAAGCATTTTCAACAAGCGTTTCACGGCTTAATTTTCTGAACTTATCGTGGCAAAGGTTTACGGTCACTCTGATAAGCCATGCTTTAAGGTGCTCACCGTCACGAAATGTTTTGCCTGATTCAAGGAGCTTAACAAAAACCTCCTGAGCAACATCTTCCGCATCTGCAGAATTGGCAGTGTTATGTAAGGCAACTCGATAAACGGTGTCGGTAAATTGCTTGAAAGCAAACGAGAAAGCGTCCTTTCCCTTAATAAAAACGGTCATGACCATTCCTCCTTTCACCTATAAAACGATTCAGATTGACGGATTATTGCATCAGTTTAAAAATTTTTTGACAATTTCTGCATTTTCTGTGATGTTGATTTGTTTGTAGCCATCTTTTTTATCAATGAAATAAACATCGCCGTCTTCGTTGCCGTTTACGCAGTAAACTTTATCTTCATCAAAAACAATAGCGGCTCCGTTGTCAACGGCAATTCCGTATTCATCACGGGTTTTAATGGCTTCACCGAAGCTTGGCCAGTTTCCGCCCTGAAAATGGGGACAGTTGCAAAACGGCAGAATACCGAGGCACTCAATAAACACAAAGCTGTGGTCAGGTCCGCAGTCGTCATAGCCTGAGTCAAACCAACACATAGCCCCTGAGCTGTAGCCCGAAAGGATAATTCCTTTTTCATAAGCTTCACGCAAGTATTTATCTGCTTTGGTTTCTTTCCAGGTGTTCATTAAAAATTCAAGATTTCCGCCACCCGCATAAATTATGTCGGCAGAGAGAATAGCGTTTTTAACATCATCCTCCGTAAGGGATTTGTCGGTTAAAAACAATCTGTCGGTGGTGCAGCCGTTGTCACGGAAAGCCTGCTCCATAAACTGGTCGCCCTCAACATCATCAAAGCCTGCAGTTGGTAAAAACAGCATCTTAGGATTCTTTTTATCACAAAGAGAAACTATGTCACCGATTATGTTGGTGATTTCTCCGTTATCATATCTTCCGCCGCCAATGGCAACAATTTTACCCATAAATATCACTCCGATAGTAGTTTAATAACTAAATAATAACACCTATCTCCCACGTTTGCAAGAAAAAAGAACCTGAGCCAAAACCCAGGTTCTTTAAATTTCAATTAGTCGTTGTAAAGGCTTCTCTTTACATAACTTGTGTGGAGAACTTCGTGAGCCTTATGGCTGCCGGGTTCGCCAAAGAATTCATCATAAACTCTCTTAACAGCACTGTTTTCGTGTGAAACACGAACATCCTTGTTAGCATCACTCTTATAAAGAACTGATGCACGAAGAGCCTTGATGTCAACTGAGTTAACAACTGAAGCAGGCTGGTGAGGCTGACCGCCGCCGTTGATACAACCGCCGGGGCAACCCATGATTTCGATGAATGTATAATCACATTCGCCTGACTTAACCTTTTCCATAACTGCTTTAGCATTTTTAGTGCCGCTTGCTACGCAAACTTTAATATCAAGGCCACCAACAGAATATGTTGCTTCCTTAACACCCTGCATACCGCGAACCTCTGTGAATTCGGGATCAGCAGCCTCTTCACCTGTAAGAGCTTTAACTGCTGTACGGAGAGCTGCTTCCATAACACCGCCTGTTGCACCGAAGATAACTGCAGCACCTGTGCCCTCACCGAGAGGATTGTCAAACTGCTCTTCAGGAAGAAGACGGAAGTTGATGCCTGCACCCTTGATCATCTTTGCAAGCTCACGGGTTGTGATTGAAGCGTCAACGTCAGCAAGACCTGCTGCGTTCTGGTCATCTCTGCCAACTTCAAATTTCTTTGCAGTACAGGGCATTACGCTTACGCTGTAAATCTTTTCAGGGTCAATGCCCATGTTCTGAGCATACCATGTTTTGATGGTCGCACCAAACATCTGCTGAGGTGATTTACATGTTGAAAGGTGATCAAGCTGATCAGGATAATAATGCTCACAGTATTTAATCCAACCGGGTGAGCATGAAGTAATCATAGGAAGAACGCCGCCGTTTTTAACTCTTTCAACAAGCTCGTGTGACTCTTCCATAATTGTGAGGTCAGCTGAGAAGTTGGTGTCAAACACCTTGTCAAAGCCAAGGCGACGGAGAGCTGCAGCCATTTTGCCTTCAACGTCTGTGCCGATTTCGTAGCCGAACTCTTCACCGAGAGCTGCACGAACAGCAGGAGCAGTCTGAACAACAACGAACTTTTCAGGGTCGTTGATAGCTGCGAGAACTTTTGCTGTATCGTCGGTTTCATAAAGAGCACCTGTGGGGCAGTTAACAATACACTGACCGCAAGCGATACAAGCGAAGTTGTTGATATCAAGCTCAAAAGCTGAACCGATGTGAGTGTCAAAGCCACGGGCGTTAGCACCGATAACTGAAACAGCCTGGTTTGCGCAAGCTGCAACACAACGACGGCAAAGAACGCACTTGCTGTTATCTCTTACCATGTGAGGCATTGAAGCATCAAAGCCGTATTCGGGCTGAGCACCGTCAAAACGACCGGGGTTGTCAACACCGTATTCAAGGCAGAGAGCCTGAAGCTCACAGTTGCCGCTTCTTACACATGAGAGACACTCACGGTTATGAGTTGAAAGAATAAGCTCAAGAGTTGTTTTTCTTGATTTTCTAACTTTTTCTGAGTTTGTAAAAATCTCCATACCCTCGTTAACAGGGAAAACGCAAGCAGAAACAAGACTTCTTGCACCCTTAACTTCAACCATACAAATACGGCAAGCACCGATTTCGTTGATCTCTTTCATATAGCAGAGGGTAGGGATGTCGATACCTGCATATCTTGCAGCTTCGAGAATTGTGCTACCGTTAGGCACGCTCAAGGGCATGCCGTTAATTTTAATATTTACCATTTCCATTATGACACGCTCCTTTTCTTAACCTTTTACAATTGCGCCGAACTTACATGTATCAATACATACGCCGCACTTAATGCACTTTGCAGGGTCGATAACATGAGGATTCTTAACTGTTCCGCTGATAGCACCAACAGGGCACTTTCTTGAGCAGAGAGTACAGCCCTTACATTTGTCTGCAACAATTGAGATGCTCATAAGCTTCTTACATACGCCTGCGGGGCACTTCTTATCAACAACGTGAGCAATATATTCGTCACGGAAGAAGCGAAGTGTTGCAAGAACAGGGTTTGGAGCAGTCTGACCGAGACCGCAAAGTGAGTTTTCTTTAATATAGTTAGCGAGGCTTTCAAGCTCGTCAAGGTCTTCAAGAGTACCGTTACCGTCGGTGATTTTTTCAAGAATTTCCATCATTCTCTTTGTACCGATACGGCAAGGAGTACATTTACCGCAAGATTCATCAACTGTGAAGTCAAGGAAGAACTTAGCGATGTCAACCATACAGTTGTCTTCGTCCATAACGATAAGTCCACCTGAACCGATCATACAGCCGAGAGCTGTGAGGTTGTCATAGTCAATTGCTGTATCCATAAGGCTTGCAGGGATACATCCGCCTGAGGGACCACCGGTCTGAACAGCCTTAAACTTTTTACCGTTGGGGATACCGCCACCGATATCTTCGATAACTTCACGAAGAGTGGTACCCATTGGGATTTCAACAAGACCTGTGTTGTTGATTTTACCGCCCAATGCAAATACTTTTGTACCCTTTGATTTTTCTGTACCCATTGTGTTGAAGTATTCAGCACCGTGGAGAATAATCTGAGGAATGTTTGCAAAGGTTTCAACGTTATTTTCTGTGGTGGGCTTTGCGAAAAGACCCTTAACTGCAGGATAAGGAGGTCTTGGTCTTGGCTCACCGCGGTTACCTTCGATTGATGTCATAAGAGCAGTTTCTTCACCGCAAACGAATGCGCCTGCACCAAGACGGATGTGAAGGTCAAAGTCAAAGCCTGAGCCGAAAATATCTTTACCTAAAAGGCCGTATTCTCTTGCGTCGTCAATAGCTTTCTGAAGTCTGCCTACAGCGATAGGATACTCAGCACGAACATAAACGTAACCTTCTGTTGCACCTGTTGCGTAGCCGCAGATTGCCATTGATTCGATAACGCAGTGGGGGTCACCCTCAAGGATTGAACGGTCCATGAATGCACCGGGGTCACCTTCGTCAGCGTTACATACTACATATTTCTGATCAGCAGCGTTTTTAGCTGTAAAGCTCCATTTAAGACCTGTGGGGAAACCGCCGCCGCCACGGCCACGAAGACCGGAATCTTTAACAACGTCGATAACCTGCTCAGGGGTCATTTCTGTAACAGCCTTGGCAAGAGCCTGGTAACCGTCCATAGCGATATACTCTTCAATGTTTTCGGGGTCAATAACACCGCAGTTACGAAGAGCAACTCTCTTCTGTTTTTTGTAGAAGTTTGTTTCATTGATTGATTTGATATCTTCGGTCTGAGTTGTTTCATCATAAAGAAGATGTTTAACAATACGACCCTTAAGAAGATGCTCTTCAACGATTTCGGGAATATTTTCTACCTTAACTTCGCTGTAGAAACTGCCTTCGGGGTAAACAACCATAATCGGACCGAGAGCACAAAGGCCGAAACAGCCTGTTTTAATAACCTTTACTTCGTCTGCAAGACCTTTAGCTTCGATCTCTTTTTCAAGAGCTTCGATGATAGCTGCACTGTTAGAAGATGTACAGCCGGTACCGCCGCAGACAAGCACGTGTGAACGATACATAATTTTCCTCCTTATTTATCGAGCGATGCTACCGTATACTCAACAACGGGGTTGCCGTTAACAATGTGGTCTGCAACAACTCTTGCAACCTTTTCGGGTGACATCTGGATGTAAGTTACCTTTTCTTTACCTTCTTCAAAAACTTCAACGATAGGCTCATACTGGCACATACCGATGCAGCCTGTCTGGTTAACGGAAACGTCTTTGAGGTTTCTCTTAGCAACTTCTTCTACGAAGCCTGCAAGAACGGGTCTTGCACCTGCTGCGATACCGCAAGTAGCCATACCAACAACAACTCTGATGCCTGCGCCCTCTTCTTCTCTGACGTTCATCTGCTTTTCAGCTTTGGCTTTGATTGCCAACAATTCTTCAAGTGTTTTCATTTATACAACACCTCCGCGGATTATTTGAGTTTGTTCTTTTAAATATTCTTTCATCCACATCACAACTTCAGGTTCATTCAGCGGAACTCCCCCGAGAATTTCTTTAAGCTGCTTTGTGTCAAGCACAAATTCTCTGCCGTCAACTATAAGGCGATAGAGAAAGTCAATGTGCGTATTCATTGTAATGAGTGTGATAACGGTGGAATCAATGTCACCAAGAGGGGTAAAATCAATGCTGTCGGTTTTAAAAACGGCAGTAACCTGCGTTCCTTCACCCACAACAGAGCTTATATCAAAGCTTCCTCCCGTCATTTCTGCCGCCATTTTAAAAAGGGGGATTCCCATCCCGACCTTTCGTGTGGTTCTTGTGGTGCAGAAGGGGTCGTTGACCCTTGCAAGCATTTCTTCGCTCATTCCGCAACCGTCATCAATGATTTTAACAGTCATTGTGTTGTCGGCTGAATTTTCTTCAACTGAAACCTCAACCACCGAGGCTTTGGCAGATATTGAATTTTGCGAAATATCCAGTATGTTTAAGGATAATTCACGCATAATTATGCCTGATATTTAGCAAGGATACCGGGGATATCGTCAGCAACAAGCTTACCGTAAACCTCATCATTAACTGTGAGAACGGGAGCAAGACCGCAAGCACCGATACAACGGCATGCTTCAATTGAGAATTTGCCGTCTTCTGTACATTCGCCGGCATCGATTTTAAGCTCTTCACAAAGCTTGTCAACAAGATCCTGAGCGCCTTTAACATAGCAAGCGGTGCCAAGGCAAACAGAGATGTTGTATTCGCCCTTTGGAGACAAAGCGAACTGTGCGTAGAAAGTTGAGATTCCGTATACCTTTTCAACAGGTACATCCATACCGTCGGCAATCATCTTCTGAACTTCAAGCGGAAGATAGCCGTAAATTCCCTGAGCCTGCTGCATAACGTGCATAAGAAGGCTGTTGTCGCCTTTGCATTCTGCGATTACAGCCTGAAGCTGTGCTTCCTGCTCGGGAGTACCTTTGAAAGGTATTTTGCTGATTTTTTTGAGCATTTAAGTTTTCTCCTCCTTAAATAATATATGATTGTTAAATTTATAGCAATCTAATTCAAGTCAGTATACCACAAATCTATCGAAAAATCAAGGTTTATGCATAAATATACCATAATTTGCCGATATAACAACACCTTGTTTAAGGGTAAGTATGCCGACCTCTATATATCGTGGTTAATTGCGACTAACCGTATCAAATCCACAATATTTACCAAAAAATTTTTAAAAAATTTCACCCTTATCGGGCTAAAAAATCCACAACAGCCGCTGCCGAAAGTGCATCTGACTGTATATGTTTGGGGTTCATATTCATATTTTCAAGATAATGGGCATCGCTGTCAAAAAGAAGCTTCATCTTTTTAAGATCGGGATATTTTGAAAGATACTCTTCAACATCCGCTTTATCGGTAAGTTCTGCACATTTAAAGCCCATTGACAAATCAATTCCGCCAAGGTTTGAAATAACGGAATATGAGCTTCTGTCAATATGGGCGGGGAAAGCAACTCCGCCGTATTTTTTCACAAGCTCAGGCACCTGATAAATGCCTATATTGCAAGCAGTTGTCAAAAGAAGCTCTTCCGTGCCGATGATATTATCTCTTTCGTCCATAATTCTCTGCTCACCGAAAATATCGGGTCTGTTTTTAACCGGGGGCATATTTTCACGAACATAATCAGAAAAAGCAAGGGCATTTTCAACATCACGGAAAAGGCACACCACGTGAACCTCCTCTGCGGTGCAAAGCTCCATACCGGGTATAACCGTTATGCCGATTTCTTCCCCAACCTTTACGGCAGCGGGGCAATTAAGGCAGGTGTTATGGTCGGTGAGTGCTATCACATCAAGGTCAAGCAGCTTTGCCATATTCACCAGGTTATATGGTGTCATATCGTTGTCACCGCAAGGAGAAAGGCAGGAATGGTTATGCAAATCGTATCTGAAAAACATAAAATCAGCCCTTTAACAATTCCGAAATAAGCACAGCGGTTTCATAGCTGTTTTTTTCTGTTTGTAAAACGGCAACTCCGTTTTCTTTGGCACGGGCAAGTGCGTTATCATCAAAAGCAGCGTTTTCTGTGAGCACAATGCAGGCACAGTCAGCAAGCACCGCCACACCTACAGCATTGATGTTACCCATAACAGTCAACCACGCATCACCTTCCCTTGCCCTTGACATAACCCAGCTTAAAAGATCACCGCAGTAGCAACCGGTAATTTCTCTGTCGGGCAAGGTATCCGGGCAAAGAATTTTCATATTTCCCTTTTCCTGAAGGGATTTAACTGTAAGCATATTATTAATCCTCCTCATGCTTTCTGAAAGGTGCAGGCAGAATTTCTCTGAACATCTCTGCCTCCGGCTCGTGAGATTCGGCATATTCATTTCGTGTTAAGAACATACAGTCGTGAATACCTGCAAAGCCGCGTACAATATCCTCCGCCAACGCTTTGCATGACGGAGCACCGCAGGTTCCGCAGTCAAGCTTGGGAAGCTTTGCTTCAAGGTCATTGATTTCACCCATAATACGCATAGCATCAAAAATGTTATCTGCAAGGCGCATAATGTTGTTTGCCTGTGGGGCTTTTTCCCAATCAAGCTTGTCGCTTTCAGGCTCTTCATCTGTATATCTGATGCAGGAAACAGGCAGGTATTTTCTGAGCATCTGCAAACGTCTTTTTGCAATAAACGGATTTTCAGCCGTAAGGCTTCCGCCCACACAACCGCAGGTGCAGGAGTTAAGCTCAATAAATTCCATACTGTCAAGCTTGCCGTCTTCAACCTCATCAAGGATTGTTTTAACATTCTCTATGCCGTCGGCAGCGAGATAATTATCGCAAAGAAGGGCTGCACTTTCGCCGCCGGAGGTTGACCAGCTTACACCGATTTTGCCTGATTGCTGCAAATCTTCAATAAGCCTTTCATCTTTGCTGAGCCTTCCCATTTCGTGAACAAGGGCAGGATAAATATCTTTAATTGCCACAGCACCGTCAATTACGGGCTTTTCAAGAGTGAGAGGCTTTTTGATTGCTGTTATTTTAGCAGGGCAAGGGGTAATAAAGAAAACACCTATTTCCTCATTTTTGAGCCCTGTTTTTTCCATAGCCTCTTTCCTTGCCATTATGGCCGCAATTTCCATCGGTGCGTTAAAATCAAGAAGCTGCGGGATAAGAGTGGGATAAGAAACGGTTATAAGCCTCACCACCGCCGGGCAGGCAGAAGAGATCAAGGGCTTACCGGTTTTATTTTCTTTAAGCTTTTTACGTGTTGCGTGAGATACCACCTCAGCAGCTTTGGATACCTCAAACACCTCGTCAAAGCCGAGCTGTTTTAACCCGCTGAGAACGTAGTTTACATCGTCAAGGTTATTAAACTGACCGTAAAGCGACGGAGCAGGTAAAGCAATTTTGTATTTAAAATTTTTAACATTTTCAAGAGATTCCCTCTGAGCATACTTTGCATGGTGAGGGCAGACCGCGATACATTTTCCGCAGTCAATACATTTTTCTTTTATAATATTTGCCTTTCCGTTACGGACTCGGATAGCCTCTGTGGGGCAATGCTTAATGCAGTTCATACAGCCGACGCATTTATCCCTGTCCATTCTCACGGAATGAAAAAGATTTTCTTTCATAAACAATTCCCCTTTGTTGCAGGAGTAATAATTACGAATTAAAAATTAAATGTAAGCGTGATTGTTGTGCCCACACCGATTTCGGTGTCAATGTGCATAGTGTCAGAATATTTTTTGATATTTGGCAGACCCATACCTGCACCAAAGCCCAATGCTCTTACATTTTCGGGGGCAGTTGAAAAGCCTTCCGTCATAGCCTGCTCAATGTCAGGGATGCCGGGACCTCTGTCTTTTAAAACAACGGTAACCTTTTCGGGGCTGATTTCAGCGTCAATAACACCGCCGTCAGCGTGAATAACCATATTGATTTCACCCTCATAAACAGCAATGGCAACATTGCGGATAAGGGATGCGTCAAAGCCTAAATCTTTAAGGGCTTTTTTGATTTTGCCCGAAGCTTCTCCCGCGCAGGAAAAATCGTTGCTGTCAACATCATAATGAAGCTTAATGTTTTCCATTATTTTCCGCTGGCTCCTCTCAATCCGTTTTCATACAGCTTACCGCAAGAGCTGAACATTTCAAGCTTTGTGCACACAAGAACAATCTCCCTTTCCTCAGCAAGCTCAACCATACTTTCGTCAGGGCGTTTGCCTCTGACAAAAACGATGCACTTCATATCCATCATTTCTGCAGTGCGTACAACCTGAGGATTAACAAGACCTGTGAGCATAACTGCCTGCTCTTTAACAAAAGCAAGCACATCACTCATCATATCACTTCCGCAAGCGGCGAAAACTTCGTTTTCAACATACTCCTCACCAAAAACAATTTCGCCCTCAAGAATAGAAACAAGCTCTTTGATTTTCATTAAAATTCCTCCCGATTATTGTCCTGTATCAATTATATCACAAAGATTTTTTATCTACAACCTGTTGGCAAAAATTTCAAGACTAAATAAATGTTAACAATTTGTTTAATTTGTTGACTTTGATTAGTCCGTGTGTTAAAATTTCTTTGATTAAATTTCTAATAGGAGGATATAAAAAGATGAAAAAAGTCTTTTCTCTGATTATGACCGCCGTCATTCTTTTGGTTGGTTTGTTGCCCTTGGGTGTTAACGCTGCAACCACCTGTAAGTGTGACGAGGTACCGATTGTTTATATAAGAGGACGTGCCGATATTGTTGCTGATAAAACAAAAAAGCAAAGCGCTTCAAACCCGGCATTACCCACTGTTTCATCAACCGAGCTTGAAAACTACATAAAAAAGCTTATCCCCGTGTATTCCTTTTGTGCCGTTACGCAGAACTTTGACCCTTTCGCAGAAGAACTTGCAAAAATTTTTGCTGAAGAATATAAGGACTATGCTCTCGACAAAAACGGAAATGTTGATAACAACTCGGGCATTTCCTTAGAAAAGCAGTGGTCAGCCGATAAGTTAAAAGACGTTCATAAGGCAAGCAGCAAGGTTGAAACAGCAAAGCAGGCAAGCACCGAGCTTTATAAATACTATTTTATTTATGACTGCCGTATCGATACCTTTGAAGTTGCCGATGAGCTTCATGATTATATTACAGCCGTAAAAAATGTAACAGGTCATTCCACGGTTAAAATTGTTGCCCGTTGTTTCGGTTCCAATGTTCTTTCAGCTTACTTATCAAGATATGGATGGAGTGACATTGAAGACGTTATACTCTACAATCCGATTATGTACGGAACAGATAAGCTCGACTGCATTTTTACAGGCAACATTGAGCTTACCCGTGATTCAATTGATTACATTGCCAATAACTATGAGCCTGATACAGATATGGACAGAAACCTTAAGCTTGCAGCCGAGATTCTTAACACAGTGGGTGGATTTGATTTAACAACCGAGACCGCATCTTATGTTGTGAACTACTGTATCCCCGAAATTCTGGTTGAAACCTATGCCACCTGCCCCGGCTATTGGTCAATGCTTTCTGCAGATGCTTATGAAGAGGCAAAAGATTTCATCTTTGGCTATTACGGCAACACTTATGACGCTATTATAGAAAAGACTGACTATTACCACGAAAATGTTCGCTTAAAGCTTGATGAAATTTATTCGCAAATGGCGGCTGACGGCGTTGACGTTCACGTTATTGCAAAATACGGTACACAGATTCTCCCGATTATGAAAGACCCGTTTGAGCAGAGCGATGACACCGTTAATGTTTCAACTCAGGCTCCCGGAACTGTATGCCCCAAGCTTGGATATACCTTTGGTGATGCATATATCGAAACTGCCGTAGCTGCAGGTGTTGACAAATATATTTCACCTGACAGGCAGGTTGACGCTTCAGGTGCAATGTTCAGGGATACCACCTGGTATGTAAAAAACCTTGTTCATGACAAGTTCCCTGTTGTTCTTGATGATCTCATTTATAAAATTTTCAGATATGACGGCACTTACACAATTGACACCGATAAGAAGTATCCGCAATACCTTTTATTTGAAACCGACGGAACAAACGAAACTCTCACCCCTGTTACAGGTGTTAATCCCGAAGATACAGCCAATGATAATGCAAAGGATATTTTTGTTTTCATTCAAAAAATCCAGGCTGTTATAATTAAATTCATTCTTAATTATTTTAATGGGTTCGTTCTTAAATAATATCATCCCGACAGTTGATAATGCTGTCGGGATTTTTCTATATATAAGTCAACAAAAACGGATTGCCAAAATATGACAATCCGTTAACTGTTATTCTGCCTGTTTGCCGGGGGCGCCGCAGCATTTTTTATATTTCTTTCCGCTTCCGCATGGGCATGGGTCATTAGGGCCGACCTTTTTGCCTTTTCTTACTGTTCTGCCTTTTTCGCTTCCGTCGGAAGAACCGCTTTCGCTTGTAATTTTAGCAGTCTGCTTTCTTTCGGTTTCTTCTTTAGATTTAATAACAACCGTAAGCATCTGCTTAACTGTATCTTCACGGATGTTAGTGCTCATTTCATCAAACAAATCTGAGCCCTGAACACGGTATGCAACAACAGGCTGCTGCTGACCGTAAGCACGAAGTCCGATACCTCTGCGAAGCTCGTCCATATCGTCGATGTGGTCCATCCACTTTGTGTCAACGTTGCGAAGAAGAATCATTCTTTCAAGAGCACGCATTGTCTCTTCGCCAAGGATTTCCTCACGCTTTTCATAAAGAGCGTGACCTCTTTCAAGGAGCATTTCTTTTGCGTCTGCTCTGTTTGCCTTGTCACCGGGGAAGTCCTCATCGGTGGTAAGCCAGCCCTTGAACTTACTGCGAAGACCTGCAACATTCCACTCATTTTCGGGAAGTGCTGACGGGCAATAGAAGTCAACTGACTCGTTAATGCATTCATCAAGCATACGCATAATTGCAGGCTTCAATTCTTCACCGTTGAGCACTCTGTTACGCTGGTCATAAATAAGCTCACGCTGACGGTTCATAACATCGTCAAACTGGAGAGTGTTCTTACGGATAGCGAAGTTCTGTCCTTCCTTCTTATGCTGTGCACTTTCAATGGATTTTGAAACCATTTTTGATTCAATGGGCATATCCTCGGGGGTGTTGAGTGCACCCATCATATTTGAAAGTCTTTCACCACCGAAAAGTCGCATAAGGTCATCTTCAAGTGAAAGATAGAAACGGCTTGCACCGGGGTCACCTTGACGGCCGGCACGTCCGCGGAGCTGATTATCAATTCGACGTGAATCGTGACGCTCTGTGCCGATGATGTAAAGACCGCCTGCTTCACGGACCTTGTCTGCCTCATCTTTGATAGAGTCTTTATATTTCTTTTCAAGAGCCTGATATTCGTTTCTTGCGTTGATAATATCTTCGTTATCGGTGTCGGCAAAGCCTGTTGCTTCAACAATAAGTTCTTCCGGATATTCCATTCTTCTCATTTCGGCTTTTGCAAGATATTCTGAGTTACCACCGAGCATAATATCGGTACCACGACCTGCCATATTGGTTGCGATTGTAACTGCACCAAACTTACCTGCCTGAGCAACGATTTCAGCTTCTTTATCGTGGAACTTTGCGTTCAACACTTCGTGTTTGATGCCGTTGCGTCTGAGGATTTTACTGAGCTCTTCTGACTTTTCAATTGAAATTGTACCCACAAGAACAGGCTGACCCTTTTCGTGGCAGAGCTTAATCTGCTCAACAATGGCATCAAACTTAGCCTTTTCTGTTTTATAAACAACGTCGGGAGCATCCTGACGGATCATCGGCTTGTTGGTGGGGATTTCAACAACGTCAAGAGAGTAGATTTCATTAAATTCCTGGCTTTCGGTCATGGCAGTACCCGTCATACCCGAAAGTTTTTTGTAAAGGCGGAAGTAGTTCTGGAAGGTGATTGTTGCAAGAGTTTTGCTCTCGTTTTCAATCTTAACGCCTTCCTTTGCCTCCAATGCCTGATGAAGACCTTCGTTGTAGCGACGGCCGAGCATAATACGACCTGTGAATTCGTCAACAATGAGAACCTGACCGTCTTTAACAACGTAGTCAATGTCTTTTCTCATAACACCGATAGCTTTGATTGCCTGGTTGATATGATGAGAGATCGTCATATTTTCGGCATCCATAAGGTTTTCAAGTCCAAAATATTTTTCAGCCTTGGCAATACCTGACTTGGTGAGGGTTGCGGTGCGTGCCTTTTCGTCAACAACATAGTCGCCGTCAGCCACATCTTCAACTTCCATTTTGCTTTCAGCCTCTTTAACCTTTGACATTGAAAGGGTTCTCACAAAGTTGTTTGCGAGGGAATAAAGCTCTGTTGACTGTTCACCGCGACCTGAGATAATAAGTGGTGTTCTTGCTTCGTCAATGAGGATTGAGTCAACCTCGTCCACAACAGCAAAGGCGTGACCGCGCTGAACTTTATTTTCTTTATAAGGCACCATATTGTCACGAAGATAGTCAAAGCCCATCTCGTTGTTTGTGCCGTAAGTAATGTCTGCATTGTAAGCAGCCTGACGCTCTTCGTTAGTAAGTCCGTGAACAATAAGACCAACCGAAAGACCCATAAAGCGGTAGAGCTTACCCATCCACTCAGAGTCACGGCGGGCAAGGTAATCGTTAACGGTAACAATGTGAACACCTTCGCCTGTAAGGGCATTGAGGTATGCAGGGAGGGTAGCCACGAGAGTTTTACCTTCACCTGTTCTCATTTCTGCAATTCTGCCTTGATGAAGAATGATACCGCCGATAATCTGAACGGGGAAATGCTTCATACCAAGCACACGCCACGAAGCCTCACGGCAGGCGGCAAATGCCTCGGGGAGAATGTCGTCAAGGCTTTCACCGTTTTTCAGCCTTTCTTTAAATTCGGGGGTTTTTGCCTGAAGCTCTTTGTCGGTGAGCTTTGCAAAGCTCTCTTCAAGGGCAAGAACCTTATCTTTTATCGGATTTACTCTTTTAACTTCTTTTTTGGAGTAATCACCGAAAAGCAACTTTAATAATCCCATTTTATCACCTCAGAAAAATTTCTGCATATTTCTAATCAGTTTATTATATCACACAAATAACATAAGCACAACAAGAATTTTGTAAATTTTCTGTGTATTGAAAAAGGCGGGGATATGTGATAAAATTAAAAAAATCGCACTGAAAGGAAGATTTTATGCCGAAGAGAGACGACTATATTTCATGGGACGAATATTTTATGGGAATTGCCCTGCTTGCCGCAAAGCGAAGCAAGGATCCAAGCACTCAGGTTGGTGCGTGCATTGTGAATGAAAACAAAAAAATTATGTCGATGGGCTACAACGGCTTTCCTATCGGCTGTGATGATGACGACTTCCCATGGGACAGAGAGGGCAGCAGCTCTTACGACACAAAATACCCTTATGTATGCCACGCCGAATTAAACGCAATTCTCAATAACCGTGGCGGCAGCCTTGAGGGATGCTCAATTTATGTTGCACTGTTCCCTTGCTGTGAATGTGCAAAGGCTATTATTCAAAGCGGAATTAAAAAGGTTCTTTATATTTCCGATAAGTATGCTGACTCCGACAGCACAAGAGCTTCCAAAAGAATGATGGATGCGGCAGGAGTTGAATACAAAAAAATCGAAATCAACCACGGCTCAATTACCATTGACTTTGATGAAAAATTGGTATAACAAAACGGCAGAGGCTAAAAACCTCTGCCATTTTTATTGTTATATAACATCAAGCATTTAAAATTCTTTGATCAAGCCTGTTGAGAACTGAAGAATCATAAGTGCATCACCGGAGTTAATATTCTTGTCACCGTTAACGTTTGCACGCTCCATTTGTTCTTCTGTGAGACTAATCAATCCGGTAGCATACTGAAGCACAAGAAGTGCATCGTTTGAGTTTACTTTTCCGTCTCCGCTTACATCACCGGGGCCGGGCTCAGGTGTGTGTGAACCGTCGCAGAGCTTAAAGTCAATTGAATTCTCGGTTGCAAAAGCTTTACCGTATGAATTGTTAGACTTGCTGCAAATTGTAAGGTTCTCAGTTGAACCGTTGAAAGCGTCTACAAAAATATTAACAAGGTTCAACGGAAGATGAACAGTTGCAAGAGCCGGGCAACTTCTAAAGGTATTTCTGCCAATAGCAAAATCATCTTCGCCTTCGGCAAAAATTACTGTTTCAAGCATTGCACATCTTGCAAAAGCACCGTCAGAGTTCCAATCAACACCGATTCTTGTAAGTGTTGAAGGAAGTGATACTGACATAAGTTTTCCGTTATCTAAAAATGCACCGTATTCAATGGTTGTTACACCTTCGGGAATAACAAGGTTTATTATTCCACAATTTTGGAATGCATATTTACCAATGCTGTTTAATGTAACAGGTAAAGATACATTTTCAAGTGAAGTGCAGTTTTTGAATGTAAACTCTCCGATATACTGATTTGCAAAAGCGTAGTCAGACTTTTCATAAATCATAGTGGTCATTGATTCGCAGTTTTCAAACGCACTGTTCTGAATTGCAACATAGTTACCGGGGATTGAAATTGA
>JAFTXJ010000014.1 GCA_017461625.1 Clostridia bacterium
AAATCTCCAACTTGTCTATATTGAATATTTGTATTGCTTTTCATAGGGCATTCATCCTTTCGTATTCTTAACAAATGTATCGTATATAAATTTTGCACCAAGTCTAAAGCCTGATATAAAGCTGTCAGCGTTACTTGTTATCGAAAACTCAATATATGCACTTATATAGTTTTGAAACAGCTCTTTATCCTCACCAGCGAGTCTTGCTGTGAGTTGTTCTTCTTTCTCGGCAAGATTGCTCAATTTCTTCTTGAGCTTGGGTGTTAATTCTGAATTGACATCTTGCGGCTCAATGTTGCCGTAATAAAAATCTTCAATGATATTTGACATTATGTATTCCTCCATATGTTTCTCTATTAAGCAACAGCAGAAGTGTAGAATACTATGTTTGAAGCCGGTTTTACTTGTGTTTTGAGCAAATCCCTTATGAACACTCGCACCAAGAATCCTTAGATACTTAAAAAGGTATCTAAGGATTTTTTCTTTTGTTATTAAGACGGGACTTGAACCCCAAGGGGGTGAGGAGCGTTAAGAAAACAGTTCGGTTAATTTTTTTGAATTAAAATTTTTGCATAGCAAAGCCATAAGCTTTTTTATTTAAATCTCTTGAAGCCTTTAGCTGTCCAAGGGATTTTTATTTTTTACGGGTTTTGTGGTTAAAGATTTTAGCAAAGTAGGGCAGGGGCTTGCTTCTGCCTGTTTTTATGTTTCTTTTGTTTTGCAAAGGTATGTTGAGGACGCCATACCCTACAAATGTTCCGTTTTGGGGTTTATTTGGGGTTTATTCCAAAAATTCACTATTTTAGCAAAGAGTGTTTTGCTATTTAAAATAACTTATTGATTTTTTACGAAAAAGAGTATATACTGATTATGCTACACAAACTGAATAATTAGAATTAGAGGTATCATTTTCTTTTTTAGGGATAATTATACCTTTATTTGGTCATACATATTTTGAGAGTTGGTAAAACCGCAAACTCCACTAAATATGTATGATGGATAAATATACCCTAATTCTGGTTTAGTTTGTGTAGCGACAATCGGAGTTTGCGTTTTCGGTGCGTTCAACTTCGGTTGGCGCACTTTTTTATTTTGCGGAGATAAATAAAGTGTGCATAGCATTTCCCGGTGCGGTGTTCATAAACTATCCGCAAAATAAAAACGAAAGGATGATTCTAGTGAAAAATCTCAAAAAAGTAATTGCGTTACTTCTATGTCTTGTTACAGTCTTTTCTGTAATGAGTGTATCAGCATCTGCGGCAAGTGTCAGTGCTTCATTAGGTTATAATGAGGCCGATGATTCAGGAGACTGGGCTCAGTACAAAAACGGTAAAATGGCAAAATCAGGTAACACGACTAAAAATGAAGTTAAATGGATGCAAAAAGCAATAAATTATTGTATCGACAACAGGGGGTTAACTGGAGTATCAAAACTTTCTGTTGATGGCGATTTTGGCAAACTTAGCAAAGCTGCAACTTTAGCTTTTCAGAAAGCAGTAAATAAAGCTATTGCAAACAATAAACTTAATATTTCAAAACTTGATGAAGACGGTAGCTTTGGTCCCGCAACAATTAAAGCTATGAAAAAAGTTTTAAATAACGGGAACAAAAATACGCTGAAAACTACATCTTCAAACAGCTCAACAACTTCTACAACAGCGAATAACGGAAAAATAACAACTAAACAGATAAAAGCTGTTTGCGATAAGTATGGCTATGCAAATGGAAAGTATTGGACTATTTATCAAAACAATGGCAAAAAAGCTTCTGGAACATGGAACGCTTCTAAAACATATTTTTCTAATCGCAAAAACTGTTGTTCAACCATTAATAAAACTGTAAAAGATAATTTGTATGCTACAAACAATCCGGTGAAAAATGGTGATTATTATAAAAGTTATAATTACCAAGGACAATACGAATGTCATGGATTTGCTTGTTATGTTATGGCAAAAGTTGTTCAAGATTTAACGGGTAAGAATAATGATGTTATTCCAAGAAATGGAAGCGCAAATGGTTGGACAAAAATTTCGGCAAAAAAAGTAGAAGAATTGAAGGTTGGAGACATTGTTAGAGTAAATGGTTCAAATGCTGTTCATTCAGCAATAGTATATTCTATCGATTCAAATGGTAAAATTACGTTTTTGGAAGCTGGAGGCGGTTCAGCATGCAAAATTCGTTTAGGTGTAGGTTTCGATTTCAGCACTAAATATTATACTTTACAAAAAATTAAGGACAAATTTTCTTTAGAGTATGTATATAGATATACTGGTTAAATTATCTTTTGATAATTACTACAATACATTAATTGATTAATAGTATAAATTAAATCCCTCATGAACACTCGCACCAAGAATCTCAAGTCTTTAGGGGCTTGAGATTCTTCTTTTATATTACAAACATAACCGTAAAATCGTAGGGTCAATTTATGGATTGACCGACTTCAGGTTCCACCTATTGCTTATAGGGTATTCCCCTGACAGGGGAAATGTCGTGTAGCGACAAAGGGGTGCCGGTTTTCGGAGAAAAAGCTGTCACAAAGTGACTGAGGGGGTGAAGACTAAGTAAGAAGTAATATGTAATAGTGAAGAAGTAAGGGCTTGCGACACATTTTAACAATCCCCACCGGTTCGCTATGCTCACCATCTCTTCCGAACTTCGGGTGAGGCTGAATGATGCCGTGCCTTTTTTGTGTTTTTTGCTTCGCAAAAGGTATGTCGAGGACGTCATACCTTACAAATCGCATCGTTTTGAGATTTATTTTCCAAACACTTTTACATAAAAAAAACACCGCAGTCGATACGCTGTATCTTCTGCGGTAAAATATTAAACTTGAGCTTCAACCTTGTCTGCGTCCATCTGTTCTGCAATTGCCTTGCGCCTTTCGGCAAGGTCAGCATACATTCTGTCACGAACCTGGTTGTTGATCGGATAAAACAGCTTCGGAATAATTCCCAAACTGCTTGTAATAATCGGAATGCCTGTTCCCAATGCGAAGAGCCACCATTTTGCTTTGTCACTCTGTGTGCCGATTTTTTTACCCTGAACATATCCGATTTTGGAAAGCACAAGGTTTGTAACCGAGCTCATAATTATGCCCTGAATTTTGGTAACAAGGCTTTTGGCAACGCCTGTCATAGCTTCAACTCGGTAGCCGTTTTTCCATTCGCAATAGTCCATTGCTTCGTTGCGAAGCTCTTCTGGAATGGTGTGGCGTACACCGTAAACAAACATTTCAACAAATTCCTCAATCATCATTGTAGGAATCATAAATTTGCGGCTCATAAAGTTTTTATTAATAGAGCCGACTCCGAAAACAACCAGCCAGCAGATGTCGGTCCACAAATCTTCAATAACCCACAAGGTTTTTGAGGTGAATCTTCTTCTCAACGGAGCAACCCACAGATAGCTCAGGTTCAGAATGGGGTAGGCGGGTATGCCTACGATAGTCTGCAACGAGGCACTGCCCAAAACGTCTATGTAATAATCTGAACGGCTCTGACCTATGCTGAAGCCTGCAAAGAAATCTGAAAGGGTAATAATAAGCAACGGTTTGTTGTTGAGTATGGCTTTGAAGCCTTGCATAATGCTCGGCTTTTCAACCGACTGCATAACACGCTCTTTTGAAACCATATAAAACCAAAAGGTCATCAAAGATGAAAGAATGGCTGTTGCAGCACCCATACCTATGAAAAGGTTTTGCAGCTTCCACTTGACTGCTTTGGAATTGATAAGGTCAATGAGTATACCCATAATCCATTCCGGTAATTGTTCACCTAAAAACCTTGAAAACAGATTGGCTTGGGAGATAAGCCGCACCCTCTCTTCGGGGTTTGGCGTTATGGTGGAAAGCAGACCTGTTTTTGAAATGGACATAAATGTGTTGGCGGTTTCGTTTATTATGTTGAAAGCAAAATAATAAATTAATTTCGGTAAATAAGTTGGTGCCGTATTCGGAAAGAATATCGGTGTGAACCAAAACAGCATACCAAACAGAGTAAGAGGCATTTTCATCCATATAAGGTAAGGTCTGAACTTGCCCCAACGGGTTCTTGTTCTGTCAACAATAGCACTGATGAATGTGTCATTAATAACATCCCACGCACCTGTAAACAGAGTTACCGCCGCATTAATTTTAAAGTCAATGCCAACAACGTCCCAGATAAATCTGTTCTGATATTTGCCTATGGAGAAGCTGTCCGCAAAGTCCTGCGCTATGTATGCAATGGTTTCAGCCTTGCCAACATACCGTCGTCCTCGGACTATCGTTCGGTTAGCTTTTTCTTGGGTAGCCATAATACACCTCCTGTTTATTTATATTTTAATTTTACTTAAAAAACTAACATTAGTCAAGTATTTAATCAAATGATAAAAATTATGATTTTTTTCACTAAGATTTTTTATTTTTATTGACATTTAAAATCAGTTTGATATAATGCAGGCGAACAAAATATGTTCACAGTTTTGGTTCAAGGGGTGAGCCGGTATGAATGTAATAATTAATAAACCAATTCCCGATAAATTTGCAGACGGAGTTAAAGGTCTTTTTGAAAAAGAAGACTGCCTGTTTGCTGTTGTCGGGGATTTGAATTTGAAAGGCAGATATGCTCAATCAGTTGCTGTTTTCACTGCAGATAAGCTGGTAGTATTTGATGAATGCTATGAAAATTCAAGCATCACTGTTCTTTATTCTGACATCGAAAACGCAGAGGTCAAGCGTTTTTACGGTAATGCTGTTTTTAAGGTTAAGCTCAAAAACGGTAAGAAGAAAATGCTTTTAAGATTTTCTTATGCATCTGCAGAGGTTGCGGATGCCGCCGCAGTTTTTGTCAATGCACTTAATAACGGTGAAAATTTGACTCAGGAGCTTGAAACGGTAAAATCTGTTTATCACAAGCAACGTTGCTTCTGCCCCAAATGCGGCAGAAAGCTGCCTAATCCGGAGGCGGAGTGTATTAACTGCGCAAGCAAGGGCAAGCTTGTGTCAAAGTTTGGTAAGTATGTTATTCCGGAAAAGTTTTCACTTATTGTGTGCATGGTGCTTTCTGTTATTGTAACTGCACTTTCACTTATCCCACCGTACATCACAAAAATTATGGTTGACGATGTTATCCCTGCTAAGGATTCTCTGATGCTTGTTAAAGTGCTTGGTGTATTGCTTGGTGTTTATATTTTGCAGTATGTTATCACGGGTATCCGTTCTTATAAGCTTAGGCTTGCAGGTGACAGGATAACACTTAACCTTAAAAAAGATATTTATGAAAAAGCTCAGTATCTTTCGCTGAATTTTTACGATAAAATTTCCACAGGCTCAGTTATTAACCGTGTAAACTCTGATGCTAATGTTATTCAGGCTTTCATTATGAAAGTTACGCAAGAAGCAATTGTTCAGGGCTTTACTCTTGTGGGCCTTATAGTTATAATGTTTGGTATGAGCTGGAAACTTGCTTTGTTTTCGTTGATTCCTGTACCAATTGTTGCAGTAGCAGGCAGGCTTTTCGGTAAAATTATCGGACCCAAATATATGAGGCTGTGGCGAAGAAGTGCATCTATTTCAACAGTGCTCGCCAACTCTATTCCCGGTGTAAGGGTAATCAAAGCTTTTACAAACGAAAAGCAGACTATCAAAAAATTCACCCGCTACTGCGATGAGTGGTATAAAGAGGATAAAAAAGTAGCTGTTCCTGCGGCTGTTTTCCCTTCACTTATCACTTTCCTTGTAACCTGCGGTTCAATTGTTGTTTGGTTTTTGGGCGGTCAGATGGTTATCGGTGGCAGTGATGAAATTTCACTCGGTTTGCTCGTTTCTTTTGTTTCATATGCAAGTATGTTTTACACTCCAATAAACTTCTTCGCAAATATGAGTGATACATATCAGAACACTCTTGCCTCTGCAGAAAAAATTCTTGATATTATTGATGCTGAGCCTGAGCATAACTTCGGTGAGGGCAATATTCCTGAGAGAATCAAAGGCAAAATCGAGTTTAAAAATGTCAACTTTGCTTTTGACCGTTCCAAGAAGGTGCTTTCAAATATCAATCTCACCATTGAACCGGGTGACATTGTGGGCATCGTAGGTACAACCGGTTCAGGCAAATCAACACTTATAAATCTGTTGATGCGTTATTATGACGACTACGACGGAGAAATTTTAATCGACGGTGAAAATATCAAAAACGTTGATATGAAATATTACCGTGATTCTATCGGTTATGTTCAGCAGGAGCCGTTGATGTTCCGTGACACAATCTTTAACAACATCGCTTTCGGCAGTGGTAAAGTTCATGTTGAGCAGGTTATCCACGCCGCAGAGGTTGCAAATGCCCACGGTTTCATTTCAAAGCTTCCCGATGCATATGATACAATGCTTGGCGAAAGAGGTGTCGGTCTTTCGGGCGGTGAAAGACAGCGTGTTTCAATTGCACGAGCTGTGCTTAAAAATCCGAGTATTCTTGTTTTTGACGAAGCAACTGCAGCCGTTGACTCCGAAACTGAGCATCTTATTCAGGGCGCAATTGAGCGTCTTATCAGCGGACGTACAACGCTCATGATTGCTCACCGACTTTCGACCTTGAGAAAAGCTAACAAAATTGTTGTTGTTGATAAAGGTGAAATAATTGAATGTGGTACGCCTGAAGAACTTCTGAAGCAAAAAGGCAAGTATTATAAGCTTGTAGAAATTCAGTCTATGGGTGAACAGCTTCAGAAACGCAAGGCTGAAGAAAACTTTGAGTGAGGTGATTTTTTGTGCCAAGATATATAGAAGGTTCTGAAGTCAGAATCACAGAAAACGATAAGGTGTTTGTTGATGTGGAGTTTTATACCGGCGAAAAATTTACTGAGCTTGAACTGCACAGAATGTTTCCCATAACAGGTCTTGATAAATATATTTCACTGCTTGATTCTCAGGGCAATGAAATTGCGGTAATCCGAAATATCAATGACCTTATGCCGGAATCTAAAGCGGTTGTTGAAAGCTGCCTTAAAGAATATTATATGATGCCGAGAATCACAAGGTTTATCAGAATGAGTGAAAAGTTCAAAATCTGGATGTGGACGGCTGAAACAGATAAAGGTGTGTGCACATTTGAAATCCGAAATCATCTTACGGCTATCAAACCGTTGTATGATGGCAGAGTTCTCATTAAAGACGCTAATGACAACCGTTATGAAATCCCCGATTATAACAAGCTTGACAAAAAGAGCTTGAAGATGATTCTTCCCAAACTTTAATTGAAAGGATATTTACAATGAAGCTTTTAATTGCAATAGTTAATAATGATGACAGTGCTGTTGTTTCTTCGGCACTTACAAGAGAGGGCTTTACAGTCACCAAGCTTTCCACAACAGGCGGCTTTCTTATGGTAGGTAACACCACCTTCCTCATCGGTGCAGATGAAGATAAGGTAGCCAAAGCCAAAGAAATCATCAAAGAACGCTCACAGAAAAGAACAGTTACCACCACAACCACCACAGGTTACGGTACCGGACTTCGTGAGGATGATTATGAAAATGAGGTTTCAATCGGCGGTGCAATTGTGTTTACAATCAATGTTGAAGATGTTGATAAATATTGATTTTAACAAAAAGGCGGGTTTTCTGCCTTTTTTGTTTTTTCTATTGAAACTGTGTTAAGGAATGTAATATAATCAAAATGCAGTTTATTTTTAGGAGAGTATGTATGAAGAAATCTTTTTTTGATCATATAATCCACGGTGGGGATTATAACCCCGACCAATGGATCAATACACCCGAAATCTGGGATGAGGATATGAGGCTTATGAACCTTGCTCATGTTAACAGTGCAACTGTCGGTATTTTTTCGTGGGCGATGCTTGAGCCTGAAGAGGGTGTTTATAACTTCGATTTTCTTGATAAAATTCTCGACAAACTTCACGAAAACGGAAAAGATGTTATCCTGGCCACTCCGTCAGGTGCAAGGCCTGTGTGGCTTAGTCAGAAGTATCCCGAAGTGCTTCGTGTTGAAGAAACAGGCATCCGCAACGAATACGGTGTTCGACATAACCATTGCCTCACTTCACCGATATACAGAGAAAAGGTACGAAACATCAACCGTCGCCTTGCCGAGAGATACAAAAATCACCCTGCCGTTAAAATGTGGCACATTTCAAACGAATATTGCGGTGAGTGCCATTGCGACCTTTGTCAGGAAGCTTTCAGAAATTGGCTGAAAGTTGAGTATCACAACAGCCTTGATGAGCTTAATTTTAAATGGTGGAACGGTTTTTGGAGCCATCAGGTATCTGACTGGTCACAAATTAACTCACCTAAATTCAGGGGCGAAAATCACGTTTCAGCAATGAAACTTGCCTGGCGTCGATTTGTAACCGACAGCCACATTTCATTCTTTGAAAATGAAATTGCTCCTTTGCGTGAAATTACTCCCGATATTCCTGTCACCACTAACTTTATGAAGCTTTATGACGGCATTGATTATCAGAAATTTGCCAAAAAGCTTGACCTTGTTTCGTGGGATAATTACCCGGCATGGGACAGAGGCTTTAATGATAAAGAGGCTTGTGACACAGCGTTTGTTCACGATGCGTTCCGCACAATGGGTGGCGGCAAGCCGTTCTTTATGATGGAAAGCACTCCGTCTCTTGTTAACTGGCACAATGTCAATAAATTACCTCGCCCCGGCAGGCAGGAGCTTTCTTCCGTTCAGGCTGTCGCTCACGGAGCAGATAGTGTTCAGTATTTCCAATGGCGTAAAAGTCGTGGCGGTCATGAAAAATACCATGGTGCAGTGGTTGACCATTGCGGACATGAAAACACAAGGGTTTTCAAAGAGGTTTCACACTTAGGTGAGGTGCTTAAAAAGCTCAGTGATGTTGTTGGTGAAGAGTGCAACAGTCAGGTTGCTGTTGTTGCCGATTGGGAAAATAGCTGGGCAGTTAAATATTTCTGCGGTTATAACAATGACCACCGCGATTATTTTGATGAATGCATCAAATGGTATAAGCCATTCTGGAAAAACGGTGTATCGGTTGACGTTATCTCAATGGAAGATGATTTTTCAAAATATAAGCTCATTATTGCTCCGTTTTTGTATATGCTCAAAGACGGCACGGTTGAGCGAATTGAGTCTTATGTTAAAAACGGAGGTAACTTTGTAACAACATACCTTTCCTGCCTTGTGGATAAGGATGACCTTTGTTACCTTGGCGGTTTCCCTGCAAACAATCTCAAAGATGTTTTCGGTATCTGGTGTGAAGAAACTGATTCACTTCCCGACGGAATGAAAAACTCTGTTTCATACGAAAATAAAAATTATGATGTTGTTAAGATTTGTGATTTGATTCATTCAAACGGTGCAACCATTCTTGGCGAATATGAGCAGGATTTCTACACAGACCGTCCTGCAGTAACCGAAAATGCCTACGGTAAGGGTAGAGCATATTATGTCGCTTTCAGAAATGACGGTGACTTTGCAGATGATTTTTGCAAAAAGCTGGTTGCTGATGCACAGATTACACCTGATACACTTATTAAAGCAGGTGAGGGTGTAACAATCAGAAAACGAGGAGATTTGATCTTTGCCATGAATTTTGCCGATACTGAAAGCAAAATTCAGCTCGATAAAGAATATTTAGATGTTGTAAACGGTGCAACTCTCAGCGGTGAAATCACAATTCCTGTCTGCGGATATGTAATCTTAAAATAAAATAACACTAACAAATAAAGTCGCATTCCTATTAACGGAGTGCGACTTGCTTTTATATTTGACTTTTATGCTTCAATAAGGTATAGTTGAAACAAGAAAGAATTGAGGTGGTTATGATATGGCAATTTTAAGAATAATTGTTTCCATAATCGTTGTTATTGAAACTGCTTTTGCAGGTCTTTTTAATGGGATAATATTAAAACCCGTTGATATGCCCGAGCCTGAAACAGGGGAGTGCACACAGTATGTTGACCCTTTTATCGGAACAGGCGGTATTCCTTGGGCTTGCGGTATGCTCAGCCCTGCGGCAAGTACACCTTTCGGTCTTGTAAAGCTCGGTCCCGATACTTCTTTTATGGGTGGTGCATTTATAATTAATCTTAACCGTTCAGGTTATTATTATGATCAACGTCATATCCTGGGATTTAGTCATTCCCGTCTTTCAGGCACCGGTGCTGTTGATTACGGTATGTTCAGGGTAACTCCCGCAATCGGTAAAAACCGGGCAAAGGCTCTTCCTTATTCTCATATGAATGAAACTGCCTTACCGGGCTACTATGCTGTATATCTTCAGACTATTGACTGCCTTGCGGAAATGACCGCAACATCCCACACAGGTATTCATCGTTATACCTTTAATGATTCCAAGGATTCCCGACTTTTCCTTGATGTCAGCAGTGCTCTTGCAAATCGTTGGACATCAAAAAACTTTGTTGAATTTGATGAAGCAACCGGTATGATTACCGGTGGTTGTGTCCTCCATGGAGGCTTTTCTGACAGATATGACGGTCTTCCTGTTTATTTTGCTGCCACAGCAGATGAGAAAATAGTGTCATATGAAATTTCAGGCGATGAAGAAAGCCTTGGTATCGACCTTAATTTCGACTCAATTGAAGATGACAATGTTGAGCTTAAGCTTGCCGTAAGCTGTGTAAGTGTTGAAAATGCAAAGCTCAATCTTGAAGAAGAAGCAGGTAACCTCAATTTTGATGAAGTAAAAAAAGCTGCCCTCTCCCAATGGGAAGACCGCCTTTCTTCAATCAGAATTGATGCTGACGATGAAGTCAAAACCGTGTTCTATACAGGTCTTTACCACAGCATGATTATGCCGTCTGATTTTACCGATGTTAACGGTGAATATCTCGGCTTTGATATGAAGGTGCATAAAGCCGAAGGCTACACATACCGCACCGATATGTCCATCTGGGATACTTGCCGTGATGTTCATTCCCTTTATTCAATTATTGCTCCTGATGTCCAGTCAGACTGCCTTAAGAGCCTTGTTGAAATGGCAAAGCAAGGTTACGGTGTTCTTCCACGCTGGCCTATGGGAGCCGGATATACCGAATCAATGCAGGGCAGTCCCACCAACATTGTGATTGCTGAAAGCTATCTTAAAGGATATACCGATTTTGATGTTGAATATGCCCTTGAATGTATGAAACGCACCTCTGACGGTGAAGTGGAAAAAGACGGCAGAAGCTGGGTTAACGAGTATAACGAATACGGTTACATCCCAAATGATATTTCAAACGGTGACGAATCGGTTGCACGTACTATTGAGTATTCGTGGGAAGATGCTGCAATTTCTGACTTAGCGGAAGCTCTCGGTAAAACCGAGGATGCACAAAAATACTACGAAAAATCAATGTATTATAAAAATGTGTTTGATTCTGAAACGCAGTATTTCAGAGCAAGAAATTCTGACGGTGAATTCATCTGGAACTTTAGTCCGTATATTACAACATTTTATGATATGGTTTTGCCGATTAAATTCGCTGACCCATACTGTGAGGGCAGTGCAAGGCAGTGGCGCTGGAGTGCAATTCACGACATTGACGGAATGATTGACCTCTTTGAAAGCAAAGAATATTTTGTTAAAGAGCTTGACAGGTTTATGAAAGACGCTTCCTTAAGAAGAGCAGATATCGACCCGGGAAGCGGGTTCTGGATCGGCAATCAGCATGATATCCACACACCATATCTTTTCTCGAATGCAGGCAGATCTGACCTCACTCAGAAGTGGGTGCGTTGGACTCTTGATAACCGTTTCAGTACCGATGTTAACGGACTTGACGGCAATGACGACGGCGGTACGGTAAGCTCTTGGTATGTTTTCTCGGCAATGGGATTTTATCCTCTTGCAGGCAGTGATAAATACTGGATCGGTTCACCCAATGTCAACAGTGCGGAAATTGCCCTTGTAAACGGCAAAACCCTCAAGGTTATTGCCAATAATCAGGGCAAGAAGAATGTTTATGTTAAAAGTGTAACTCTTAACGGAACAGAGCTTGACGGTTGCTACATTACTCATGACCAGCTTATGGCAGGTGGCGAGCTTGTGTTTGAAATGGCATCAAAAGCATAACGGAGGTAGCTTATGGCTTACATAAAAGCGTTTATATCTTTAATTGAAATTCTTCTTGTGTGTGCAGGTGTTATCCCTGTTAATACAAATATTGACTATGGCGGAAATGACTATGTTGCTCCCGAAGTAACCTCACCTATGTATATCGTTTCGGGCGGTGAAACTGATTTTGTTATAGCAACTGGCGAAAATCCTGATGAATGTATTCTTACTGCTGCTGATGAATTGCAGACTTATATCAAAAAAATCAGTGGTGCCGAGCTTGCAATTGTTACCGAAAATCAGCTAAATGACGGTGACAACGCAATCCTTCTTGGTGATACATTGATTTCACAAAGTGTTGAAGCAATTGATACAGAATCCCTTGGTGAGGATAGCTTCACTTTATATGCTGACGGTAACCGTCTTTTTATCGTAGGTGAAGACAGCAGGGGAACACTCTACGGAGTTTACACTCTTCTTGAAGAATATTTCGGTGTGCGTTGGTTTACACCTACTCTTGAAGTTGTTCCCGAAAACGATGATGTGGTTATTGATAAAAATCTTAACCGCACCGTTGAGCCGTCTTTTGTCATTCGTCGTAATGATTGTGCCGGAACAAACGATGCTCACAGAGCAAGAACTAAAATGAACGTATCATTTTGGCGTGAGGCAGAAGAATATGGCGGTGCTTTGAATTATGTTCTTTGGGACGTTACTCTTGATGTTCTTGTTCCTGACTCTCTTTTCAGTGAGCACCCCGAATATTTTGCAATGAATTCCGACGGAAGCCGTACCACCGACCATGTCTGCCTTTCTCACCCTGATGTGCTTCCTATCGCTATTGAAAATGCTCGCAAGGCAATGCGTGAGTGCGAGCGTGAAAGTGCCGACCATATCCACATCGGACAAAAGGATAATTCAAACTATTGCCATTGCCCCGATTGTGAAGCTTCATATGAAAAATACGGAAGCATCTGTGCGCCTACGCTTATTTTTACAAATAATTTTGCTGATGCTCTTGATGAAGAATTTCCTGACTTTACCTATACTTTTTATGCTTACGGTGAAACAGATCGCCCGCCAACAGACTTCACTCTTAAATGTAACAGCAATGTTGTGCCCGTTCTTTGCGGACTTCACAGAGCTTGCCGCAGTCATCCTCTTACCGAATGCGGAGCTGTTGACGGTCAGGAAACATTTATGAACCTCTTCGGTGAAAATGAGCCTTATATTGCTCAGGATTTTAAAGATTGGGTGCAGATTGCCGAGAGAACTTATATCTATGACTACACAATCAACTTTTTAAACACGGCCCAGTTCCATTCCAATTTTGAAACTCTTCAATCTACTATGAAGTATATGCACGATATCGGTATCACAGGCTATGTCTATAATTGCGGTGACGGTCATTATGCTGCTTTTAACGCATTGAGAAACTACCTTCTCTGCAAGCTTCAGTGGGATGTTGACTGCGATGTTGAATACCATATGATGGATTTCCTTAAGGCTTATTACGGTGAGGATGCCGCACCTTATATTAAAGAAATTATTGACATTCAGACCGCCGGGATGAAAGCAACTGCACACGCTTTTGACTTTGACTGGCATTATCAGGCAGGCTATTTTTCACCGATTAATATAGCAAAGCTTGATATCCTCTGGAAAAAGGCTCTCAATGCAGACATAACCGAGGAACAGCTCTTCAATGTTGAGGTTGATAACCTCAGCTGGGAATACTTTAAAGCAAACCAGTTTTTGGGTGAATATTGCTTCCTGAATCCGTTCAGAATGAAAGCCAACGAGGAGCTTTATGACAGCTTTAAGGCTCACGGAATGGATAGAGTATCGTCTTTCGGAACTATTCCTGATAAGAGTGATATCGACTTTATGCTCAGACCCTTTAACTGGGGTTAATTATTAAACGATGCGGTTTTGAACTGCATCGTTTTTTTGTTGATTTTTTTGTAAGAATGTTATATGCTATTAACATAACATTTTTCGGAGGGTTTTTAATGAATAACTCAACCACCGCTAAATCTTTGAGATTTAAGCCCAATGGCAACTTTAAGGTTATGCACATCACCGATACTCACCTTGAAGATGATAATATAGAGGCATCAGTTTGGCTTATGGCAAATGCCTGCGACAGGGAAAATCCGGATGTTGTTATTATAACTGGCGATAATGTTCAGAACTGTGACGACTCCGCCAAAACCAAAGGCTATATAGACAAGCTTATGAACGTGTTTGAAGCAAGAAAAATTCCCGTTGCAATTACCTTTGGTAATCACGATTCTGAGGTCGGCTCTATGTCACGAGAGGAGCTTATGGCTTATTACAACACCTATTCATGTTCAATCAGTGTTGATGACGGTGAACTTCTTTCCGGCTGCGGAACATATAATATCCCTGTTTTGTCAAGTAATGGTGAAAAGATTAAATTCAACCTCTGGGTTTTTGACTCAAACGATTACGACGGTAAGGGTCATTATGGCTGTGTTTTGGCTGACCAGGTTGAATGGTATAAGAAGCGTTCAGATGAACTCACATCTCAGAATGGCGGCAATAAGGTTTATTCCCTTGCTTTTCAGCATATGATTGTTGCCGATGTGTATGATGCATTAAAAAAGAGTGATAAAAAACGCTTTTTCTCTTACAGCCATATGTATAATGAAGACGATTATTATATGTTTGACCCTGACAGAGTGAATTTCGGTACTCTTACCGAAACACCCTGCAGCGGATATGAAAATTACGGCCAGTTTGAAGCAATGGTTGAAAAGGGCGATGTGCTTGCAATTTTTTCGGGTCACGACCATACTAATGCTTTCGGTGTAAAGCATAAGGGAATTGACATCTGCAATTCTTTGAGCACCCGATATAACGGCGATGCTTTTTCATCCCAATACGGCTACAGAATTCTTGAAGTCAATGAAAAAGACACATCTGTTTACACAAGCCGTGTTGTTCATTGGTATGATATGATTACCATGAAAGATGTTAAAGCCGCTAAAGCAAAAGGGGACACCTTCGGCTGCAAAACAGCCTTTGATGTTAAATGGCGAGGTGCTTTGATGAAATCCTCCCACCGCTTCGGCAGATTCTGGATTCACAAATTAACCGGCAGAAAGGTTACATATAAAGATTAAAGAGCTCCGATAGGAGCTCTTTTATCTTGATATTGAAGCGGGTATTGATGACGCTTTCAAACAGGGCGAGCTTGACCGTGCAATGCTCCGCACAGCTTCACACGAGCTGACACACTTCATTGAAAAGTGGTCTCCTGAGCAGTACAGAAACCTGAGAAACTTTGTTTATGATACCCTTAACAGCAGAGATTCTAATACCGTAAAGAGATTGATTGCGGCACAGAGAGATAACGCAGAAAAGGCAGGTCACAAACTCAGTTATGACGAGGCCTCTCGTGAAGTTGTGGCAGATGCCTGTGAAATGTTGCTTAGAGACAGCAGAGCCGTTGAACGCCTTGCCAATGAAAACCTTACCCTTGCTCAGAAAATCAGGGACTGGGTATCAGATTTTGTGAATAAAATCAAAAAAGCCTTTGAGGGAGTTACCGCAAGAACCGTTGAAGCCCGAATTCTTGAAGAAAATATCAAAGAATGGAGTGAAATTCAGGCTCTTTGGGACAACGCTCTTGAAGATGCCCTGCGTTCAAGTACCGAATACGGTGCTCAAGGTGAAAATACGGTTGAAAGTGAAATACAACATTCTATAAGATACACTACGGATAATAGACCAGTGGTTGTAATTGAAGAAAATATTCTCGATGGTGTCCCAGAAAATGAGTGGGTTGATATTGTCAAAAAGACAATGAGTGATAATTTTGTGTCAGGAATACCGATTAAGGGTAGATTGATTAAAGTTAATCGCATTACAAAGAGAGAATATTTGAATTCGAATGATACTCGAAAGTATAAGAAGAAATATCCGTATATATACAAAGACAAGCTTAATGCTGCTTCCCAGCTTGATGAAATTATAGTTGCTTCAACGAATTATGTAAATGAAGATTTAAATCACATCAGAAAAAAGGATAATTTTAAGGATTTTGCACGCGGTGAAGTTTTAATGAGAATTTCTAATCGTGATTATAAAGCAAATGTTCTTGTTGCTATTGATGGGAAAAACGAAATGGTACTATATGATATTATTTCATTTGAATCTTCGGAATTCACAACAAAAAAAGAAGCCAAATCGTTTACCGTCGCACCTAAAAAGGATATAAACGATAGACTCGATTTGTCTTCCACTGATAGTATATCCCAAAACACCAAAAATGTCAACGATGACATTCAATTCTCCCTTCGTGGGGAGCAGGTGAGCAGTAACACTCTTGCAAAGCAGCTTAAGAGGGATTATTCCACCGAGGTCAGCGTAATCGACATCAGAAGCTTCATTGATTTGGTTGCAGAGGAACAGAATAAAATCCTTTCAAATCAGGATTATGAAGATTTGTGGGGCAGAGTTGTTGGATTTTCAAAGGGTATTCTACGAAAGTCAAAACAGCTTGATATTGAAAATCAGGTAAAGGCAGATGAGAAAGTTTATGTTTATTTTCAGACAAAATTGCAAGCATTTTTCAACTCCTGTTGACATTGATAATTTAAACTGATAAAATAATAATGTTACTCTTTCAATTTGAAACGGAGGATAAATAATGAAGCAATATGATGTAATTGTTATCGGTGCCGGTAACGGTGGTCTTGCTGCCGCTGCAACCTGTGCAAAAGCCGGTCTTTCAACTCTTTTGCTTGAAAGACACAATATTCCCGGTGGTTCAGCTTCTTCTTTTGTAAGAGGCAGATTTGAGTTTGAACCATCTCTTCATGAACTGGCCGGTATCGGTACAGCCCAGGAACCCGGTGCAATTGAAGATATGTTCAATCGTTTCGGAGGCGATGTTGACTGGTATAAACACGATTCAACATTCCGCCTTGTTGTGCCTGCAAAAGAGGGCGACAAAGATACATTTATCAATGAAAACGGTGTTGAGGTTACCCTTGATGCTCGTATGCCGGTCGGATTCCACAATTTTGCCAAAAAGCTTGAGGAACTCGTTCCCGGCTCATATGAGAGCTGTATGGCAGCTTTTGATTTGTCAGATCGTATGTTTAAGATTTTTGATAATCTTGAAAACCCTCAGAAGCTAATTGGCAGTCTTAAAGACTTCCCTGATATTTTGAGAATGGTTTCTCACACAATGAACGAAGGTCTTGATGCACTTGGTATGCCCAAAAAGGCTCAGGATATTTTTAATACATATTGGTGTTATTTGGGTTCACCCGGTTCTCAGCTTGACTTCCTTTATTACCTTGCCATGCTTCACAGCTATATTAAATACGGCACAGGTATACCTCACCTCAGAAGCCACGAGATGAGTCTTGCTATTGATGAAGTTATCCGCAAAAACGGTGGTGACATCTGGTACAATTCAGAAGTTACCAAGGTTATTATGGAAGACGGAAAGCCTGCCGGTGTTGTTATCAACGGTGAAAAAACTGTTTACGGTAAATACTTTATCTGTAACTCTTTCCCCAACACTGTATGGGAAAATCTTTTTGATGAAAAAGACATCCCTGCAAAGCAGCTTAAAATGGCCAACGCCAGAAAAATTGCTTGCTCACTCACAACTGTTTATCTCGGTATGAACAAGACAAAAGAAGAGCTTGGTATTAAGGACTACTCTGTTTTCATTGCTCCTGATTCAGACTCTGATAAGCAGTATGAAGCAGCACAGGATTTCTTTAACGGCTTTTGCATCATCAACTGCCTTAATGAAATTATTCCCGACTGTACTCCTGAAGGAACGAGCCAGCTTTTCCTTACAAGTATGACTTTCGGTGATGTTATGAAAGATATTAAACCGGAAGATTACAAAAAGTTTAAAACAAAGGTTGCTAAGGATATGATTGAAACCTGTGAAAAAGCTCTCAATATTTCAATCACACCTTATATTGAAGAAATTGAAATCGCTCTTCCTCCCACATTTGCCCGTTATCTCAACACACCTTACGGAACACCTTACGGTTTTATGCTTGAAAAGTGGGACAGTATGATTCCGAGAACTGCTCAGTATATTGCAGACCAACCGTTTGATAATTTCTTCTTCTGCGGTGCTACCCAGGAGCGTGGTGACGGCTACGGCTGTGCATATTACACCGGTGAAAAAGCAGGCGGAATTGTTGTTAAAAAAGTAAAGGAGGGCAAATAATATGGCAGACCTTAAATCATTAAAAGCTAAAAAGTTTTTTCCGATGCTCCCTGATCGTCAGGCAAAGTTTAATGCCGCAAAAGCAGAGATGCCTGAATACAGTGACAACGCTATGGCTCTTGCCAAAGCCCTTCATCCGAAACGTCAGTATCTTAAAATAGCTGAAGTTGTTGAACGTTCAGAGGATTGCAAAAGCTATACGCTCGTTCCCGATCCCGACAGAGGTACAACCTCTCTTGCGTATTTTGGGGCAGGTAAGTATCTTACAGTGTTTGAAACAATAGAAGATATGCCGATTACAAGAGCTTATTCAATTTCATCTTCTCCCAAAGATTCACTTGAGGGCAAGTATGTTTTAACAATCAAGCTTGTTGACGGAGGTCTTATGTCAAAATTTATTTTTGACACATGGACTGTGGGTAAAGAAGTTGAAGTTTCTGCTCCGTCAGGCAACTTTGAGTATCAGCCCCTTCGTGATGCTCAGAAGGTTATCTGTCTGGCCGGCGGCAGTGGTATCACTCCTTTTATTTCAATGGCAAATGCTATTGCTGACGGCGATGAAGATTTTGAACTCACTCTGCTTTACGGTAGCCGTGATGTCAAAAATATCATCTTTAAAGATGAACTTGACGAGCTTTGCAAAAAGTGTGACAAGATTAAGGTTGTTCATGTTCTCAGCGAACAAAAGAGATGCCCAAAAGGTATGGAAAAGGGATTTATTACGGCAGAGCTTATCAAAAAATATGCTCCTGCTGACGAAAAGTATTCTGTTTTCCTTTGCGGTCCTCAGCAGATGTATCATTTTGTTGATAAAGAGCTTGAAAAGCTTGAACTTGAAAAGAAATATATCCGCCATGAAATGTTTGGTGAATTTCATAACCCTACCACTCAGGAAGATTACCCTGCAGGTGTTCCGGAAAAGGTTAAAATTACCGTTACCATTCAGGATAAAACTTATATCGTAAAGGGTAACTCAGCTGATTCTGTTATGCAGACTCTTGAAAAGAACGGCATATCTGTTCCTGCACGTTGTAGAAGCGGTGAGTGTGGATTCTGCCATTCACATCTTATTTCAGGTAAGGTTTATGTTCCTGCGGCACTTGAATATCGCCGTCTTGCAGACTATAAATTTGGTTGTATTCATCCTTGCTGTTCATTCCCGTTAACTGATCTTGAAATCAACGTTCCCGTTGCAAAATAAACAAAAAAACAGGCTGCTTCACTTTTGTGGAACAGCCTGTTACTTTATATAAGTTTATCAACGTCTGAAAGTTTAATCCTTTTGGAAACGACATATGTCTGATATTTTCCGTCAGCGGTTTTATTGCCGAAACAGCCGTAGGTTGATGTAACAATCATACCGTCATCAAAAACCACATTTCCGCAGTAGCCTGTATCTGCATTCGCTGCAAGAGCAGGCTCTTTTTGATTTTTAAGGTAAGTGTGAGCAAGCTTAATTCGGTATTGACCCTCTCTGCCGTTTTTGAGGTCGTCATAAGTGCCTACCCAAGCAACCCAGCCCTCACTGAACCAAGTTTTAATGGTTTCGGGTGAATGTTTAGCTGATTTTACCTTATCCCTTTCAATTGAACGGAATGTAATGAAAAGTCGTCCGTCAGGGGTATAGTCTGCCTTGTGTCTTTCTCCGTTAAGGGAGGAGGGGACAAACCTCGGTTTTGACCAGGTTTTGCCCTCATCTTTTGAAAAAGAAATAAGAGAGTTGTATTTTTTGTTATTGCTTCTGGCAATAAGACAAAGCTCGTCGCCTTTTCCGCAATCCGAACGAACAACCTCAACCTCGCACATATGTGCTTTCTTTTCAATGCTTCTGTGCTGTGAAAAATAAGGTTCAGGAATGCTCCAGACAGGCTTACCGTTTTCAAAAGAAAGGATTGTCTTATAGTTTACAAACTTGCTGTCGTGGAAAAATGCCATCCACTTGTCAACAAACTCACCGTTTTCTTTAAGTCGGGTGAGAGATGCCATTGAAACAATGGGGAGCACTGTGAATTCATCTTTTTTAGAAAAGCAGAGTTCAAATTCACTCCAGTTTTCACCTTCATCATCAGAAAGTGAAAAGTTAAACCCACCGATTGATCCATTTCCGTCGTGCCAGTCGGGATTACCTGAAACGAGCAGAATTTTGTCAGGTGTGCCGTCAGAAAATTCAAGCCTGTAAACTGTGGGAGTCTCTCTTGATGTTTCCCATGACTTGGGTTGGTTTTTAATTTCACCTGTGTATGTAATACCACCGTCAAAACTTAATCTGCTTCTGATTGCACCTTTACCGTGACCTGACGGATAAACGTCAAGAATACTGCCGTTTTTCAAAAGAATCGCATCAGGGTGGCCGATGTAATCCAAGCCGTCATCAACAGTTGAGTGTTCATACAGATATTTTAATTCGTCAGGTGTGTCTTTGGGCATAACGTCAAGTCGCACAAGGGGAATTGAATAATCACCTGCACCGTTGCTGAAATAAATTTTATCAGTAAGTTTTTTTAACATTATGAATCACTCTCATCCTATAAAGACTCTGCAACCTTTTTCATTGCATCCCATCCCTCTTTGCTCAAGGGGAGGAAAGGCTTGCGGCATGGACCCATATCAATGCCCATATGAGTAAGAACAGCCTTTTCACATTGGAAAACGCCGTATTTGATCATTTCTGCAATAATAACATTAGCTTCGTTCTGAATTTCCTGAGCCTTTTTGATGTTGCCGTTGTGGAATTCATCATAAATTTTAAGGAATTTATCGCCCATAAAATTATATGTGCTGCCGATTGCACCGTCTGCACCCATTGAAAGACCGCCAAGGCACATTTCGTCAAAGCCGTTGAATACAGTTACACCGTCAATTTTTTCTTTAAACTGCTGAAGGGTATAAAGGTCAGCGGATGTATGCTTGATTCCGCAAAAACGCTTATCCTGGAACATTTCAGCTGCGTAGTCTGCTGTGAATGTAAAACCGTTACCGCCGGGGAAGTTATAAACCACCATAGGTATGTTTACGCTGTCAACAATATCAGTATAATACTGTTTGATTGCTGCAGCAGGGAATGAATAATAGAATGGGGCAACTGCAGAAACTGCGTTGTAACCAAGGCTTTCTGCAGTTTTTGCCATGTCGATTGCTGCATCTGTTGAAATAGCACCGCAGTGTGCAATCATAGGCACTTTGTCGCCTGCAGCCTCTTTAACGATTCTGAAAACTTCTTTTCTCTCTTCGTTGGTCATAACCATGCTTTCGCCTGTACTGCCGCCAACATAAAAGCCGTTAATGCCTTTTTCAAGGTTGAATTCAACAAGCTTTTTAAGAGCTGATTCGTTAATAGTGTAATCCTCTTTAAATGGGGTGAGAAGTGCTGTAAAAATACCTTTCATTTCTGATTCTCCTTATAATTGTGATGCAAGATATGCTGCACCCAGCTTGTTGGCGTCATTGCCCATCAAAGCCTTGATAACCTTGACTTTGCGGAAACTTGCCATAAGCTCATTTTGCAGACGTTTATTGATTTCTTGCGTAATATATTCTTCGTTCATTATTCCGCCGCCTGCAACAATAAGTGCAGGGTTAAAAATATAGGTGAGTCCTTTAAGACCTACAACGATTTCGTCAATCCATTCATTGATAGCCAAACGGATATCAGGGTCATCAAAGTGTTCAAAAATCTCACGACCGTCAAGTTCTTTGCCTGAAGCTTCTTTTACTCTGTTCACAAGTGCACTTGTGGAAGCATAAGCTTCATAACAGCCTTTTCCGCCACAGGTGCAGTCTTTTCCGCCTGAATGGGTCACAATATGACCGAATTCACCGGCAGAAAAAGAGCTTCCTGTGAATAACTTGCCGTTGAGATAAATCGCACCGCCGATTCCTGTTCCGTAAGTGAGGCAAATAAAGTTATCGTGGCCTTTTGCCACACCGAAAACCGCTTCACCCACTGCGGCAGAGTTAACATCGTTTTCAACTGCTGTAGGGATACCCGTTTCTCTTTCAACGGTTTCTTTAATCTTAACGCCTGTATAGCCGGGGATAGTGTCTGTGGCATAAACAATTTCACCTTTAACGCTGTTAACCTGACCTGCTGTAGAAATACCCACACGGTCAATATCGTCAAAGGATTTAATAATTTCAATCACACGCTCAATTATTTTAACTCCGCCTTCGTGAGCGTTAGTCGGAATTGAACTTTTTTGTGTCAAATTAAAATTCTCATCGCAGAAAGCATATTTTATTTCAGTTCCGCCTATGTCAAAGGTGAGAATTTTCATCTGCTTTCCTCCAACGCTTTAACAAAACGCTTTGTAATGTCCATAGGTCTTGTAATGGCGGTGCCAACAACAGCAGCGTGTGCTCCGCTTTCAAAAGCCTTTACCAGTTCATCGGGAGCCCAGATACCACCTTCGGCAATTACCGTTGCACCAAGCTCTTCTTTATAACGCTTCATAAGTGTGAAATCGGGCAGAGGAGTACCTTTGGTATAAGGAGTGTAACCGCTCATGGTTGTGCCCAGCAAATCAAAGCCTAATTCAAGGGCAAGCTTGCCTTCTTCAAAGCAGGAAGTGTCTGCCATGAAGAGCTGTTCGGGGTACTTGCGGCGAACTTCTTTAAAGAAGTCACTGAAAGAAACTCCGCCGGGTCTTGTTCTGTTGGTTGCATCAAGAGCAATAATTTCACATCCGATTTCAACGAGTGCATCAACCTCTTTCATAGTAGGGGTGATGTAAACATCGCTGTCGGGATATTCCTCTTTGATGATTCCGATAATCGGGAGGCTGACTCTTTCCCTGATGGCGAGAATGTCAACAACAGTATTTGCTCTTATTCCCACGGCACCGCCGAGAGATGCGGCATAAGCCATTTTGCTCATTATGTAGCTGTCATACAATGGCTCTGTTGACAACGCCTGGCAGGAAACAATAAGTCCGTCCTCGATTTGTTTTAAAATTTCTTTATTTTTAATATTTTCCATAGTAAAATTATATCACAATAAAAATGTTAATTCAATATTTATTGATATTTTATGTAAAATATGTTAGAATGCAGTAAATCTGAAATAAGGAGAAAAGATTATGTGTATTATAAGAAAGCTTATGTCGATAATCACTTTACCCATTTTACTTATCACTTTGCTCACAAGCCCTGTTGCTCAGAGTACTGAATCTGCCGAGCTTGTTTCTCAGGATGTTTTGGTTTTTGAAAAAGCACTGCTTTCAGGCCAGGGAATAACCACCGACGGTGAGTATTATTACACAAGCGGTTCTCTTGCCGCTATCAATTTTACAATTCTTGGCAAGTTTACTGTTGAAGATATGGAACTTCAGAAAAGCAGTATCAATCCGTTGCCCGAGCACTGCTCCGACCGTGGTAACAACCATATTGGTGGAATCAGCTATTATAACGGAAAAATTTATGCCCCGGTTGAAGGTGGCGACGAGGTTTATGCATGCATAGTTGTGTTTGATTGTGAAACCCTCAAGCCCACAGGTGAAGTTTATGACCTGCCGAATGAAATTTACGATGACGGTGTACCGTGGTGTGCTGTTGACCCTGAAACAGGCTATCTTTATGCTTCAAAATGGTCACACGCCAAAACGGTTTATGCTTATGATGTTAATAATTCAATGAAGCTTGTTAAAGAAATTCCCATTAAAGGTCTTGATGAGATCGACCGTATTCAGGGTGGTGAGTTTTATAACGGAACGCTTTATCTTTCTAATGATATTGAAAACAACGGTAACTACAAAAATATACTCAGCTTCAATGTTGAAACAGGTGAAACAAAAGTGAAATTCATTCGTGATGTAGGTGGCGACAATGTTGAGGCAGAGGGTCTGACCTTCTTGCCTACAGAAGACGGTGCCGTTATGCACGTGCTTGATTATAATAAGGTTTTAGGTGTATTCGTTCACCATTATAAAGTTGATTTCTGATATGAAAAATCGTTACCACACTCTTGATGTTATTCGTGGTTTTGCTCTTGTGAATATGATTTTGTACCACGCATTGTGGGATGTTGTAAATATGTTTCGTATTGACGTGCCGTGGTTCACTTCTGAGAGTGCCCATATCTGGCAACAGCTTATTTGCCACACATTTATTCTGCTTTCAGGCTTTTGCTGGCACTTTGGCAAAAAGAAGTTAAAAAATTCACTCATAGTGTTGGGGGCATCTGTTATCATAACGATTGTGACTGCCGTGTTTATGAAAAACAGCATTATCCTTTTCGGTGTGCTTTGTCTTTTGGGCTCTTCAATGCTTCTGATGATTCCCCTTGATAAGGTCTTTAAAAGAATAAATCCGTTTTTAGGGTTTTCTGTTTTTCTTTTAATATTTTTGCTCACCAAAAATATCTCAGACGGTTTTATCAGAATAGGGGATACGGAGCTTTTGAAAGTTCCCGAAACTTTTTATCAGAACTACCTCACAGCTTATCTCGGTTTTCCTTTCAGGGGATTTTACTCAGCAGATTATTTTCCGCTGATTCCGTGGTTTTTCCTTTTTATCTGCGGATATTTTCTGAATCCAGCTTTTGATAAGCTGAAATTAATGAAGTATCTGTCATCGCTCAGGTGCAGACCCCTTGAATTTTTAGGTCGTCATTCGCTGATTTTTTATATGATACATCAGCCTGTTGTGTATGGCATATTGTTTGTACTTTTATAACTGTTTACAAAAGTACAGCCTTTCATTTGTTTAAAACATAGAAAATAAAAAACTGATTTACATTCATTTTTTAGGTGTGTTATAATCCTCTTGTCTTAGTTTATAAGGCAGGAGGTTTTATTTTATGAAAATTACGTTTATGGGTGCAGGCAGCACCGTTTTTGCAAGAAATGTTATCGGCGACTGTATGTGCTCCGAAGCTCTTCGTGACAGCGTTTTTGCCCTTTATGACATTGATGCAACTCGCCTTGAAGAGAGCAGAACAATCCTTGAGGCTATGCGTGAAACCAAGGGTGGCTACGGTAAGATCGAATGCTATCTCGGTGTTGAGCAGAGAAAGGATGCCCTCAGAGGAGCAAACTTTGTTGTGGATGCTATTCAGGTCGGTCTTTATGACCCTTGTACAATTATAGATTTTGAAGTTCCTAAAAAATACGGACTTCGTCAGACAATCGGTGACACTCTCGGTATAGGCGGAATTATGCGTGCACTTCGTACAATTCCTGTGCTTAAAGATTTCGCAGATGATATGGCAGAGGTTTGTCCTGATGCACTTTTCTTGAATTATACAAATCCTATGGCTATGCTTTCAGGCTATATGCAGAGATACACTCCCATTAATACAGTTGGTCTTTGCCACAGCGTTCAGTCTTGTTCTGAAGATCTTCTCCGTGACCTTGGTATGGAAGATAAGCTTGAAGGCAGAAAAGAGCTTATTGCAGGTATCAACCACATGGGCTGGCTTCTTGAAATCAAAGATAAAAACGGTGTTGACCTTTATCCTGAAATCAAATCAAGAGTTGATGCCTACCTTGCAGACCCTGAAAAGAAAAATAAGGTAAGAATGGATTATATCAAGCACTTCGGATATTATTGCACAGAGTCAAGTGAGCATAACGCAGAGTATAATATGTTCTATATCAAGAGCAAATATCCCGAGCTTATTGACCGCTATAACATTCCTCTTGATGAATATCCCCGCCGCTGTGTAAATCAGATTGAGGGCTGGAAAAAGGAATATCAGGAAATGCTTGAAACAGGCGTTAAGGAACATAACCGTTCAAGCGAATACGCTTCACATATTATGGAATCAATCGTTACAGGTAATCCTTATAAAATTGGTGGTAACGTGCTCAACACAGGCCATCTTATCACCAACCTCCCCGAGGACGCTTGCGTAGAAGTTCCATGCCTTGTTGATGGCTACGGTGTTCATCCTTGCCACGTTGGCGCTCTTCCTGTTCAGTGTGCAGCGATGAATATGACAAACATCAATGTTCAGCTTCTTACCATTGAAGCTGCTGCAACCCTTAAGAAAGAACATATCTATCAGGCAGCCATGCTTGATCCCCATACAGGCAGTGAGCTTGATATCGACACAATCAAGAAAATGGTTGATGACCTTATCGAAGCCCACGGCGACTTCCTTCCCAAATATCACTAAAATTTGAAACTGTTATTTTCATCCGGGTGTTCTTTTGGACACCCGGATTTTTCTCGATTTTTTAGATATTGAATAAACTCCTGAAAATCACAGTGATTAAAATTTTTATCTTTCTTTGAAATTTCTATTTCACAAAGAAACTCAGTGTCTTGTTTTTTTATTATTTCCTCCCAAGTTCTCCTGTCTCGCAGAATGTTCTCGAGTGAATCAATATTCATTGCGTTCTCCTTTATTTGGTGTTACTAAATAAAACTATTATATTTGGTATTACCAAATAAATCAAGTCCCTTTAAACATATAATAACTGTTAAAAGGGGGTGAGCAACATCAAACCGAGAAAGCTTGAACTTGGCAACAAAAACATAATCGGAGCAAGAGTAACCAAGGCGCGAAAAGCTCAAGGTATGAAACAGATTGAGTTGCTCACCAAACTTCAGCTCAAAGGAATTGAAATGAGCACACCGGCATTGTCATTGCTTGAAGGGCAAAAACGACCTGTGTCTGATATTGAACTCAATGCCATTGCTGATATACTTGGTGTTTCAGTAAATTGGCTGTTAGGTCGTGAGGAATAACACGATTAATTAAAAGAGGTAAAACGGAAATGAAAATCCGTATTACCTCTTTTGCTTTTAATAATGATTGCATTAATGAAAATGTAGTGGCCGATGCCTACATCGACCAAAGGGATGATGTAGGCATCATCCCCTACAAGATACACTGTCAACACCGTATTCTCCAAAAATTTGTAGGGTCAATTCACGAATTGACCGCCATTCGCATGGTGTAACCCTTGACAAAGCAAACCCGAAAGCATAGAATTAACTCGGTGATAGAATGAAAACCTTTATCGAAAAACATATTCCGAAAGAATACCGCTTTTACATAATTTTATATCTCATTTTCCTTGCGGTGCATCTTATTTTGCCTCTTAATTGGGGTGACGACAAAATCTTCCTCTCAAAGTCTGCCGATGCAGGTATTTTTGACTTTCTGCAGGGGAGTGCAAGACCTTTTACCGATGGACTTACCTACATATTCTCTCGCTTTCACTTTTTGTGGCGTGTTTTAAATCCCGTTGTGCTGACAGTTTTGGTTTGGGTAATTCCCAAAATCCTGCCCTCTGATAATATTCACAGAGCCTTACCGCTTCTTGCAGTTTATCCAACAATGTGTATGGTGGATGCCGGTTTTGTGGCAACAACGGTAAACTACCTCTGGCCTGTAACGTTTGGAATTATAAGCCTGTTACCGCTGAAAAATTTCCTTTATGGCAAGAAAACAAAACTTTTGGCAAGATTGCTTATTTTACCGTTGATGCTTTATGCTACCAATATGCAGCAAATGGCTGTTGTGATGCTTGTGGCTTTGTCGGTCGGTAATATTTATCTTCTTTCAAAGCGTACGGTGAATCTTTATCTTGTTTTTCAGAATCTGATAGTTACGGGAATGACAGTGTATTCTTATTATATCAACACCGTTGGTGAAAATAACCGTATGGTGCGTGAAACTGGCAGATACTTCCCTGAATTTTTATCTCTTAATATTTTTGAAAAGCTGGAGCTTGGTTTTTCGTCAACCTTTTACGGATTAACTTCGCAAATATATTTCACTCTTGCAGGTTCACTGGCGTTTATGATTTTTCTTTGCGTTATGTCATTTAAGCAGGGAACAAAACTTAAATTATTGTCATTATTGCCGCCTGTTTCAAGTGTGGTGCTTTGCTTTGTTTCACCGTATATTTTCGGTGAACTTAAAAATTATAAAATGCAAAAAGCTGTTTACTCTTTTGAGCCTGTTGCAGATATAATTTTTATTATGATTGGTATATGTGTTGTGATAAGTATATTCAGCCTTATGAAATCCAACGGTAATAAAATTTACTGTGCCTGTATTCTTATTCTCGGATTAGGCAGCCGTGTGATGATGGGCCTTTCACCTACCGTTTGGGCATCAGGCTGCAGAACGTTCTGCATTATGCTTATATCATTTATATTAATAACTCTCGTGATTGTTGAGGAGAAAAATAAAAATGAAACCTCAGTTTATATGCCATCCTGATTTCTGCAATCTTGTTCCTGTAAATGTTTTTCACAAGGAGCACAGCGGAGATGAAATTCCAAATTCTCCTGAAGAATTTCAAAACAGACACATTCTTTTCAGAAAGAAATTCAATCTGAAAAATGCCGAAAATGCAACACTTAAAATAACCGCCGATGATTATTATAAGCTTTATATCAATGGCAGGTTTGTCACTCAGGGACCTGCTTCAGGCTACCCGAACGCATATTATTACAACGAAATTGATATTGCGGATTATCTTGTTGATGGTGAAAACACCTTCGCAGTGCATTGTTATTATCAGGGATTGATTAACCGTGTATGGGTGTCAGGGGATTTAAGGCAAATGCTGTGGCTCAGTCTTGATGTTGACGGTGAAACCGTACTTGTCAGTGATGAAAGCTGGTTTTGCCAAAATCACACGGGTTTTACTGCCTTGGACTCTGTTGGTTACGACACAGCGTTTTGCGAGTGCTATGACTCTCGGAATGCGAATGTCGATTTTTATAAAACGGACTTTGATGATTCCCGGTGGGGGAATGCATCTGTTTATAAAAATGCCGACTATACTCTTATTAAGCAACCCACAAAACAGCTTGATTTTTATGACGTTAAGCCAAAAGAGGTCAAAAAAATTCAAGGTGGACTTTTTGTTGATTTTGGTTTTGAAGCGGTTGGTTACATAAAACTGCAAGCTAAAGGTAATGGGGGAGACACCGTAAAAATCAGATTGGGCGAAGAACTGAATAACGACGGTTCTGTCAGGTTTGATATGCGTTGCAATTGCACTTATGAGGATAAATGGATTCTCTCAGGTGGAAGTGACGAATTAAGTCAGTTCGACTACAAGGCTTTTCGTTATGCTGAAATTATTTTTCCCGAAACTGCAGAAATAACTGAAATTCTGTTTACGGTCAGGCATTATCCTTTTGAGGATAATTCATCATATATAACAGAGAATTCCGGCCTTTCAAAAATAATTGACCTTTGTAAAAATACCGTAAAATACGGAACACAGGAGTGCTATATGGATTGTCCAACCAGGGAAAAGGGTCAGTACCTTGGTGACTTATCTGTCAGTGCAAGGGCACAGGTTGCCGTTACGGGTGACACAACGATGATGAAAAAGGCGATAACGGATTTTTGTAATTCTGCCTTTGTTTGCCCGGGTCTTATGGCTGTTTCAGGTGCCTCGCTTATGCAGGAAATTGCCGATTACTCTCTCCAACTTCCTGCACAGGTATGTTGGGTTTACAGCGTAGATAATGACTTGGATTTTGTTAAAAAGGTTGAGCCGTATCTCACTGGAATGTATAAGCATTTTTCACAGTATATGAATAAAGATTTTTTGCTTGACGGAGTAAAAGATAAATGGAATCTTGTGGATTGGCCGGATAATCTTCGTGACGGATACGACTTTCCTTTAACCAAACCAATAGGTGATGGAGTTCATAATGTAATCAATGCCTTCTGGTGCGGATTTTTACAGTCGATGGATGAAGTATATTCGATTCTGCATATGCCCTCAACAGGTGTTACCAAACAAGCAGAACAGAGCTTCATAAATTATTTTTATAATGATGAAACGAATATCTTTTGTGACAGCAGTGAGACTTCTCATTCAGCGATACATTCAAACGTTTTGCCCCTTCTTTTTAATATCGGTATTAATAAAAAAACAAAGCAGGCAATAATTAACCTGCTTAAAGAAAAAAGACTTAACTCAATGGGCGTTTATATGGCGTATTTTGCTCTTGCGGCTTTAAAGAGGCAGGGCGAAATGGCTCTTGCAGAGGAGCTGGCAACAGACCCTGACTGTTGGCTTAATATGCTCTCTGAGGGTGCAACCACCACCTTTGAAGCGTGGGGGAAGGAACAAAAGAAAAACACCAGTCTCTTCCACCCTTGGGCAACAGCACCGTTGATTGTATTCTCTGACCATGTCAGACCGTATTAATATATAACAAAAAATAAGACCGTAGGATTTAACTCCTACGGTCTTTTGCTGTTATTAGAATGTGTCTGTCTTAATTACGTAGTAAAGAATCTTAGGAAGATTAAATACTGTTTTGATAAGCCAGTTGCCTACAGCATAACCTGCAAGGCTGAGGAATGAAGGAACAACATCAAGTGCATATTCAGCTGTTGATGTTGAATTATCACCGTCAAATGTAGCTTCGTTTTTGCCTGTTTCTTTGGTGAGTGTCATTTCGTCAATGAGTTTGAGTTCTTTTGTTTCATCGTTAACAACATAAGCTTCAAACTTGAGCTCGCCGCCGTCAATTCTCATTGTTGAGAATACGCCACCGATTCTTTCGGGGTCGGTCTGATCCCAATCTTCGCCGTCCCAGTAGTTGCCGTAGCCGTTTTTCTGGATTGTAAGAGCGTCGATAAATTCTGTCTGCATATATGTGCCGGGCATGAATTCACGAACTTCGTATCTCTTTGTGCCTGCTGTACCTGCAAGGATGTAGGTTGTGCCACTGCCGTCTTCTGCAACTGCGTTGTCATAAAGTGACTTTGTGCGAAGGTACTGATGGTCGTGACCTGACATAACAACGTCAACATCGCATTCATCAAGAACGTTTGTGAGAGCCTCTGAAAGGTAGAGTGCATCAGGCCATTTGCCGTCTTTGCCGAGTGTATAAGGTGACTTGTGCATGAAAACGATTTTCCAGTCAGCATCAGTTGAGTTCATGTCGTTTTCAAGCCATTTGAGCTGAGCGTTGGAAATGGCAAGAAGGTCATTTGTGTTAAGCACAGCAAAGTGAGCGTTGCCGTAATCAAATGAATAGTTTACACCGTTAAGGTTCTGAACGCTTTCGCTTGTATCAAGAGCGAACATGTTTTCAAACCAATGCCAAACACCAAGACCGTCATGGTTGCCTGAAACAGGAACGTGAGTTGTCATGTTGTTGAATTTCTGGAAATATTTGAAATAAGCGTCCCATTCCTCGTTTGTGCTGTCATTAGTGTAGTCACCAAGGTTAGCAACAAAGTCAGCGTTGGGCATCATTTTTGCAGCTGCTTCCATAACATAAGAAGCTTTTTCAAAGTTTTCTTCAGAGCTTGCCTGAACGTCTGCGATTGTGATGAAGTTGATTTCATCATCGCCGTTGTCAGTTGTGAAAGTACCACCATCGCTCCATGTTTCACCGTTGCCTACAACATAAGTGTAGAGTGTGCCTGCTTCAAGGCCTGAAACAGTAACCTGATGCATGTAATGACCTTCCCATTCTTCGCACTTAACATCGGAAAGGGTGAGGGAAGCTGTTACATCAACAATAGCGTTTTTGAAAATTTTGATTTCTGTAGCAGTTTCTGATTCTGTGTACCAGGTGAAGCCTCTCTGAGTAGCTGTGTCACCGTTAACAACACAAGAAACTCTTTCAACAGCTGTACCGTCTGTTGCAAATGCCGATACCATACCAACAGAAAGGAGAAGGCTCAGGCAAAGAACAACGCTGATAACTTTTCTGAATATCTTGTTCATTAAATTTACCTCCATTTTTAAAGATAAATCATTATACCATTATTATCCGATTTTTGCAATATTTTTAATGCTTGTATTTTGCACAAATCAAAAGCAAATGTTTTGTTTAATTATCTCAATATTTTTTGTATGAGGTTATTGACACGGGAGGAATTAAGGTATATAATTGTGGGGTAATTGGGAACGGAAAGGGAGTGAGTGTGGAATGGAATTTTCAAAGAAACCTGAATTTTTTGTTAGCAGCTGTCAACGAACTTTGGATGATAAGAGTAGAATTTCACTGCCTGCACGTTTCCGCACTCAGCTTGAAAGGTCTCAGAAAGAATACGATGCAATTTATGTTTTCTGCCTTCCTCACAGGGAAGAAATCCGCATTTACACTTATGACGGTTGGCTCGAATTTGCTCAACCCAAGATTGATGCTATTGAAGACCCGAAAGAACGTATGGCGATGGCAGAGCGAATTTATGCTTTGCTTGATGAACAGACCGTTGACTCTCAGGGCAGATTAAAAATTGACAAGCGTTTTCTCAAAGCTATAGGTGTTGAAAAAACTGTTCAGCTTTCAGGTAACGGCAGAGGTATCCTTCTTAAAGCAGCTACCGAAGAAACAGACATATTCAACATTGATGAAAAGACTGCCGACTTTATGGACAGCCTGTATTTCTAAAACGGAGGAAAGTTTATGGAATTTAAGCATATCACCGTTTTAAGAGAGCAGACTGTAGAGGCTCTTAATATAAAGCCTGACGGAGTGTATGTTGACTGCACTGCGGGTGGCGGAGGTCACAGTGCTCTTGCACTTGAATCAATAACATACGGCAGAATGATTTGCATTGACCAGGACCCGTCAGCGATTGAAACATTAACAAATCGCTTTGGTGAAGATAAAAGGGTGACGATAGTTCACAACAATTTTGTAAATATTGATGATATACTCACTTCTCTCGGTTATGAAGAAAACGGAGCCGACGGAATAATGGCAGACCTTGGTGTCAGCTCTCATCAGCTTGACACAGGGGAGAGAGGCTTCTCTTTTCACAAAGATGCTCCGCTGGATATGAGAATGAGTCAGCAGGGCACAACTGCTGCCGATTTGGTAAATAACCTTTCTCAGCAGGAGCTTCAGAGAATTCTCTTTACATACGGTGACGAAAAGTTTGCACCGCAAATTTCAAAAAATATTGTAAAAGCAAGAGAGAAAAAGCCGATAGAAACAACTTTTGAGCTGGCTGACATTGTAAGAGACTCTGTTCCTGCAAAGTTCAGACGTGACGGTCATCCCGGGCGCAAAACTTTCCAGGCTTTAAGGATTCAGGTCAACGGGGAAATAGAAAAACTTGAATCAGCTCTTGATTATATGTTTGAACGCCTAAATGTTGGCGGCAGGCTTGCAATAATAACCTTTCACTCTCTTGAAGACAGAGTGGTTAAAAACAAATTTAAAAAATTCTGCGAGGGTTGTATCTGCCCTCCCGATTTTCCGGTATGTGTGTGCGGAAGAGTTCCTAAGGGTAAAATCCCGTTTAAACCCGTAACACCTTCAAAAACAGAGGTTGAAGAAAACCCACGCTCAAGAAGTGCAAAACTAAGAGTGATTGAAAAAATAAACCTGTAATTGTGATTAAAAGAAAGGACGGTGCACAATGGCTACCAACAATTTAGCTTACGATTTTGATTTATTTGATAACACTAAAAACAGAAAGAGTTCAGCGGCTCCCAAAACGGATGCTCCGGTCAAGCCACAAGCTGTGCCCAAAAAGTCACGCACCCGTTCCGAACTCAAAAAAGAGGCAGGTTATACTCGCAAAGAAGCCTTCAAAATAGTTTTTGTTTCGCTTTTACTCCTTGCTTTTTTAGGCTCATCTGTTTATTGCAGGGCTATGGTTATGGACCTTGATTCACAAAAGCAAGAAATTCAGGTTCAGATCAAAGAAGCTGAAAGCGAAAATGTAAGGCTCAGAAGCACAGTTGATTCTATGTATTCTATAGTCAATATTTCTGCATACGCTGAGAAGAATCTCGGTATGATCAAGAAAGACGGCTATCAGATTAACTATTATGAAGTTAAGTGAAAGCTTCTTTAAAACGAATAATAGCATTAATAAAAATCATATTATAAAAGGGCGGATTCCACATCCGCCCTTGTGGTGATTTTTTAACAAGAGAAATTTATCGGATTTTTATGCATCACAAAGGGGGAAACTGCATGGCTTCTAAAAAAGCAAAAAAGATGACACGAAAGCAGATTATGATGAGAAGTATGATTGCTCTCGGATTTGTAATGCTTCTTTTCCTGGCAAATATAGCTTCGTTGTTTTATGTTCAGATAATAAACGGTGATACATACAAAGCTTATGCTGAAAACAATCAGCTTGAAGATAACGTTATCTCTGCCGGCAGAGGTGTAATATACGATCGCAACATGAATGTGCTTGCCGAGAGTGCATCTGTGTGGAAGGTTTATGTTAACCCCAACAATTTCACCGGTGCCGGTGCAGACATCCCTGATGCAGTGCTTAAACAATGCCTTGATAACGTAAGTAACAAGCTTGCTGAAATTTTTGAGCTTGATGTAACAGAACTTAAACAAAAGTTTATTGATCAGTCAAGCTACAGGTATGTGTTGATTAAAGCCAAGGTCGAAAAGACTCAAAGGGATTTAGTCAGCGACTTTATGAAAGAGAATGTAAAATATGTGGATTCATCAGGCAACGACCGATACGTATATTACAGCTTTTTTATAGGAATTGAGGCTGATACAAAGCGTTATTACCCTAACGGAAATCTTGCTTCAACACTTTTGGGCTTTACAGGCGACGGTGATACAGGTCGTTACGGTCTTGAGTATGAATATGATGAAGTGCTCACCGGTACAGACGGCAGGCAGATTTATTCAAACAGTGCTATGAACACAAACACATCGGTTGATTTTGAAACCGTTTATGAGCCTGAGCAGGGCTCGAGCCTTGTTCTTACCATTGATGAAACAATTCAGCGTTATCTTGAAGATGCTCTTGACCAGTGCTATATTGATTCACAGTGTGACACTTGCTACGGTATTGTTATGGATGTTGAAACAGGTGCAATACTTGCCATGTCAACTAAAAATGACTACGACCCCAACTCTCCGAGTAAAATATATAACGAATCTGTTTTATCAAAAATCAATGAGATTGTAGATGAAAAGTCAAAATCAGAGGCTGTCTCTGCGGCACGTCAGAATCAATGGAGTAATAACGCTGTTTCTGATGCTTATGAGCCGGGCTCGGTGTTTAAGATTTTTACCCTTGCAGCAGGTATTGAAGAAAATCAGATTATGGACAGCTTCAACTGTACCAGTAATATAAAAATTATTGATACACCGTATAATTGCTTTAATGGTAAGGCTCATGGAATTGAAACCCCAAAAACGGCACTTGCTAATTCTTGTAACACTTATTTTATCACCGTCAGCCAAAGGCTTGGTGTGGGCAGCTTCTGCAAATATTTTGAAGCTTTCGGTTTCACCGAAAAAACAGGTGTTGACCTTCCGGGTGAGGGCAGTCCCATTTATTTTGAAGAGGACGAAATGAGTAAGGTTAACCTTGCCAGCTGTTCTTTCGGTCAGTCTTTTGGTGTTACGGGTATTCAGATGATAACAGCTGTAAATGCCATAGCAAACGGCGGAAAGCTTATGCAGCCTTATGTTGTTAGCAAAGTGGTGGATAATGAAGGTAATACGGTTAAAGAAACACAACCTTATGCACGCCGTCAGGTTATTTCAGAGTCAACCAGCCGTCAGGTTCTTGAGGCTATGGTGCAGACTGTTGAAACAGGAACAGCTAAAAATGCTTATGTTGCAGGTTATAATGTTGCAGGCAAAACAGGCACATCAGATAATCTTAACCATGAAGGTCAGGTTGTTGCTTCCTTTGCAGGCATTGCTCCTGCAGATGACCCTGAAATTTCAATTATAATTATTGTAGATAATCCGAAATCAGGCAGCACAACAGGCGGTGCAGTAGCTGCTCCGGTTGCTGCCGAAGTTATAGAAAACACTCTGACTTATCTCAATGTTAAGAGGAATTATTCTGCTGAAGAAGCAGATGAGCTTAATGTTTCGGTTGAAAACTATGTTGGTATTGATGCACAAACTGCCAAGAAAAACGCACAGGATGCAGGCTTTACCGTAAAGGTGTCAGGTGAGGGCGAATCAGTTGTTTCTCAGTGCCCGGCATACGGTCAGTATATTCCTAAAAACGGTGTTATCGTACTTTATACGGAAAAAGATTCAAAGCAGGTTAATGCAACTGTTCCTGATTTTACCGGAATGAGCATTTCAGCTGTTATGAGTACGGCTACAGGAGCCGGTGTAAATATAAAAATATCAGGTAATGCAGTATCAGATTCAGGGCTGGTAGCGTACCGACAAAATCTTGAAGCCGGTGCTGAGGTTGCTTACGGAAGCACAGTGACTGTGTATTTTAAATCAGGGTCTGTTATAGCTGACGGCTGATATAAAGAGGGGATAATCTATGCAAAAACTTTTATTAAATGATATAGCCAAGGGAATCGGTGCCTCGATTGTCGGAGATGCCGAGTTAACAGGTGTTACCATCGACAGCAGAGCAGTTAATAAAGGTGATCTTTATATTGCCATAAAAGGTGAAAATTTTGACGGTCACGATTTTGCAGCCGGTGCTGTTTCAAACGGTGCGGCAGCAGTGATGTGCCATAAAGATATTGAAGTTGACTGCCCGAAGCTTATTGTTAAAGATACGCAGGAAGCCTTTCTTGACTTTGCCAGATGGTACAGAAATTTATTTAATTTTCCTGTAATCGGTCTTACCGGCAGTGTCGGCAAAACCACAACCAAAGAGATGATTTGTGCTGCACTTTCAAGTGAGCTCAACACCCTTAAGACCGAGGGTAATCTCAACAATCAGATTGGTGTTCCGAGAACCCTTGTTCGCCTTGATTCAACTTTTGAAGCTGCTGTTATTGAAATGGGTATGGATAACAAAGGACAGATTTCAGTTCTGTCACGTTGTGCACAGCCAACAGCTGCGGTAATCACAAATATAGGTGTTTCTCATATGGAAAACCTCGGCTCACGTGAAGGTATCCTTGCTGCTAAGCTCGAAATTCTTGACGGTCTTCGTGATGGTGAATCGGTCTTTCTTAACGGTGATGACCCGTATCTTATGAGTGCTCATATTGAAAATCATCCTGTGATTTATTACGGTATAAACAATTCAATCTGTAAATATAAAGCAGAAAACATCATTCCTGAGGGCACTTCAACAGTGTTTGAAATTCACTGTGGTGATGATGTTTATAATGTTAAAATTCCCACCATAGGAAAACATAATGTCTATAATGCCGTGGCAGCGTTTGCCGTTGCAACAGAGCTTGGTATTGCTCCTGAAAATGCAATTAAAGGTCTTCTCAATTACGAGCCGTCAGGTATGCGTCAGCGTATAAACAAAAAAGGCGGAATTACTTTTATTGAAGATTGTTATAATGCAAGCCCCGATTCTGTAAGGGCAGCTATCAATACCCTTGCTTCTTTTAAAGGCAGAAGAATAGCAGTTCTCGGTGATATGCTTGAGTTGGGTACTGTAAGTGATGATGCACATCGGGATTCCGGTATGCTTGCAGCCAAAAAAGGTATTGATGCTGTGTTTGCTTACGGTGAAAAGTCAGTGCTCACTTTCTTGAAGGCTCAGGAAATGGGAGTTTCAAAAGCTGCTCATTTTAATAATCAGGAAAAGCTGGCCGCTGCAATCAGCGATTATATAAAACCTGATGACACTGTGCTTTTTAAAGCAAGCCGTGGTATGAAGCTTGAAAATGTTATTGAATCGGTTTATAAAAAATTAAATTAAAAGGAGTACTGAATATGAACGGTATTGTTTTAATGTTAATCGCCGCTGTTGTTGCTTTTGTAGGCACAGCTGCACTTGGTAAGGTTATGATTCCTTGGTTGCACAAGCTCAAATTCGGTCAGACTATTCTTGATATCGGTCCTTCGTGGCATAAAAATAAGCAGGGTACACCAACAATGGGTGGTGTGATGTTTATTATTTCAATATGCGTAGCCTGTGCCGTCGGTCTTATTGCTAATGCAGCTGCGGGCAACTTCCTTGAAATTACAGGTGAAACTCAGACAAAGCTCTGGGCAGGCTTAATTATGGCTTTGCTGTTTGGTCTTATCGGCTTTGCTGATGACTACATAAAGGTTGTTAAAAAGAGAAACCTCGGTCTTACCATAATTCAGAAAACCGTTGTTCAGATTGTTGTATGTGCAGGTTATCTTGTCAGCCTTTATCTTTCAATGGGTAAAGACCCTTATATGTTTATTCCTTTTTTTGGGAATGTGCGTTTAGGCGTTTTCTTCTGGATTCTCGGTATATGTGTACTTTACGGTGCAATCAATGCTGTTAACTTCACAGACGGTATTGACGGACTTTGCTCAAGTGTAACCGTTACCTGTGCTGTGGGATTTATTGTGGTTGCAGTGCTCAACAAAGTGTTTGGTATGGGTATACTTGCTGCTGCTCTTCTTGGCGGCTGTGCAGGCTTCCTTGTGTGGAACAGACATCCTGCAAAGGTGTTCATGGGTGATACAGGCTCGATGTTTTTAGGCGGTATGGTTGTGGCACTTGCTTATGCAATTGACTGTCCGTGGATTCTTTTGTTCCTTGGCTTCATTTATGTTGTTGAAGCTGTTTCTGACGTTATTCAGATTGGTTATTTCAAAATTACTCACGGTAAGCGTATTTTCAGAATGGCTCCCATTCACCATCATTTTGAAATGGGTGGTTGGAGCGAAAATAAAATCGTTACCGTATTTTCAATAGTAAACTTAATCGGTTGTGCCGTAGGTGTGGCACTTCTCTATTTCGGAAAAATCGTTTAAACTTTAAAAGGGGGAGTTAAGATGACAGTTATACAAAGCTTGATAAAAAAATTTAAAGGGAGAAAAAGACTATCACAAATTCCCCGTATTGTTCCCAAGGCAAAAGAGCTTGAAGATAAGGGCTTCTTTGCAAAAGGTGGTTTTGATGTAGTTTTTCTTTTGTTGGTGTGCGTGCTGCTTACCATTGGTGTCGTGATGATGTTTTCTGCCAGCTATATTAGTGCTAAAAACAGTGCCGTTACACACCATGACCCTTATTTTTATCTTAAGCGTCAGGCCTTTTTTGCGGGTATCGGCATTGTCGCAATGCTGATAATTTCTAAGATTAATCACAATTTTTTCAGAAAACTGGCTCCGTGGATTTTCCTTATATCGCTTGCGTTGCTTGTGATAGTTCTGTTTGCTCCTGCTTCTGTTGAGGGTAAAGAGCAGTTTAAGCGTTGGTTGGAGATTCCCGGCATAAAACTACGCTTTCAACCGTCAGAGGTGGCGAAGTTCGGTCTTATAATCTTTATGGCGTGGGCATTTGAAAGGTATCAGAGGCATCTTGAAATTCGCAAATGGACAATGACTTTCATATTCTTTGTCATTGTTGCTTGCTTTGCTGTTCTTGTATTTTTGGAAGATCATCTGTCAGGTGCAATCCTTATGCTCGGCATCGGCATTGCAATGGGCTTGTTGGGCGGAATTGATCTCAAGCTGTATGCTGTCGGCTTCTTTGTGGCGGTAATTGCTGTTATTCTTGTTATCAATAATCCGGATATTTTACCTAAAGATTATATGAAAGAGCGAATCGAATTCTGGCTCGTTAAGGATTATACCGATACCGATGCAAGGTATCAGACAAACCAATCACTGTTTGCTCTGGGCTCAGGCGGATTCTTCGGTCTTGGTCTCGGCAATTCAAAACAGAAGTTCCTCTATCTTCCTGAACCTCAGAATGACTTTATATTTGCCATTGTGGGTGAAGAATTAGGCTTTGTGGGCTGTGCTTTTATCGTTATTCTTTTTGCTCTTCTTGTTTGGAGAGGTTTTTCAATTGCCCTCAAAGCTCGTTCAACCTTCGGCAGACTTATGACAATGGGCATAGTGATTCAGGTGGGTATGCAGACCATATTAAATATACTAGTTGTAACAGATATGATGCCAAATACCGGTATCAGCCTTCCGTTTTTCAGTTACGGCGGTTCGTCACTCGTTATGCTTCTTGCAGAGATGGGATTTGTTCTCTCAGTTTCAAGAAGCTCAAGAATAAGTAAAAAACACTAAGATCAGACTAAAAATCAAAAGGGTGGTCTATATGTTAAATAATAAAAAAATCCTTTTTGCCGCCGGTGGTACAGGTGGTCATATCAATCCTGCTCTTGCTGTTGCAGGTTATATCAGAGAAAACTATCCCGACGCACAAATCCTCTTTGCAGGAACTCCAAATAAAATGGAGGCTAAGCTCGTTCCTGCTGCAGGCTTTGATTTTACAACTATTGAAGTCAGCGGATTTCAGCGAGATTTCAGCGTTCAGGGAATAAAGGAAAATATTTCAACCGTAGTAAAGCTTATTAAATCTTTGCCCAGAGCTAAGGCTATAATCAAAGATTTTCAGCCTGATGTTGTTATTGGCTTCGGTGGTTATGTAAGCGGTCCTGTTGTAAGGGCAGCAGCTAAAATGGGCGTTCCTACCGCTGTTCATGAACAGAATGCTTTCCCAGGTGTTACAAACAAAATGCTTGCAAAAAAGGTTGATCGTGTAATGGTAACAACCAAAGCGGCAGAAGAATATTTTGATGCCAAAAATCCCGTTACTGTCACAGGTCTTCCTGTAAGAGGTGAAATGCTCAGAGCTGACCGTGAAATAAGCCGTGCAGAGCTTGGCATAAGCGATGATATGCCCCTTGTTCTTTCAATGGGTGGCAGCCTTGGCGCTTTAGCAATCAATAAAGCGGTCAAAGAGCTTATTTTAAACCGTTATGAGTCAAAAAAGTGTGCATTCCTTCATGCAACAGGCTCAAACGGTGTTACCATGATAGATGACCTTAATCAAAAAATTGATATGAGCGCAAATCCTCACGTTATGCTCAGAGAATATATCAACGATATGGACCGTTGTATGGCGGCAGCCGATCTTGTTATCTGCCGTGCAGGTGCAAGCACTTTAAGTGAGCTTCAGGTTATGGGCAAGGCTTCAATCCTTGTTCCTTATCCGTATGCCGCTGAAAATCATCAGTTCTTTAACGCAAAAGATCTTGCGGACAATAACGCCGCTATAGTTATTGAAGAAAAAGATTTAAGCGGAGAAAAGCTTATCTCCGTTGTTGATCTTCTTGTTTCAAATATGGATAAGGTTAACGAGTTTGCCGCAAATGCAAAAAAAATGGCTGTTACAGATGCTTCGGCAAGAATCACCAAATGCATTTGTGATATAGTTAAATAAAGTAACCCTTTCTTTTCCCCGGCATAAAATGTTAGCAGATTATACATATGCTTGAGGGGATATTTATGAGTTGCTTAATAATTAACGGAAAGAAAAAGCTTGGTGGAGAGATTTCTGTTCACGGGGCAAAGAACAGTGCACTTCCGATTCTTGCGGCAAGTGTGGCTGTGGGGGAAGAATGCGTGATTTCAAATTGCCCTCAGCTTTCTGATATGAGGGCAACGATAAATATTCTTGACGGTCTCGGTTGCTTTAAAAGTGCAGACTGTTCAACCGTTACCGTCAATTCACGTGATCTTAACACCAATGAAATTCCCGATTATCTTATGCGTGAGCTTCGTTCTTCATTTATATTTCTCGGTGCTTTGGTCTCAAAAACGGGCAGGGCAGTGTTATGTGCCCCCGGTGGGTGCGAGATAGGTGTTCGTCCTGTTGATATTCATTTGTTGGCTTTAAGGCAGATGGGTGCCATTATTCGTGAAGATTCGGGTAAAATCATTTGTGAAGCCCCCAAAGGCTTGCATGGTGCAGAGATAAACCTTTCTTTCCCAAGTGTGGGAGCAACAGAAAATGTTATTCTTGCCGCAGTAAGGGCGAAAGGTACAACGTACATAAAAAATGCCGCTGCCGAGCCTGAAATCAAAGATCTTGCTGATTTCCTTAATGCTTGCGGAGCAGATATTAAGGGTGCAGGCACAAGCACAATAGTAATAAACGGCAAAGAAAAGCTTCACGGTGCTCATTTTGATGTTATGCCCGACAGAATTGTTGCTGTCAGCTATCTTGCCGCTGCGGCTGTAACAGGTTCCCGGTTACTTGTTAAAAATGCCCATGCAGAGCATATCGGAACAGTTATTTCGACCTTTGAACAGTCAGGTTGCAGCTTTAAATTTGATAACGATCAGATTTATATTAAATCTCCCGACAGACTAAATAAAATGGGAACAATCAGAACAATGCCTTATCCGGGTTTTCCTACCGATTGTCAGGCAATAATTATGGCAATGGCAGCTGTTGCAAGGGGAACAACCATTATTAATGAAAACATTTTTGAAAGTCGTTTTCGCCACGTAGGTGAGCTTAACCGAATGGGTGCAGATATCACTGTTACCGGCAGAAGTGCCATTGTAAACGGAGTTGAAAGTTTATATGGTTCCTGTGTTAAAGCCACAGATTTGCGAGGCGGTATGGCACTTGTTATTGCAGCCCTTGGTGCAGAGGGCGAGAGCATTATTGAAAATATGGAGTTTATTGACCGAGGTTATGAAAAAACAGAGCGTGATTTGAGCCTTATCGGCGCAGATATACGGAGGGAATAAAATGGCACTTACACAAGAAGAATTGAGCAGAATGCTCCCCGAAAGGCGAAAAGCCTATGAAAAACGACGCAAAAAAGTCAGACGAAACAGAATTATATTCGCTTCCTTCGTTTCTATACTTATATTGCTTATAACGGTTATCGTTCTTTCTTTAACCGTATTTTTTAAAATCGATACAATTACCGTTAACGGAACAAGCCGTTATGACACTCAGCAGATCATTTCTGTGTCAGGCATTGAAAAAGGGAGAAATCTTTTCCTTTCAAGTGTAAATAAAGCTCAGACAAATATTTCCTCTCAGCTTACTTATCTTTCGGAGGTTACCGTTACAAGAAGACTGCCTTCAACCGTTGTTATTGAAGTTGTGGGTGCAAATGCAGATTTTTGCTATCAGACATCAGGCGGATATGCACTTACCGATTCTGACGGCAAAGTGCTTGAAATTGTAAATGCAGACGCTGTTCCGAAAACTGCAGCCGTAATAAAAACCAACGGTGCTTTTGTTGCTGTGGTAGGTGAGGAGATTACGGTTGACAAAAACAAATCCGATGAGCAGAAAGAGGCAGATGAAAAAGAGCTTGAACTTTTAAAAAACGTGCTCACTGCCATAAAAGAAAGCGGCATCAAAGATATAACCGAAATCAATATTACCGTACCTACAAGCATTTATCTCAAATATCAGAACAGGTTTAATTTGAATCTGGGAAATTCACTTGAACTCACATATAAGCTCAAGTCCGCTGTAGAGATAATAGCTAAAGAAGACGAAATCAGCCCTACAACTTCAGGCGAAATTAATCTCAATAATCCGGGCAGTGCTTATGTTTCACCAAATGATAATAAATAAACAGGGGTTTTGTCGAAATTTACATATTAAAAACAGAAAAAAAGTAAAAATACCTATTGAATTTGAATTTTTTATATGGTAAAATACTTAAGTATTTACCTTGAGAAAATATAAGATTATTAAAACGGAGGTTTACAAAATGGCATTCGGAATTGATAACGAATACGAGAGCGAAGTTCAAATAAAAGTAATAGGCGTAGGTGGCGGCGGCGGTAACGCTGTTAACACCATGATTGCTGCAGGTATGCAGGGCGCTGAGTTTATCGTAGTTAACACAGACAAGCAGGTTCTTGCCAACTCACAGGCTACTCACAAGATCCAGATCGGTGAAAAGTCGACCAAGGGTCAGGGTGCAGGCGGCCGTCCCGAAGTTGGTGAAAAAGCTGCTGAAGAAAGCAGAGAAGAAATCACAGCTATCCTCAAGGGCACAGATATGGTATTCGTAACTGCCGGTATGGGTGGCGGCACAGGTACAGGTGCAGCTCCCGTTATTGCAGGTCTTGCTAAAGAAATGGGCATTCTTACAGTTGGCGTTGTTACAAAGCCCTTCAAATTTGAAGGTAAGAAACGCAGCATCCTTGCAGAGCAGGGTATTGCTAAGCTTGCTGACAATGTTGACAGCCTTATTGTTATTCCTAACGACCGCCTTAAGCTCCTTTCAGACCGTTGCAAGACCCTTACTGAGGCTTTCATCGTTGCTGACGAAGTTCTTTCACAGGGCGTTAAGAGCATTTCAGACCTTATCAAAATCCCCGGATTTGTTAACCTTGACTTTGCAGACGTTTGCAGCGTAATGCGTGATGCAGGCTATGCTCATATGGGTGTTGGTACAGCTAAGGGTAAGGATAAGAGCCTTCAGGCTGCTGATATTGCAACATCCAGTCCTCTTCTTGAAACATCAATTTCAGGTGCTAAGGGTGTTATCATCAGCATCACATCTTCACCTGACATCGGCCTTGAAGAGGTTGAAAACGCAGCTGAATCAATCACAGAAAAAGCTCATCCCGAAGCAAACATCACATGGGGTGTTTCCTTCGATCCTAATATGGAAGATGAAATCACAATCGTTGTTGTTGCAACAGGCTTTGAAAAAGAGAATGCAACCGAAAACTTCGGCAGCATCCCCACATTCCAGGGTCAGGCAGCATCTGCAACTCCTATGCGTGCCCAGGCTCCTATTGAGCCTCCCGTTGTTGGCGGTGCAGCAGCTCCCAAAGCAGCATCAAGCGGTGTAGCTGATGATGATTTCTATGTAATTCTTAACGACATCATCAAAAAGAAACCCGAATAATAACACAAATAACCCCCACCTGTGTGGGGGTTTTATGTATTCCATAAACTTGTTAGGGAGGGTCTCCGTACCCTCCTCAAAAAATTAAAGGTGATTTAATATGAAAATAAAATACTTAGGCTCAGGTGCATCAGAGGGCTTTCCTGCAATGTTCTGCACCTGTGATAACTGCAAAAGGGCAAAGCTTGCCGGGGGTAAAAATCTTCGCACCCGATCACAAACCTTGATAAATAACGATTTATTGATAGATTTCAATCAAGATACATATTCCCACGTGCTTCATCAGGGCCTTGATTTACTTAAGGTTAAAAACATCTTTATTACCCATTATCATGAAGACCATCTTTGTGGTCACGAGTTTATAAATCTTCGTCCACCCTTTGCTGTTGAGGCAGATAATATGGTAAAGCCCGATGTTTTCGCATCAAAAGCAACCGTTGACTTTATGCAAAAGGATTTGGATTATGCTCTCGTTACCGATGAACATATATCGACTCACATCTTGACACCGTTTGAAAAAGTTAAAGCCGATGGTTACACGGTAACACCTCTCACCGCTAACCATGATCCTAAAACCGAGCCGCTGATTTTTATTGTTGATGACGGCAAAAATAAGCTGTTATATGCCCATGATACAGGCTGGTTTACAAAAGAAACCTGGGATTTCCTTAAAGAAAACAAGCCATATTTCAGCCTTGTTTCTCTTGATTGCACCTGCACCTGTGATAAAATTTCCAAACCCGACGGTCATATGAATCTTATATCTTGCGACAATGCAAGAAATGAGCTGATTAAAATGGGCTGTGCAGATGAAAATACGCGTTTTGTCCTCAACCACTTTTCACACAGTGGTGGATATACATATGATGAACTTGTGCCGGTAGCCAAAGAAATGAACTTCACCGTTGCTTACGACGGAATGGAAATTGAAATTTAAGTAAATCTCGCTTTTGTTATTGATTTATTCTAAAATAGTGATATAATTAGTCGGTGAAATTTTCTAAAGGGGAATTATTATGATTTTTGCATTCAGACAGCTTATGGCACTTATTCTTTCGGCTCTTTTCACTGCAGGTGTTTTTAACCCTGCTAATCTTACTATCAGAAATATTCCCGAAAAAGCCGAGGAAGCAACAAGAATTGTATCTTTCAATGTTCGTTATAAGGATGATGACTACGGTTCAGTTGAGGGCAGAAGCAAGCTTATTTGTGCCGCTTTGGAGCAATATGCACCCGATTCATTCGGCGTTCAGGAGGCAACACAGCAGTGGCTTGACATTTTTGCAGAAAACCTCGCAGATTACGCTTGTGTAAGTCAGCTTCGTGATGACACTGAAGGTGCTGAAGCCAACGCTGTGTATTATCTTAAAGATAAATACACTCTTCTTGACAGCGGTACAATCTGGCTTTCAGACACTCCCGATGTGTTTGGTTCAAAGTATGAGGATTCAGGCTGTGCAAGAATTGCAACCTGGGCTACGCTCAAAAGCAATTCAACAGGAAAAGTTTATACACATATCAACACTCACCTTGATTTTCAATATGAAACTGTTCAGGCTGCTCAGATTAAAGTTCTCAAAGCTAAAATTGAAGAGCTTAAAGCTCAGGGCTATCCGGTTGTATGCACGGGTGATTTTAACTCACAGGAAGATTCGGCAGCATATAACGATATGATCGATTTTATGAATGACACAAAATATCTTGCCAAAAAATCCGACAAAGGTGCAACCTACAAAGATTATGGTCTGAATGCTTTTGCAACGAAGCCCATTGACTTCATATTTGTTTCAGAGGGCGTAGAGGTTGATACATATAAAATCATTGATGAAAGAATTAAAATGATGTATCTTTCAGACCACGCAGGTCTCTGTGCCGATGTAAGATTTTAATAACAAATGAAATATAATTAAGCAGGAGGACAGCCCTCCTGCTTTTTTGTTGAGAACAATCACAAAGATACCGCCAGCACAGTAGGGGCGCCCATCGGGCGTCAGTTGCTTCAAAAAAGCGGACCGCCAATGGCGGCCCCTACGGGATTGGTGCAAAAACTGACTCAGTCAGACCGCAAATAGCAGGGTAATGGGGGCGGTTTTAATACACCGAAAAAATGTATTGAATTTTAACAATTATTATGTTATTCTAATTATGCCAAACAAAACTTAATAAGTAAATGCTGATAACATCTCCTGTGGGAGGTGTATCTTTCCATACGCAGTTGTGCACAATAATTCAGAATTTGTTAAAAACACAAATTCCCACGAGTTATTGTGTATGGCTTATCATGCGTTTACTTGTAGTTTTGTTTGGCGACAACGGGAGTTTGTGCTTTTTTAGTGCGATGACTTCGGTTGTCGCACTTTTTTATTTTAGGAGGAAAAAACAATGAAGAAAACGCAACAAATCTTATCAGTCTTTTTGGCATTGATGATGATTCTCTCAATCATCCCGATGTCAACAATCACAGCATCCGCCGAGATACCTGACAAGGGTGTTTGGGGAGAATGTGGAGAAAACCTGATATGGATAGTCGACTTTGAGGAAGAAACATTAACTATTTCAGGTACAGGTGATATGTATGATTACGGTGTAGTTGGCACTGAAAAAGCCCCTTGGAAAAATTATGATACAGATATTAAGAGTATAGAAATTGAATCCGGAATCACCCGTATCGGAGCTTACGCATTTTACGGATGCACTCTTCCCGTTGTGTTGCCTAATACTGTTAAAACGATAGGTAGCGGTGCTTTTCATAGCTCTCTTGCTGATATAATAAAATTATCAGGTAGCTTAATTACAATAGAGCCGTATGCTTTTAAAGGCTGTTCAAACCTTAAAGGCATCACCTTACCAAACAGTGTTACATCAATCGGTGAAGGGGTTTTTCAAAACTGTTCAAGTCTTACGGGCATCGTCCTTCCTAACAACGTCACGTCAATTGGCGCATATGCGTTTGAAAACTGTAGCAACCTGACAAGTGTAATAATGGGTAACAAAGTTGCTTCAATCGGCACAGGTGCATTCAGAAATTGCACAAACCTTACTAATATAACCTTGCCGGATAGCATAACTACAATTGAAGATAAAACTTTTGAAGGCTGTGTAAATCTTTCAAATGTAACAATACCTGATGGAGTAACATCAATTGGTACAACAGCGTTTCGCGGTTGTACAAGTTTGATGGATATAACTATGCCTGATAGTTTAGAGGCAGTTTCCAACTGGGCATTCGAAAGCTGCACAAATCTTAAAAGTATATCAATTCCCGACGGTGTAACAACAATTGGTACGGCAGCCTTTGAAAATTGTACAAGTCTTGCAAGCATTACATTGCCGGACAGTGTAAACACTATACGTAGCAGAGCATTTAACAACACTGCTTATTACAATGATAAAAATAATTGGGAAAACAATGTTCTTTATATTTCAAAGCATCTGATTAAGGCAGACACAAGCTTGACCGGTGTTTATAAAATAAAAAATGATACCCTTACAATTGCAATGGATGCATTTGAAAATTGTTCGGCAGTTACAAACATTAAGATACCTAACAGTGTAGTATCAATTAATGCCTGGGCTTTCTCAGGTTGTTCAGGACTTACTGATATTATAATTCCTGATACAGTAATAAACATCAGTACGTATGCTTTGTTTTCATTATGCACAAATCTAAAAAGCGTTACAATCCCTACTACTGTAACCTTGATTGATTATGATGCATTTAAAAATTGTACAAGTCTTACAGACATATATTACACAGGTACAGAGGGGCAATGGAATAATGTTGTTTTAGACAACTATTTAAACCACAATGACCCTGTTCTAAATGCAACAATTCATTTTCTTGGCGCTGACCATATATGTTCATCAGATAATTGGACGGTTATCGTTCCTGCATCCTGCACTACAGAAGGTCTAGAATGTATGGTTTGTGAGGAATGCGGTGCGACAATCAGCGAGAGAGTTATTCCTGCAAAGGGTCATACAGCAGGCGATTGGACAGTAGCCGTTCTTGCAACCTGCACCGAAAACGGAGCAAAGGTTAAGAAATGTGTTGATTGCGGTGAATTTATGCAGTCAGAGCCTATTATTTCCACAGGTCATATCCCTGGTGAATGGGTAATCATTAAGCCTGCAACCACCACAACCACAGGCATCAAGGCTCAGAGATGTGCAAACTGCAGTGAAGTTTTACTTTCAGAAGATATTCCCGTTCTTGTTGCGAAAGTTCACGATGTTTCAATGTCAGGCACTTCGCTTGATTATAAATCTTCAATCACAATCGCACCCGTAATTACTGTTGATGAAGGTGTTGAATACACTGTTACATATTCATCATCTGACCCGGATGTTGTTAATGTTGACGAGAACGGCAACCTTACCGCAACAGGTAAGGGTACGGCAGAAATTACAGTAACCGTAACAGACGAAAACGGCAACACAGTATCCGACACCTGCGAGGTTGAAGTTAAATACAACTGGTGGCAGTGGATTATTGTAATCGTTCTTTTCGGTTGGATTTGGTATTAAAAAAACTTCAGGAGGGGAGACCCTCCTGATTTTTGTTGTCAAATCCTTTATCAATTTTGCAGGGTCAATTCACGAATTGACCGCCTGTCAGGCTCCCACTATTGATATAGGGGGAGCTGTCACGAAGTGACTGAGGGGGTGAAGACGAAGTAATAAGCAAAAATAAGAGTGAAGAGGTGAGGGTCTGCGAGCAATTTATCAACCCCCACCGGTTCGCTACGTTCACAACTTCCACGAACTTCGGGTGAGGCAGTCAAAAGAAGCAAAAAATATGCACTCCCTTTTGAGAGTGCATTTTGCATTTCTTAGAACAATCCTGAAATTGTGCCGTTTTCATCAACATCAATTTTCTCTGCTGCGGGGACTTTGGGAAGTCCGGGCATAGTCATAATGTCACCTGTCAGGGCAACAATGAAACCTGCACCGGCTGAAACCTTGATGTTCTTAACTGTAACTGTAAAGCCTTCAGGAGCTCCCATTTTTGCAGGGTCGTCTGAAAAGCTGTACTGTGTTTTTGCCATACATACGGGCAATTTATCATAACCAAGGTCAGTGAGCTGCTGAATCTGCTTTTTAACCTTCGGTAAGAAAGCTACGCCGTCACCACCGTAAATTCTCTTAATAATGGTGTCAATCTTTTCTTCAATGCTCAAATCAAGATCGTAGCAGAATGAGAAATCGTTATCCTGTTCGCAAAGGCGAACAACTTCTTCAGCAAGCTCTACGCCACCGTTGCCGCCCTCTGCCCATACATTTGAGAGAACAACATTAACGCCCAATTCTTTGCATTTTTCAATGATGAGGTTGATTTCTGCATCTGTGTCGGTGGGGAAACGGTTAACTGCAACAACACTTGGAAGCTTATATACATTCTTGATATTAGAAACGTGGCGAAGAAGGTTCGGAATACCTTTTTCAAGAGCTTCAAGATTTTCTGTGCCAAGCTCTGTTTTGGCAACACCACCGTGCATTTTAAGAGCACGAACTGTTGCAACAATAACAACTGCTGAGGGGTTAAGACCTGCATAACGGCACTTGATGTCAAGGAACTTTTCTGCACCGAGGTCTGCACCGAAACCTGCTTCGGTAACGGCATAATCGCCCAATTTCATTGCAAGCTTGGTTGCTGTAACAGAGTTACAGCCGTGAGCAATGTTGGCAAAAGGTCCGCCATGAACAAGTGCGGGTGTGCCTTCAAGGGTCTGAACAAGGTTAGGTTTAAGTGCATCTTTAAGAAGGGCAGTCATAGCACCGGCTGCGTTAAGCTGACCTGCTGTAACGGGCTCTTCATTATATGTGTAACCAACAATAATTCTTGAAAGTCTTTCTTTAAGGTCTGTGATTGAATTTGAAAGGCAAAGCACAGCCATAATTTCAGATGCAACAGTGATGTCATAACCGTCCTCACGTGGAACACCGTTGATTCTGCCGCCTAAGCCGTCAGTAACAAAACGGAGCTGGCGGTCGTTCATGTCAACGCAACGCTTCCAGGTAATTCTTCTTGGGTCGATGTTTAATTTGTTACCCTGATAAATGTGGTTGTCAAGCATAGCCGCAAGCAGATTGTTTGCTGCACCGATAGCATGGAAGTCACCTGTGAAGTGAAGATTAATATCTTCCATCGGTACAACCTGAGCGTAACCGCCGCCTGCTGCACCGCCTTTAACACCAAAAACAGGTCCCAATGAAGGCTCACGAAGAGCGATAACAACATTCTTGCCGATTTTCTTAAGTCCGTCAGCAAGTCCGATTGAAGTGGTGGTTTTACCCTCACCGGCAGGGGTAGGGGTGATAGCGGTAACAAGAATGAGCTTGCCTTCAGGCTTCTCATTTTCTTTAAGAATAGAAAGATCAACCTTTGCCTTGTATTTACCATACTGTTCAAGGTATTTGTCATCAATGCCTGCAGTTTTGGCAATTTCTGTAATCGGTAACATTTTCGCACTCTGAGCAATTTCAATGTCGGTCATTTCAAAAACTCCTTTATTATAAAAATAGGGCAGATTTCCCCAAGAGAAATCTGCCCAGACGGTCGGCTGAATGGGCGATTGCCCGAAATTCCCGCTTCACAGCGTACTCGCTTAATCCGTCAGTCACGGGAACAATAAGATAATAACATTATTTTAAAATTAAATCAAGTGTTTTATTCAATAATAATGTTATTAACCCCGTACTCAAGCATAATGTTAATCAGTTCATTTCGTGAGTGATGCGTTTCTGATGCGATTTTGTCCAGAGAAGTCAATATTTCTTCCCTTAACCTTACTGAAATAACCCTGTTTCCGTCTTCACCTCTTCGTTTGATTTTTAGTGGAGTGCTGTTGAATTCGCTCATAGTTACATCTCCTTTTATATTGGGTTACATAATAATTTTATATTGACAAGGGTTCTTGATATATGCTACAATAAGACATCATTTATGATATTAAAAAATATTTTTTGGTTTCGTATGGTCCACAGAGGGCATATGATATACCTTATGAAGGCGTCCGGTAATAACCGGGCGCTTTCGCTTTAATAAAATTAGTTTATGTCATATATAAAGGATATTGCAGTTTTGGAAATCGGTGTTATAATAAAGTTACATTAACAAAAGGAGATTTTGTATGTATATTATTAATCAGCTTACAGCACTTATTCTTTCAATTATGTTTACATTGGGTTCGTATACCCCTGATAGCTTTGTTATCTCTGATGTTCCCCAAAAATCAGCCGACACTGTGAGAATCGTATCTTTCAATGTCCGTTGTAAGGATGACACCTTCGGCTCCGTTGAGGGCAGAAGTCAGCTTATCTGTGCCGCTTTGGAGCAGTATGCACCTGATTCCTTCGGCGTTCAGGAGGCAACACAGGAATGGCTTGATATCCTCGGTGAGAATCTTACTGATTACGCATATATTAGTCAGATGCGTGACGGTAAAAAGAGCTCAGAGGCTTCTGCTGTGTTTTATCTCAAAGATAAATATAATCTCATTGAAAGCGGAACAATCTGGCTTTCAGACACTCCCGATGAATTTGCGTCAAAGTTTACTTTCTCGTTCTGCCCAAGAATTGCAACATGGGCAACGCTTCAGAATAAAGCAACAGGTGAAGTTTATACCCACATCAACACTCACCTTGACCATGTGCTTGAATCTGTTCGTGTTAAGCAGATAAATGTTCTCAAAACTAAGATTGAAGAGCTCAAGACAAATGGCTATCCCGTAGTCTGCACAGGCGATTTTAACACAAAAGAGGGTGCAGACGCTTATAACGAAATGAAAAACTGTTTGCTTGATTCAAAATACCTTGCCAAAAATTCAGACGACGGCGCAACATTTTTAAATTACGGCAAGAATATTTTTGAATCAAGACCCATCGACTTTATCTTTGTGTCTGAGGGAACAGAGGTTGAAACTTATAAAATCATCGACGAAAAAATCGGTGATATGTACCTTTCCGACCACGCCGCCCTCTGCGCAGATGTGAGATTTTAGTAACAAAACAAAATATAGTTTAGCAGGAGGATAGCCCTCCAGCTTTTTTGTTGAAATTTAACCTAAAAGCCTTCTCATTGAGGAGAAGGGGGGCCGCTTGACGGTGGATGAGGTGGAAAGTGTAATTCAGCAGTGAATGTAGTGACCAATGCCCACATCGGTCATAGGGATGATGTAGGCATCATCCCTTACAAACCATCGTCGCAAGTTTACAAATTGACTGCTTCTTGACTCCTCATATTGACGCAAAACCCAAGCCTTCATTACCTCAAGGTGGGAGGATAAATAATAGCTGACAAGCTTGTTCAACCTTAAATAACTTGACATTTAATTTTGAATGCACTATACTCAAGGTAGAATCAACGGTGCTGCTACAACCGGTCAATCAATCATCAGATATCTTTATAATGAAGATAATTCTATGTCGCAAGACGGAATTGATGAGACTTTGCGTGATGTTTTGGCTTTGGTAGAGTTCTTATGGAATTGTTACCTTGACTCAACCCTTATATATAAGGACTATTCCTATGACAGCGATACAGGCATGTATTACCTCCAGTCACGCTACTATGACCCTGAGGTCGGTAGATTCATAAACTGTGATGATACGGAAATCCTTAAGCTTACACAAGGCACTCTCAACGGCGCTAACTTATTCGCTTACTGCAACAATGACCCGGTGCTAAATAGTGATCCGAGTGGTAGAAGTCCCTGGACTCGAAAATTAAGCTTAAGGGATTATCGAAAAATTCATAATAAGGTAGCAGATTTGATTTGGTGGTCAATGCTAAAATGGGGAGCTGTTAGAGAAAAGTATGTACAAGGCTCAAAAGGTAAAGGCTTTTTGGATATTTATGTTCTATCAAGCAATTGTTACTATGAAGTTAAAAGTATTGGTTCTGCCGATAAACAAAGCACAAAAAATCAAATGGCTAAGTATGATTGTGCAAAACCGAAGGGCTCAAATTTGGGAAATGTAAAAAGGGGTAACCATAAAGTTAAGGGCTCGTTTTATTATGGTGCTTGGTTTATAAGTTACTATCTATTGAAACCTGGTTTAGTGGTTTACTCTTGTTCTTGGAGCCAAGCACGATTGAATCAAGCGGTTAAAATTGGAGTTGCTGTGACAGCAATAACTGTAATAACGATAGCAACTTTTGCTACTGGTGGAGCTGCTGTCCCGGCATATGGACTTTTAGTGATTTGAGGTGTAGAAATGAAAAGTATGCAAATAAATTTTATAATACCAAGCGAAATGGAATGTGATTTTTTTAACTATATTATCAATAGATGTGATTGCAAAATATATCGAAGGTTAATTAATGAACATAACAAGACATTTATGTTAGGTGAAAGAATTGAAGATTTTTGCTATTTCATAAAACCAAACTCAGTTTTAGATGAGGTCGTTTATAAAAAAAGTGAGGAAAGCATGGATGTTATGGAAATATATCCATTTGATGAGAATTTTAATTTGTTCCCTTTTATTCAATATGAACGTTCAATGGGCGAAGATATCAAAATTCCGTTTAGATTATATGTATCACAAAACATTGAAAAAAAACATAAAACAATTCTCAAAGAAACATATAAAAAATTGTGCGAGTGGATAAAATTGAACTCTGTAATGGTTGAAAAAGATGATGGTTATAGGTTGTATCATCTATCAAATTAACACACAAGGGGACGGTTAGCGTGAAAACCTAATTTTCGGCGGCTCCCTCTATTGTAATAGGGTATTCACCTGTTAGGGGAAATGTCGCGTAGCGACAAAGGGGTGCCCGTTTTCGGAGAAAAAGCTGTCACGAAGTGACTGAGGGGGTAAAAAATCTCCTCCTATAATGGTCAGGCTATCACCTATGATTCATTAGGAAATCCTTTGTCATATAAGGGCGCAACCCGAAAGACAGGGGACGGTTCTGTGTCTTGAACAAATAATAATCTCCCAAAATACAGGGACAGTTAGCGTGAAAACCTAAATTAACCTCCCTCACACAAAAGTATCCCAGTTCAATCCATTTAATATTTTACTCCACCCAGCCCCGATGGCCTACCCATCGGGGCATTTTGCATAATGCGTCCGTCACTCCTCTACAAAGCCTTCTCCTCTGAGGAGAAGGTGCCGAGGAACGAGGCGGATGAGGTGGAAAGATGAAGTAATAAGTAATAAGAACCTCACGAAACAAAACGAAATCAAAGATTTCTTTGTTTCGGAGAACCTTGTTACTCGCAAGCTCGTAATAGTGAAGAAGTGTGGGCTTGCGACGCATTTTATCAACCCCCACCGTCTTTTACTACGCAAAATCCACCTCCCCGAGCTTCGGGTGAGGTTAAGGTTATGTAATGTAGTGACTGATGCCCACATCGGTCATAGGGATGATGTGGGCATCATCCCCTATGAAACACCACTGTCTACCGTTGTAAGGTGCGGCGATTTTGACGTACCGCAAGTACATTTCACCGAAAATTCATACAAAAATCCCTCTTACGATTTGCTCGCAAGAGGGATAATTTTATTTATTCTGATTTCTGTACTGAACAGGAGTAAGACCGTGCATCTTTTTAAATCTTCTGTTAAAATGCTCAACGCTTGGGTAGCCTGCACTTTCTGCAACCTTTTCAACGGTCATATTGGTTGTTGTAAGAAGCTCTTCGGCTTTCTTCATTCTTACCTTTTTAACATTATCGCAGAAGGTCATACCTGACTTTTCTTTGATATATTTTGAAATATACTGCTTTGAAAGGAAGAACTTTGAAGCAAGCTCATCGAGGGTAACTGTTTTATAGTTATCTCTGATGTAGTCAATCATTTCAATAATTCTCGGGTCAATGTTTACCTGAAAATTTTTAACCTTTTCAATTTGGTTAACGGCAACAACAAGAGCGTCAATAGAGGACTTGATAATATCTTCATCAATTCCAACGCCCCAGAACACATTTTCACCGCTGTTGATGCTTACATAAGAAACAGCCTTTGAAGTTGAACCGGTTGTGAGAGCGTGCTGCTCGTAGATGTCAATATCAAACTCAACGTCAAAGTATTTCTGCAATGCCTTAGCAACAGCATCCAGACGGCCGTTACCCTCAGACTTAACATTGAACACATTGCCTGATGAAAGCTCGATGTTAATTTCTGCCTTAACACTTGAATCGTGCTGGAAAAAGCTTTTAACAATCTTGAAAATAGGAGTATTGGTGATGTATTTTTCGCTGAATACACCGTAAACAAGGTCGGGAGTAAGCTCCTTATGCTCGTGGTCAGAAACTGATTTAACGGTATAGCCCAATTCCTCACGCATTTTGTCGGGAATCTGAAGACCGAAGCTTCTGTTGAGAATGTATGCAACGCCGCCCTTACCTGACTGGCTGTTGATACGGATAACGTCTGAATCGTATGTTCTGCCAACATCCATCGGGTCGATAGGGAGGTAGGGCACATTCCAGATGTCAAGCTTCTTTTCTTCCCTGAATTTCATACCCTTTGCAATTGCATCCTGATGTGAGCCTGAGAAAGCAGAGAAAACAAGTGAGCCTGCATAAGGAGAACGCTCGTAAACATGCATACCTGTAAAACGCTCATATTTCTGAACGATTTCAGGGATATTTGAAAAATCAAGTCCCGGGTCAACACCGTGAGAGAACATATTCATCGCAAGGGTGATGATGTCAACATTACCTGTTCTTTCACCGTTGCCGAAAAGTGTGCCTTCAATTCTGTCAGCACCTGCAAGCATTGCAAACTCAGCATCACAAACACCGCAGCCTCTGTCATTATGAGGGTGAATGCAAAGTGTAACAGCGTCTCTGTATTTAAGGTTTTTGCTCATAAATTCAACCTGTGAAGCAAAAACATGAGGCATTGAATTTTCAACAGTTGTGGGAAGGTTGATGATAGCCTTGTTGTCTTTAGTGGGCTGCCATATATCAAGCACAGCGTTGCACACATCAAGTGCATAGTCTACCTCTGTACCGGGGAAGCTCTCAGGGCTATACTGGAAAGAGAAGTTGCCGTCAGTTTCACTCGCAATATCTTTAAGGAGCTTTGCACCCTTAATTGCAATTTCTTTAACTTCTTCCTTGCTCTTACGGAACACCTGCTCACGCTGAGCAACAGAAGTTGAGTTGTAAAGATGAATTACTGCGTGGGGAGCACCTTTAACAGCTTCAAATGTTTTGCGGATAATATGCTCTCTTGACTGAGTAAGAACCTGAACGGTAACATCATCGGGGATAAGTCCGTCATCAATAAGGCGGCGCATAAATGTGTATTCGGTTTCAGAAGCGGCAGGGAAGCCGACTTCAATCTCTTTAAATCCGATTTCAACAAGAAGCTTAAAGAATTCAAGCTTTTCTTCAAGGCTCATCGGCTCAATAAGTGCCTGATTGCCGTCACGAAGGTCAACACTGCACCAGATTGGGGGAGCATCAATATGGTCTTTTTTAACCCAATCGTATGTCACGATGGGGGGCATAAAATACTGGGGTTCATATTTCTGATAGTTTTTCATAGCTTTCTCCTTTTTGCGTTAAGACAATTAAATCGCCCCTGTTCATGGCAGGGACAGCCACGAACAGAGACGAAAGATTAAATCTTACGCGGTACCACTCTGTTTCACGCTCAAGCGTGCACTCCGGGCACAGCCGTTGGGCTTATGCCTTGCTCAGGTAACGGTGAGCCTCCGACTACGTCTACTCTTTTCATTTCGGGCAGTAGCTCCGAGGTGAGTTCGCCGCAAATACTCTGCTGTTTCACACCTGCCAACAGCTCTCTGAAAGGGGGATATACGGTTACTGCTCCTCTTCACAGCATTTTTGATTTATTTACTCCAACATTATATCATACAAAACATTTTACTTAAGTGAGTTTTTTAACCAAAACATTGATTTAATTTAATATAAACACTGTTTTTGATTTAGTATACTAAAGGATTCCGTCTATTTTAATTTTATTGCCGTAATTTCGGTAACTGTTTTTAATTCCACAAATTTCAAGGCATTGAGCTTTCTATTGTCAGATTTAACAACCCAATTTTCAGGTAAAATCAAATAACCGTGGCAATTATCGGGGATATTGATTTTTATCGTTGCGGTGTCACCGTCTTTATCCCAACGGACAAAAATCTTGCCATTGACCGAATTATGCCAACCTTCTGCAAAGGTGAGAGTGTCTATAAAGTTCGGTTTAATGTCAACTCTTTGAAGGTCATCTCTGTTGGGGTTAACTCTGATACCTGCAACCTGCTGAAGATACCAGGAAGAAACATCGCCCCAGAAGTGGTGATTGAGAGACTCAAAGCCTTTAAGGTGGAAGCTTTCGCACAAAGCGGTGTAACCCTGATCAATCCAGTAGCCGTAAGAGGGGAAGCCCGGTCCGCTGATCATCTTGTAAGCGAGGTCGGCATATCCGCAATCGGCAAGGGCATGGAAAACACATCTGCCGCCCAAAGCACCTGTGTCAAATAAATCGCCTGCCTGATGCACAAGCTCTGCAAGACGTTTAGCCGCAAGGGGGATTTCTGCTTTTTCAAGAACACCGTAGTAGATTGCCATTGCATAGGCAGTCTGAGTGTCACTGAAAACGGTCATTGTGTTAAAATCAATAAGATGTTTTCTGATAGCTTCTCTGAATTCGTTGTAAAGTGTGTTTGCAAATTCATACTGCGCTTTCATGTTAAGCTCGTTAAATATATATGCTGCCTTTTCACATATTGTCATGCAATAAATGCTGTCGGTTACAATAAGCGGGCAAGTGGGGTCGCCTGCATTCCTTTCGGGCTGAACCCAGTCACCGAGTCCGATTGCAACAAGCCCGTTCTTGTTACGGCGGGAAGATATGTAATTAAGGTATCTGAAAATTGCAGTTGCATTTTCTTCTATAATCTCTCTGTCGCCTGTGTAAACATATGTGTAATAGGGGAGGAATGTGAGCACAGCATCCCACGCAGGGCCGTTGCCCCATTCATAACCCCAGTCACCTGTAGGAACAATGCCGGGTAAAGCTCCTTCTGCAGTCATAGCTTTTCTTATGTTACGAAGCCATTCTTTATAGCTGTTACCTACGCTGAAATTCAAAGTCATCTGCTCGGCAGATAGTGCGGCATCACCTGTCCACCCGTTTTTTTCGCGGTGAGGGCAGTCTGTGGGGAAGTAGAAGAAATTGGCAACGTCGGCAGTCAAAGTCATTTTTTCAATGGTGTTTGCAGTTTCATCAGAACAGTAGAAATTTCCTGTCTGCTCAAGGCATGTATGGGCCTCAATGTATGTAATGGTGTCTTTACTTATTTGAGAATCTTCAAGTCCTGTAACAAGCAAATATCTGTATCCGTGGTATGTAAAGTCGGGGATAAAGCTTTCTTCGCCACCTTTACAAATATAAATATCACGCTGACCGTAATATTTTGGGAAGAATTTTGCAAAATTATAAGTATCAAGGTCACCGTTTTCGTCAAGAGTTTCAGAGGTGAAAAATTCAACTCTTGTGCCGGGGGTTGCACCGCTGATTTTAAATTCAAACACACCTGCGGTATTGATACCAAAGTCAAAAATATGACCCTCGGTTGTTTCCGGTATTTCAAGGCTGGTCCAGTCAAGCTTTCTTTCGGGCTCATAATCAATAAGCTTGCCCTTGGTAATTGCAACAGGCTTCATTCTTTTGCTTGCAACAATGGGGTCCGCTTCGCAAAGGCGAGCTTCACCACGAGGAACTTCGCAATAAAATGCGTTTTCCCAATCGCTGTCATCAAAGTCAGATATGTTCCAGCCGTCTTGTTCTTTAAGTGCGTTGTAAAAAACTCCGCTTCTCAGGTCGTCAAACCAAATCGGGCTTTCGCTTACCTTAAAACTTTCATCAGATTCAAATTCAGCGTAATCTCCGTCAGCAAAACGAAGCTCGGCAGTGAGTGCAACCTTGGGAGCACTGCGCCATCTTGCTTTTTCAAATTCCCACACAGCACCGCCGGGGCAGTTGAGCATACCGTTACCAAGCACAATGCCGATAACATTCTTGCCCTTTTTGAGAAGAGGAGCGATGTTGTAATTGTCATAATATAAAATATGGTCAGGGTTTGAAATGTACGGTGCAAGCATACCTTTTGTAATATCCTTGCCGTTTATATAAAGCTTGTAAAAGCCTAATCCGCAGATTGTGATTTCAGCTGAATCAATGTCCTTTTCAATTTCAAATGCTTTTCTGAAAAGGGGAGCAGGTACGTGCTCAAAATATGTATTGTACTTTTTAGTGGCTGAAATAAATTTAGAAGAGAATTTCATAACATACCTCCGATAATTGTTAATTGCATTATATATCGGTTTTCAAATAATTGCAATAATTTATAAAGAACCTGTAAATATTATTGACTGAAAAATAATTCGGTGTTAGAATAATAAGTACCATTGCGAAATAGGGAGATATAATTATAATGATGTCGAAAAAGAAAAAAACATGGCTTGTGGTCGTGTCGTTTGCTTTGGTTCTGATAACCGTTTTAAGCTGTGCGGTCATTGCTAAAAAAATTCCGTTAACAGTGCAAGAGACAACGGCAACTACCACTCAGACAACAACTACGACTACAACCACAACAACTACCACCACTACTGCCATAACGACAACTGAAACTACTACAACTTCAACAACAAAGCCAAAACCGACCACAACTAAAAAGAAAGTAACCACAACCGCTATGGAACAAAAAGTTACAACAACCAAACCAACCACAACTCAGGTTTATAATCCCGACAGAGAAGCTTATCTTAACTCAATCAAGGGCAACAAAAAGCTTATTGCTTTAACCTTTGATGACGGTCCTACCAATAACTACACAGTCAAGCTTCTTGATAACCTTGATAAATATAATGCACGTGTAACTTTCTTTGTTGTGGGTGACAGGGTCAGCAAATACGCTTCAACCCTTAAGCGTGCCTATAGCATGGGCAATGAAATCGGCTCACACACTTACAGTCACAAAAATCTTGCCAAGCTCAAACCTGCAGAAGTTAAGGAACAGGTAGAAAAAACCAACCAAGAGGTCAAAAAAGTTATTGGTGTCAACCCAACCCTTATGCGTCCGCCTTACGGCAGTTATAATAACACAGTTAAATCATCTGCCGGTGTTCCTGTTATAATGTGGAACATTGATACTCTCGATTGGCAAAACAGAAATAAAGATAAAGTATGTGAAAACATTATAAACAATGCTCACGACGGTGCAATAGTTTTAATGCATGATTTATACGGCTCAACCGTTGACGGTGCTATTATGGCTATGGACAAGCTTCAGCACGAAGGCTATGCTTTTGTTACTGTCAGCGAGCTTGCACGCTTAAAAGGAAAAAACCTTGAGGCAGGTAAAGTGTATAATTCTGTTAAATAACAGCAAAATTCACAACCTCAGTCAAATGGCTGAGGTTATTTTATTTAAAAATACCAAAAATATTGACAAAAAATGATAACTGTGTTATCTTTTATTTGTATATTGAGGCGGTTGTCTCATATAATTTTCAGTAGGAGGATGTTTATGACAAAGTCTAAAAAAATTATCCTTGCGGTAGCCATCGTTGCCATTATCAGTTTGTTGGCTTACATCGGCATTTCAGGTGTATCTCTCGATACTGTTCCTTGCTCCGATTGCGGTGCTACAGGTGTTATTGAAGAGGTTGCTTGTGAAACCTGCGGCGGCGAAGGTGCCGTCAGAGCTTCTTTGTGGGCATTGCTTCCACCGGTTATCGCTATTGGTCTTGCGCTTATCACCAAAGAAGTTTACTCTTCACTCTTTATCGGTATTTTATCAGGTGCTTTACTTTCGTCAAACTTCTCATTTACAGGCACTATGGATGACCTCATCGGCACAGGCCTTCAGGAGGCTGTTGTCGGTAACGCAGGTATCTTTATTTTCCTTGTCCAGTTGGGTATAGTTGTTGCCCTTGTTAACAAAGCAGGTGGTTCTGCCGCCTTCGGTAAATGGGCACAGAAACATATCAAGACACGTGCAGGTGCAATCCTTGCCACAATGGCATTGGGTGTTCTCATTTTCATTGATGACTATTTCAACTGCCTTACAGTCGGCTCAGTTATGCGCCCGGTTACAGACGGACATAAGGTTTCAAGAGCTAAGCTTTCTTACCTTATCGATGCAACAGCAGCTCCCATTTGTATGATTGCTCCGATTTCAAGCTGGGCAGCAGCAGTTTCAAGCTACGCTCCCGAGGGTGATGGTCTCAAGCTTTTCATCAGTGCTATCCCTTACAACTTCTATTCAATTCTTTCAATCGTATTTATCATTGCCATCACACTTATGAAGTTTGATTATGGTCCCATGCGTATTCACGAGTTTAACGCTATGACCAAAGGCGACCTTTACACTTCAGGTGAAAAGAATGAAGTTGAGGTTGAAAACGTTTCATCAAAGGGCAAGGTTATTGACCTTATTCTTCCTATTATCGTTTTAATTGCAGTGAGCGTATTTGCTCTTGTTTATGTAGGCGGAATTATGGATGGTGTCGGCTTTATCGATGCTTTTGCAAATACAGATGCCACATTCGGCCTTCCCTGGGGCGGTATGATTGCTCTTGTTTTCATCATTCTCTATCTTGTAGCAAGAAAGCTTATCACTTTCAAAGAAGCTATGGATGCAGTTCCAAAGGGCTTCATCGCTATGGTTCCTGCTATTTTGATTCTCACATTTGCAACTGCTCTTAAAAATATGACATCTGCTCTTGGTGCAAAATATTTCGTTGCCGATGTTATGAGCAATGCCGCTGAAGGTCTTGATAAGCTCCTTCCCGCAATCATCTTCCTTGTTGCTTGCTTCCTTGCTTTTGCAACAGGTACTTCTTGGGGAACATTCGGTATCCTTATTCCAATCGTTACCTATATCTTCACAGGAAATGAAAACGCCGAGCTTATGATTATCGGTATCTCAGCTTGCCTTGCAGGTGCAGTTTGCGGTGACCACTGCTCACCGATTTCTGACACAACTATTATGTCATCAGCAGGCGGTCAGTGTAACCACCTTAACCACGTTTCAACTCAGATGCCTTATGCTATAAGCGTTGCGGTTGTTTCATTTGTAATGTTTATAGTTGCAGGCTTTGTTCAGAACGCTTGGATTTGCTTGCCTTTGAGCATAGTTGTTATCGTAGCGTTCCTTCTTGTTGCAAAGATGGTTACGAACAAAAAATATTCAAAAGCGGCTAAATAAAACACGTTTTTTAAGCCGATGGCAGCAGTGTCATCGGCTTGATTTTTATAAGGAGGTAATGGATTGGAACTCAAGAAAAAGGTTACAACCTTAATTGATCAGGTCAGATTATATTGGAACACTCCGCCTGAGGGCAGACATATGGCTTTTAAAGAAATCGCTGCTTATTCTGGTGGCGGTATCGGTGCTTATATGATCATCACTATGGGCACAGCCTGTTTGCTTGCAACAGGTAACACGCTCATTTCAAGTGCTTTGGGTGTTGATGCGATGGATATGTATATAATGTATGTTATCGCTGTTCTTGCTAACATTCCGCTGACCGGTATCAGGGCCAACATAATAGACAATACTCGAAATAAAGCAGGTAAATACCGACCATACATAGTTACAATGGCAATCCCTAGTGCAATTATCTGTATAGCTATGGTGTGGTTCCCGTATTCATGGCTTGAAAGTCTTTTTGGTGATAGGGTTATTTTTGGCGAAAGTGCAGGTTATGTTGCAAAGTGTGCGTTGATACTTCTATTTAACCTTATCTTGCATTTCTTCTATTACTTCTTTTATGACGGATATGAAAATCTCATTCATGTTCTTTCTCCCAATACTCAGGAACGTGCTGATGTAGCTTCTGTAAAGAGCATTGTATATTCCTTTGCTCCAACGGTTGTTAATCTCATTACTCCTCTTATTGCTCAGCACATTTTTCACACTAACTCAACAGATATAAGAGTTTACCGTTTGCTTTATCCTATTCTTGCTGTTTTGGGCATTCTTCTTTGTATTGTTGTTTATAAATACACTGAAGAAAAAATTGTTCAGGCAAAATCTCACGTTGTTCAGATCAAATTCATTGATGCTCTTCGTGCTGTTGCAGGCAACAAGTATTTCTGGATTATTTCATTAGCGGGCTGGATAAGCTTCCTTGAGCTTGCATATGCCAATATTATGTATTGGCTTTACAACTACGGTGGTGCTTGCACGGGCACTCAATACAGCTTGATTTACGCCCTTTACGGTAATGCCTCATTGTGGGGTATGCTTGCAGCCCCCTTCTGTATCAGAAAGTGGGGTAAAAAGGCGGTTCTTGTTGTTACCAATATGTTTAATATTGTATTTATTCTTGCAATATTACCTTTTGTTCAGGAGCTTAATTCATCAACTATATGGATGGTTCTGCTTTGCCTTTGGTTCAATGCTCTTATGGGCTCTTTTGCCCATATTCTCAATCCGTCAATTCAGGCGGACATCAGAGATTATCAGCAATATAAAACAGGTGAAAGAATTGACGGTATGTTTGCAACCGTTACATCAATCGGCACAATCATTACTCTCATTACTTCATCAGTTCTTCCGTTTATTTACGAAAAAGGCGGTATTACCAAAGAAAATGCCGCAGCAGTTACTTCAAACCCCGAAATCCTCGGCAGAGTTCTTGCTGACGGTAAAACAGTAGGCGAGCTTCTTTCAGAGCAGTTGGCAAAGGGTCAGAATAACTACGCAAATGCTTATTCTGCTCTTTATGACCCGGATGTTCTTTTAAATCTTTTGCAGGTTTTAGTCATTGTTGCAGGTGTGGGTGCATTCTTAAATGTTGTGCCGTATTTCTGGTATGACTTCAACGAGCGTAAGCAAAAATCAGTTGTCCGTGTGCTTCAGGTTCGTATGCTTTTTGAAGACTATGGTAACGGTGTTCTTAATGATAACAGAATTGTTGAAGCTGTTGAAATTGTTAAAAACGCTCGTGAAACAGCAGTGCTTACTCCAAAGGAAGTTTCCAAGAAAGACTATAAATCAATTAAAGATAAAGCAGAACGCAAAAAAGCTAAAAAGGCTTATACCGAAGCTATTGCCCTTAATGAAGAAATTGAAATTTCAAAATTCGTTTGCCGTGAGCTTGATAAGTTCTCATCGGACACTGTTAAGGCTCAGCTTGAATATAGCCGAAAGATTTGCTCCGAAGGTCTTGACGGTATGCTCAACATTGACCTTGCTCAGGCTAAAGCGGAACTTAAAGCTGCAAAGGCATTGCCTAAGGGCAACGATGATGAAAAAGAATACCGCACTTTTATGGTAAATATGGCTCGTAATAAAATCAGAGCACATAAAACTGTTGCGAAGTATTATAAAGACACTCAGCTTGTTCAGCCTGATTTCAGTGTTGTTGACGGATTGTTTGAACTTGAAGATGAGCTCGATTCAAAGCTGAAAGCACTTTATATTGAGCTTTCACAGGCAAGAAAAGAAAAGGACTCTGCAAGAGCATCTGAAATCAAGTCTGAAATTAAAGCATTCAAAGAAAAGAAAGAAGACTGCAGAAAACAGCAGAAAGCTGAAATGGATAAGCATGCTCAGTTTAACAGAGCCGCAAAGCCATATCTTGATGCTAAAAAGCTTCTTACTGACGAAGAGAACTACACTCATTATGAAGATATTCTGGCGAAATATGAAGCCTCAAAAGCAAACATTGAACTTGCAAGACAACAACGCCTTGCTCAGCAGGAGCGTGAACAGGCAGAAAAAGAGGCGCGCATAGCAAAGCTTAAGGAAGAAAAAAAGGCCGCCAAGCGTAAATAAGGAGGCTCTTATGGAAAAAATATACACAAAGGGTGTAAAAATACTCGACTCTTACGGCAGAGAACGTATTTTTAACGGTATGAATGTCTGCGACAAGGGTCGAGCAAATAAAGATACAGGCAAGCATGACTATGACCTTGCGTGGGACAGCACCTTGGCAGATACACTTTATACCCATGGTTTCAATATGATTCGTATGGGTATAACCTGGGATGCTGTTGAGCCTGAGCCGGGTAAATATAATACCGATTATTTAAATAAAATACGTACCTATCTTGATGAATGTGAAAAGAAGGGTATATATGTTTACCTGGATATGCATCAGGACTTGTTCTCACATTACGGTGAAAGTGTCGGTGACGGTGCACCGGATTGGGCAACAGACACAGGCAAATACAAGCCTGTTCCCACTCGTTTTGTGTGGGCAGAGGGTTATTTCTGGCGTCGATTTGTTCATAAGGCTTTTGACAATTTCTGGGAAAATAAACAAGTTCACGGCAAAGGTCTTCAGGATTGGTTCAGCGATATGTGGCAGTTCGTTGTCAGCGAATTAGGCTCACATCCTGCTGTAATCGGTTATGATATGTTCAATGAGCCGTTTCCCGGGAAATCGGGTGGTAAGGTATTCCGCAGTCTTATTAAAAAGCTGGTTGTAACCACTTTGACGGACTCATCAGTGAGTAAAGCTCAATTGATAAAAAGGGCTTTAAGCAAAGAAAAAGCAACCGTGCTCAATTTATACAATTCTGAGGTATTCCGCAAAATCACCTCAGCAGGGGATGCCATAATCAAAGATTTTGACCTTAACAGATATTTTCCGTTTATTTCAAAGGTTTCTTCAGCTATCAGAGAGGCAGATAAGGAAAAAATCCTTATTATGGAAAACAGCTATTACTCAAATCTCGGTATTCCTTATTCCTGCCCTGTGCCTGAGGTAGGCGGTAAGCCCGACGGCAATGTAATTTTTACGCCTCACGCTTACGATTTAATGGTAGATACCCCTGCTTACAAATACGCAAGCAATGATCGTGTAGGCTCAATTTTTGCCGAGCATAAACGCTCTCAGGAAAGGCTTGGTATTCCTGTTATAGTAGGTGAGTGGGGCGGCTTTTCAGAGGGCGACGAATGGTTCCCACACGTAAAATTCCTCCTCGGTCTTTTTGACAACTATAAGTGGAGTAATACTTACTGGGCGCACTTCGGCGGTCTTTTTGAAACAGAGCTTTTTAAAGATGTTCTTACAAGACCTTACCCGCGTGCCGTTACAGGTGAAATCACAAGCTATTGCCATAACAGAGAGGAAGAATCATTCACTCTTACTTATAATCAGAACAGAACGTATGAGGCCCCCACCGAAATTTTTGCTCATAAGCCCATTAAGAGCATTGAAACAGACGGCGAATATACAATTACCCCCATCGAAAACAGCCAAGGCTCAGTGGTAACTCTCAACACAGGAATAGGCGAACATACAATAAAAATAATGTTTTAATCAAAACATCCTCAACCTCGGTTGGGGATGTTTTTTGCTTCTTTGTGTAATGTAACTTGTTGGGTCAATTCACGAATTGAACGAAATGTAGTGGCCGATGCCCACATCGGCCAAAGAGAACCCAAAAAAATCCTCCGTTTTCAGGCTCCCCATACTTCAGGGGGAACTGTCACGAAGTGACTGAGGGGGATGAAGACGAAGTAATAAGCAGAAGCTCAAGTGAAGAGGTGAGGGCGTGCGATGCATTTTGTTCCTACCGGTTCGGCCTGAAATGACTTTACACAATGGAGCCGAAAAAATATTGCTTTTTGATTTTTTTGTGATATAATAATTGTGCGACACAGTTTAATATTGGTCCAAATAGACATACTGTTGGTAAAAACGTATGTCTTGGTGTTTATCTCTATTTGGGCTAACTGTGTCGCAACAGAAATCAAGCATCGTTTTTCAGTGCGTGGTTTCGGCTGCGCACTTTTTTATTTTTTGTATCTTATTTTGACCCTGTCACACGCACATTTTAAGCCAAAGAGGCATTGTCTGAAAGGATTTACAAGTGGGCAGTAAGTCAAATAAGTGAAGCCGACGGATTTGAAAAAGTCTGTCGGTGTTTTTATGTGTAAGTCTTTTTGGTGAAAAAACCCCCGACTTCGGTCGAGGGCTTTAATGTTTATATAGCTAAAATGTTAAATTCACAGCTGAATTCTTTTTCATTGAAAACAAGCTCTTCACGCTCTGTTGATATGGGGTTAGTCTTATAGTCAATGGTGAGGTATGTGTTCTCAGTTTCGGGAAGATTGTAGAAATATCTTGCATTTCTTATATCCTCAGTGGAATAGTGGATTGCCTTGAAGCTGAAATTGTTGTGTGAATTACTGTTTATATGAAGCTCTGTGTCACCGTCAGATACAACAGCCCAACGAGTGCCGCCTCTTGATGAGCTTTCCTGAGCAACGAAGTAGCTTTCATACATATCGGTAACAGTGGTGTTGAAAAGACCTGCTTTCCAAGCCTTAACCTTATCGGGATAGCTTTCTTTTTCACCGAGGCCGAAGTATTCCACATTTTCAAATTCTTTGGGAAGTACAAGCTTCAAGCCGAAGTGGGGAAGTGACGGTGCATTTTCTCTCACCTTAACATCACACTTAACATTAACGCTTCCGTCAGAAAGAACGCTCCACAAAGCAGTCATCTTAATAACGGGAGGTCTTGAATGTGAGCCGAGAGCAAGCACAACTTCAATAACTGCCTTTTCGTCAGTTGCCTCTTTGAGGGTACAGGAATATGTCTTTTGCTTGATTTTATCAAAACGTTCAAGCATCCACTTGTCATAACCGCCGTTATAGCTCTCAGGGCGGAAAATGTCAAAGCAGATGTTCTCTTTGATAATATCCTTGCCTGACTTTTTAAATGAGCAAACCTGACCGTAAATTTTGTCAAATGTTACCTCAGTATTGCCAACTGCAACGGTAATATAACGCTCATTTTCTTCTGCATTAACAGCGTTGCTTTGAACTTCAATGCCCTTTGAATTACAGTTTTCGCCCAATTCAAACTGCAAAAATCCTTGCTCATATCCCTTTTTAGCCCAAGGCTTATCTGAGCTTAACTTAAACGAAAGAGTAAGGAAGCAGTTGCTCTTTTCTTTGATTTCATCGGCATCAAAGAGCTTAAATTCAGCATTTGACATAGGTGCAATATCAAGATTAGAAATTTCACCTTTAAGAATTTCTTTGCCGTTTGCGTTGACTGTGTATTCAACATACAAATCACTTAAATCGGCAAATCTTCTCTTGTTATAAACAGTAACTGTGCCGTCTTTGTATTCGCCGCAGAAAGGCTCATAACATTTCTTAAGGTCAAAATAACCGGGGCGAAGTGTGCGGTCAGTGTTTACTACACCGTGAGCACCGCCCATTTCAGTTGAGTTGATATATTCACAGTCACGGCGAATGAAATACTGCATTTCGCCCTTATCGTTGAGGAGTTTCAGTGCATGCTCTGCAAATTCCCAAACGCAACCGCCGGAGAAGTTTTCAAACTTATCTACCAAATCAAAGTATTTGTAAACCTCACCTGTTGAAGAAGCACAAACATATTCGCACATATAGAAAGGCTTGTCATATTTGCCTTCTTTGAGATAGTTTTCAATGTAATCCGCACCTGCATACATGCGGCTTTCGACATCGGAGATGTCAGCAAAGCATTCCCCTTCGGGAACAGCCTTAAACTCAAGGTGGCTGTTTTCGTAGTGAACAAGTGCATCGGCACGGCGGGACTTAATATATTCCCTCATCGCTCTGTGGTTAACGCCTGCACCGCTTTCGTTACCAAGGGACCACATAATAACAGAAACTGAGTTTTTATCCCTTTCAAAAAGACGCTTTGCTCTGTCAACATAAGCCTCTTTCCAATCGGGTGAGTTTGAAAGTGAAGACCATCTTGTCCAGTCCCAATCTTCCTTAGTGTTGTATCCCATACCGTGGGTTTCAAGGTCGGCCTCGTCAACAACATAAAAACCAAGCTCATTGCAGTATTCGCAGAATCTCGGGTCGTTGGGGTAGTGTGATGTTCTAATGCAGTTAATGTTTGCTCGCTTCATTATGTAAAGGTCTTCAAGCATATCTTCCTCACTAACTGCCCAGCCAGTAACAGGATGAACATCGTGACGGTTAACACCCCTGAGGATTTCACGCTTACCGTTGATAAGAAGCTTTTTGTCTTTTATTTCAATCTTTTTAAGGCCTGTTTTAATTGCGATAAATTCACCCTCACACTCAATTAAAAGAGTGTAAAGGTAAGGCTGTTCAGCGTTCCAGAGAACAGGGGAGTCAACGGTAAAATTAAACTTTGAATCAAATTCGCCTTCGCAAACAATGTTTTTGTCGCTGTCAAGGAACTGATATTTACCCTTGCCGGTTAAAACAACGCTGATGTCGCACTTTGAAAAATCATCGTTAAAACAAGTGTCAACCTTAATGTCTTCAATATGGTTTTCAGGTCTTGCAAGAAGATAAACGTCTCTGAAAATGCCTGAAAGTCTAAAATAGTCCTGGTCCTCAAGGTAAGAGCCGTCACACCATTTAACTACCATAACGGTAATTCGGTTGTTGCCTGTGACAAGCTTATCTGTAATGTCAATTTCACTTGTGCAGTGGCTTACCTGACTGTAAGCACAAAACTCACCGTTAACATAAAGATAGAAGCAGGAAGAAACACCCTCAAAGTTAATGTAAACCTTATCGGCAATTTCATCAAGAACAACGTCTTTGAAATAAACTCCGCAAGGATTTTCGTCAGGGGTGTAGGGTGGGTCAACTGAAAACGGATATTCAAGGTTGGCGTACTGAATCTCATCATAACCTCTGTCGGGGTATGTTTGCCAGCAACGGGGAACAGTGATGTCATCACAGCTCTGTGTATCAAAATCCTTTGTTACATAATCGGCTGTAACATCGGCAACGTTATTGAAAAACTTAAATTTCCATTCACCCGATAAAAGGGTAAATCTGCAGGAATCCTCACGCTTTTTTGTGAGTGCATTTTCTTTGTTGCAGAATGGAATGTAATATGCCCTCGGTTCTTTAGTGCCAAAATGAAGAACGTCAAGCATTTGATGATACTGAGTAAAAAACATTTTTAAAACCTCCTTTGAATCCTCTTTATACTAACATAAAACTTCACACAAATCAACAAAAAATCCCACCGATTGCTCGGTGGGATGATTTTTATTTATCAGCCTGTTTTGAGTATTTAAGTTTATACACAATTCTCATAAGCAAGCATTCATGAAGCTTAATAGGCTTGATTTTGCCGATGTTCTGGGTATCGAGCATTGCCTTGCAGTTCTTTTTCATAACAATTTCAACAGCAGTTGCATTGTATTCATCGTTAGCACAGCAATAACCGCCCTTGTCTTTAAGAAGAACACCGTTTCTGAATCTGAGCTTTTTGATAAGCTGCTTTTCTTCACTTGCACACTTAAGGTTGATGCCCACAAGCTGAGCAAAGTCATCAAGATATGGCTTAACCTTTTTGCCTGTTGAAGAAGCTTCAACAACATCGTCATCAGCACAGTGAATGATATATTTAACCTTCGGATAAGCGTTATAAATATCTCTGTGAATGCACTGTTCCGGTGGCATTGTAAGGCTTTCGGGGTCAAAATCAGTGTCCCAAAAATCATCGGTGAAGTGAATTACACCGTCTTTGAACTCACTCTTGGAAGCAACAACATTGTGCTTATATTTGGGGCGTTTATATTTTGAATCAATATATTCGCCGCAAACTCTTTCAAGCTCGTTGGCAACGGCAAAAGCTTCAGCATAGTCAGCACCCATGCACACTGCACCGTGGTGAGCCATAAGAATTGCCTTTGAGTCACTTCTTGCCAAAACATCGTTTACTCCCTGACGGAGCTTAGGCTGACCGGGAAGACCGTACTCGGCACATGGGATAACCATGTCGAGCAGATCTGATCCAACGTCGTTAATAATGTCTTTTTTGAGAATTGAAACTGCAGAAGCATTTGACTGATGAGTATGTATAACAAAGTTAACATCATTTCTTGCCTTGTAGCAGTCAGCGTGAATGCCTTTTTCGCTTGATGGCTTAATGTTGCCTTCGTAGCTCAAATCTTCAATATTTACAACAACAATGTCGTCAGGGGTAAGGCCTTCATAAGGCTTTCCGCTTGGGGTGATAACAAACTGAGTGTCATTGATTCTGCAGCTGATGTTACCCCATGTTCTTACAATCAGTCCGCAAGCAAGAAGCTCTTTGCCGGCATCAATAACTGTCTGTTTAGCTTGTAAAATATCCATAATGATTATTTCTCCGCTTAAAATTAAAGTTGTCTGCACTTGCTGAATACTCTGTCAAATCTTGAAAGAGCATCGTCAATGTCTTCCTTAGTGTAAGCAGCGCTTGTGTAAAGACGGCTGCCTGCAAGGGTAACAAGGCCTTCTGCCATATATGCAGCACCCATGTGGGTCATTTCTTTCTTTCTTACGTTTGTGGCATCAAGAACACCCGGAATCTGCCATACCTTTGACCAGTCGATTGAGAAGTGCATTGTACCTACTGTATCAAGGTGGCAGATTGAACCCTGGTTGAATGCAACGAAGGGAAGGTTATATTTCTTAATAATATCCTGAAGTCCCTTTGTAAGGTAATCGCCCATTTCACCGGCCTTTTCGCAAGCCTTCTGCTTTTCGATTTCGCAAAGGGTGTAATAACCTGCAACACAAGAGATAGGTGTAGCAGCAAGTGTACCGCCCATAAATGCTTTCTTAACCTTAACTGCACCGTCAAGACCTGCACCAAGATATTTCATATATTCTCTCTTACCGCCGATACCGCCTGCACCGGGGTAACCGCCTGCGATAACTTTACCGAAGATTGTAAGGTCTGGTGAAACACCGTAGAAGCCCTGAGCACCTGCCATACCGATACGGAAACCTGTAACAACTTCATCAAAGATAAGAAGTGCACCGTATTTACGGCAAAGTCTTTCAACACCCTTGTTAAAGTCGAAGTCAACAGGGCGAGTACCGCTTTCAGGACCAACAGGCTCAATGAAAACAGCAGCTGTGCCACCTGTGAGCTGGTTTAACTTAAGCTTCTTTTCAAGGTCATTAAGGTCGTTGGGGAAGAACTCCTGAGTATGTCTGAACATATAAAGGGGAACACCGTGAGCCTGAGTGAACTTTGAGCCGGGGATACGGATACCGTAACCTAACTGATCACTCCAGCCGTGGTAAGCACCGCCCATTTTAAGGATGTTCTTTTTCTTTGTGGCAAGTCTTGCAACACGGATAGCTGCCATGCAAGCTTCAGTACCTGAACCGAGCATACGGAACATATCAACTGATTCAATGCTGTCAGAAATCTTCTTTGCAAGCTTATATTCATATTCGTGGAAAAGACCTGTTGAAGGGCCGCAGGTGTTAAGAAGGTCAATAACCTTTTCTCTTACCTCGGGAGGGTTACTGCCCAAAACTGTGGGGCCGCCTGCCTGAAGGAAGTCATAGTATTCATTGCCGTCAGCGTCATAGAGCTTGTTGCCCTCAGCCTTTGTGAATACAAGGGGGAAAGGATGGTTGAATGCAAGGTTATGCTGAACACCGCCGGGGATAATCTGCTTGGCTTCTTCAATCATTGCCTTACTTTTTGAACACTTTGCATCGAAGTATTCTTTTTCGTACTTGGCAAGCTCATCAGGGTCAATTGAATAAACCGGCTTTTTGATAAGCTCATCAAGCTGATGGGTGACTTCCTTGGCATCAAGGTAGTCTTTGATTGCGTAATCTGACATAAAAATCTCTCCTTTATTCAGAAAATGTAATTATGTTTTAGTTTTTCGTAACATTTGTATATTGAAAAAATACAAAAAGTTTGTTAAAATCTAACATATAATGTATCCAGTACATTATACAATACTTTTTCTGAAAAATAAAGACATTTTTGTTAAATTTTTATTAAGGTAGGGTTTTTTATGGGTAAACTCAGATATGCAATATCCTATGACATCGGCACAACGGGTGTTAAAACCTGCATTTTTTCAATTAGTGATACGATTGAATTGGTTTCAGGTGCTTCTGCAGGCTATAATCTGTATGTTCTCGACGGTGGCGGAGCAGAGCAGGACCCGAGTGAATGGTGGCACGCAATGTGCAGAACAACAGGTGAAGTGCTTGCTGATTCAGGTATTTCACCTGAACAGATAGAAGGTGTATCTTTCTGCTCACAGATGCAAGGTCTTGTTTTAACCGATAAAAACGGTGAGCCTGTCCGCAGAGCTATGAGCTATATGGACCAGCGTGCAACTGAACAGCTTAGAAAGGGTATAGCTCACGGTCCGCAGATTGCCGGCGCAAATATATTTAAGCTTCTGAAATCCCTTGCCATAACAGGTGCAGTTGCCGCAAGCGTTAAGGACCCGGTATGGAAATATAAATGGGTTGAAGAAAACGAGCCTGAAAATTTCAAGCGCGCTCATAAGTGGCTTGATGTTAAGGAGTTCCTTATCTGCAAAATGACAGGGGAGTTTGTTATGACTCCCGACTCAGCGTTTGCAACCCTTCTTTATGATATCAAAAAGGAATGCTGGAGCAAGCCTATCTGCGATATGCTGGGTGTTAATATGGCACATCTGCCCGAAATTAAAGATTGCACAGCTAAAGTAGGCGAGCTCACAGCTAAGGCCGCGTCGGAGCTTGGCCTCAAGGCAGGCACGGCTGTTTTCGGCGGCGGCGGAGATGCTTCGCTTATAGGCGTTGCTTCAGGTGCAGTTGCTCCCGGTGAAACTCATCTTTATTGGGGCACTTCCGGCTGGGCAGGAACTGTTACAACCAAGAGTGTTGTTGACACCAATGCTATGATTGCCGCTATTGTCGGTGCTGATAAGGGCAGATTTTTATACTTTGCTGAGCTTGAAACAGCAGGCAAATGCTATGAATGGGTCAAAAACAATGTTGTAAGTGACCGCCTTGGTCTTTATGCTTCTCACGAAACTGCTCTTGATACCTTTGATTGTATGGGTAAGGCGGCAAGTGAGGTTAATGTGGGCAGTGACGGTGTTATTTTTGCTCCGTGGCTTCACGGTAACCGTTGCCCCTTTGAAGATCCCAAATCAAGAGGGATGTTCTTCAACCTCAATCTTGAAACAGGCAAAGCTGAACTTGTAAGAGCTGTTATTGAAGGTGTATCATACCATCTTCGCTGGTTTATTGAAACTCAGGATAAAAAGGTTGAAACTTCATCAGTTGTTCGTTTTGCAGGCGGTGGTGCAAGAAGTGATGTTGTATGTCAGATTCTTGCTGATATTTTAGGCAGAAAGGTTGAGGTTCCATTTGAACCACATAATGTCGGTGCTGCAGGTGCTGCCGTTGTAACAGCCGTAGGTCTCGGTGTTGTAAAAGACATTCAGTCTGCCAAAAAGCTTATCGCTATCGAAAAATCTTTTAAACCCGATATGAAAAAGCATGAGGAGTATAATAAATTCTATAATGTATATACTCAGCTTTATAAAACTAATAAAAAGCTCTTCCACCAGCTTAATAAATAAGGAGTTACATAATGAAAAAGTATCTTGATAAAAAAGAAATTTTTGCCTATGGTATAGGTCTTTTCGGTCTTGCTCTTCTCACAGGCTGGATGCCTGACTACGCAAGCACATATTTTAAGGATTTTGCATTTAAAGGCACAAGCCTTTCACCTGATTTTATTTCAGGAGCAATTACCACAGTTATGTTCGTTGCAGGTATTGTGGGTGCAGTTATGGAAATTATTGTCGGTTTCCGTGTTGACAGAACAAAAAGCAAATGGGGCAAAATCCGCCCGTGGATTATTTACGGTATTGTTCCCATGTCAATTGCATCTGTTCTTGTTTTCTTCGCTCCCAAGGTTTCAAGCGAGTTTTCAGCCATAGCTTGGATGATGGTTACATATTGCCTTTATACCGCAATTGCCGTTTGCGTTGAAAGCCCTGCGGGTTGTTTCGGCTCTGTTATTACACCTAACCCTAAAGAGCGTGGCGATGCCATTTCTGTTGCCAGCATTTTCAAATCTGTCGGTCAGTCCGGTGGTATGGTGGTGCTTCTTGTTGTGGGTCTTATTTTAAAAGCGATAATGGGTGAAGAAAGATTTGAAACTGCAGAAGCAAGTGGTATGGACCTTCAGGTTTCAACCTTCGTCTGTGTTGCAGGTGCATTGATTTTCCTCTTCGTTATGGCTTTCAACACAAAAGAGCGTGTGCCTTACACCCAGGAAAAGGTTAGCATCAGAGAAAGTATAAAGATTGTTTTCACCAACAAAAACCTTCTTATGGTTGCTCTCATTAAATTAGCTGGCTTCGGCAGAGGCGTTTATTCAACCGTAAGCCTTTATATTGCAATTTATCTCCTTGGCGATAAGGACCTTAAAATCGGTCTTCTCCTTCCGATGGGTATCGGAACGGCTGTGGGTATGCTTTTTGTTAAAGCTCTTCTTAAAAAATATGATACAAAGCGTACATTTATCATCTGTTGTGTTTACGGTGCATCAATGCTTGCAATCCTTTTTGCAGTTACAAAGGTTGTTGGCTTCTCAAGTGCACTTGTTATTCCTTTCCTTATTATCAACTTCTTCGTTGGTCTTCAGCACGGTAATACCAACATCACACCGAATGTTATGATTGCCGACTGTATTGACGAAATTGAATACAACACAGGCAAGCGTCAGGAAGGCCTTTGCTATGCCGGTATCGGCCTCTTTGCGAAAATTGCCGCCGCATTCACTAAATCCCTCGGTGCATTCCTTGTGTTCACCTGGTCAGGATATGTTGCATCAACCGATGCAAATGTTGCTTATGTTGACCAAAGCCCTGAAACTCTCGATAAATTCCTTATGATTTATACAATTATTCCTGCTATTTTCGTTCTCGGTCAGGCTGTTCCGATTATTTTCTACGACCTTGTAGGTAAGAAAAAGGAACATATCACAGCCGAGCTTATGAAGCGTCGTGAAGAGGCAGGCACACTTGCTCAGGCTAAATAATCGGAGGTTATTATGTCAAAAGCTCCACTTACTTTTACGGTTATAACCGACCTTCATTATTACGCAAAAGAAAATGGTGTTGACACAAAGTCATATAACTATGCCAACTCCAAAAGCCAGCTCCTGATGAAAGATAGTCCCAAGGTGCTTGCCGCCGCCTTTGCACAGATGGCTAAGGACGATAAAAGCGACATCATTCTCATGGGCGGTGATACCACTTCAAACGGTGAATATTCTTCCCACGAGGGCTTTATTAACCTTTGCAGAGCATTAAAAGCGGCAGGTAAAAGGGTTTACACAATCACCGCCACTCACGATTATCAGGATGACGGCAAAACCAACTGCTACACAGAGGACGAGGTCTTTAAAATTGACTGTGCCAAGCGTGAAGAGCTTTATGAAATGTACCGTGAATTCGGTATGGATGAGGCTATCGCTCTTCATAAACAAAGCATGTCTTATGTTGTTCAGCTTGAAGATGGCTACCGTCTGTTTGCCCTTAATGATGATAAAAACTTAAGGGGTGCAAGCGGATTTTCTGACGAGCTTTTTATGTGGATTGCTCTTCAGCTGAAGGATGCAAGGGAAAATGACCAGCAGGTTATTATGATGACACATCACCCCATAATTTCACCGTCAGAGTTTTATTCAATTATCGGCAAAAATGATATGATGGGTGAGCATGCCCTTCGCCGTGAACAGCTTGCGGATTTGGGCGTCAGCTTCATATTTACGGGTCACTCCCATGTTCATGACATTTCATATATGTTTAGTGAAAAGGGCAATCCGTTTTACGCAATCAGCACCACTTCTCCTGTAGGTTATCCGGGCTATTACCGTCGCGTTACTCTTGACCCTGAGGCAGAAACCCTGGATATTCAAACTGTCAGAGTTGATGAAGATAATAATCTCTCCTTTAACGGTAAGGCACTTCCTCAGCACCTTGAAGATCAATTCTTCGGTATGATAAGAAATGTTATTGATGCCGCCGCAACTGACATGGACGATTTAGCCGAAAAGGTGCAGGCATTTTCAGTTAAGAAAAAGCTGATTTACAAAATCGGATGGCTTATCAAGCCTTTTGCAAAATGGTTCAGAAATCTTAAGGTGGGTACGGTTGCAAAATGGACTAAAAAAGAAACAGGCTTACACCCTGAGGATTATGCTCATATTAAGGACGAAAGGGTAGTGGACTTTGCAATCACTCTGCCTATGAATCTTTACGCAGGTGACGGTGTATACACCCCCGACACACCTTATTACAAAATCACAATGGGCTTGCTTGCGATTATCGATTCTTTCCTTGAAACAATCGGTATGCCTGTGAGCAAGTTCCTTAAAGGTACTCAAAGCATCCGTTCAATGGTTGAGCCTCTTCTTTATAAGCAGGGTATCCCGTCAAAAGATGCTGTTTTGCCACTTTATCCAACCAAGGAACAGCTTCTTGAAATGTTCCCTGTTGAAAAATCTACCATTGAAAGCAAAAAGGGAATGGGTGTTCTTATTGCTCTTATTCTCCTTGTGCTTGTTGCAATACCGTTACTCCCGGCAATAGCTGTGTTGCTTTTGCTTGGCTTTGTTGTCAATCAGCTTAAATACGGTAAAAAAATGAATGATTAAAATTTTATAAAGATTTTGTTAAGTCCCTTGTTAGTTGTCTTTTTCTGTTGTAAAATGGAAAAAACAAAACAGGGGGCTTGTCTTATGAAGTTAAAAAAGATTGTAGCTGTTTTTCTTGTAATTTGTATTTTGATTGGTGCATTTGTCGTTGGTGTTAATGCTTTGATGGTATGTTCAGCCAAAAAGAAAATTCTCACCGTGGAAGAAGCAGCAAAATTAGAGGATGTGGACTGCATTCTCGTTCTCGGTTGCCTTGTGTGGAGTGAAACCACACCGAGCCATATGCTTGAGGACAGGCTATCGGTAGGCATTGACCTTTATAGTAACGGAGCTGCACCTAAAATCCTTATGTCCGGCGACCACGGCAGAAAAGACTATGATGAAGTTAATGTTATGAAAAACTTCGCCATTGAGCAGGGGGTCGAGAGTGAAAACATATTCATGGATCACGCAGGTTTTTCTACCTATGAGAGTATGTACCGAGCCAAAGAGGTCTTTGGTGCAACCAAAATTATAATTGTAACTCAGGGTTATCATCTGTCAAGGGCAATTTACTGTGCCGAATCGTTGGGGCTTGAAGCCTACGGTGTTTCATCCGATTTACGCAATTACGGCAAAGCAATTTATAATAATGTTAGGGAGTTTGCCGCAAGGGTCAAAGATTTTGGTTATTGTATTATAAAGCCCGAGCCGACTTATCTCGGTGAAGCAATCCCGATAAATGGTGACGGTAATATCACCAACGACAAATAATCCTTGCTAAAACCAATGATATGGTGTAAACTGTAATTATATAATACTCATTCCGAGGGGAGATTCCAATGAAATTATCACTTGTTGTTCCTTGCTATAATGAACAGGATAATGTAGAAAAATTTTATACCGAAACCGTCAAAGCATTTTCAGGCTCAGATTTTTCTTATGAATTTGTTTTTGTAAACGACGGCAGCAAAGATAACACTCTGAAACAGCTCAAAAAACTGTACGATGAGCATAAGGAGTCCAACATTAAGGTTATCGGCTTTTCACGCAATTTTGGTAAAGAGGCGGCTATGTATGCAGGCCTTTCCAATGCCAAGGGTGACTATGTCTGCGTGATTGATGCCGATTTGCAGCAGCGCCCCGAGGTAGCTTTGCAGATGGTAAATATCCTCGATGAAAACGAAGAATATGACTGCGTAGCCGCATATCAGGAAGAGCGTAAAGAATCAAAAATGATGATAACTCTTAAAAACGCTTTTTATAAGCTCATCAATAAAGTAACTGAGGTTGACTTTGTATCAGGTGCAAGTGATTTCAGAACCTTCCGCCGTTCAATGGTCGAAGCCATTCTTAATATGACCGAGTATCATCGTTTTTCAAAAGGCATTTTCTCCTGGGTAGGCTTTAACACAAAGTTTATTCCCTACGAAGTGCAGGAGCGTGAAAGCGGAGTATCTAACTGGAATGTGTGGAAGCTGTTTAAGTATGCTATGGAAGGTATAATTTCATTTACCACAGCACCACTTAAATTTGCAACAGGTATCGGTACACTTGCCTTTTTTGCCTCAATAATTTACACATTGATTATCATTATCAAGCATTTTGTCTGGGGTGTGGATGTTGCCGGTTATGATAGCATCGTGGCCTTAATTCTTATGTTCGGCGGACTTCAGCTTCTTTGTATTGGTATTCTCGGTGAATACCTGGCAAAAGTCTATGTTCAGGTAAAAAACCGCCCCGTTTATATCATCAGCAAAATGTATTCTTATGAGGAAGATAAATAGCAGAATAAACTGTAACCAGTGCCCTCCTTGCCTAAAGGAGGATGTTTAAGTGAAGAGCTGAGGATTTGTGAAAACTTTGTAACGTTTATTGAAAATTCTTATCTAATAATTAAATGACAGATATTGTAAGGAGAGTTTTCAATGAAAAAGTCAAAGCAAATTATTTTAGGTCTTGCTTGTGTATTTACGGTTTTTGTGTTAATTCCGATTATCGGCGCCGTTTTATACGTGAATGTTCCTCAAAAGGTGACTGATGTTGAAGAAGTGAAATACCTGATGCCATATTTTGAGGATGTACCTATTGTTTCGGCTGATTGTGAATGGTGCGTTGAAGCCGGTACGGTGGGCTTTGTGTTGGAATCAAGTATGTCCGGCAAGTTAATTGTCAGTGAGGAATATTGCGATTATCTGCTTGAAAATTTTCAGTGGAGAGAAAGTAAGGGTAACCCGTATTACTATGATGTGAATGTGTCAGATACTATGAAAAATTTTCTTGCAAACAACAAGTATTTCGTTTCTGATGAGTATTTTCAGAAAATGACTCAAGGATATTCAGAACCGTTTGATTTATACTTTGCTCCTGACAAAAATGCAGTTTATTTTTACTACTATAACTTGTAAACGGTAATGCACGGTCTGAGTACCTGCCCTTAAATAAAAATTAACAAGCAGGATTGAGTTCAATCCTGCTTGTTTTTTAATACACTTCAAATGTCTTGATTGTTGCAAACTCTCTTGTTTTCACAATTTCCAGCTTAATTCTTCTTGCATTCATTTCGGGCAGGTTGCAGATTTTCTTTCTGCCGATTGTGTTGCCCGAATAAATCTTTTTCCACTTTTTGTCAAAATAATAGTAAAGGTTAAACTTTTCAATCTGTTGACCTGTTGCAGTGTTTTCACCAAGTACAACCTTGTTGATAAACTTAACCTCGCCCATATCAACCTCTAAAACGGTCTTTTTGTTCACTTCTCCGCTGTGCCAATAACCGTTTTCCTTTTTTATCATATGCGCACCGTGAAGATCGTCACGCTCGCTTGTGGCTGAAAATTCACCGTCTTCAGCATGATTTGTCTTGAATTCAATGTTAAGCTGTGCGCCGAGAGTTCTCAATGACTCAACATCCTTTTTGTCAATAACTCCCAGGTGTGACGGGGGAATGCTCAAAATCATTGTGCCGTTGTTACCCACCGAACGGAAGTATATATCAAGAATGTTAGAAAGCATCTTCAAATCGGTTTCATCCTCTTTGTGATAAAACCATCTCGGTCTGATAGAAGTGAGGGTAACAGGAGGGAGCCATACAAGCTCTTTTGCTTTTTTCAGCCTTTTAAGGCTGCCTAAATCAGGTTCAACAAGTTTTTGTAACGGGGCATTGTTAAGTAAATCGAAAGGTACAACACTCCATTCCTGACTCCTCATAACATTGCCCTTGTTGCCCACCCAACGGAAGTCAGGTCCGCAGGAGCAGATAACGGCATCGGGCTGAAGATTTCTGATGGTTTCATAATATGAAGCCCAGTTGTAATGAAAATCTGTGCTTGTGTCACGAGGGAACCACACGCAAAAAATCTCACCGTAATTTGTCATAAGCTCTGTGAGAATGTTTTTGAAAAATGTGTTATATTCTTCTGTGCCGAATGTTTTTTCGTGCTTATCCTGAGGGTTAATGTAAATGCCGAATTTCAAGCCTTGCTCACAGCATTCATCACTCACCATTTTTACAAGGTCACCTTCACCATCAAGCCAAGGGCTGTTTTTAACGGTGTGCTCAGTAAAAGCGGACGGCCAGATGCAAAATCCGTCAGAGTGTTTAACGGTTAATATAAGTCCCTTCATTCCGGCATTTTTGCAGGTGCGTACCCACTGTTTAACATCAAGCTCAGGGGGATTAAAATACTTTTCAGGCTCTCTGCCTGTTCCTTCTTCTGAGTTAGTGTATGTATTCATTCCGTAATGAATAAGCCCGATGAATTCCATATCAGCGAACTCAAGCTGTTGCTTTGACGGAACTATTGAATTGGCTTTTTTAATTAAATCTGCTTTTTTCATTTCAAAACCTCTTTTTAACTGCTTTAATCATTCTAACACTTTTTTAAAACTTATTCAACAGTTATTTGATTTTTACTCCTTTGCGTTTGTTGGCAGCAACAATTCCGCCCACTGCTCCTGATACAAGCATTATTCCCAATGCAATCCAACCGAAAAGACCTACGCCCGTACGACTCACTACCGATGATACAGCAATTATTATAAGAAATACCGGCAACACACTTAAAAGTCCCAACACAAGTCCGTTGCGTTTAACTGGTAACACTGCCGCAAAACCGCTTACAAATGCACTCACACCGCTTGAAAAAAGTATAAGTGCCGTGTAATAATTATCTTCAAAATCTTGTTTATATGCCAATAAAGCCAAAATAGCAGTCAGGGCAAAAAAGCTTACAATCCCTGCCACAGAGCCTGTAAGAATTGCTTTTATCAGATTTGTGTTTCCGTTTTTTGATACGGAACGCTTCTTTTTATTCTTTTTCATAAAACAACCTCCTCATTTAAAAATATGAGGAGGTTAACTTATTTATTACGGATGATTTTGTATGATGTGTTTTTAGGTAATTCTTCGCATATTTCAAAGCCTTTGATAGCTTTGTACGGTGCGTTTTTGCTGTTAACTTTTTTAATGATTTTTTGCACCTTTGCACTGTCTGCTTTGGTAACAACCTTAACGCATACAGCGGCAGAGCCACGTTGGTCAACACCCTCATAAACCATAGCTTCGGTAATTTCTTTAAATTCACCAAGCTGTAATTCAAGCTCTTCGGGGTAAATGTTTTTGCCGTTGGGTGTAACTATAATGTTTTTGAGTCTGCCTGTGATATGGTAGTTACCTTTTTTGTCGCAAAATCCAAGGTCACCTGTGTGAAACCAGCCGTCGCTGTCACGCACATCGTTGATGGTTTCACCGTCATAATAGCCAATCATTACCATATCGCCCTTGACACAGATTTCACCCGTTCCGTTTTCATCGGGGTTTAGGATTTTTACCTGAGTTCCGGGCAAAGGCTTGCCCACAGAATCCATTGTAAAATCAAAATCAGGGTTACAAAGTGCAATGGGCGAACATTCAGTAAGTCCGTAGCCCTGAATGATTGTCGGAATAAATCTTGAAACCTCTTTTAATACATCACTTTCAATTGGTGCAGCACCACAGACCACAAGGCGAAGGTTGCCTCCGAAAAAGTCAAGTACTCTCTTTTTGAGCATTTTATCGGGGAGAGAGGGGAGTTTTTTAAATTTTGAAGCAAATCCCTTTAAAATCAACGGAACAAGCACCAATGCGTGTGGAGCAAAAAGCTTAAAATCTTTATAAATATCTTTTATTCCTCCGCCAAAGCAAATGTTTACCCCTGCATAAAAGCAGCAGAGGAAAGATATTGAGCATTCGTAAGTATGATGTAACGGAAGAAGTGATAAAACTCTTTCTCCATGGTTAATTTTAACTATTTTCATTACAGCCGAAATATCAAAACAGATATTTTCTTGGCTCAATATAACTGCCTTGGACTTTCCGGTTGTGCCTGAGGTAAAAAGCATAACTGAAGGAGCACCTGTTTCTTTCACCGGCATAGGAAATACGTCGTTTTTATTAAGAAATTCACTCAATGGCTTTACCGTTTCATTTTCAAAGTCAATTCCGATAACGGTTAATCCTTCACAACAGGGGAGCTTTTTACAAGTTTTTAAATCAGTTATTAAAACTTTGGCATCTGCCTTTTTTATGGTTGAAATAATGTTTTCACCTGTCAGCTCTTTATCAATAGGAACGATTGAACGGCAATAAATTGCACCTGCCATATATGATATGCACCAATTTATGCTGTTTGCTGCACAAAGGGCAATCCTGCTGTCTGCAAAGCCCATTTTTCGTAGCGATGACCCTAAAGACATAACGGCTGCTTTAAACTGTTTATAGGTAAAGTCAACAACAGCATCGCCCTTTTTTTGAGAAAAGGCAACGCTGTTACCAAAACAGTCGACACTTGAATTAATAAGCTCGGGGAAGTTATTAAATTGTCGTACTTCGTAAAGTGACAAATCAATTCTCCTAAAAATTATTCACCCAAAAGAGCATTTACTGCTGCAAGCTTGATGCAGACACAAAGAATCTCAACTGCTTTGTTGAGCTCGTCAACCTCAGGGAATGTGGGTGCAATGCGGATGTTGCTGTTGTCAGGGTCAATGCCGTAAGGATAAGTTGCACCAACACAGGTGAGTACAACACCTGCTTCTTTGCAAAGTCTGCCAACTTCTTTTGCAGTGCCGGGCATAACGTAAAGGCTTATGAAATATCCGCCGTTGGGATTCTTCCAGTTTGCAATTCCAAGCCCGTCAAGCTCGCTGTGAAAAGCGTTAAGAACGGCCTCAAACTTGGGGCGAACTATCTCAGCGTGCTTTTTCATATGTTCACGGATACCGTCAACATTTTTAAAGTATCTCGCATGGCGAAGCTGGTTAATTTTATCGTGACCGATAATCTGAATTGTCATACGCTTTTTAATGCCTGCTATATTATTATCTGATGCGGCGAGGGCAGAAATACCTGCACCGGGGAAAGAAATTTTTGAAGTTGAGGTAACCTCAATAAACATATCTTCACTGCCATATTCTTTGGCTGCTTCAAAAATATTAAGAAGCTTATCGGGAGTGTCGTTAATATCGTGAATAATATAAGCATTGTCCCAGATAACTCTGAAATCTTTTGCTGCAGGCTTCATAGCGGCAAAACGGCGGACAACCTCGTCAGAAAAAGTAATACCTTCAGGGTTAGTATATTTAGGCACACAGAAAATACCTTTTACTTTTTCATCTTTGATAAGCTCGTCAATCATATCCATATCGGGCCCGTCTGCCTTCATGGGAACAGTAATCATCTTGATACCGAAATGCTCAAGAATGCCGAAGTGTCTGTCATAACCGGGGGCAGGGCAGAGGAATTTGATTTCCTGTGATGCCCAAGGCTTGTCGCCTGCACCGAAAATCATACACTGAGCAATGTAGTCATACATTATATTAAGGCTTGATGAACCGAAAACAATAACGTTTTTATCTTCAACCTCAAGAAGCTCGGCAAAAAGACGCTTTGCTTCAGGGATACCGTCAAGAATACCGTAATTGCGAACATCCATACCGTTTTCACATTTATAATCGCTGTCAGCAACCAAAACGTTATTAATTTCGTTTGATAAATCAAGCTGGTCTTTGCCGGGCTTGCCTCTTGACATATCAAGGCTCAGACCTTGAGCTTTGAAGCCTTCATAAGCTGCAAGCAATTCTTCTTTAAGCTGTGAAAGCTCACTTTTTGATAAATCTTTATATTGTGTCATATATTCCTCCGAAAATCAGGGCGTGTTAAAATTATAACCCGCCCTATGTATATGTTATTTAGTTTCAGCAGTTTTTTTATCAAGGTGCTTTTTGATAAAGCTTTTAACCTTTTCTTCATACGGATCTTTTGCTTTGTAATAGCTGTCAGCATGGTTTGCGTCGGGAGCCCAGTAAAAATCTTTTTCAACCGTTGTACAGGCCTCGTAAAGACGCTTTCCAAACTCAAACGGAACAAAATCATCATCTTCACCGTGAATGAACAGAATGGGATTTTTGGCTTTGCTCATATTTCCTGCCGGGTCAGATTCCTGAAGTCTGTAGCCTGCGAATATTTTGCATAAAGCATTGGTTGAAGCAAGCAGATGCTTACACTCAAAGCCCAACATATTCTTTGCAGTGTGATAAACCTGGTCGTAAGCGCTGGTAAATCCGCAGTCTTCAATAACTATTTTAACCTGATCAGGCGGATTCATTTCATTCACGTTCATAACCGTTGCCGCACCCATTGAGATGCCGTGAAGAATAATTTCAATATCTTCACCGAATCGTTCTATAAGATAATCAATCCAAAGAAGAATGTTTTTTGCATCAAATGAACCAAAGCCGATGAAATACCCTTTGCTTCTTCCGTGGGCTGTAAGGTCAGGAATGAGATAGTTATAACCCATTTCTTCATTATAAAACGGAAACATATGGCTGAATTCATTAGGTCCGGTGCTGCCATAGCCGTGAACGCAGATAACAAACCGTTTATCGTTTTTGCCGGGAACAAACCACGCTTTCATCGTCTGCCCTTTGCAGCTCTTTAAAGTCAGATCTTCAGGGTTTTTAGACATAAGGTAGTCATTGTTTTTGGCTTTTTGTTCATTTTTATACTGTTGCCATTCATTTTCAGGCGGTTTTTGCTTTTTCTTTCTGCCGACAACAAGCCTGAGGCAACAGAAGCATGCAATGGTGTATGCAACCAAGAGCACAGCAAAGATTGCTGCAAGAATGATAAGAGTTATCTTGGTCATGAGATTTCTCCTTATTTTTCACTCAGAAGCTTTGCGAGCTCATCCATAAAGGTATTAATATCTTTAAACTGGCGGTAAACAGATGCAAAGCGAACATAAGCAACTTCGTCAACGCCCTTGAGCTTATCCATAACCATTTCACCAATGTGAACAGATGTAACCTCACGGTCAAGTGAATTCTGCAAAGCGGCCTCAATGCTGTCAACCATTTTGTCAATAGTTTCAATAGAAACAGGTCTCTTTTCACAAGCTCTGAGAATACCGTTAAACAGCTTGTTGCGGTCAAAGGTTTCGCGAGATTTATCTTTCTTAACCACAATAACCGGAACGTTCTCAATTATTTCATAAGTGGTAAAGCGTTTACCGCAGCTTGTGCATTCTCTGCGGCGGCGGATTCTTTCACCCTCGTCGGTGGGGCGTGAGTCGATAACCTTGCTTTCTTCAATTCCGCAAAACGGACATTTCATGAAATCACATCCTTATTTTTAGTATATATAAATACACATATTACATATTATCACATGAATGTATATAATTTCAACATTTTTACCCAATTTTTTCTAAATATTCAACGGATTTTTCAATCTGCGAGGTGTTTTCCCAGCTCCAGGCATAGAGTTCTATCAGTGCACTCTTATCATATTCGTTGTTCTTCAGGGCTTCAAACAGCTTTTTAAAATCGTATTTTCCCTCTCCGGGAGGAATACAATCCTTGCTTTTATCATAATCACTTATATGAAGCTGAATTATGTCTTTGCCAAAAAGTCGGATAAGCTCAAACTCATCAACGTCACATCTTCTTGATTGCTTAATGTCAAGCACAAGCTTAAAATCATCACCAAGATAATGCTTTAATCTTTTTAAAAATCCAACGTCACTTCCGGCTCTCATATAAACATTTTCGTGGGCGGGGAGCACGCCGAATTTGTTACCCTCTTCACAAAGTCTTGCAAACACTTCAAAATAATTAAGCTCATCCTTTTGATGAATCGGTTTGCCACCGTGTATAACAACAGCCTCTGCTCCGAGATAAGCGGCAGCTTCAAAATAACGCTTGTAAAAGTCGATGCCCTCGTTTGTTCTTCTTTCATATCCGCCAAAGAGCATAAATGGCTCGGCAAAAGATGTGTAAGGATGAATTGTCCTGATTGGTACGCAATAACATTCTTTTATTTCTTTTATTTCACTTATAATAGGTTTTTGCATTTCTTCAGAACAATTAAAAAAGATTTCAGCAGTTTTAGCACCGAGCTTGCACGCTTTTTCAAATGCTTTTTCAGTATTGCCGGGGTAAAAGCATGATGATGAAATTCCGATATCCACTAAAACACCTCACTAAGGATTAGTTCTTCATTATTATTTTATCATATTTTGATAAAAAGGTAAATAACCGAATAAAATGTTATAAATTTGTGAATTTTTAATATAAGTATTGACTTTTTCCAAAAAGTGGTTACAATAGATTTAGCACTCGCAACCAAAGAGTGCTAAAAACTTAAAATCTTTCTAAGGAGGAAATTATATATGAAACTCAGACCACTTGCTGACAGAGTTGTAGTAAAGCTCACCGAGGTTGAAGAAACAACCTCAAGCGGAATCATTCTTGCAGCTTCTGCTCAGGAGAAGCCACAGATTGCAGAGGTGCTCGCAGTAGGCCCCGGCGGTATGGTAGACGGCAAAGAAGTTGAAATGTTTGTAAATGTTGGCGACAAAGTCATCACAAGCAAATATTCAGGTACCGAGGTTAAGCTCGATAATGAAGAGTACATCATCGTTCGTCAGAACGACATTCTCGCAGTAGTAGAATAAAATTAGAATAAGGAGATTATTATGGCTAAACAGATTATTTACGGTGAAGACGCCAGAAAGGCTCTTCAGGCAGGTATTGATAAGCTTGCAAACACAGTTAAAATTACACTCGGTCCAAAGGGCAGAAACGTAGTTCTTGATAAAAAATACGGTGCACCCCTCATTACAAATGACGGTGTTACAATCGCTAAAGACGTTGAGCTTGAAGACCCGTTTGAAAATATGGGTGCTCAGCTTGTTAAGGAAGTTGCAACCAAAACAAACGACGTTGCAGGTGACGGTACAACAACCGCTACACTTCTTGCTCAGGCACTTGTTCGTGAGGGTATGAAAAACGTTGCTGCAGGTGCAAACCCCATGGAAGTTAAAAGAGGTATCGCAGCAGCTGTTGAAACAGCAGTTGAGTCAGTTAAATCTAACTCAAAGCCTGTTACAAGCTCAATGGACATCGCAAGAGTTGCAACAATTTCATCAGCAGACAAAGCTATCGGTGATATCATCGCTGAAGCTATGGAAAAGGTTACAGCTGACGGCGTAATCACAGTTGAAGAGAGCAAAACAGCCGTTACTGACAGCGACATCGTTGAAGGTATGCAGTTTGACCGCGGATACATTTCACCTTACATGGTAACAGATACCGATAAGATGGAAGCTGTTATTGATGATGCCTATGTTCTCATCACAGATAAAAAGATTTCAAATATTCAGGAAATTCTTCCTCTTCTTGAGCAGATTCTTCAGGCAGGCAAAAAGCTTGTTATTGTTGCTGAAGATGTTGAGGGTGAAGCTCTTTCAACAATCCTTGTTAATAAGCTCAGAGGTACATTCACCTGCGTATGCGTTAAAGCTCCCGGTTTTGGTGACAGACGCAAGGAAATGCTTCAGGATATCGCAATCCTCACCGGCGGTGAAGTTATCACTTCTGACCTCGGTCTTGAGCTTAAAGACACTCAGATTCCTCAGCTTGGTCGTGCCCGTCAGATTAAAGTTTCTAAAGAAAACACAATCATCGTTGACGGTGCAGGCGATAAAGAAGCTATCAAAGCACGTGTTGCTCAGATTCGCTCACTTATTGAAACATCAACCTCTGATTTTGACCGCGAAAAGCTTCAGGAAAGACTTGCAAAGCTTGCAGGCGGTGTTGCAGTTATCCGTGTAGGTGCTGCTACAGAAACAGAAATGAAAGAGAAAAAGCTTCGCATTGAAGACGCTCTTGCAGCCACAAAGGCAGCCGTTGAAGAGGGTGTTGTTGCAGGTGGTGGTGTTGCTCTTATCAACGCAATTCCTGCTGTTAAAGCTCTTCTTGATACAGATGATGCTGACTTCAAAACAGGTGTTAAAATTGTTCTCAAAGCTCTTGAAGAGCCTGTTCGTCAGATCGCTGCCAACGCAGGCCTTGAAGGCTCAGTTATCGTTAACAACATCGTAGAAGCCGACAAAGCAGGCTACGGCTATGACTTCGGCAACGAAGGCTATGTTGATATGTTTGAGGCTGGTATCCTCGACCCCACAAAGGTAACCCGTTCAGCTCTTCAGAATGCTTCATCTGTTGCAGCAATGGTGCTCACAACTGAGAGCCTTGTAACAGATAAGCCGGACCCACAGGCAGATGCTGCTGCAGCCGCAGCAATGGCAGGCCAGGGCGGCGGAATGTATTAATAGACAGTTTTAAAGGTGTGCTTCGGCACACCTTTAATTTTTTAGTGAAAAAGTAATAGTGAAAAGTGAAGAAGTGAGTGACATCAACCACAAAGCCTTCTCCTCGAGGAGAAGGTGTCACGAAGTGACGGATGAGGTGGAAAGTATAATTCAAGCAGCAAAATGTAGTGACCGCTTAAGGCTCCCACTATTGATATAGGGGGAGCTGTCACGCAGTGACTGAGGGGGTGAAGATAATAAGTAAAAAATCAAGAGTGAAGAGGTGAGGGACTGCGAGCGATTTATCAACCCACACCGTCTTTTGCTACGCAAAATCCACCTACCCCGAGCTTCGGGTGAGGCTAAGGTTATGTAATGTAGTGACCGATGCCCACATCGACCAAAGGAATGATGTGAGAGATTATAAAATAAATCAATCGTTAATTCAAAAAAGATAATTGGACAACACAATCAAATATTGCAAAAAAAATAACAGAAGGGAAGACCTTCTGTTTATCTATATCGCTCTTTGATTTCGGTTTGTTTTAAAATGTAGTCGGTGCTGGTGTCATAAAGGAGTGAAAGCTTAACAAGAATTTCATCTGTGAGGGGTTGCACGCCTGTCTCAATGTAACTGTACTTACGCTGAGTAATGCCGATTTTATCAGCAACTTGTTGTTGAGTAAGGTCATTGTTTTCACGCAAATCCTTAATTCTATTATCCATTTTAATCACCAATAATATTTTACGATAGATATTATTTATTATTGACTTTCAGATAAAAATCATCTAAAATTATTATCTGTAGATATATTTTATCTAAATTTGGAGGAAATAATATGAAAAATAAGTTAAAAAAAGCATTGTCATTTGTTTTAGTGACAATTATTCTCTTCTCAGCCATACCTTTTGGTGGCTTGACTGTTTTTGCAGCAGAAGAAACCTACAGTGGCACATGCGGTGATAACCTCACATGGAAATTTAATGACTCCACCGGCGAATTAAAAATCACCGGCTCAGGTGCTATGGATGATTATAGCCCCGATAATCGCCCGTGGGAATCATATGTGAACACAATCAAAACCGTAACAATCGGTGACAGTGTAACAACCATCGGTAAATTTGCATTCCTTTGTTGCTCCAGTATTAAGTGCGTAACAATCGGCAATAGTATAACAAGCATAGGCTATATGGCGTTCCGTTATTGTGGAAACCTTATAAACATAACGATTCCTGACAGTATAACAAGCATAGGCGAGAGTGCGTTCGAACATTGTTCTAGTCTCACAAGCATAACAATCCCCGACAGTGTAACAAACATAGAAGAATATGCGTTTTCTAACACCGCATACTATAACGATACGAACAATTGGGAAAATGATGTTCTTTATATTGACAATCATCTTATTGATGCAAAGGATACAATAAAAGATTCATATGAAGTAAAAGAAGGAACATTAACAATTGCAGAACAGGCGATCGACCATTGTCCTTGTCTCACAAGCATAACAATCCCCGACAGTGTAACAAACATAGGCAATTATGCGTTCTGGGATTGTAAGGATCTCGCAAGCGTAATAATCGGTAACGGTGTAACAAGCATAAGTAGTTCTGTGTTCTCCGGTTGCGGAAGTCTCACAAGTGTAACAATCCCCGACAGTGTAATAACCATCGGTGATGATGCATTCTCTTGGTGCGACAGTCTAACAAACATAACGATTCCAGAAAGTGTCACAAACATCGGTTCTTATGCATTCGCTGGTTGCGGCCTTACAAGCGTAGCAATCGGCGACAGTGTTACAACCATCAGTGATCATGCATTCTATTCTTGCGACAGCCTTGCCGATATATATTATTCAGGTACACATGAGCAATGGGATAATATTTCAATTGGCTCATATAATGATCCTTTGTTTAATGCAACAATTCACTTCCTTGGAGAGGTTGCTGTTCCTATTTTCGAAGTTTATCAGGTAAGCAAAAATGGGGATATCTTAACAGTAAATATTGATTTAACAAAAAATACATTTCATGCATTAGATCTTGCTTTTGAAATGGAAGGTCTTAAATGCACAGAAATTGAACCGGGCGATGCTCTTTTACGACTCTCCCCATATGAGTATTCGTACAATCCTGATGCTGCTGAACCTTATTCTAACTTAGCTGTTGCTGCTTTGGATGGAGTCACTCCCGGAACTCTTATAACTGTAACACTTGAAATAATTGATGAAGAGTTTAGTTTCACAGCTAAAGCAACAAGTTGCGTAGTATCGGATGATAATTCTAACGATATCACCGTTCAGCCAATAATAAATGGTGTAGTTTTTGGAAAAAATAATGAAGAACCAGAAAAGTATACAATAACCTACGATGCAAACGGTGGTTCTAATGCCCCTGCTTCTCAGACGAAAACAGTTGGAGTTGATTTGGTACTTTCTGATTCTACACCAAACAGAAGTGGTTATAACTTCCTTGGTTGGTCAACTGATAAAAACGCAACAGTTGCCCAATATCTGCCCGGCAGCATTTTCTCTACAGATGCAGATACAACGCTGTACGCTGTTTGGAAGTCAAACAACATTTACAATCTCGGCGAAGAAACATATAGTTTTGACAATTTTGGTGACAGTTATAGTAATGGTCACTGTTTCGGTATGTCTATAACAAGTTCAGGTTATTATACCGAAAATCTGGACAGAAGCATAATCGGTTTAAGTAATTATAATCTTTACGGTCAAGGTTATTCTGAAACAATCAAAAAACCAATATGCCATTATCAGCACATACAGGGTAATTTTACAAGGCGCGCTCTTGTTGCAGGCTCTATTACATATTATCATGATGGAAAAACATCCGCTCAATGCTGGAATGAAGTGTTAAACTATGTTAAATCGCATGAGTATGATCATAAAGGAAATCTTCAGATTCAAATTTGGAAAAGCGATACCAGCGGACATGCCGTAAATTTCCTGTACTACAAAAACGAAAATGGTCAAGACAGACTCTATGCGTACGACAACAATTTCCCAAATACGGAAGTATATTTCTATTTGGGAAGCGACGGAAAAATATATGAAGCACCGAAGTCTACTTATGGAAATTCATATACGGAAACAATATGTTTAGTCGATATGAACCGATATTTTGAAGTTGCCCAAGACTACAAGCCGGATGACTATGCTTATGCAGAAAACGGTGAGGTTGATATCGAATCAGCAAAAGCTTTTCCGATGGCTTGCTCCGACACCATGGAAGGCATGTTAATGTATGAATTACCGGAGAATTCAAACAAGATCATTATTACGCCTAAAGTTGATAATGCGACCTTTGAGTATATGGAACAAACCTATAGCTTTGGCGATATTGATGAGGATACCTACGGAATACTTACTCTGTCTGACTCGGAAAATATTGATGGCGCAAATTTCATTATCAAAAATGAGCCCGGTTCAGGCAAAGTCAACTCCGTCTCAATCGGCAACATTGAGATGAACTATAAAGATTCAACAACAATCAGACCTGAAATCAATGTTGATGATGGCGTTGAATACACAGTTACATATTCATCATCAGACACAGATGTTGCATATGTTGACGAAAACGGCAACGTTACCGCAACAGGTAAGGGTAATGCAGAAATCACTGTAACTGTTACCGATGGATACGGTAATGTTGTAACAGATACCTGCGATGTGGAAGTTAAATACACATTCGGTCAGTGGCTGATTATAATTCTTCTTTTCGGTTGGATTTGGTACATTTAATTTGACCGCAGAGGGACGGATATTAAAATAGGGAGGGCAGCAAGCCCTCCCGAGTTTTTTAGTATGCTTTTATCCATTCAATCAAAACAGTGTCTCTTGCTGATACGATTTTAACGTTAATTTCATCTGTTTCAAAAGGCTCGTCAAACATCACGATTTTTCTGCTGCCGATTGTGTTGTGCTGACATTTTCGTTCCATAATGCCGTCACTGTTTTTGGCATAAATAATAAAAGATTCAACTCGCTGACCTTCTGCAATTTTTTCTGCAAGCTCAAGATATTTAAATTTACGCTTTTCAGGGAATTTTATCACAAAATCGCAAAGGTTGGTGTTTTCTTTTCTGATTTCTTCAATTTGTGCATCCTTTGCAAGGTCAACGGAAAATTCGTTTCTGATTTTTTCTCCCAATTCGTGAAGCCTTTGAACATCTCGTTCATCAAAGAGTCCCTCAGGTGTTGGCGGAACATTCAGATTGAATGTAGTGTTGCCACCGACTGTGTTAAGGTATGTGTTAAACAGCCTTTCAAGCGAATGAGGCTCTTCGTTTTTGTGATAAAACCAGCCGGGACGGATCGACATATCCGTTTCTGCAGGGGAGAAAACAAGACCTTTTGAATACACTATGTTTGACATTTCACCCACATTTGTGTCCCAGTTAAACATATAATCAAGGCTGTTGCCTGTTGCAAGGGGACCCGGGTCTGTCTGAACTTCGCAGAATTTACTGATTTCACTTGGAACAACTGCCCATTGAGCATAAGAGGGCTGACCCGCTTCGTTGCCGCACCAACGCATTTCGCCGCCGTCCTGAAAAATAGATGCATTTGGCTGAAGAGTGTGAATAAGGTCAAAAAATCCGTCAAAGTCATAGATCTGCTTTTTGCCGTTCGGACCCTCGCCGCAAGCACCGTCAAACCACACGTGGAAAATTTCACCGTAGTTTGTCAGAAGCTCGGTGAGCTGATTTTTGTAGTATGTATTGTATTCGTCAGTTCCGTAGTATTTTGAATTTCTGTCCCACGGAGAAAGATAAAAACCGAATTTAAGACCGTACTTTTTACATGCTGCTGCAGCTTCTGCAACAATGTCACCTTTACCGTTTTTGTAAGGGCTGTTTTTCATACAATGCTCGGTATATTTACTCTGCCACAAGCAAAATCCGTCGTGATGCTTTGCCGTGAGCACCATGCCTTTCATCCCGGCATCTTTAATGGCTTTTGCCCATTGTTCACAGTCAAGCTTTGTTGGGTTGAATATTGCGGGGTCTTCGTCGCCAAGACCCCATTCCAAATCAGTAAATGTGTTTGGGCTGAAATGAACAAAAGCATAAAACGGTGTTTCTCTTAGTATTCTCAACTGCCTTTCGTTTGGCTTAACATTTGCGGCTTGTTTTATAAAAGATAAAAATTCCATGTAACCACATCCTTGGATTAATTATAATACAATTCTTAAATATTTCAATAGCTTTTTGTGGGGTTCAGTAATCTTGACAGTGTTGATATTGGAGTATATAATTATATTTATATTTTAAATCGTGGAGGTTAATATGCTCACTCCAAATGTTAATTTGAAGAATAAAACAATTCTTGTTACAGGTGCGGCAGGATTTATAGGCTCAAACCTTGTGCTTGAACTTATAAAAACGCTTGATGATGTAACGATTGTAGGTCTTGATAATATGAACGACTATTATGACGTTTCAATCAAAGAATACCGTTTGAGCGAAATTGACAATTGTGCTTCTCAAAATCCGGGCTCAAAATGGATTTTCATTAAAGGCAATCTGGCGGATAAATCGCTTATAGATTCGCTTTTTGTTGAATATGGCTTTGACGTTGTGGTTAATCTTGCTGCTCAGGCAGGTGTGCGTTATTCCGTAACAAATCCTGATGTTTATATTGAGTCGAATATCATAGGCTTTTATAATATCCTTGAAGCGTGCCGTCATTATCCCGTTGAGCATCTTGTTTATGCTTCAAGCTCATCTGTGTACGGTTCAAACGCTAAAATTCCGTATTCCACCGACGACAAAGTTGATACCCCTGTAAGTCTTTATGCCGCCACCAAAAAAAGCAATGAGCTTATGGCACACTCATATTCAAAGCTTTACGATATACCGTCAACAGGTCTTCGTTTCTTTACGGTTTACGGTCCTGCAGGGCGCCCAGATATGGCATATTTCGGCTTTACAAATAAGCTTTTGAAAGGTGAAACCATTGAGATTTTTAATTTCGGCAACTGCAAACGTGACTTTACTTTTGTGGATGACATTGTAAATGGAGTAAAACTCGTTATGCAAAACGCACCTGAAAAATCAAAAGGGGAGGATGGCTTACCGATTCCACCTTACAGAGTTTATAATATCGGCAACAGCAATCCCGAAAATCTTCTTGATTTTGTTGATATTCTTCAGCAGGAGCTGATTTCAGCAGGAGTTTTACCTGCAGATTATGACTTTGATGCCCATAAAAAGCTTGTTCCCATGCAGCAGGGCGATGTTGCTGTTACATTTGCCGATACAAGTGCACTTGAGCGTGATTTCGGCTTCAGACCGAATACTTCGCTTCGGGAGGGCCTTCGCAAATTCGCACAGTGGTACAAAGAATTTTATAAGGTGTAAACTAAAAGAGCTTGTCTCAATATGAGGCAGGCTCTTTCTATTAGGTTTTTCTGATGTTTTAATAATTTGGTGTTAAAAAAGAGAAACTATAAAATTAACAGTAACTTTGATGATGCTTACTAAATCTGCAATAAAATTAAATGAATAACCCATTACCGTCATTGGTGTTGTAAATATCGGAGAAATTTCAATATCTGTTCCGGCGGTATTAATAATCGGTTGGGTGTTACTTCCTAATTTTAACTCATAAAGCTTTGCAAGAACGGCTTTTGCAATCTCTTCGTTGCCTTTGGCACTGGGGTGAATATCGTCACCGGCATAGTTTGCCATGTCGTCGCCAAGAGCTGTTGCAACATCTACTATAACTATTTCACCCGGATGTTCTTTATTATAACGTTCAATAGCTGCGTTAATTCTGTCAGCTCCTTGCTGATAAGGGGCTCTGAGCGGTTCTGATTGAGGGTTATAAAGAGTTTGCATAAGAACAACGGCATCGGGATTATGAGCGTTGATTATATCCATAACTTCGCAGAATTCATTGTAAAAATTCTCTGCAATTGCATCAAACTCAGTGTAATCACCCATAACCATAGAGTCAAACATAAGTCCGATGAGGTTGCTCATAAGGAAGTTGTTTCCGCCGATTGAAATGCTGATGATATCAGCTCTTTTGAGGTCGGCAATAACAGCATCTTCGTTAAGCCTTGAGATAAGGTTTGATGTTGTGTGACCGGGAACTGAGTGGTTAACGTAGTCATAGCCGTTAGTGTCAGCAACAATTCTGCCGTAGCAAGCTTCGCGGGGATTATCAAGCCCTGAACCGTAGGCAATGGAATCGCCAAGAACAAGGTAAACCGGTCTGTCTGCAGCGACAGCTCCGACACTGATAACAGTGATTAAAAGAATTACGCTGACAACGAAGGATATAATTTTTTTCATACACATCGTTCCTTTCTTCTGTTTTAGAACAATATATCACGATGTTAAAACTAAGTCAATGCTTAAGCTAAAAAAACTATAATTCTATATTGACAATAAAAAGCATGTGAGTATAATTAATTAAAAATTAAATGAGGTGTTTTTATGTTGCAAAGAATCATTGCGTTGTTATTGTCTTCTGTAAACATTGTTTTTACTTTTCTCGGAGGAATCTCTTTTGAACAGTATGATGTGTTTGAAAATGTTGTTTACGGCGAAGCTGAAAGAAACATAATGGATATCTACGTGCCTGATTCAGCTTACAAAAATGAATATAACGGCATTATTCTTTATATTCACGGTGGCTCGTGGACATCAGGGGATAAAGACGATATGGCAGACAAATGTAAACAGTTTGCACGTAAAGGTTATATAACCGCAACTATGAATTACACACTTTATACTCAAGAAAACTTTGGTAAAGTAACGGCATTAACAATGTGTGACGAAATCGGTATGGCTGTTGACAGAATAAAAGCTTTTTCTGAAGAAAAAGAATTTAATATAACAAAGCTGGCTGTTTCAGGTTATTCGGCAGGGGCTCATCTTTCAATGCTTTACGGTTTTTCAAGGGCAGATGAGTCCTCAATCGAGCTTGTGTTTACTGCAAATCAGGTTGGGCCTTCAGATTTTCACAAAGAGGTATGGGGTAGCGAAAGCCTTGCAAGTATGCTCTCCGGTGTTGAATTTACCGATGAAATGATTGCATCCGGTGAAGCAGAAAAATATATAAACCTTGTTTCACCAACGGCATATGTAACTAAAGATACCGTTCCGTCAATTCTTGCTTATGGCGGTACAGATATGATCGTTCCGTCGGGTAATGCCAAACGAATTAAAGAAGCTTTTGAAAATAGCGGTGCAGTTCATTCTTACATACTTTATCCGCTTTCAAATCACGGTCTTAAGCTTGACCCTTTGTGCGAAATGGAATATGTTAATACTGTTGTACAGTACTGTCAGCAGTATTTCGGATATTAAATAATTACGGCTTGTGCAGAAAACTGCACAGGCCGTTTTAACAAAATATGATTATTTATCAAAGCTTGGGTTAAATGCGTAAAAGTTCTTGCAATCAAGTCTGTCTGTTGCAAGTCGCAGTCCTTCTCCGAATCGCTGATAATGAACAATTTCTCTTGCTCTGAGGAATTTGATAGGTTCTCTAACATCAGGGTCATCCACAAGGCGAAGAATATTGTCGTAGGTAGTTCTGGCTTTTTGTTCAGCTGCAAGGTTTTCGTGAAGGTCCGTAATCAGATCTCCCTTTGACTGCATACTTGAAGCACTCCATGGGAATCCGCTTGCTGCTGTAGGATAAACTCCTGTTGTGTGGTCAACAAAATATGTGTCAAACCCCGACTTTTTGATTTCATCGGGAGATAAATTTCTTGTTAACTGATAAACAATAGCACCAATCATTTCAAGATGTGAAAGCTCTTCTGTACCGATATCGGTAAGAAGACCTTTAAGCTCGGCAAAAGGCATCGAATAACGTTGGCTGAGATACCTCAGCGATGCTCCCAACTCACCATCCGGCCCACCATACCGCAAAAGGATATAACTTATACATAAAAAAATAAAGCGAAGTTATTTTGGGGTTTTTGGAAGACAATTTTTGTTAAAATCGAGCGTAATGCTTGATTTTTTGCTAATTCTGATATGTCGGGGTTGGTGATTGTATCAAGCACGCCCTGCACCTTATCCGAGAATGCACCCATATCCACCGGGGGCGGAGCTTGCTCCTTTGCCTTTTCGGCTTCAAGGGCATCAATGGTCCTTTGGATATACACCTTATTCTCCTTGTATTCATCGGCCGTATCAATACCCGAAAGATATGCCTCTTTTGCTCGGTCAAACTTAATACGCTCCTTCTTAATCAGAGCATCATAGTCAATTCCGCTTTTCTGCTCTTCTCTGGGGGTGATATTAAATTCAGCCTTCCTCACGCACTCCTGCAACGCTTCAATCACAATCTTATTAGCCTTTGCGATTGAGATACAGTGTGACACCCTGCAGATGTCGCCTTTGGTGTAACGGTAACACTGCATCGACGGGCATTTAGTTGAAAGGTGGGTGAGGGTAGAGCCACAGTCACACCTCATTATGCCTTTGAGCATCCATTCCACAGGCTGCTCACTTCTCTGATATTTGCCGTACATCTTTTCACCATCCCCGAGCTTGCTCTGAACTTTATCCCACAGCTCATTGTCAATAATCGGCTCATGCTTGCCGTCAACAATCATTGTGTTGGGGTTGTGCCAATCTCTTTTGGCTGAAATTCTGCCCTCAGTGGACCAACGGATTTTGCCCACATAAACAGGGTTGTAAAGCATATACCGAATATTCCTTGCCTCAAACATATTACCTCTGTGGGTGCGGTAGCCCTTTGAATTGAGCTTCATCGCAATCTGCCTCATAGGAACTCCGTTGAGGTAGTCTGTAAAAATCTCACGCACTGCAGGAGCTTCGTAATTGTTGGGGGTATATACCTTATTTTCAATGTCATAACCAAACGCAGGGTGGCACATTGCTTCACCGCGTGTTGCCTTTTCTGTCATACCACGCTTGACTTCCTGAGAAAGTCGGGTTGAATAGTATTCGTCAAAGAATTCAATGTTACGCTCAATCAGAGGGGCGAAAGGGGAATCGTCAATGCTCTCACTGATAGAAATAACCGAAACATTGTTTCTCTTAAGCAGAGCCTTGTAGATGATGCTTTCTTCTTGATTTCGTGCAAATCGTGAAAACTTCCACACCAGTATAGCATCGAAGGGGTGATCCTTTGACTTTGCGTGAGCAATCATATCGTTGAACGCCTTACGCTTTTTAACAGAACGACCGGAAATACCGTCGTCATAAAAAACATACTTTTTCGGCACAAAGTAGCCGTTGTTCTTTGCGTATTGCTGAATGAGCTTAAGCTGGCTGTCGGGGGAATATTCATCCTGCCTGTCGTCAGATACACGAAGATATGCAGCAGCGGTTCTCAAAGTTTCCATATCTGCACCCCCTCAGTTAAGTTTATTCGGTTTTTGAGCATAAAAATAACCGCCCTTTCTAAAAAATGGTTGCAAAAACCTAAGAAAGGCGGTATAATACATATGCACCTTTCTTCTTCGGCTTATGAGATTGTGTGTGACTTTTCTCCCTCGGAGTTGCAGCTCCGGGGGAGATTTTTTTGTTTTTAGCTGATTTGAGGATTAACGAGGTAACATTCGGTGAACATTCCACCTGAATAGTTTGTGTAGGTGTAAATTCTTTCAAAAGAGAATGAACCATCTGAACCAATCATACCGGTATCGTTGTTGACGGATTCTCCCGATATGGGTCGTTGGGTGGTAGGTTTAAAGTTACTTGTTTTGTCGTATATTAAATCGAAGTTTATATTTTTACCTGCCAATTCAGGTGAAGTATTACCAGTGAGTATAACCTTAATTTTAACTTGGTCACCATATTTGATAGAAGTAGTGTATTGTTCTTTTTGACTATATTCGACTGTATTTGTTGACTCAACAATGAATGAAAGGTCGGTTAAATTCACTTTGTAATCTTTTTCTACAATAACATCGGAAAACCAATAGTATGTGTTGTACTCATTATCGTAGTATTCTTCACATTCGTAACCGTAGTCAGCATGGCGATATTTAACATAACGAATATTAAACTGCATCTTTTGGGTTTTAGCGGTTTCAATCTTTTCGCCTACAGAATATTTTTTTACAGTAGTGTTGTATGTTGTCAAAACTGGATTATATTTAAGTGTGTGCTTATCTTCCAATGAAGACACAACACCGTTCAGAGATTCAACCTGGCTTTCAAGAACGCCGACTCTGTCTTCAATAGTGTGGTCTACGATAACATAACCGGTAGAACCGAGAAGAATGGTTAATGCTAATGCAATTATTCTTTTCATAATCATATCTCCTTAGTGATATTTTCATTTTCTGCAAAGTGTGGATAACCGTTATTTCGCATTGCTTCAACTATTTTTTGGTAGTTCTTTGTGTTTCCTGTTTTCATTCGCCTGTATCCAGTCAGGGTTTTGGGTGCGATGTTTGGTAAAACAGCTTCAACGAGCTTGTATTCCTGTGAACTTTGCCACTGTGATTTATAGCGACTCTTTTGCAACTCATAAGAATCAAGCAATGAATGAGGAGACGAAAGATATCTTTGATGAAGCCTCTTTTCATAATCATCCCTTGTATCTATAAATGGTCTGTTGCTGTATTTGATGGCATCAAAACTAATTGTTTTATAAAGACCGGTATCTTCATCAAAAACAGTGTCTTCAATAGTGCAGCCTTCAAAATAAAAGAAGGCAAAAAATCGGTGACGGCATCCGGAGTGGAATTTACCTGTTTTAATGACTTCTACAGGTAGCTTGGGAAATCTTTTATCGCGGCCACTAACAGAGTAAACCCTATTTTGGTATTTTGAACAGATACCACAGGTGGAATTATGACTAGGTGTAAAGACTAAATCGTGGTCGGAAATCAAATCTTTAAAATATTTATATTCATTTTCTTTTAGGCGGTCTTCTACTTTTTGTGCTTCCAAATATATTTTGTCGGCAGTTTCAAATTCACCTATTTTCATAAGTGAATTTGATAGAGATAAGTAATCTCGGGAATACCACTGAGATTTTGATTTCTTCATTAATTCAATTGCTTTGAAAGCAGTGGTAACACGCATCTTGTTATCATCAATTAAGTCAACTCTATTTTTGATTACAAATGATAAATCGTAAGAAATATCTCTGACTGGATTGAATTGCTGAATATCAATTGATTTCACATCGTAAGGGTTGTTCAAATCAAATATGTTACCCTCAATAATGAAATAATCGACTTCAGAAGCGGAATTACGATTGTATTCACCCGTACGAGGATAAACGCTTTGCAACACACCATCCCTGCTAAAAAAAGCAATTCTTTTACCTTTTAATTCTATTGGAAGTGTTTGCTTGTAGTCTGGTTCAGTGCAATTATAGGTGGTGTGTTTTTTAACGGTTTTGGTTATTTCTTCTTGCTTAGTTTTGGCTGGATGTGGAGTTTTTCTTATCTTTATGATTTTCTTAATGGTGAAAAACAGGGGGACAGCAAACAATGCGACACCGATAAGCCACCAAGGTCCCTCGAACATCATAACCAGGAGCATAAACAAACAACCCGAGCCGAGAAGAACAGAGCATAGAATCAATATTATTAACATCAATATTGTTTTTATCTCTTTTTTGGAAGACATATAATCATCCTTTTATTTAAAACTTAGCTCTGAGCTCAACAACTCTGCCGATGACCTGAACGGGGAGGGAGTTAACCTCATCAGGGGTATAGAAAAACGGGTCATAGGTAGGATTGGTTGATACGAGCTTGATACCGTTATCTGAACGGTAGAATTTTTTAACTGTTGCATCGTCACCGTTTACAAGCACAACGGCAATTTCACCATTCTCAACTGTTTCCTGCTTGCGAACGATAACAACATCGCCCTCTGCAAATCTTGGCTCCATGCTATCACCTTTGATAACAAGGCCGAAGTGTTCGCCTTTGGCGGCATCTTCTTTGCTGATTTCCTCGTAATCAATAATATTCTCAACAGCAGTCATAGGAACACCGGCACGAACATAACCGAGAACAGGAATCATAACACCTGTTGTTGCTGCAGGGATGTCGATAAGACCTTCAATTTCTTCTCTACGGATGAGATTATCCATATTAACATTGAAAAAATCTGCAATAATTTCCGCAGTTTCAAAATTAGGCTGTCGCTTGCCGTTTTCATACATACTAATTGTACTTTTCGCAATACCGATTTGTTGAGCCAACTCTTCTTGTGTGAGCTTGTGTTGAACCCTTAATTTCTTTAAATTTTCATTAAACATTTTCATCACCTGTGACGATAATATCACGAAATGTGAAAAAAGTCAATAAAAAATTCACAAAATGTGTTGACAAAGTGAAAAAAGGGTGCTATCATAAGTACACAGTTCGTGAACAGAAGGGAGGTTTTACGATGAATAAAATGATTATGGCTAAGCGATTGACCGATGCAAGAGGTGACAGGAGCAGGGAAACCGTTGCTTCTGAAGTAAAAATCAGCGTTTCAGCGCTTGCAATGTATGAAACAGGTCAGCGTGTGCCAAGGGATGAAATTAAGGTGGCTCTTGCAGAATATTATGGTTTAAGCATAGAGTTTCTTTTTTTTGCCTCACAAGTACACAGTCCGTGAACAATCCCACACCAAAATCAACAGGAGGTGAGAAAAGTTGTTTAGAGAAAGATTACCACGTATCGAAATATACGGGCATCAAACCGGAGATAAAGGCACGGTTACTGATGTTTATATTGATGGTAAAAAAATAGACCAGGTTTCAGCTGTTAGATACGAATGTCAAGCCGGGAAATTTACGACTGTTTCGATCGACTTCTTGACAGACGATGTGACTATTGTTGAGCCGGATATGGAACTTAGAGAAAATAATTCTGGAGGTTTTGCAAAATATCATCGAGATTGGATAGTACCGCTACCGACAATGATAGGACCGATGCAAAGATTGAGAGAATTATTGAGACGTTGGCTTTCAGATTAGGGTGTCTGAATTCATAAAACTTTAGTCCTTCGTAGGTTACAACTGGATTTGAAATATCCATGATAATGGCGTTAGTTATAGAACGATTAACTTTTAAGCCGAGTACATATCCGTTGCTGTCGCAAGCTGCGGCGTGTTCTAAAAGGTTATTCGGAATTGGTTTGTTGTGAAGAATACACTTTATGACTTTACGCATACCTTTTTCAAATAACCAAGTTCTAATGTACATAATTTCACATCCTTAGTTTTTTCACAATTATAAACAAACGAAAGGGCAAAATGCAACACCAAAGTAAAAAACCGCCTGAAGCTGGCACTTCAGACGGCAGAAAGGAGATTTGAACATCAATAGTTCAACCACAATCATATTGTAATTCAATTCTCCGACTTTGTCAAGTATAGGACAAATCTAAATGTTCATATCGTAAAACAAGGAGGAGATGATATGGCAAACAAAATTACATACACTTGCTTTGTTGAGTATCACGACACAGGCGAGGTCAAGCCGTTGGCAGACCTGCCGCAAAAAGAGCGAGACCGTCTCGGAACACTTTGGGGAGAGCGAATGGCAAAAACCTTTTCAGAGTATTTTTCACAGCATCCTCAGGAATTTGAACGGCTCTGCAGTAACAGTTAAACCCATCCTTCGTCCTGCTCGATGTGCTTCGGGGTCGTTTCCCCCGATTGCTTCACATTAATTACAAAAAATAAAATATCAGATTCCATTCTTTAACACCGACCCCGAGGTGCTTCAGGCAGGATGAGGAGAAAGGACAAGCTATGCCAAAGAATAATAATAACGAAAAGCCGGAACATTTCCCGGCACGGTGCAGAAAGTGCATATATCACACCACTTATCCAACAGAGATGTGTGAATACATCATAATAACGGGCGAACCGAGAATTGACCCCATAGACAACCACTGCACCAAATACAAAGGAAGGAAGAGAAAACGCAAAAATGAACTACAGTGACTTCTTAGATACAAAGATATGTGTTGCTGAAGATAGCGGATTTGAAGTTTCTGATGATGAGATAAGTGAAGCCCTGAAACCGCATCAGCGTGAAGCAGTCAAATGGGCTTGTAAAGGCGGTCGCAGGGCATTGTTTGAAAAGTTCGGCTTAGGCAAAACAATTCAGGAGCTTGAATATTGCCGCCTTGTTTTAAAACATAACGGCGGTCGTGCTTTGCTGATTTTGCCGTTAGGTGTAAGACAGGAATTTACACACGATGCAGTTGAGCTTTTGCATATCGACCCACCTCAATATGTCAGAAATATGAAAGAGATTGAAGAATCATCGGCAGATATATGTATGACAAACTATGAGCGAGTGAGAGACGGTGATATTAACCCTCAGTTTTTCACCTGTGTTTGTCTTGATGAAGCGGCCGTGCTTCGCTCTTTTGGTAGCAAAACATATCAGACTTTTTTGCCAAAATTCAAAGGTATTAAATACAAGCTTGTTGCAACGGCAACACCTGACCCTAACAAATACAAAGAAATTATACATTATGCCGGATATCTTGAAGTAATGGACACGGGACAGGCTTTAACGAGATTCTTCAAGCGTGACAGCACAAAAGCAAACAACCTGACTTTATACCCTCATAAAGAAGAGGAGTTTTGGCTATGGGTGTCATCGTGGGCTCTTTTTCTGTCAACTCCGTCTGATTTAGGATTTCCTGATGAAGGTTACAAGTTGCCTGAAATGGATATCAGGTATCACAAGCTCAGTTCGGATATCACACAAACCGAAGACCGAAAGACAGGACAGTTAGCTATTGAAATGGATGTTGCACAAGGGCTTACTTCTGCTGCAAGAGAGAAAAGAAACAGTCTTGATATGAGAATTGCAAAGATGAAAGAGATTGTTGATTCTTCACCTGATGACCATTTTATTTTATGGCACGATCTTGAAGATGAACGCCGGGCAATTAAAAAGGCATTGCCCGAGGCTGTGGAGGTTTACGGTACACAGGACCTTGAGCTCAGAGAAAAGAATGTTATTGACTTTGCAAACGGCAAAATCAGATTGCTTGCCACTAAAAAGGAAATCAGCGGACAGGGTTGCAATTTTCAGAAATACTGTCACAGGGCAATTTTTGTTGGAATCGATTACAGATTTAATGATTTTATACAGGCAATCCACAGAATATATCGTTTCTTGCAAACAAAACAGGTAATTATCGACATTATTTACACAGAGAATGAAAAAAGCATTCTTGACGAACTTCTCGCAAAATGGGAACGATTTAATTATCAGTCTGAAAAAATGTCCGAGCTTGTTCGAAAGAACGGTATCAGCACAACAACTATTATTGAAAAAATGCAGAGAAGTAAAGGAGTTGAGAGAGTGAAGGTTCAAGGAACTAATTATACGGCTGTGCTCAATGACTGTGTTTTAGAAACACAGCAAATGGAAAGTAACTCCGTTGATTTAATTCACACATCAATGCCTTTATAGTTAAGCAAGGCGATGAAATTATCGGCTTTTTCGATATAGGCGCTGTTCAGTTTATTTATTTAACAAAAAGCAAGGAGAAATAACAATGTCAAATATTCAGTATATCGCAGTAGAAAAAATAACACCGCATCCCGGCAACCCACGCAGAGAGTTGGGGGACTTGACCGAGCTTGCGGCAAGCATTAAAGAATCGGGCATATTTCAAAATTTAACAGTCGTTCCCTTTGAAGACGGTTACCGTGTTGTAATCGGACACCGCAGGTTGGCGGCTGCCAAGCTGGCAGGGTTAACGGAAGTTCCCTGCACCGTGTCTGATATGGATGAGCGCAAGCAGGCAGCAACAATGATTCTTGAAAATATGCAACGCTGTGATTTAACCGTGCGTGAACAGGCGGAAGGCTTTCAGATGATGCTTGATTTAGGACACACGAAGGATGAAATTTCAGAAAAAACAGGTCTTTCAGCATCAACAGTATACCGCAGATTGAAGCTCCTTGAACTCGACAGAGACGGATTTATTCAGGCGACGGACAGGGGAGCAACACTTTCAGATTTTGCCGAGCTTGATAAAATCAAGGACACTAAAGTTAAAAACAAGCTTCTTGATTCTATCGGCACAAATAATTTCCGGTTTGACCTTAGACAAGCTATACAGAAGCAAGATGACGATGAACAGTTTGCAAAGTGGAAAACATACCTTGACAGCTTTGCAACTGAGGTCAAGTCACAGATGGATTATGAAAGGGTTGAATGGCTGAGTGTATATTCAACTGACCCACCCGAAACAATCCCCGAAGATGCTGACAAGGTTGAATATTACTACTACCTCAGCAGATATGATTCGAGCTTGCTTAAAAAGCGTGTTGATAACGGTAAATCACCTGAACAGATAGAGCGTGAGCGTAAAGAACAGGAACGCAAGACCCTTAGTCAGAAGTTGAGCGATGTTTGCGAAACAGCAAGAGCGTTGCGCCGAAATTTCGTCAGAGAGTATACGGGCAAAAATGAACATTTGAAAATACTTATAGAATACTACACCAAACATATAATGTTTAATTCACACTGGACTGATGTGGATGAGGAAGATATGGCAGAAATCTGCTCCATTGAGCTCCCGGAAGATGACGAACAGTGGGAAGAGATACTTACTGCAGAGCTCAGTAAGCTCAAGCCGAGAACAATTCTCCTTGCATACATATTCTTATTGAGATTTGACGAGGGAAACGGAATGAAACCATACGATTATTACAATAGATTCAGCAGTAGCAAAGACCTTGAAGATTGTTATTCACTTCTCAACGAGCTTGGTTATCAGATGTCTGATGAAGAGAAAAAACTGCTTGACGGTACCCACGAGCTTTATGTGAAAGGGGAGTAATTATGGCAGAGAAGATTATTATACTTGCCGAAATAGGCAAGCCGTACGCTCTTACAATTAAGGGTGAAACAATTCCGGTGCGAAATCTTGAGGCTCTTGTAATTGGCAAAATAAAAGAGCTGCCGGCATTGATTGACGGCACGGTCCTTGTGTTTGGTAAAGATGCCAAGCGTTACGGTATGGGCATCAACGACAAAGCAACAAATCTTGTTAAATCAGATGTAACAGAAGCAATTTACGGCAAAGCGATTTGGTGCAGAGTTGCAAACGGTCATTTTTGCGGCTTTGAAGAAAGTAGCACCGCCGAACTGCTTAAAACCCTCAACAAGGAGGATGTGCAATGAGCAAGAGAGAAAAGAAAAAGCTTAAGAGAATTCGCAAGGTGTTTGACATTATTGAAGATATATCATTGTTAATATCTTTTTTAGGTGTCTTGGGTTTAATTACGGTTAGCGGCCTTTTAATGGGTTGCTGCTGTTCTTCTTGTGCTGAGGTTGAATTTTATAATCCCGACAAGACTTATAATTACTCAAATAAAGTGATGTTTGTTGAAAGTGGAATAAAGCTCTCTGACGGCACCTTTTATTATATTCCTTTGGGCTATTACAACACCGAACCTCCTGAAAGTGATAACGATTGGTACACAGTAAGAATAAAAGCCTATGATGATATTTACAAAATGACATCAAAATGGACAACGTCTCTTACGTATCCTGCCTCAATTTTTTCGGTGCTGACCGAAACGGCAGAAAAATATAACCTTTCTTTGCATTGGGCAAACAACAACTATTACCCACTTACAAAACCACCCACACCCTCAGAGTTTATAGAAATTCTCTATAACTACACACAACACCGGGAATAACCCGAATCCCTCATCTGACCACAGGTGAGGGGGATTTTTTTGTCGGTGCTTACAAATCTTTACAATGTGACAGTGATATTAAAATAAAAGGAGCTGGCAGTTTTGATTCTGCCCGCTCCTTATCTTATATCCTTTTACAACCCAGTCCACCATATTGACTGATAATTATCTGTGCATATTTGGGGTTGGGGTTAGAGATTTTAACAGGGAATTGAAGCTTTTTTTCATAAACAAACATCAGCAACCGCCTCCTTCATAATCCCACGGCCATGGATTTTTGAGCCATC
>JAFTXJ010000015.1 GCA_017461625.1 Clostridia bacterium
ATATCAGCTTTTATCGGAAGCGATTTTGCACATTTGACAATTGCCGATGATATAAATACACTTAATACAGAATATGTAAATTCGACTGCCGGAGAAGGGAGGATAAATGCAGTCAGATAATTTTGGCATAACTGCCATATACTGCCGTCTGTCCCGTGATGACGGTACAGACAGCGAAAGTAACTCAATAGGTAATCAGAAAAAGTTGCTCTCACAAAAAGCAAAAGAGTTAAAACTCACTAACACTAAGTTCTATGTCGATGACGGCTATACGGGAACAAATTTTAACAGACCCGGTTTTCAGGCGATGCTTGAAGATATTGAAATGGGATATGTAACAACCGTAATGGTAAAAGACTTATCCCGTCTCGGCAGAGATTATGTTTCGGTCGGTCATTACACAGATAACTTCTTTCCCGAACACAACATCAGATTCATAGCAGTCAATGATTTGGTTGACAGTAATGAAGGTGATAATGAAATTGCACCATTCAAGAATATTATGAATGAAATGTATGCAAGGGATATTTCAAGAAAAGTCAGGAGCTCTCACCGCATAAGAGGAAATCTCGGCGAACCCTTATCTCAACCGCCTTACGGATATATGAAAGACCCGCAAAACAAGAAGAAATGGATTGTTGATAGCGAAGCTGCAGAAGTAGTCAAGAGTATATTTGCAATGTGCATTGAAGGTAAAGGCAACGAAACTATTGCTCGTATATTACAAGAAAACAAAGTAATGATACCAATGGCATATTGGCAGAGTAAAGGTCTTAACAAGGGCGGCAAGAAAACTCAGCCTGACCCGTATAAGTGGTGCAAGACAACAGTTCAAAAGATTCTTGCACAACAGGAATACTGCGGTGATGTTATCAATTTCAAGACTTACTCAAAGAATTTCAAAAACAAGAAAAGGCTTCAAAACCCTGAAGAGAATTGGAAAATTTTCAAGAATGTTCACGAGGCTATCATTGACAGAGATACCTTTGAAACTGTTCAGAAGATGAAAGCTAAAGGAAAACGCAGAGCACCAAATCCCGAACATGCAGAAAAGAATATGTTTTGCGGATTGTTATACTGTGCCGATTGTGGAAGTCCCTTATGGTTCAATGTCAATCATCCCAATACTGACATCAAGTATTTTATGTGTTCTAATTACAAAGGTCGCAGAGGTACTTGCGAGGGTACACATTATGTCAGGGCTGATTCTTTGGAGCAGATAGTAATGCTTGAGCTGAGAAGCCTTGCAAGTTTTCTCATTGAGGATGCAGAAGCCTTTGCAGATATTCTTGAAGCAAAGACCAATAAAAGCATACTCAATCAGCAGAAGTTTCTTGAAAGTAGTATTGATAAAGCAACCGCAAGAACAAAAGAAATTGCTGTGATGTATGAAAAGCTCTTTGAAAAACACATTAACGGTGTTGTTAATGAAGAAAGCTTTATGCAGTTATCACAGAAGTACGAAACAGAACGAGACGAGCTGAAACTGAAAATCAGGCAATACCAAGAAGAACTGTCTGAAATTGAAAATCTTCGTACAAGCAAAGAGCAGTTTACTTTTGCGGTTCGTAAGTTTATGCAGATGGAAACTCTCACACCTGCACTCTTAAATGAACTGATTGAGAAAATTGAAGTTCATTCTATTGAGGGTAAGGGCAAAAACAAAACACAGAGGATTGTAATTCACTATCGCTTTGTCGGGGTGATTGAAAATCCCGTTAAAGAGGAAAATATAGTCCTCGAAGCAAGGCAAGGCGTAGCTGTGGAATATCTCACGGCATAACAAAAAAGAGCAGGTCAAGCCTGCTCGATACATAACAATATTAACTATGAGGAAATGTAAAAAAGAAAAGTGAGTGTTCACTTGTGTTATGAACACTCACTATGGTGCGAGAGACGGGACTTGAACCCGTACGGGATTACCACACGCCCCTCAAACGTGCGCGTCTGCCGATTCCGCCACTCTCGCGTATCTTTGTTATCTCGCTGACAACATTAGAGATTATATCAGATGAAATATCATTTGTCAACACTTTTTTGAAACTTTTTTAAAATTTTTAAAAAAAATTTTTGCTCCCCAAAAAATCCTTTTGAGGAGCAACTTTTAATCATAATAAGAAGCTCTTATTTTCTGGCGGACTTTTACAAAAATCACCAGTGCAAGTGACACAACACAAAACGATATAAGACCGATATAAATGCCGGTATTTTCATTTCCGTCGATTTTAAGATTGTCCCACAACGAGGTCATCATAAGCTGCGTTTGTGAATCAAGGTGGTGGAAATAGTTGGTTACAGGCATACCCTCTTTTGTAGGGTAAAGAATCTCATTACCCTTGAAAGAATAATCGTCATTATTGATAACCGTTTTATTGGGAGTTGCATAGCAGATATATTCTGCATTGGCAAGTGCAACATCCTCACGAAGAAGGAAGTTGATATAAAGCTCTGCCGCTTCTTTATTTTGTGAGCTTGTGGGGATGCAGATTGAGTCAACAAAAATATTTGTGCCCTCTTTGGGATAATAGAAAGCAAGGTCAGGATTGTTATCATACATTGAAAGAAAATCCCCTGCGTAATATGCACAGATTGCCGCCTCTCCGCTTTCCATTTTATTATAGACCTCGTCCATAACATAAGACTGAACAAGTGGTTTCTGAGCCTTTAAAAGCTCATAAGCCTTACCCCAATCAGCTCCGTCGGTGGAATTGATGTCTAACCCTGCATACCACTGAGCTGTGGCAAAAGCATCGCGTGGATTATTGAAATTCATAATCTGCCCGGAATACTGCTCGTCCCACATTAAAGACCAGCTGTCAGGCTCACCTTCAACAACCTTGGTGTTATAAATAACACCAACCATACCAACATTGTAAGGAACTGAATATTCATTATTTGGATCGAAATACAGATTTTTATACTCATCAAGAATGTTTGAGTAGTTTGGAATATTGCTGAAATCAATCTTCTGAACAAGCTCTTCTGCAATAAGACGCTCAATCATATAATCTGACGGAATTACAATATCATAATCTGCACCGCCTGATTTGAGCTTGTTATACATATTCTCATTGGAGTCAAAGGTTGTGTAGTTAACCTTGATACCTGTTTCTTCTTCAAATAGGGCATTTACATCAAGAGTGTCATCAGCACCGTCTGAAATATATTCTCCCCAGTTATACACATTGATTTCAGTACCTTTGAGGTGAGAATAATCTTTGCTTTCAGTTGCAAAGGCAGGAACTATGCTTAAAACACAAATCAAAACAACACTAACGAGGCATAAAAACTTTTTCATTTCACTGCCCCCTTTTTGTTTGATTGCTCACCCTTAAGGCTGTTCATATTAACAAAAATAAGCAAAATCAAAATAACTACAAATATGATTGTTGAAAGAGCGTACATATCGGGAGTTACTCGCTTTTTGGTCATTGAGTAAATTCTGATTGGCAAGGTCTGAAACTTTGGTCCGCTTACAAAATAGCTGATGATAAAATCATCAAGTGAAAGTGTAAATGCCATTATAAAGCCTGACATAATGCCCGGCTTGATTGCAGGCAAAACGACCTTGCGGATAGCTTTACCCGGTGCACAGCCCAAGTCCTGAGCTGCTTCGGCAAGGTTTGGGTTAATCTGCTCCAGCTTTGGCATTATATTAAGAATAACATAAGGAAGGCTGAAGGTTACGTGAGCAATGAACAATGTCCAGAAACCAAGCACACCGTTGATTCTGAGAAATGAGCCGATGAAAACAAACAAAAGCATCATTGAAACACCGGTTACGATTTCAGGATTCATCATGGGTATGTTGGTAATTGTCATAATTCCTGAACGGCGCCAGGATTTTTTCATTTTATCAATGCCCAAAGCCGCCAAAGTGCCGATAACAGTTGAAGTAACTGCAGAGGTTATTGCAAGAACAATTGTGTTATAAAAGGCCTTGATTGTTTCTTCATCTTTAAATAGCTCTGTGTACCATCTTAAAGAAAAGCTTTCAAAAACGCCCGTTGAGTTAGATGAGTTAAATGAATACACCGCAACAATGAGCATCGGTACATATAAAAATGCAAAAACAAGAAGAACATATATCGTTGACGGAAGGCCTGCTTTTTTCATAAGACCATACCTCCCCCAACGTCCTCTGAGCTGCTGAATTTATTCATAAATGCCATACAAATTAAAATCAGCACCATAAGAACGAGTGAAAGTGCGGCACCGAAATTGAAATTGTTGGAAACTTGGAACTGCATTTCAATAACGTCACCGATAAGAGCGAAGGTTCCTCCGCCCAATTTTTGTGAAATATAAAAGGTGCTGACACTGGGCACAAAAACCATTGTGATGCCCGAAACAACACCTGAAACGGACAATGGGAAAACTACCTTTGAAAACACTCTCACTTTACCTGCACCCAAATCCTGCGCAGCCTCAATAAGACTTCTGTCAAGCTTGGCAAGAACGGTATAAATAGGTAAAATCATATAAGGCAAAAAGTTATAAACCATACCTAATATAACTGCACCGCCTGTGTTAATCATATGAACAGGCTCCATACCCAACAAAGAAAGAAGCTTATTGATAATTCCCGAATCTTCAAGGATATTCATCCACGCATATGTACGGATAAGGAAATTCATCCACATAGGAATCATCACAAGCATCATCATTGTGGTCTGTACCTTGACCTTCATCTGAGAAATGATGTATGCCAAAGGATACGCAATAACAAGGCAGATGAGAGTTGCAACAATGCCGTACCAAAGGCTTCGAAGGAAAGTGTCAGTGTAGTCACTCAGACGATAAATATTTTCGAGAGTGAACTCACCGTCAGCGTTCGTAAAAGAATAATAAGCAACCATTATAAGCGGAACAACAATAAAAATTGCAGACCATACAAGGTGAGGTGCGGCACAGAGCTTTTGACGAAAAAGATTCTTTTTGTTCATGCTCACTCCTCCTCAACAATGTCGGAAAGATGTTCAATTTCATCACTGAATGAGCTGTAATCGCCAAATCTGCCTGAATACTTTGACTTTTTCATAATATGGATTGCATCAGGTTCAATAAAAAGACCGATTTTGTTGCCCACTGCTTCGTAGTCGGTTGTCTGAATCATCCACTTAAATCCGCCGATATCAACGATAATTTCAAAATGAACGCCCTTGAAAGTAACTGAAGTTACCACACCTGTGAGCATGCCTTTTTCAATGGGGACAATGTCAACGTCCTCAGGGCGGACAACAACGTCAACAGCCTCACCTTTGGCAAAGCCTTTATCAAGGCATTCAAACTCAGCACCTGAAAACTTGCATTTGAAGTCTTCAAGCATGTAGCCGTCAAGAATGTTACTTTCACCGATAAAGTCGGCAACAAAAGCGTTCTTCGGCTCGTTATAAATATCCTCTGGAGTGCCGATCTGCTGAATAACACCGCCGTCCATAACAACAATGGTGTCAGACATAGAAAGGGCTTCTTCCTGGTCGTGGGTAACATAAATAAAGGTGATACCCAGTCTCTGCTGTATATTTTTAAGTTCAACCTGCATATCCTTGCGAAGTTTAAGGTCAAGAGCACCAAGAGGCTCATCAAGTAAAAGCACCTTTGGGTCAACCGCCAAAGCTCGGGCAATAGCAACACGCTGCTGCTGACCGCCTGAAAGGCAGTCTACCGAACGCTTTTCAAACCCTCTGAGGTTAACAAGGGCAAGCATCTCTTTAACCTTATCACGGATATCTGACTCTTTCATCTTTTTGAGTCGCAGGCCGAAAGCTATATTTTCATAAACATTAAGGTTCGGGAAAAGGGCATAACGCTGAAAAATGGTGTTAACCTGTCTCTTATGAGGCGGTACACCATTCACTACTTTATTGCCGAATATAACCTCGCCACTGTCAGGCTCGAGGAAACCTGCAATGATTCTTAAAGTAGTTGTCTTACCGCAGCCCGAAGGACCTAAAAAAGTAATAAACTCCTTATCTCGGATGTAAAGATTCAGGTTTTCCAGAATCTTGTTACCTCCAAGCTCAATCGAGATATTTTTCAAATCAATAACTACAGGATTGTTTTTCAATTATGCAGCCCCTCTCTTTGCCGTATGAGGCAAGAAATATAACACATAATAGCATAAAATATATTTCATAAAAAGTCAATATTTTTAAAAAGAATTTGTGTAAAGATGTCATTAAAAGTCATAATTTGTCTTGTAAAGCTGATACTAAAGTTTACAATCTTCCCCTCTTTTTATGTATCAAAAGTATCCGTACCCTAACAGTGTGATTTGCAGGTGATAAGCGTAAGTGAGCCGGTGGGGGTTAACAAATTGTGTCGCATACAAAACAGGCTTATCCTTGAGTAACCGCTGATTAAATCGATTAGCTGAGTTCTTTGCCTCCCTCTGACGAGGGAGGTGGATTTTGCGAAGCAAAAGACGGAGGGAGAGACTTCCGGAATCCTTGATAAATCAACAAATTTCACGCAAAATCATTCTCTCCCTCAGGGTCTTCGACCTAGCTCCCTCGTCAGAGGGAGCCTGAAAAATTGTGAAATATGATAAATCATTGGTTACTCAAGGAGAAGGCTTTTAGGTTGATGACACTCACCTCTTCACTCTTATTTCTTACTTATTACTCCATCTCCACCCCCAGCCACTGCGTGACAGCTCTCCCTACTCATTATGAGGAGCCTGATAGTTGGTCACTATATTTGATTGCGTATGATCCGATTTACACACAAAAATCCGGCTCCCTTTATTGAAGAGAGCCGGACAAATCACTATGTAATATCCTCTTTTTTAATGCCGAAGATTAATCTTAAAATTCCTCTGAGTGCTTTCGGGCTTTTTACCAATACAACTTGCATAATACTCCTCCTTATTTTGCTATGACGATGCCGAGAATTATTATCACTACGGCAAGTATCGCTATCAAAATTGAATTTGAGCAACAAAAGGACACAACAAGCCCCAGACCGAATGCAGCTATTATTGCTCCCCAATTTATCGGCCCCCGCCTGCCGCCACGACATCTCATAAAAACACCACCGTCACAGCTTTTATTACATACTATGACGGCGGTTAAATTCGGTTACTGATTTTCTTTTGAAATTATTGCAAGAAGCATACCTTTTTTAACGGTGACCTTACCCTGAGGGGCTATTACAAAGTTGCTTGTGCCGAGGGTATCGTGAGGGTAAAGTGATACATTATCAACCTCATAATAAAACCCTTCCATTGTTACACCGTGAGCAGGACCGTTAAGTGGGAAGAACGAAACCTTTTCGTGAACATTTCTTTCGATATAGGCTTTGTCATTTCTGAGAACAAAAGCCATATTATTTTCATCAGCAAGAACAGCAGTTGCTCCCTTTTTATCGGCATAAATCAGGGTCTGAATATTGGCAAATGTATGGTCAAAACGACCACCCATTCCACCAAAAATCACGAAGCTTTTACAGCCTCTTTTAATCCCCTCTTTAACAGCGAGCATTGTATCGGTGTCATCTTTTTCCACAGGGTATGTGAGAATTTCAGCGTCAATTTCAGGCTTTTTTGAAGAATCAAAATCACCGAGATATAAATCGGCTTTCAAACCCAACGGTTCAAGATGCTTCTGACCGCCGTCAGCACAGACGATAAAATCATCCTCTGCAATTTTGGGTTTAATGGCAGCGTAATCATTGATTTTTGCCGCACCTAAAATTATCCATCTTTTCAAAGCTGCCACTCCTTAATATCTTTAACCTCGTTATAAAGGGTTTTATAACTATCGTGCCTTGAAACACTGATTTCACCGTTTTTGACTGCTTCAACAATACTGCAGCCTTTGTCGTTAACATGAGCACAGGAGGTAAATTTACAGGTGCCGATGTAGTTATCAAACTCTTTGAAGCAGTATTGCAAATCATCTTTTAAAATAACCTCTCCGCTTTCAAAATCAAGAGAAGAAAATCCCGGTGTGTCGGCAACATAGCCGTCACCGATTTTATAAAGCTCCACATGGCGTGTGGTGTGACGACCTCTGCCAAGCTTTGAGCTGATTTCCCCGGTTTCACGATTTTGCTCAGGGTCAATAAAATTGAGAAGTGTTGATTTACCGACACCTGTATTACCCGTAAACGCACTTGTGCAACCGGCAATTTCTGCTTTGATTTCATCAGCACCGCTACCGTCATGAGAAGAAAAAGCATAAGCACGTATCCCTGCAAGACGATAGATTTCAAGAAGCTCGTCGCAAGGTTTTAAATCCGTTTTGGTAAACACCACCACAGGCTCAATATTATTATGTTCAGCAATAACCGTCAGCCTGTCTATAATAAGCGTATTCGGGTTTGGTTCACAAGTGGAAGAAACCACAAACAGCTTATCAATATTGGCAACAGGCGGCCTTGCAAGAACATTCTTCCTCGGTGCGATAGCCTCAATAGAGTTATAACCGGTTTCCTGCACGCTGATTGTTACCTTATCACCTGCCACAGGGGTGATTTTTTCTTTGCGAAAAATACCTTTGGCTTTACATTCAAATATTTGGTTGGCGGCCTCTACATAATAGAAGCCGCCAATGCCTTTAATAATAATTCCGTCGTACTGCATTATTCACCTATATAAACTGAAGTTGGATCAGATGATGAGGGTTCGGTAGGATCTTCAACCGGGTCAGTTACGGGCTCGGTAGGATCAACAAGAGAAAAAATCTGGTCATTATAGGTGTTTGGCGGGTCAGATGTGAAATTAATCAGACAAGAATAATAAAGCTGACCGTCAATATAAGCCTCTAATTTATCACTTGCTCCGTAGCCTTTGACCTCAACTGAATAGCCAGTTCCGCTCATAAGAACATTCTCTTCGGTTTTGATGGTTTCACCGTTTAATTTAATCTCAAGCTTTCTGAGATCCCATGTGCCGGGCAATCTGAATTTAACTGTGTGTTCAACGCTGGGGTCAGGACCTTTGCTGACGTAAATTATTACTTCTGTTCCCTCAGGAACCTTATCGCCGTCTGAAATACTTTGTGAAACTACAATACCGACAGCAATATTATCATCAAATATTTCTTCAACCTTAACATCAAGATTTAATGAATTAAGAAGAGTTTTTGCATCAGCTGTTTTAAGACCGGTAACGTCTTTAACCCTTACATATTCAACTTCTTCGCCTTCATATGCGTTATATTCAACAGTTACCACATCGCCTGCAGTTGCCATTGTGCCTGATGACGGAGAAACCTTAACAACAGTACCGGGGTCAATGCCTGCAAGCTCAACCTTACGCGGCTTAACCGTGAAACCTAAACCTTCAAGCTGAGAAACAACATAGGCATAATCGTTACCCACAAGGTTGTCGGGAATGGTAACCTGCTCACTGCTTACTGCAATTGTAAGCTGAATTACAGTTTTATCGGCATCGATTTTTGTGCCTGCTTCAGGAGTCTGATCAATAACGGTACCGGGAGCCTGAGAATCATCATTGGTTACAAGCGGTTCGGCAAAATTGAAATCTTCATAAACTCCTTCAATCTCATCATAATAATTCATTCCTATAAATTCGGGAACTTCAGTTTTGCTGAAAAGACCGATATCTACCCAACCGAAATGAACTGCAGCCACACTCAAAGCAGCTATACCGACAATCAAAGCAGCAATAATGCCTACAAGCACGGGAATTGTACGGTTTTTAACAACCTCTTCTTCCTCGTCCTCTTCATCTTCAATTTTAACAGGAGCCTTGGAAACAGGAGCTTTCTTTATAGATTTAGTCGGCTCGGTATCAACAAAGAATGAATAATTGAAACGAATAGAGGGATTACGTTTGAACTCTTCAAGGTCAAGAATCATCTCTGCTGCTGACTGATAACGTTCATTTACATTCTTTTTCATTGCACGCATGATGATCTGCTCAAGGCCTACGGGAATATCGGGATTAATTTTTGTGGGAAGCTCGGGGTCATTCTGAAGCTGCATAATGGCAACTGAAACAGAGCTGTCTGCCACAAAGGGGAGCTTACCTGTGAGCATTTCATAAAACATTACACCAACAGAATACAAATCTGCTCTGTCGTCAGTAACGTCACCTCTCGCCTGCTCGGGGCTAATATAATGAACAGAACCGATTGTTGAATCGGAAAGGGTACGTGTTTCACTGCGGCTGAAGCGGGCAATACCAAAGTCGGTAACTCTGATTGTTCCGTTTTCAAGAAGCATAATGTTCTGAGGCTTGATGTCTCTGTGAACAACACCTTTGTCATGAGCGTGCTGAAGTGCACGGAGAATCTGCATAACAAAATAAACAGCTTCTTTCTGGTTAATAACCTCTTGCTGCTCAATATATTCTTTAAGGGTGATACCTTCAACATATTCCATAACTATGTATTGAAGCTTGTCACCATAACTCACGTCAAAAACTCTGACGATATTTGGATGTGAAAGAACCGCAATTGCTTTTGATTCATTTTTAAAGCGACGGCGGAATTCTTCATTAGCAAGATACTCTTCTTTAAGAACTTTAACGGCAACAATACGGTCGTCAATAATATCATAGGCTTTATAAACAACAGCCATACCGCCAACACCGATAATCTCACGGATTTCATAGCGGCCGTCAAGACGTTTTCCTACATAACTTTCCATAAAATTCACCTCAGTTTGAAAGAGTAACAACCGTAATATTGTCTCCCCCGCCGTTTTCATTGGCAGCTTTAACAAGGTTGTCGGCTATTTCATATCTGTCACTGTTATGTGAAACAGTGCAAATTTCAGTTTCGTTTACATAATTGGTCAAGCCGTCTGTGCAGATGAGAACGATGTCGTTATCTTTATCCATTTCTTCTCTGAAAAAGTCGGCTCTGATCTCTTTGTCAACACCAAGAGCTCTTGTGATTATATTCTTTTTAGGGTGGTATCTTGCCTCTTCTTTTGTGATTTCGCCGTTATCAATCATGTTTTGAACAACTGAGTGATCGGTTGTGACCTGAAACAGTGAATCAGACATAATGTATGCACGGCTGTCACCCACGCTGGCAACATAAACAATGTCAACATTAACAATTACGGCAACCACGGTTGTGCCCATACCTGCAAGGGCTTCATTCTTTTTAGAAGCATCAAAAACCAATGCATTGGCACTTTCAACGGCAGAAATCAATAAATTTTTAATTGAGTTGTCACTCATTCCCTGATGATAACAGGTAGCAATTTTTTCAGAAATAACCTTTACGGCAGTTGCGCTGGCAACGTTACCGCCTGCGGTTCCGCCCATACCGTCACACACAACTGCCCATGCCACATTACCCGGAAGCTCGCCTGCCGCGTATGAATCCTGATTATTGGCACGAACCATACCTTTATCACTTTTTGCAGATATTTTCATAATTACTCCCTCCCAATCGGAGATTGTTTTTCATGCCTTGAGCGAAGCTGACCGCAAGAGGCATCTATATCTGAACCAAGGCTTCTTCTTACAGTGACATTCACACCTTGGGAACTTAGAATGTCACAGAATTTTTTGAGTGTTTTTTCTCCGCTGCGTTTGTGGGAGCTTTCATCAATTTCATTTGCAGGAATCAGATTAACGTGGCATAACATACCTTTAACAAGGTCAACCAGCCTTTTGGCACATTCGGGTGTATCGTTAACCCCTGCAATCATTGCATATTCAAAAGAAATTCTTCTTGAAGTTTTTTTAGTGTATAACCTGCACACTTTCATAAGTTCATCTAACGGGTATTTGCGATTGACCGGCATTACTTTTGAGCGCAGTTCATTTTCGGGAGCGTGGAGAGAAACAGACAGCGTAATCTGCAGATTCTTTTCCATAAGCTCATACATACGCGGCACTATACCGCAGGTTGAAAGAGATATGTTTCTCATGCCGAGGTTGAGACCTTTTTCATCACCAACCAATTCAAGGAATCGCATGGCATTGTCAAAATTATCGAGAGGCTCACCCATTCCCATTATAACAACGTGAGAAACTCTTATATTCATATCTCGCTGGGCGGCATGAATCTGACCTATCATTTCACCGGCTGAGAGGTTACGCACGCAACCGCTTTTGGTCGAAGCACAGAACATACAACCCATTTTGCAACCTACCTGTGATGATATACACAAGGTGTAGCCGTATTTATATTTCATTAAAACGGATTCAATAAACTCACCGTCGTGAAGGCGAAAAAGATACTTGACTGTTCCGTCAATTTTTGAAACACGCTTTAACTCGATTTCACAACAATTAAGAGGATATTTTTCATTGAGAGTCTGACGCAAATCCTTGGAGATGTTGGTCATCTCATCATAGCTTGAAACACCGACCTTCTGAAGCCAGGAGTAAAGCTGATCTGCTCTGAATTTAGGCAGACCCAAATCGGAGCAAAGCTGACGAATTTCGTCATTATTCATTGATTTTATATCGGTAATCAGGCTCAAGAGTCTATCCTCCTGCGAATAGCTGAAACAAAGAAGCCGTCACTGTTATGAATGTGTGGCATCAATGTTATCCAATCGGTGTCTTCACCGTAACGTGGCAATTCGGGAAGCACCCTAACGGATTCAAAATCACTGTTTTCACTAAGAAAACGAGTTATAACATCTTCATTTTCTGCCGGATTAAGCGAGCAGGTGGAATATACCAGAACTCCGCCTTTTTTAAGATAATCCGCAGACACTTTCAATATAGAATACTGTATTTCAGGCAATTTGTCAACCTCAGCAGGGTCTTTGAAGCGTATCTCGGGCTTGCGGCGGATAACACCAAGTCCTGCACAAGGAACATCGCAAAGGATTTTATCAGCCTTTGGAAAGCTACTATTATGTAAACTGCCGTCATTTAAAACGGTGTCAATAACAGATATATTTAATCTTTCTGCACCGCTTTTTATAAGATTTAATCTGCTCTCGTAAACATCACAGGCTATGATTTTACCGTTATTTTGCATATACTGAGCCGTAGTAAAAGCCTTACCTCCCGGGGCTGAGCAAATGTCGATAACCGTATCCCCTTCTTTGGCCTCAAGAGCTTTACAGCAAAACTGCGAGGCAGTATCCTGAACGTGAAAAAGACCTTCATCATAAGCCTTAAGGGATTTGAGTGAGCCTGCCTTTTCAAGGATAACTGCATTTTCATCAAAATCAGCTTTATGGCAATTGATATTATGAGAAGCAAAATCTGCAATAAGTTTATCACTTGTGGTCTTAAGAGTGTTAACTCTGATAACAGTTTCTGCCCCGCCCAGTGATGATTTGGCTATTTTCACAGCATTTTCTTCACCGTAAGCATCTTTCCACAGCTTTATGAGCCACTTTGGGCAGGAATATTTGATTGAATAATAGTAAAGTCCCTTTTTGTCAGGGAGAACAAGTCCGTTACTGCTGATTTTGCGAAGTATGGCATTAACAAGACCTGAAGCAAAAGAGCAGCCGTTATTTTTTACAAGCTTTACACTTTCGTTAACTGCGGCAGAATCAGGAACTTTATCCATAAACAAAATCTGATACGCACCCATTCTCAAAGCAACAAGAACACTTGCTTTGAGCTTTGACAGCGGTTGAGTCAGATATTGCTCAATCTGATAATCAAGAGTAATTAACCTTTCAACAGTACCGTAAACCAAGGCAGAAACAAAGGCTTTGTCCACTGCACTTAAGGTTTGAGCATCAAGCTCTGCATCAAGTACAAGGTTGGAATAAGCAGAGTCTTTATGAATTTTTAAAAGAATATCAAAAGCACTTTGCCTTGGTGATTTCATAATTATCTCCTTCGGTTACCGGTAAAACGCAAAATATAATAAAGAAGGTTTGCAACAGAAGTTGCCAATGCAGCAACATAAGTCATAGCGGCAGCTGAAAGAACTTTTTTAGCCCCTTGAATTTCGTCTGCATCATATAAAAGTCCGTCAGATTCAATAACTTCCATAGCACGCTTGCTGGCATTAAACTCAACCGGAAGAGTTACAAGCTGAAAAACTGCAACAAGTCCGTAAAGAGCAAGACCTACATAAATCATCATTTCACCGATATAAGCCATATTTGCAAGGGCTGCAATAAACATACCGATAAAAGCGATTAAAATACCGTATCTTGAACCGAAATTACAAACAGGAACAAGGGCAGTACGGATTTTGTTAGGCACATAGCCCTCAGCGTGCTGTGCAGCGTGACCTGCCTCGTGGCAAGCGATACCAACAGCTGCAACAGATGTGCTGTTATAAACACCCTCAGAAAGTCTTATCACTTTTTCATTAGGTGAATAATGGTCAGAAAGCTTACCTGCAACAGGCATAATCGCAACATCTGAAATTCCGTAGTGATTTAAAATCATCTGTGCCGCTGCAGCACCTGTTAAGCCCTTTGAATTTCTGATTGCAGAATATTTGTTATATGCACCCTTAACCTTGGACTGAGCAATCAAGCCAAGAATAAAAACAGGAAGCATAAAAAGAAGATATGAAAAATAACCGTAACCGTAAAACATAAGATTACTCCTTATCTGAATTAGTTCAGTTAAATTTTTCCCCTGTCGGAATCGGATTACCCCTCAAAAAGTCGGCGGCAGGCATAGCTTTTTTGCCCTGTGCCTGAAGTGTTACAATTTCAACACCGTTGCCGTCACCGCAAGCAACAACAAGTTTTTTTGAGCTTTCTGCAATTTCACCCGGTGCTCCTTTAACAGCACCGACTAAAACAGTTTTGTGAATTTTAAACAATCTTCCACCGCAAACAGCAGTTGCACCCGGCCAAGGAGAAAGTCCTCTTACCTTATTATGAACCTCTTTAGCCGTTAAATTCCAATCTATAGGGCAAAGCTCTTTTGTGAGCATAGGTGCGTAGTTTGAAAGGGAATCATCCTGCTTCTGAGGTGTGACTTCACCTTTTTCAAGAGCTTTGATTGTGTCACTCATAACCTGAGCTCCCATAACACTCAATTTATCGTGAAGCTCCCCTGCTGTTTCATTTTCATCAATAGGAGTTTCGGCTTTTAAGAGCATATCACCCGTATCAAGACCGACATCCATCTGCATAGAAGTTACACCGCTTACGGTTTCACCGTCAACAACGCTCCACTGAATAGGAGCAGCACCCCTGTATTTCGGTAAAAGTGATGCGTGAATGTTGACACAACCGTATTTGGGAATATCAAGGATATTCTTTGGTAAAATCTGACCGTAAGCCACCACAATTATGATGTCGGGATTTATTTCACTCAACGCATCAAAAGCATCACTGTTGCGAAGCTTCTGCGGCTGGTAAACGGGAATATTATATTTTAAAGCCGTTTCTTTAACCGGTGGCGGCATCATATGATGACCACGGCCCTTCGGCTTATCGGGTTGGGTATAAACTGCCGCAACCTCATGGCCGTCGCCTATCAATCTTTCAAGGCAAGGAACGGAAAATTCGGGAGTTCCCATAAAAACAACTTTCATTATTCTACCTCATCAGGCTCAAGCATTCTTACAACCTTGTCAATATAAAGAGTTCCGTCAAGGTGATCAAGCTCATGGCAGAAGCAACGTGCTTTTAAGTCTTCACCTTTATAGATTACCCATTTACCCTCACGGTTCTGAGCCTTAACAATAACCCATTTAGGTCGGCGTGTGATACCGTATTCACCGGGAACAGAAAGGCAGCCTTCAGCCTCTTCCTGAATTTCTTCACTTTTTTCGGTAATTTCAGGGTTTACAAGCTCAATATAGCCGTCACCAACATCAATTACCACAACCCTTTTTAACACTCCAACCTGAGGAGCAGCAAGCCCTGCACCCTCGGCTTTATAAAGAGTTTCTTTCATATCGTCAAGAAGGTCCCAAAGACGCTTATCAAAAACCTCAACCTTACGGCTGATTTTGCGCAAAACCGGATCTTCTTTTGTTACAATTTTTCTTAATGCCATAATAATCACCTGTAATTACTAAATAAGAGTTTGTGAATTCATATCAATATAAACAGTTACATCGCTAAAAGAATTTTTCTTTGAAAAAGATGTAAGTAAATCCCCCAGATCTTTTCTGAAGCGAGTACTGTTTTTGCATTTTAAAATAAGTCTGTGTCTGTATTTATTGCTGATTTTGGACACCCTTGCAGGCATCGGACCAAGGGCAATAACGCGGTGAGATGAAAGTGAGTCTTTTACCATTTCAAAAAAGTTTTGTGAAGCGGCTCTAACCTTTGCATCATCCATACCTACAAATCCGATTAAACACAAATCGCAAAAAGGCGGATAAATCAGCATTTTTCTCATTTCAATCTCTTCTTTATAGAAGCTTTCATAGTCCTGCTCGGCGGCAAGTCGAATAACCTCGTTTTCGGGGTTAATGGTCTGAATAATTGCCGTACCCTCATACTGACCTCTGCCTGAACGCCCCACCACCTGAGTGATTAAATCAAAGGTACGTTCCTGAGAACGGAAGTCATCGCTAAAAAGCTGACTGTCTGCTGAAATTACGCCAACCAAAGTAACATTTTCAAAGTCAAGCCCTTTTGCCACCATCTGTGTGCCAAGCATAATGTCATACTCATGGTTTGCAAAAGCCTTGAGCTTTTCTTCGTGAGAAAATCGTGACATTGTTGTATCGGCATCCATCCTGAGCACCCTCGCCTCGGGGAGAAGGTTTTGAAGCTCATCCTGAATTTTTTGAGTGCCGAAGCCTGAATATCGCATATCGTTACTGCCGCATTCAGGGCACTTGGTGGTAAACGGAACGGAATATCCGCAATAATGGCACATCAGCCTGCCGTTTGCATGATGATATGTCATTGAAATACTGCAAGATGGGCAAGTTACCACCTCACCACAGCTTTTGCACGCAACAAATGTGTTGAAGCCTCGCCTGTTCATCAACAAAATAGACTGACGCTTATTTTCAAGATTTTCTTTAAGGGCATCTGCCAAATCACGGCTGAGACCAATTGAATCATCAAGCCCATTTAAAAGCATATCCACAACCCTGACCTTGGGTAACTGAGCCTGAGCATAACGCTTTGAAAGCAAGTTAAGCTGATATTTTCCGCTTTTGGCAAGGGCATAAGTTTCAATTGACGGTGTTGCAGAAGCCAGCACCAGAACCGCATTGTTTTTAGCACATCTGAATCGTGCAGCGTCCTTTGCGTTATAGCGTGGGGTCTGCTCTGATTTGTAGGTATGCTCCTGCTCCTCATCAATAATAATAAGCCCTATATTTTCAACAGGTGCAAAAACTGCACTGCGAGTGCCGATAACAATTTTTGCTTCTTTGTTTTTGACTCTTTTCCATTCGTCGGCACGCTGACCAACTGAAAGAGCTGAGTGGAAAACAGCAATTTCTTTGCCGTAACGTTTATGAAAAAGGTTAAGTGTTTGCGGTGTGAGAGAAATTTCGGGCACCATCACTATAACAGTTTTGCCCTTTTTTATAACTTCATCAATAAGGCGAAGATATACGCTTGTTTTGCCTGACCCTGTTACACCAAAAAGGAGCGAAACTCCGCCTTTGCCCTTATTATAAAGGGAAAGGATATTATCGTAAGCACTTTGCTGCTCATCTGATAAAATAATTTCTTTAGGTGCTTCGGGAGAAGCTATATCTTCATAAGGATTTCTGCTGATTTCATTGTCATAAAAGCTGACAAGTTCCTTCCTTTCAAGGGCAGTTACCACTGCAGGAGTGAAGCCTGTGAAATAGCAGATTTCTTTAATTGAGGCAGTACCGACATCTTTTAATAAATTAAGCACTTCTTTTTGCTTTACAGAAAGCTTTATTGCTCCGTCAACAGCTTCTTCGCCCTCATTTGTAAGGCGAACCATGCGAACTGTTTTGTCTCCAAGGCGGCGAACAGCCTCATTATTGGTGCAAAGATAGCCTTTTTTGAGCATTTTTTCAAGAATGGTGCTGTCATTTTTGTAGCCGTATTTTGAAAGGATTTTTGCCCCCTCTTTATACTCATTGGACTTTTGCAAAAAGGAGTAAATCTGCTTTTCGTCATCGGTCATAGAGGAAGTATCCGCATCAGGCACGGCAGTGTAAGTAACAACAGTTTTATGGGTAACACCCACAGGCAAAACAGCCTTGAATGCTTCAAACAGTGTGCAGAAGGTTCGGTCCTTAAGCCAGATTACAAGCTCCAGCATTTCACCGTTTATAAGCGGAGTTTCATCAATGAGCTTTGAAACGGATTTAAGCCCTTTGGCTGAATCGACCTCCGTTTTGCTTATTATAAAACCCTGTCTGCCCTTATTGCCTGCACCGAAAGGCACCATAACCCTGCAGCCGGGAGCAGCTTTGTCGGCAAGCTCATGAGGAAGCAGGTATGTGTATTCAATATCAAAGTGATATGCCGTATTTTCAACAGCAACGGTAACTGCCGTTTTACTCAACACACCCACCTCCCATACATATGTAGATTAAGATTATTAAAGATTACGGATCTCTTCAGGCTCTACTACTTCGTATTCACCTTTAACGATTTCATCAATAGCGATGCTTACAGGCTTTTCTGTGAGGATGATTTTGTTTGCTTCAGCTTCTTCTGAAATCTCTCTTGCTCTTTTGGCTGTTGCTCTTACAAGTGAGTAACGGCTGATGTGACCTGAAAGAACTTCTTTCAAATCGGGGTTGAATTTTAAATCTCTGTCCTGTGTAAACATAATTATATCTCCTTTAAATTATTTATTTTTTAACTGTAAGGCTCTGATTACGGCTGTTAAATCATCAACAGCATCTTGGAGCCTGTCATTTATTATGTGATAGTCATAATTCGGGCTGTATGCAAGCTCGTCCTTGGCAATATCAAGCCTGCGAAGAATATCTTCGTCAGTTTCTGTTCCTCTTTCACGAAGGCGTTTTTCAAGAATTTCAAGGCTTGGCGGCACAATAAATGCACCGATTGACTCAGGATAAAGCTTTTTTATCTGATCAGCACCCTGAACCTCAATTTTAAGAATAACGATATCTCCGTTTTCAAGGTGCTTGTCAACGTAAGATTTTGGTGTGCCGTAATAGTTGACACCGTATCGTGCGTACTCAAGGAAGAAATTATCTTCAATAAGATTTTCAAACTCATCAACAGAAACAAATTTGTAGTCAACACCGTCAACCTCACCGTCACGAGGCTCACGCGTGGTGTAAGAAACAGATTTCCATACACCGGGAACGTTTTTCTTAAGGTATTCGATAAGCACAGAATCCTTGCCTGCACCTGCAGGACCTGAAAATACAAGTAATGTTCCGTCAGACACCGTCGTTACCCTCCCCTACAAGCTCACCAACACGGTTGGCAAGTGTTTCTGTTTGCAGATAAGAGAGGATGATCTGGTCACAGTCGGTGATTACAACTGCTCTCGTCTTCCTGCCGTGGGTAGCGTCAATAAGCTTACCCTTTTCTCTGTAATCCTGAATCAGACGCTTGATAGGGGCTGAATCGGGGTTTACTATTGCTGTCATTCGCTCGGCATTGAACATACTGCCGAAGCCGATATTAACAAGTTTCATGCGACACCATTTCCTACTCTATATTTTGAACCTGTTCACGAATTTTTTCAATTTCAGACTTGATATCGAGAACTCGCCTTGCAATCTCAACATCCTGAGCCTTTGAACCGATTGTGTTTGCTTCTCTGTTCATTTCCTGTACAAGGAAGTCCATCTTTCTGCCTATTGCCTCTTCAGAAGCAAGGAAGGTACGAAGTTGGTCAATATGAGAACGAAGTCTGACAGTTTCTTCCGCAACGGCAATTTTATCGGCATAAATTGCAGCCTCTGTTAAAAGTCGCTGCTCTTCAACATGGGTGTCACCAAGGACATCTCTCATTCTTGCAAGAAGCTTTTCGTTATATTCTTTAACAGTTTCAGGAGAACGTTTTTCGATGAAAGCAACATTTTCAAGAATAAAATCTGCTCTTGAAGAGATGTCGTTTTTCATCTTTTCACCTTCAACAGTTCTCATCTGAATGAAGCTGTCAACAGCTTCTTCTGCTGTAGCCTTAACAGCTGCCCAGATTTTTTCTTCATCAGCCTCTTCACGGCGGACAAGAAGAACATCCTGAAATCTGCCGAGCGAAGAAGCATTGATGCCATTATCAATTCCATAACGCTCTGAAAGCTCATTAAAAGCATCTACATAACCTTTGGCAAGGGAATGATTAACTTCAACAACAACATTGTCATCTTCAAGATTTTCAACCTGTATGTAACACTCAATTTTGCCGCGAGCAACTCTTGACTGAACGTAAGATTTCATCTTTTCGTCAAGAAATCCGTAGATTCTTGGATATCTTGAAGAAAACTCAAAATATCTGTGATTTACACTTTTTATTTCAACGGTCACGTTAAGTGAGTCAATGCTTTTGTTGGCTCTGCCGTAACCGGTCATACTCTTTATCATTTAAACTGATACTCCTTTTAAATTAATGCTTACAACAATGACCTGCCAGCAAAAACGGAATTTCGCCTGAAAGCCTGTCCCCGTCAGGGGCAAAGCCCAGCATTTTTGCAACCTCAACAGCCTCGTCTGCCGAGTAATATGCTATATATGCATTGCGATTGGCTCCGTAATTGAGAGAGCTTCTGATAAGCCCCTCCTGTGTTTCGGGGTCTTTATCAAAAACAGTGACCTCTATTACTTCCATAGTGTATCCGTCAAGGTGAAACACTGCAATGCCACACTCTTTACCACTTTCATCATAGCCGATATAACCGAGTGCTCGGTCATCATTTGTATATTTTTCACCAAGGTCTTTGTTTGATTTAGGTTTAAAAGTTAACATAGCTGCTCCTTATTTCTTCACGGTTTTCATACCCGATGAAACCATAAGCTTATGAACCTCATCATCGGTGAGGTTACGCCATTTGCCCTGCTGAAGCATACCTAACTTGATTGAGCCGATTGCAGTTCTTTTAAGCCTTGCAACTTCAAGACCCATTGCTTCACACATCTTTCTTATCTGACGGTTTCTGCCCTCGTGAAGGACCATTTCAAGCACAACTCTGCCCTCTTCTTTTTGAATAATATGGGCATCAACAGGGGCTGTCATTCTACCGTCAATTTCAATGCCTGTGTTGAATTTAACAAGCATTTCTTCAGTAACCTTAGGTCGGACTGTTACTCTGTAGGTTTTGGGAACATGCTTTGACGGATGAGTCATTGCGTTGGCAAAAGCTCCGTCATTGGTTAAAATAAGCATTCCCTCGGAGTCCTTGTCCAATCTGCCGACGGGGTAAACCCTTGCACCCACGTCTTCAACAAGCTGGGCAACGCACTTTCTGCCACGCTCATCTTCCATTGTGGTTATAAATCCCCTCGGCTTATGAAGCATTACGTAATATAACTTTTTAGATAATACAACTTTTTTACCGTTAACGGTAACTGTATCTTTTTTAGGATTGATTTTATCACCAAGCTGTGCAGGTCTGCCGTTCACCTTAACTTTACCGTTGAGAATAAGCTCCTCTGCCTTACGGCGTGAAGCGATTGCACACTGGGAAAGGAATTTTTGAAGCCTGATTCCACCATCAGTCATTGAAATTTCTCCTTAAAATAGTTCTTGATTTTCATAAAAAATGATTGCTTTGTTTCTTGCTTTGAGGTTGTGTGAGCCAATATTTCTTCATTGGCAGTAACCGATGCAGTTGCGATAACTGTGCTGCCACGCAACCACTGCACATGCCCCACAACCTGACCTTTTTTAACCGGAGCATATAAAAAATGCTGTGATAAATAAACTGATTTTATTCCGTCAGTTTTGCCCGCGAGGCTCACCTTTTCACAGCTGAGCGAAACATCCTTTTTCACACCGCCAACAACAGGCAAAGTGAGTCCGTCGGTGGTGAAAACTCCGTCGGTGCTTTCGGTTACCGAAAAACCGTAGTCAAGCATTTCACGGTGGTCTTGCCAATCATCGGGAGCATTGAGTGTTACGGCAACAAGGGTAACGCTGCCCCGCTTGGCACAGGAAACAAGACATCGACCGCTTTTTTTAGTAAAGCCGGTTTTGATGCCTATAGCTCCGTCATAACTTGACAAAAGACGGTTATGGTTGGTAAGTGTTCGACGATAAGGAGGATTTCCGTAATTCACCGATGCACTTTTTTGCGAGCATATATAAAGGAATTCGGTGTTTTTTACTGCTTCACAGCCGAGCAATGCCATATCGTAAGCCGTAGAATAATGATTTTGATCATCAAGACCTGACGGTGTTACAAAATTGGTATTGTTCATTCCGATTTCTTTAGCACGGTTATTCATCATCACGGCAAACTTTTCAACACTTCCGCCCAACGAGATTGCAGTAACATTGGCAGCATCATTGCCTGATTGAAGAAGCATACCGTAAACAAGGCCTTCAAGGGTGACAGTATCCCCCGGGAGAAGCCCCATAGAGGTACCCTCCACATTGAGCATTGATTCCGTAACTTTGATTGCTCTGCCTGGGGTATATTCTTCAATCGCCAGAAGTGAAGTCATAATTTTGGTGGTGCTTGCCATCGAGTGTTTTTCATTGGCATTTTTTTCAAAAATCAGCTCACCGGTCTGTACACACATAAGTGCGGCACACTCGGCACTAACGTGAGGTGCTTCAAGCGCCTTAGTATTAAAGCACAGCAAATTTACCACCGTTACGACAGTTAAAAGTGCAGAGAATAACCGTTTCATTAATCATCACCCGTACATTATATGCACAGGCTATGACAAAAATCAGTTGTTCTGCTCAAAAACAGATGTATCTTCAACAACCTCTGCAGGGGCATCCTTCTTACCCTTGAGCTTATCAACAACCTCTGTGAGCTTGTCTACAAGGTCAGGAATCATACCGACTACTCTTTCAACAGAAGCGTCGGGACCCTCAGAAATATATTTAATTGAGACATTACCGTTATTGATAACAAGGAAAGCTACGGGAGTAAGGGTTACGCCTGCTCCGCCGCCGCCACCGAAAAGTTCTTTTGATGACTTTGTGGGGAAATCAGTTCCGCCTGAAGCAAAACCGTAAGTAACCTTTGAAACAGGGATAACCTTAATACCGTTACCTGCATCAATAGGATCACCAATGATTGTACGGGAATCAACCATATCTTTGATTTTTTCAATTGTTGTACCTAAGATTCCTGCTGCTGACTGTTCTTTCATTGTATAGTTCCACCTTTCTTAGCTGAAGCATCAGCCTCAGCGGTTAATTGATTATTATTGTCGGTTCCCTGAGGAGCCGTATTTTCCGTTTTGACTGCTTTGGGCTGATTTTTGGCATTTGAAATAAACACCTTAATAATTTCAACCACAAGCTTAATGCCCATTACAATTGCCGCACCGATAAGCTTTGAGGGTATAACAGCAAGGTGAAGGGAAAATGCACCTTCAGTTTTACCGCCAAGAAAATCGGGCTGAACCTTCACTGAGCAATTTTTGGAGTGAACAACACTCAGAATGTAGCCCATCGCCGGGTAAACTTTGCTGCACATCTTACCGTATTTTATGGCAGTGTTGGCACTATTGCCGTCACCCACATTTATGCGAAGCCATAAGCGTCTGATGTAAAAGCTTCTGCCGATACCCTTTAAACCTGAACCGAGCTTTTTGGCTATGTTTGAAATAAGCTCCAAAATACCTGTAACACCCTGATTGTTATAAAAGGTTTTGATAAAATTCTCTTTTGGCTCGGCAGGTGTTGCATTTTCCTCAGGAGGAGTTTCTTCTTTAGGCTTTTCTTCTTTAGGTTTCTTTTCTTTTTTGGGCTTTTTCTTTTTCTTGTCTGCAGGCGGATAAATGTAAATCTTTATAAACAGCCAACGCACTGCAAGCACGAAGCTTTCTTTATATTCGGCATAAACATTGACGGGTAAAGAGAGTATTACCAGCAAAAACAACAATATGCCGAGAATAATATATAAAGCTAACATTCAATCACCTCCTGATAATATTTTATAATGTTATTCACTTTGTTCTTCTGTTTTTTCTTCACTTTCCCCTGCCAAATCAAGAGAGAGTTGATCGGGTAATTCTTGCTTTTCGGGTAAATCCTCATGCTCAGGCAAATCGGGCAGTTCATCAAGCGAGGTAACACTGAAACACTTTAAGAACTCGGGTGTTGTGCCGTAAAGCAAAGGTCTTCCGGGCAAATCGAGCCTGCCCTTTTCTTCAACAAGCCCCTTCTGGCAAAGGGTAGAAATAACACCTGAGCAGTCAACACCTCTCACCTGCTCAATAAAGGACTTGGTAACAGGCTGATTATATGCCACAACGGCAAGCACTTCAAATGCTGCAGTTGAAAGCGGTGAATTCTTTTTAATTTCAAGCACTGCCCTGATTTTATCGGCATACTGTGAACGGGTGCAAAGCTGGAACTGATTGTCCATACGCACAAGGCAGATTCCGCTGCCCCTTTCATCAAGTGATGCGCCGAGATTCATAAGCAAACTTTCAGCATATTCGGGCTCAATTTCAAGAGCCTCGGCAATACGCTCATATTCTATAGGCTCACCTGAAGCAAAAAGAATCGCTTCAACCGCCGCCTGCATCTCGTCAACCTTCAAAATAATCCTCTCCAATTTCGTAATCAGGGTCTTCGGCAATCATTTCAATTTCCATTTCATTACCTTCACCCGAAACGGCGATTTTTTTATCCTTAGTCAATGAAAGCAACGCAAGGAAGGTTGCTACCATCTCGGAACGTGAGTCTGCCGTTTCAAAAAACTCTGTAAATTTTTGCCTTTTCTTTTTAAAAAGGCGGGTCATTATGTATTTAACTCTTGCCGCAATGGGAACAATTTTGTGAGCAACAATGCCTGAAAAAGCTTCAATGGGCGGGGGCAAATTTCTTTTGCCTCTGCCGACAGCTGAAAGATACGCTCTGAAAAGCTCAAGTGGCTCATGAAGACGTTTGTATTTCATATCGGGCGGAATTTTCTGCGGAGCTCTTGCAATATGCTCCAAATCCACCTGTTCGCTGAGCTTTTTAGCCATAATCTGACAGTCACGGTATTCAGAAAGCTCGCCCTGAAGCTCTTCCTTAAGAGCCTGAGCCTCCTCCTCATGAACAGGAAGAAGGGAAACTGTTTTGATATAAACCAATCTTGCCGCCATTTCAATAAATTCACTGGCAACACCCATATCCGCCTCCTGCATCATACGCACGTATTCAAGATACTGCTCCACAAGCTGAAGAATGGGAATATCGTTAATATCAATTTTATGTTTGCTTATCAGGTGCAGAAGCAAATCCATAGGTCCTTCAAACACCTCTAATTTGTAGGATAAAGTTTCCATAAAAAACTCCGTTAAAAAACTAATAGTGCGACTTTCTTAAACAAATCAAGAACAAAATTTGTGGCATACGATAACGGTGTTGAAAGCACACCGAAAAGAAGCAGAGCCATAATCACAAGAATGAGATAACGCTCATACTTCATAATTTTAAAATAAATATGTGTCGGTAACACTGCAGTAAGCACCCTTGAGCCGTCAAGAGGTGGAATAGGAATGAGGTTGAAAACTGCAAGGTTTACATTAATTATGGCACAATACTGAAAGAAAACATAAAGTGCAAGAGCAACCGCATTGTCAGAGGTAAAATTCTGACCGATAAATACAAAAACAAAGGTGCTCAAAAATGCCATAATAAGGTTTGACATCGGGCCTGCAAGGGCAATAATTGCACCTGCAAGCTTTTTATTTTTCATTTTTACTCTGCCGAGGTTTACGGGAACAGGCTTTGCATAACCAAAACCGACAAGCAAAATCATTATTGCACCCATCCAGTCAATATGAGCAAAGGGTGACAAGGTAAGTCTGCCCTGATTGTTGGCAGTTTCATCGCCCATTTTATAAGCGACCCAACCATGAGCAAATTCATGAATGGGCAAAACACAGAACACAACAAATGCACTGACGCAAAGACCTATAATAACATCGACCATATCGCCGCCCATTATTAAATCCAATAACATATAATCACCTGTTTTTAGTGGCGGTAACTACCCTTTGAATACCGCTTAAATCGTTAATTGTGTCGGTAACACTGCCTGCAAGGAAGAAGAGCTGTGAAACATCCTCTGCCTGAGCTTCACCGCATTCAACAGCCATAACACTGCCTTTTTGCAAACGGTAAAGCCAGTTTTCTGCAAGGATTTTATAAAAATCAAGACCGTCTGTTCCACCGTCAAGAGCCATTGACGGCTCACGCTGAACCTCTTTTTGCAAAGTCGGCAATTCTTCTGACTTGATATAAGGCGGATTTGATAAAATCAAATCGGGAACTATTCCCTGTAACAGCCTTTTGTCGGCAATATCACCGTTGATAATTTCAACATTCTTAGCTTTATTGAGCTTTACATTCTTTTTAAGGTAAGCAAGTGCATCCTGCGACTTTTCAACAGCGTATACCTTTGCCTTTGGAAAAAGCTTGGCAACGCTCACGGCAATACATCCGCTGCCTGAACACAAGTCAAACACAACGGGAGATTTCTTATCTTTAAGCTTATCTTTTGCAAAATCTACAAGTAACTCGGTTTCAGGTCTTGGGATAAGCACCCCCTCACCTACGCTGAAAGGATAACCCATAAATTCCCATTCACCGAGAATATACTGGAGTGGCTCTCCTGCTATTCTTCTTCTGATAAGAGATAAAAACTCAACCTCAACCTTTTTGCTGACCTCTTTATCTTTTTTGAGGGCAAACTGTGTTGAGTTTATGCCTAACGCTTTTTCTACAAGCCAACGGGCATCAAAAAAAGCATTCTCTACAAAAGCGTAGTCAAGCATTTCTGCCCCTTGACGGTAAAGCTCATTAACTGTCATTACTCATCATCCTTTTTAAGGAGTTCATCCTGTTCGTCTAATTCAACGGGAATAATAACCTCTTCCTCTTCAATACCGAGGCACTTTTTGGTAGCAGCGATAGCAACCTCAATAATATCATCGGTAGGTTCTTTGGTGGTAATTCTCTGCATCCACAAACCGGGAGCCGATGTTATTTTAACAAAAATATTGTTATGTGCACCTGCATACTTCAACACCTCGTAGCCGATAGAAAGAAGAATGGGTAAAAGAAGAATTTTAACCGCCATCCATACAAGCCTCGTTTCACGAAGACCGGGGAAGAGAATGGCAACAACACTTGTGACAACAATGCTTATAAGAATAACAAGGAAAATAAAGCTTGTTCCGCATCTTGGGTGAAAGCGGGTCTGTTTTTTGATATTTTCAACAGTTAAATCAAGTCCGCTTTCGTAGCAGGCAATTGACTTATGCTCTGCACCGTGATACATAAACATTCGGCGTATTTCTTTCATAAAGCTTACACCGTACATATAAGCAACAAACAGCGCGCCTCTGATTATACCTTCGATAAGCGGCTTAAACTTGGTGATGTCACTGTCAAAAAGCATGCCGATTCCGTCAGCAACAAGACTTGGAAGATAAACAAAAAGCACAAAAGCAAGACCAAAACCGAGAATAGCAGAAATTACACCGATAACAGCCATCATCTTGGGACCAAAATGGTCAGTGAGCCATTTGTCAAGCTTTGACATTTCTTCTTCATTGCCGTCTTCAAGCTCCATTGAAGTTTTTTCGGCAGATTCCATAATAGCTTTATAAGAGAAAATCATCTGATCAACAAAGTTGATTGGTCCTCTGATAAAAGGAATCTTTGCGAGTTTTAATTTGTCTTTGAGCATTTTTTGCTCTTTGAGCTGTGTTTCGATTGAGCCGTCGGGCATTCTCAAAGACATTCCTACACCTTCCGGTCCAATCATCATTATACCCTCCATCAAAGCAGAACCGCCAATGGAATATTTTTTATTTTCCTGTGACATCATTCATCCTCCTGTGAATTTTTTTCATTTTCAGCCGCAATAGCTGCTTCAATATCCCACTCCTCACCGATATCAACGTGATCAATATCAAATGAAATCGTAACTGTTGTTCCCTCACCGAGAACACTGTCAAGCTCAAGAGTGCCGTTGTGAAGTTTAACAATTTCATCTGCAACGGCAAGTCCTATACCTGAACCGTGGACTGTCATATTGGTTTTATAAAACTTTTCTTTAACATGGGGCAAATCTTCAGGTGAAATACCGCAGCCGGTGTCGGTAATTGAAATAACGATGGTATCATCGGCAATTTCAGCCGTAACCATAATCTTGCCACCCTGTTTTGTATATTTAAGGGCATTGTCAAGAATATTGACAAACACCTGCTTAATTCTGTCAGCATCGCCGTCCATCGGTGCGGGAAGGTCGGGTGCGTTATACACAAGGTCAACGCCCTCTCTTGTGGAACGGTCTTTGAATGCGAATACTGTTTCATCAAGCTCTGCGAGCACATCCATTTTTTCAATTCTCAAAGCAAGTCCGCCGTTCTGAATACGTGAAAAGTCGAGCAATTCTTCTACAATGCCCGAAAGACGTGTTGCTTCGTCAATGATAACATTCATACCTCTCTGTGTAAGAACCGGGTCGGTATCACTGACCTGAAGAAGGGTTTCACCCCATCCTTTAATAGCGGTAAGAGGTGTTCTCAATTCATGAGAAACTGTAGAAATAAAGTCATTTTTCAGCCTGTCAGCCGCACTGATTTCGGTAGCCATATCGTTAATTGAACGGCAAAGCTGACCGATTTCATCATCATAAAGATAGTGGTCAATTCTGGCATCAAGGTTTCCGCCTGCAATGAGCTTAGTTGTGTCATTGATTTCACGAATCGGTTTTGCAATAGAGCTTACAAAAATCATACCTGAAACAAGTACAAGACCCACCAGAAGAAGGAAAGTGAGAACAATCGCAATATAAATCATTACAAGCTGCTCATCAATAGCCTCAAGTGAAGAGATGTAGCGCACAGCTCCACGAACATTATTAGAGTCATCACTGATAAGATTGGTGACAGACATTATCTTTTCGCCGGATTTAAGCTCCCCTGTCCATATGGTGTAAAGCAGCTTTTCTTCACTTTCAATAGCTTCATAATAATCGGGCATTTCGGGGTATTCAACACTGAATCCGCTTGAGGAAATAATCACCTTGCCTGATTTGTCGATAACCCACACTTCAATAAAGGATTTTTCAGAAAATTCTGAAACATACTCTCTTGCTCCGTTCAGGAACTCCGCTTCAGTGGTGTAATTATCAAAGTAATGGGTAACAATTCCGTTAGAATAGCTTTTAAGCTTATTTGAAACTGCTTCATAATAATAGCTTCTGATAAAAAGTGAACTGATTACGCACAAAATAGCAAGAATAGCAATGGTAACCATTGCAGACTTTAAAAACCAACGCTTTGTAAGACCGACAAATTTTGGTGCTTTTTCTTTCTTCTGCTTCGCCACACAGTTCACTCCTTTCAAAATAAATATTATAAATTAATTATGAAACCCATTTATAGCCCATACCCCATATTGTTAAAAGGTGTTTGGGATTTGACGGCTCATCTTCAATCTTTTTGCGGATTCGTCTGATATTAACATCCACAATTTTATCTTCATCCTCATGACCCTCGCCCCACACCTTTTTAAGGATAGATGTACGGCTGAGTGCAGAGCCTTGATTTTCAAAAAAGTACTGCAAAATTTGGAACTCAACCTGGGTCAGGTCAATAGGAATATTATTTTTGGTTAAAACTCTGTTTTTGGTGTTCAATCTGAAAACACCTGAAACAATTTCATCGCTTGAATCGACAGGCTTTTCAAGCATTGCCACGCGGCGATAAATCGCATCAACCCTTGCCATAAGCTCTGACGGTGAAAACGGTTTGGTTACATAGTCATCTGCACCGTTTAAAAGGCCTGTTACCTTATCCATCTCCTGAGTTTTGGCAGTAAGCATCATTATTCCCAATGAATTGCTCTTTTCTCTCAGACGTTTACATACTTCAAGTCCGTCCATATTGGGCATCATAATGTCAAGAAGTGCAACGGCAACGTCACCGCCGCAAGCCTCATATTTTGAAAGTGCTTCAAGTCCGTCAGCTGCTTCTATTGTTTCATAACCTGCACGCTTTAAGTTGATAACTATAAACTCTCTGATTGCCTGCTCATCTTCGGCAACAAGAACTCTCTTTGCCATTTCTCACCCTCCAATATCAGTTACGGAGAATCCGTCTTTAAAATGTTCATCTTTAACGCCAAAGCTCTTGCCTGATGTGGTAATCAGGTATTCATAGGCTTTGTTATTATATTCGGTCAATCTGCTGTATCCTTCAAGACCCGGCGTATCTGTTGCATGAGAAACAACAGTAAACAGCAAATCACCGAGATGCTCGCTTGCTGACTTGTTCCAACGGTAAAAATACCATTGAGAATCAAGGCTTGTGATTGTAATTTTGCCGACCCAGCTGCTGGGGATGTTAAGTGAATACCCTTCAGCGGTGTTGTAAAGGCAATATTTCTCTGCCTTTAATTTACCGTTTTCAAAAGAACACCATTTTACATAGTAAATACTTTCTTCTTGCAATACACCTGATTTTACCTGAGTTGAACCGATAACCTCAACACCGACCGGAACCTCAAGCTTGCCGTCGTTATCAATATCTTCAACAGAAATGCGATGGCTTCGCCAGGTGGCTGTTGTTGACTGAGTTTCTGAATCAAACAAAGGTGCTTCAAGAGTTTTTGCACTTTTATTCCATCTGATGATTTCAGTTATCATATCGTGCTCATTTTTGAAAGCATCCACATAAATGTAACCGTCATCACTTATAATTATCTGATTATATCCTGAAACATTGCCGTCAATTTTTATTGTAGAAAGCTCGTTTATGGCTCGCTTGTTATCATCAATTTTAAAAACATTGGCTGTTGCCGACGGAGCAATTCCTGTTGTGTCAAGGTTTACAAAAAACAGCTCTTTGCTGCCGTCAGAATCAACGTCAATCATTTCAAGCAGATTATATTGATATGAGCCGAGATTAGTAAACGCAGAAGGAAGTGAAAAATCAGGCTCATAAATTGAAACCTGTTTATTATATGTTGAAAGGTTCCAACCGATAATGACCTCTTTAACACTATCACCGTTCATATCTTCAATAACAACTGTGTCAATTGAAGAACCCGGGCCTGTTATTGATTTAATATATTTCCATTCTTCATTTTCTTTTTGAAAAATGCCGATGCTTACAGTTTCTTCGGTTTCTTTAACAGAATAGAAAACCATGGCTTCTTCTTTAGAATCGGTATTAAAATCATCAATAATAAATGCAGATTTATGATCGCCGTTGGCAGGGGCAATCAGTGCGGCATTTGAGCCGACTTCGGTTTCAAAAATATCCTGCAAATCCTGATACCCGCCTGTGAGCTTTGGCGGGCTCATTAAGGTTTCGGGAGCTTTGAGGCTTAAGGAACAGCCGTTAAAAAGCAAAGCTATCATAACAACACTCATTATCAAAGCAACTATTCTTGTTTTCAAAGCCATTCCTCCTTTTTTGCGCATAGCTATACTTATACTATTATTCATATCATTATATCACAAACAAATCAAGTTTTACAATATCTAACGGTTAAATTTTTGTAAATAAAACGATTATTTTTGATTTATTATATATTCTATGTTATAATTTTTATGAGGTGGTTTGGATGAAGGAAGCTCCGATGAAAATAATTGCAACAGTTAAAAGCGGATTCCCCACAAAATTCGGCATTCCGAGACAAAGCGGATTGGTAAATAATCTGCCTGCACAGATTATTTTTGAACCTGAATTCAGAAATCCTAATGCGATCAGAGGGCTTGAAGGATTTTCACATATATGGCTTATATGGAAGTTTTCAGAGTCAGGCGAAAGTAATTCCCTCACCGTAAGACCGCCAAGACTCGGCGGAAACACAAGGCTCGGAGTTTTTGCAACACGTTCCCCTTTCAGACCAAACCCCATAGGACTTTCGTGCGTTAAGATTGAAAGCATTGAACAGACCGAAAAATACGGCACGGTTATTAATATTCTCGGTGCGGATTTAATGGACGGCACACCGATTTATGACATCAAACCATATCTGCCACATTCAGATTGTGTAACAGATGCTGTGGGTGGATTTTCTGATGAAGTGAAAGATTACAGCCTGAAAGTAGAAATACCCGACCAAATCAAAGAAAGATTTGACGGGCAGTTTATTGAAACAATAACCGAAATTTTAGCAAATGACCCTCGACCGTCATATCACCACGACCCCGAAAGAATTTACGGTTTTCCCTACTCAGGGTATGAAATAAAGTTCAGAGTAAACGGTGATACCCTGACTGTGATAGAGGTGGAAAATGGTTGAGCTTGAAAAAGTAAGTAAGGAAAATATATCCGCTTACAGAAGATATGAAGAGGCCTTTCAAGATGATTTAAAAAGCTATCAATCAAGGATTTATCCAAACAAAAGCTGTGATATTCTGCATTGGTATCACATTAAAACAAATAATGATTGTATCGGCTCAATCTGGCTTGAACAAAACACAAATGAAGATTTTGCAGTGCTCGGTATTTTTATTGCTGACAGAAAATACAGAAACAAAGGTATCGGCTCACAGGCTATTGAAAAGATTAAAGAAATTTGCTTGCCGTTTATGCTTGTTGATAAAATTCTATTGCGGGTAAGAGCAGAGAATATCAGAGCCATAGCCTGCTATAAAAAATGCGGATTTATTGAAGATAAAAGATACAGCAAACACAACGGAATAAAAGTGATTGAGATGGTATATCACCATTTACCGCAAAGAAAACAGTTGCGACTTGAGTGATATGACTACAGTCAAAACGGTGCGCATTTTATTACAATTATAACCAAAAGAAGAATACCAAAATTGAGCAAAATCGTAAGGGAGGGTCTCTGTGCCCTCCCGAAAACAGAGTTAACTGCCATTGGAGAAGAGGTCAAAAAAAGTATTGAATTTATCAATAAATATCCCGACATATCAGTTGACAAATATGCAATTATGCCTGACCATATACATCTGTTAATTTCTATAAACGGAACGGGTGGGCACGGAGACCCACCCTTACAAGATATTATCGCTCGTCTTAAATCTTTCACAACACATAAATATGGTGAACCATTGTGGCAACGCTCTTTTTACGACCACATTATCCGTGATGAAGAGGATTATCTCAATACGTGGAATTATATTGATTCAAATTCCGTTAAACACGAAAAGTGAGAAAGGATATTCAAAATGACTTACAGAAAATATGAGAATAACGACATTTCCGCCTTGCGTGATATTCTTGAAAAAGATTTGGGTTACATCTGTAAACTTGACAAATTGCATACACGTGTCAATGAAATGATAAAGCGAGGTAACTATCAAATCTTTGTTGCTTGCGACGGCGATAAGGTTGTGGGTTTTATAGGTTGCGTAAATTACCTTGCATTTGAACTTGAAAATGAAGGAATGAAAATAATTGCTCTTGCCGTATCAAAAGAGTATCGCAGAAAAGGCATCGGAACTAAATTACTTAAAACTGCAGAACAATGGGCAAAAGAAAATAACATTGAAGTAATTCTTCTTAACAGCGGTCTTCCAAGAGAAGATGCCCACGCTTTTTATGAATCACAGGGCTACTTCAAAAAGAGTTACGGATTTATTAAAAGAATATAATACGGAGTTATTATGAGCTATAACACTGATATAAAAAACTCACCGGAACACATTAAGTCTAAAATTTGTGACAAAAGAACACTTATAATAAACGGTTCTCCTCGTAAAAACGGTGATACTGTTAGTTTAATAAAAAATTTAATTACTCAACTGAACGGTGAATATAAAATAGTTAATGCTTATTACTCTGATATATCACCCTGTATGGATTGCCGATATTGTTGGAGTAATGATGGATGTTCAATTAACGATAAAATGACAGAAATTTACGATTATATTGAGGATTGTGATAATATAGTAATTGCTTCACCTATTTATTTTTCACAACCGACCGGCAAGCTTCTTGACTTGTGCAGCAGATTCCAAACATATTTTGCAGCAAAACATTTCCGTAACCAAATACCAACAATAAAGACAAAGAAAGGTGCTGTGATTCTTGTCGGTGGCGGAGACGGTAACCCACAAAAAGCATACGAAACATTGTGCGGAATTTTTAACCATATAAATGTTAAGGATGTTTATGAGCTTGTAGGCAGTTATAACACCAACATAATTGCCGCAACTAACGACACACAAGCAAACGATAATCTTAAAGCGTTAACAGAATTTTTGAATGATTAATTGCAAAAAGGATAGCTCTTTAATCGGAGCTATCCTTTATCTTTTCTAAAAATCTATTCTTTTTCCATCTTTGTAGATTATGCCATCTGTGATGGAAATTTTTAGTATTATGGTATTTGCATCGTTTTCATCAGTGTGACCGTTATCATACCACAACGCAAAAGCTTTTCTTAATTTATCAGCCAAAATCTTGTTTTCTTCATTACGGATATAACCTAAACTTTCAGCTTTGCCGTGTCCCGAAAACCATTCACCGCAGATTGCAACAACAGGATTTTCTCTGATATGTTTCATTTTATTAGTTGAATTATGAGTTATGGTATAAAATGCGCCATCTACATAAATTGCATCAACTATTCTCACCCACGGCAATCCGTTCACGTCGACAGTTGCAACAGATATAAGTGAATCTTTACTAAAACGGTCATATAGTATTTTATCAACTTGTTTGTTCATATCTTTTTCTTCCTTCTAATGGTATTAAAATTATCTAAAAACGCAATGGAAGAACTTTCTGAAATCTGCAAAGACCGTTTCAAATTTATCTGACAGAGTATCAAAGAACATCTTGATTTCTGAATCATTTTCGGTTTCCTGTTCACCGGTTGCGGTGCTGTCAAAAACAAACGCAAATCGTCCGCCCGGTGCAGCATCTCCGTTTTTGTAAAACGCCATTGCATCCTCACCCTGCAAATTGTCTGACCACTTGAAATTGAACCTGATTTCGTTCGCTGTTAAGCCCAGAGCCTCTCTTGGCACAGCAAGCTGCAAAACATTTCCATTAACCGAATAATCAACCTTGCACACCTCTTTAAACTCTACACCGCCCAATGACTTTTCAAGGGTTGCTTTACCGGCTTTTGGTGATGTTCTGTTAATCAGATATTCAAAACCTTCCCAGTTTGCGGAAATACCGCTTGTATCGGTATCAATCAAAAGACGCATCCAATCGCTGTCGGTGCAGGGAGTCAGACTTTCAGCAGTTTTAACATAGAAATAGATATTCTCACTGTCATAAGCTACCTTTGCCTGAGTGATGTCGTTTCGCAAGGTGTCGTTCTTATAATAACAGCCTTTCCAACCAACGCTGTTACGGTTATTTCCGCCACTGTAGTGATTATATTCAGGCAAAACATCGTTCCACTGCGAAACATTTCCGTTGATGTCAATTGACTTTTGAGCATCAGTTAAAGGCAGTTGATTTGTTCCCTTAAAGCGACGTACATTTTCAACAAGCTGATAATAATAATGGTCTTTCAGCACACCTGCAGACGGCTCAATATCGCGGCTGTATTCAGGGCTGAACTGGTCAGGAAAAGCATTTTCGGTGCCCATCCATTCTTCAAATCTGCCGGCAATCCACTCGTTAAAGCCTGTTACAAAAATAAATTCAGGGTCCTGTGCTATTGCATAATCCCACTGCTGCTGGAAATTAAGTCCGTAAAGCAAGGAATTTTCTATATTTTTATCAACAACAATTTCTTTACCACCGTAATTATATGAGTAAGAGAAAGTTCCGTCGGTGAAGCTTCTGCCCTGAACCGTTCCCACCGGGCTGTTCATTGCTGCCAGGCCATATTCATTAGCATTCTGTGCAACCGAAACACACATCTGCTCAACACCGCCAAACAGCTTTTTGCCGAACTTGGTTTGCTCATAATCTGAGCACCAGCCCCAGGTGTCCGCCACATATCTCGTGTCATCAACAAAATAGGTTGGTTCATTTTTCCTGAAACTGAAGAAATCAAAAATCTCTCTGTCTTTTTCATAGGCAAGCTTCAGTGCACTTACATCTGCCATAAGCAATGGCTTGCCTTCCCACATAAACCAGAAATCACTGTATCTGCCCTTGCTGTAAAGGTTGTCATAAATATCATAAAGCTGAGTTCTGATGCTATCTTCATTAGAAAAATTGAGGATAAATGAAATATCGGGAGTGTCCACTCCGTCTGCCCTCGCCTCGCTCCACACCTTGAGCAAGGTTTCATATCCCTCAGTGAAAATCTGAGTTCCGTTGGTTGTGTCAAAAAACACAACATCAATATCGGCATCGGCAAGCAGCTCTGCGTGTTTGCGAAGAACATACTCATCGGTATTGGTATAAAATCCGTAAAGGGGTTCGTCCCAGAAATGGGGTCTGCCGTCATAAGTTCCGCCCCAGGCAGGATGATCCCAATCATTCACTGCTTCGGGGTATTTATCAAGTACACTGCCTGTTGTAATCGGCTCGTGGTCATTTATCCAAGGATAGTGCCAGGTCCAATAAAACATACCAACAAACTTTTCCTGACGCTTGTCCCCCGTTTCACTGTTGAGAGAAAGAGTTCTGCCAAGACCGTCAACCGCAGCCCAGGTAGACGGGTCAACCGGATCTTCTGCCACCTCTATCTGCTGTGCTGTGGCAGAGAAGCTGAACAAAGCTGACAAGACTAAAATAACAGCTAAGATTTTTCTGAATTTCATACCGATTCTCCTTTCGGATTTATCAGCTTGAGTATACCATAAACAAATTCGCATAGCAATATCATACCACTAAAAACAGTATACATCTTATAGTTTTAATAAGGTCAAAGACACAAAAGCCCCCTCTCAAAGAGAGGGGGTAAATTTTACTGAAGACCGATTGTTTTGAGGATGTGGTTTACGATGTGCATTATGTAGTTCATATAAGGAACTAATCCACTGAAGTTACCTTCAATAATATCGGTTGCTTCACCGCCATTTGCTTCATTAACAACGTTAAGGAATGTGCCGATAACGGTTGAAGCGATGTCTGATGAATAAGAGAAGAGAAGTGCGTTAGCATTAGCCTTGATGCCGTATTCACCGGGTGTTCCATAGTCGTTGAAACGAACAAGAGCGATTGAATAGTCGTTATCAGGGTCAATGTAACCTGCCATATCGTTCATAAGACCGAATACAAGAACTTCATCATCTTCGTCAAAGTAGTTAACAAGTGCTTCATACTGGAAGTCAGCTCTTGTTAATGAATATTCACCTGAAAGAAGATGGTCATCTGTACCGATGAGTTCAGGATTGATTTCACCGGGGCACATAAAGATTTTAATGTTTTTGCCGATTTCCATATAGCCAACTTCTGAAACAGTGTAAACGCTGTTATCTTCATCGGTAAGGATTACGTTGTTTGTAAGCTTAACGATAGCAAGAAGTCTGAGCATGAAGTTATCGGTTTTAACAAGAATTTCTTCTGTTTTAACGTTGAGGATAGGTTCAACCTCTTCACCGAGAGGCATAGAAGCTATGTAGTCACCAAGAACGATACCGTAACGCATTGAACGGCCTTCATATGTTGTGTCATAGATAGGATTCTTTGCATCTTCAGGATAATATGCTTCATAAGCTGAATTAATGCCCATATCCATCTTAATCATTGAACCGATAGCTGAGTTGATATAAATGAAGTTACAATCCTGACCCTTTGCTTCATAAGACTTAACAATCTGCTGCTCCATATAAGGAATCATATCAGCAGAAACTGTGGGAAGAATTTCTTCATCTGTGCTTACGCCTACCTTTTCGGGATGAACAGCAAAGTTAGCGATAACTGTAACGGGAGCTGTTACATCAGCAGGAACGAATGTGAGCTTGTAGATTTCTTCAAGGATAACAGTTGTGTCAGCACCGGGCTGGAAGAAGTTTTCAGTTCTTTCTTCGCCTGTATTAGCATCTGTGAAAGTGATTGTATCATCAGCCTTAGCCATATGGAGAGAACCTTTTTCCATATTGCCGTAAGCAGCGATCATAGAATCAGCAACTGTTTTGTGGAGGAAGTCCATATACTTGGGATCAGGGATAGCGTTGCCGGCACCGTTGAAGAGGTTTTCAAAAAGAGAACCGTCAACAACCTGACCAACACCCTGAAGAATACCGAGAGTGTCAATAGCACTGTGAGTATGAGTAGCTGTAACGTTGATGCTTACAATGTCATTGATACCGTTAGCTGTGCAATACTCATCAACAAGAGCTACGATAGCGTTTTTACTTGCGTTTGTGAGACCGATTGAGTCAACGCTTGCGATAAGAACCTTGCCTCTTGAATCGTCAAGGCAGATTGTGCGGACTGAAAGAACGTCAGCAGCGTATCTTTCAGCAAGGTCAGCTGCGATAGCGTCACGTTCTTCTTTTGAGCAGCCATTTTCTTCAGCATAACGGTCAGCATAATACTCAGCAAGGTCTGAAGGAAGCTGGTTAACAGTTGTACCGTTTTCAATCAAAGCGCCGATGTCAGCTGCACCGTATTTGTAATAAGCGCCTTCATAAAAATCATCGGGGATGATGTCACGCTTGTCATAACCGAGGCTGAATGCTGCGTCAGCAGCTGCTTCGTCAGCAAATTCGTCATGACCGTCATACTTTTCAAACATCGGATTTTCATACTCTGAAATATCCAAAGCACCTGTGTCAGAAAGGTCAACAAGGCCGAGAGCTGTGTTGAGACCAAACTCAAGAACCTGGTCAAGAGTGTGACACAAAGCAAGAAGAAGGTTGTCAACAATGTTAACACCGATGCTTGCTGCAGCGTCACCCACACTTGCTGCAAAAACCGTAACGCCTGACATTGAGCCAAGAACTACAGCAACGCAAAGGATAACAGATAAAAGCTTTTTAATTTTTTTCATCATTTGCAACTCCTTTTACAAATTTACTCATACATTATATCAAAGAAAAAAAGTTTTGTCCACTATTTATAGAAATTTTTTGGTTCTTTGAGGGAAAAATGTTAAACTTACACTTTGCACCTACGCCCTGTTTTTGTGTTGAAGATGTAAATTACAGGCTCTTCTTTAAAATAAACATTCTTATCATCACGAAAAGAATACACCTTTATGATATTATCGCTGAGCAGTTCAATCTTTTCAGAATTATACTGATAACGACCTATATCATATAGCTTAAATGGAAGTTTTTCCATAACTTCATTTTCAATGTCAAAAGTGTATATTTCATTTTCCGTGTATCCAACGAGATATAATAAACCGTCTTTGAAAAGCTTTACATCAAAACCAGGCGTTTCGTGGGCAATAATATTCAATTGATTTGCTTCAGCGTCATATTTTGCAAGATTATATACACTTAAATGCGTGCCTTCATCCGAGCCGGTTACATATCTGCCGTAAATCACTCCGTCAACCACAACAATGTAACTGCTGAAATTAACAGGAGTTATGCAGTACAGCTCATTTACAGAAAAATCTTTGTCAGTTCTGTACACAAAGTTCTGCCAGGAATCACGATAAAAAGAATAATAGATATATTCGCCATCCTGACACAGGCTGATTATGGGGCTGTCCGTACCGCAAGACAATACTTTATCACCGTTTACCAACTTGGTGTCTTCCCCCATAAACTCTGCCCGTACTGCCTCTATAACCTCTCCGTTTGAAAGAGTCAGGCTTACTTCTCTAAAATTGTTTTGCATTAATTCTTCTTCACATTCTTTTATCAAGTCTTCCGACACGGTCAAAGAATTGAAATAATATACGGTTATTCCTGTTATCACGATTACAACTGACAATACAATTAAGATAATTTTCTTAAGCATAGTATCTCCTCCCTCTTTTAAATTCACAAAGCAAATTTCTTTTGTCAATTATTCAAATGTAATCTTGATAAAAGCTTTACATTATCTGCATTTTTCGGATATACACACGGTCGATTTATGAATTTACGATGTTAATTTGTAGGGGATGATGTCCACATCATCTCTTTGACCGATGTGGACATCGGTCACTACATTACATAACCTTAAGCCTCACCCGAAGCTCGGAGGAGGTGGATTTTGCGTAGCAAAAGACGGTGGGGGTTGATAAAATGCTTGCAGACACTCACCTCTTCACCCTTATTTCTTACTTATTACTCCATCTTCACCCCCTCAGTCACTGCGTGACAGCTATTATTGAGAGCCTTAAGCGGTCAATTCGCGTAAATTGAACTTACAAGAAGATGTAAGCACCTGCCATACAAACGAAACATCACCTTATGCCGAAGCATAGAGTGCTGCTTAAGATTATTCAACTGATTTAAGGGCGGCGATAACATCGAATTTCTGCAAGCGTTTATGAACAAGCAGACTTACAAGGGCTGCAAATACAGCTGTGAGCACAACTGCAAGCAGGAAGCTCCACCAATAAATATCCCTGCCGAACATAACCACATTAACCTCGGCAATGTCGATTACAATTCTGTGAAGCCCGATACCTCCCAAGAGACCTACGAGAATACCCGCAATGGTGAGGAAAACATTTTCTCTGTAAACGTAAGCGGTTACCTCGGCATCGGTAAAGCCGACAACCTTGATTGTGGCAATTTCACGAAGTCGCTCCTGAACGCTGATGTTTGTAAGGTTATAGAGAATTACAAACGCAAGAAGTCCTGCGGCAATTATAAAGATAACAACCACAACGTCCAGACGGTCAACAATAGCGTTGAAGGAGTCTATCATAACATCTGTTGAAACAACACCGGCAACCTCATTATATGCAAGGAGGTCATCAGCCATATTCTGCTCATCGTTAGCATTGGCATAATCTTGAAGAGTTGCAAGAACATACGTGAACTCAGGATTTTTGCCGAACACATTCTGATAATACGACGGAGAAATATATACATAGTGGTAAACATAGTTTTCAACTATTGCCGATACCTTTACCTGATACTCCTTGCCGTCAACAGCAGTAAGTACGAGCGTATCGCCAACTTCGGTTTCGGTATCTTCAGCAAGCTTTTCGGTAATTACTGCACCGTCATCGGTAAGGTCATAAGTATCATTGCCCTTACGCGAACGAAGAGTTATACACTCCTTAAGCTTTTCATTAGACTCGGGAACATAAAGATGAATTGACATTTCAACATCATTATCTTCTTCAGATGAAGATGCGGTCATAGTCTTTGTGTCAAGAAGCATTGCATTTTCAACACGGACATCTTCTTTAAGGTCATTGATTGTTTCGCTATGACCGGGGAATTGCTCATCATCAAGCACGGCCATAATGTTGTAATGTGAAATTCCGCCCTCACCGTACTGAGCTTCAATGATGGTGTCCACCGAGTTGTTGATACCGAACGCTGCAAGAATAAGCGTTGTGCAACCTGCAACACCGAGAACAGTCATAACCATTCTCTTTTTGCTTCTAAACATATTTCTTATAGTAACTATTGAACCGAAAGACATTGAGCTCCACAAACCTGTAAAACGCTCAAGGAAAACACGTTTGCCGGGCTTGGGTGACTTTGGTCGCATAAGTTCGGCAGCCTGGGTTTTGAGTGCTCTGCGGCAAGCAACCAATGTTGCTGCAAGGGTTGAAACAAGTGAGAACAATGTTCCGATTAAAATATACTGCCAGTGGAAATAAATTTTAACATCGGGCAAGCAATACATCATAGCATAAGCAGAGTTGATTGCTTTGGGGAACACAACTGCACCGATAACAACACCCATAACCGAGCCGAGAATACACGCCATTGCAGCGTACCAATAATATTTTGCAAGAATGCTGTTTTCTTTGTATCCCAACGCTTTGAGAGTTCCGAGCTGCATACGCTCCTCTTCAACCATTCTTGTCATTGTGGCAAGGCACATCATTGCCGCAATAAGGAAGAAGAAAACAGGGAAAACATTTGCCATCGCCGTTACATTTTCAAGGCTCTGACCGTAACTTTCGTGGCCGGGCAAATCTTTCTGATAAGAAACAGTCCAAGTGGAATTGTTAAGCTCTTCAAGCACCTCTTTGGCTTTGTCAATATCACCCTGAGCTTTTTTAAGAGCAATACGAATCTCGTGCTCTGCGTCTTCCAAAGCTTCTTCTGCAATTTTAAGGCGGACTTTTGCTGCCTTCAAATCTGCCTGACCAGCTGTGATTTCTCTGTTGCCTTTGCTCTCTTCATAATAGAGCTTAAGCTGAGATTCAGTAATTTTAATTTTAGCCTCTGTAAGCTGAGCATCTGCGTCTTTAAGAAGATTTTTAAATATATCAAGGTCTTTTTCACCTTGCTCAAATCTGGCTATATCGTCAGCATAAGAATTAAGAACATCTTCATTGTTCTTATATGTTTTTTCACGGCTCTGAACAGTTGCCAATTGAGAAGTGTATGCAGCCACAGCTGAGTCATATTTAGATTTGGCGGCAGCTTTGTCAGCATCTGCCTGAGAAAGCTGGGCTTTTAAAGCATCAATTTCTGCCTGAACAGCTTCGCATTTTTTTGTAAAATCGGCAACATAAGATTGAATAGCCTCTAATGATTCTTGAGATGTTTCGGCATTCCAATTAGCCTCTTCTTCTTTAAACACATCAAGAAGTCTTTTGGTTTCAGCATATTCCTTTTCTTTATTGCTGACTTTAACAGTTAGGTCTTCGTAGTTCTTTTCGGCAGAATCAAGCTCGGTCTTTGCCTTTTCGGATTCAGCCTTTAATGACGGAAGTGTTGCTGCAAGAGCATCAATTTCTGCCCTGTCTTTTTTCTGATTGGCACGATAATTGTTATATATTTCTTTTGCCTTCTGGTATCCGTCAATTTCATTGTCAGCATCGTTGGCAAGGGCTTTTTGTGAATTGTAGTCAGCAAGTGATTTATCATGCTCTTTTTTTGATGCTTCAAGCTCGCCCTCGGCAGAAGCGATTTTGTTGGCAAGCTCAGTCTGGGCGGCGGCGATTTCGCTGTCACCGTTTTTGATATAAGCATCTATTGTATGTATCTTTTCTAAAGCAACTTCTTTCTGAGAGTTGGTTTTGGCTTCCATTTCTTTGTAAGCCTTTTCACCGTCAGCTATTTTTTGCTTGTATTCATTTTTAACCTGAGCAAGGCGAACACTGATACTGTCGTCTGCAATAGATTCAATCCTCTTACCGATTTCGCTTACATAATCGTCATACTCCTGAGAGAAGGCATCAAACTGCTCTTTATCATCAACAGTTGCATACACCTGACCGTAATACTCAGATTTAAAGCAATCTTCACCGATATAAAGATACATACCCAATGTGCCCGAACCGATGTTGGTAGCACCACGTTCAAAAGAAATATACATCGGTGAAGACACTGTACCAACAATTTTAAAAGTGTCGGTATTCAGAGTGTCTGCAAGGGTTACACCGTCACCTGCAAGGGTAATGGTGTTGCCGATTTCAAGCTCTGAATATGAGCCTGCAACGGCATTATCAATAAGACATTCATTTTTATTTTGAGGATATCTGCCGTCAACCAATGTAATGCGGTTTATGTAGCTATCCTCCCCTTCGCCCGTCTGAGAAAATGCATATGCACGGGGAAAGTCCATTGACATAACACGGCAAGCCATTGCCGCACCGTTTTCAACATTAACTATTCCTTTACCGTCAACAAAAACAAGCGTATCTGCAAGCTTAATGGGGTCAACTGCCTTGACACCGTCAACCTGTGCAATTTTCTGAACTTCATCATCAGTAAAACCGATTGTTGAAATCACCGACAAGTCAAGAACATTATCTCTGACAAAGTATTCATTGGCAGTGTTTCTCATATCGGGTGACGCTGATTTTATGCCGACAAAAAAGCTTATTCCCAGTGCAACAATGGCAACAATGGAAATAAATCTCATTATGCTTTTTCTGATAGAGCGAATCAAATCCATTCGCATCGGCCTGTTCATAATGTTACCATTCAATCCTTTCAACCGGAACCGGTGTTTCGTTAATTTCTATGCGGTGAATTTTACCGCTTCGCATGGTAATAACTCTGTTTGCCATAGGTGTAATCGCCTGGTTATGGGTAATGATGATTACCGTCATACCGATAGCACGGCTGGCATCCTGCAAAAGCTTTAAAATCTGAATACCCGTTTCATAGTCAAGAGCACCTGTGGGCTCGTCACAAAGAAGAACCTTGGGACGTTTAACAAGAGCACGGGCAATTGAAATACGCTGCTGCTCACCGCCTGAAAGCTGAGCCGGGAAGTTGCCTGCCCTGTCCTGAAGTCCTACAAGCTCAAGCATTTTATAGCTGTCAAGAGGATTCTGACTGATTTTGGCAACAAGCTCAATGTTTTCATAAGCCGTAAGATTCTGCACAAGGTTATAAAACTGAAAAACAAAGCCCACATCTCTGCGTCTGTAGAGAGTCATGTTACGCTTGCCGAGAGAAGTAATTTCTCTGTCATCAACAATAACATTGCCGGTGTCGCAGGTGTCCATACCGCCCAAAATGTTAAGAACGGTTGTTTTACCTGCACCGCTGGGGCCTACGATTGTGCAGATTTCGCCTTTTTCAATGTTGAAACTGACATCTGAAAGAGCATCAAGGTCAAGCTCGCCCAGCTTATATTTTTTATTTACATTATGAAATTCAATAAAAGACATAAATATCCCTCACAATATAGGTTATCAGTATGATTATATAACAAATTTCACCTTTTTGCAACGGTAAAGGCAGGAAATTTACAAACACATAAAAAATCAGGAGGGTCTCCCCTCCTGAAAAAATATTTAATTAATACCAGATCCAACCGAAAAGCAAAATTACTATTATCCACTGCAAGAAAGAATATGAAACATCAATATGATAAATTTCAACACTTCCGTCTTCAAAGGTAACAGTTACATCAGCGGTACCGTTACTTGCCATATAAATCTGATTATCTGATACCTGAGCAACGTCAGGGTTAGAGCTTTCAAGCTTTACCGGAACATTGAAAGTAACTGTATCCTTATAATTAAAAGAATAATTACTTTCTTTAACTTCAGGAACAGGATCAGGTTCAGCAGCTGTATTCTTTGTCCAATGGGCGTAAAGAGTCAAAACACCTGAAGATGAAACCGAAGAACTTGAAGTTACAAGTGTTCCTCCCGTAGCCGATGTATACCAACCATCAAAGTTGTATCCGTCTTTAGTCGGTGTTGGCAATGTGCCGTAAGTTGAGCCAACATTAACAACCTTACTTGATGTTGAGCAAACACCGCCATTTGCATTAAACATTACCGTACAACTATCAGACTTCCACTGAGCGTAAAGTGTCAAGCTTGCGTCGAATGAATAGTTATCACCGGATGCATAGCTTGTTCCCGTACCGTCAGCTTTGGTGTTCCAGCTAATGAAAGTATAACCTGATTTGCTCGGAACAGCAGAAGATAAAGTTATATCTCTGCCATGATACTTGGTCTGTGATGCAGGTTCACCACTACCACCGTTGGCATTGTAGGAAACAGTGTAAATATTTGACGGCTCAAGCTTCCAAATCTGCCTGGTATCCCCTGCTGAATACGTTGCAACAGCAACATTATTTGAGGTAGCCCAATAAGTAAGAACAAGTGACGGATTATAAGCAAGACGAATTACATATCCGTTTAAAACTTTTTCAAACAGCCACCACTGAGAGGACTCATTGCAATCATCATAGAGATTTACATTAGCTCCATTGCCGGGATTGTCACCCCACGCATTAATAAGACGTGAAGATGAACATACAGGTCTCATCTTATAACCTGTTGAAGCAGGAGAAATGTAGAGTCTCTGGTTTGAGGGATTCCACCAATCTCCACCCTGAATGTTCGTCTGATTGGCATCCACACCACCAGCTACATCAAGTATTTTTCCGCTGGAAACATTGGTAAGAGTATAATAGCCTGTTGAAATTGTGGTATAGGAAATGTTTCCGGAACTACCAGTACCATTACCGGTCAACATATTTCCTTTATGATGCCATTTATAATTAAAACGACTTGAAATTGAATTATATGTAGTTTTGCCTTCCCAATTTACTTGGCAGGGACCGGTTGCATTACAATCAGCATAGTAGATTGTATCTCCATCTACCTTAATGACAAAAATCGAATGTATATCGCCATTTATTCGTAATATATCACCCGCATATACCGTACCCAAAGAATATGTTTTTTCCCAAGCAGAACCTGAAAAGAATTTATCCCCAAAAACTTCATATCCCATTTTATAAGCAAAGCCCATACATTGCCAAGCCCTTTGATAACCATCTTCATAATAAGCACCACAAGTGCAGGTACAGCCTTTTCCGTCAGAACCACCACAATATCCTCGGTTTATACAAGTAACTCCACCTGCACTACCCGAGCATCTAATAGTACCTGTTCCATTTGATTTGCAACTGTTATATTCATTCCAGTATTCATTTTCACGATATACTGTTTTTAAATAAGCTATTTTATTTGCAAACTCTGCCTCAGATAAATTTGCTGCTTTTGATATTGGAGCAAGCGAGAACAGCATTGCCAACACTAAAAACACAGCCAAGGTTTTCTTTAACATTTTCATATTTTTACCTCCTTTGGTTTTAGTGATTTATCACTAACACTGTAATTATAATATTATCAAAAAAGATTGTCAAGATATTAAAGCAATTTCGTAGTGATATTTCACTAACATTCAACACCTTAGTGATATATCATCAATACATAATAATCAATAACGAGGTGTGTTATGGGTATATATGAATTGGTGGTTGACAGAATCTATGAACTATGCAATGAACGGCAAATCACCCCAAATGCACTAAGCTATCTTTCAGGAGTATCACAATCAACAGTTAAAAGCATACTTAATAATGAAAACAAAAATCCCGGAATCGTTACCATAAAAAAGCTTTGTGACGGATTTGGCATCTCAATTGTAGAATTTTTCGATACGGATAAATTTAAAAACGCAGAACAGGAAATTAAGTAAAGGGGCTATAAAAGAACAGCCCCTTAAATATTTGTAACACTAATTTTATCTCACTTCGGTTTATTGCGAAACTTTAAGCCTCCCCCAAAGCTTGGGGGAGGTGGATTTTGCGTAGCAAAAGACGGTGGGGGTTGATAAATTGTTCGCAGACCCTCACCTCTTCACTATAGTTTCTGCTTATTGCTTCATCTTCACCCCCTTAGTCACTTCGTGACAGCTCCCCCTATATCAATAGTGGGAGCCTGATAGGTAGTTACTATATTTTATTGCTTGAATTATACTTTCCACCTCATCCGTCACTTCGTGACACCTTCTCCTCGAGTAACCAATGATTTATCATATTTCGCAATTATTCAGGCTCCCTCTGACGAGAGAGGCAAAGAACTCGGCTAATCGATTTAATCACCGGTTACTCGAGGAGAAGGCTTTGCAGTTGATTTTTCAATACGGAATTGAAAATTGAACTAAAGGGAATGCATAAAAGCTGCCTTACACAATCGTAAGACAGCTTTTCTTTTTATTTTTTCTTTTTGCCGAAGAAGCCTTTTTTCTCTTCGCCTGTGGGCTGTTTGTTGCCGAGGCTCTGATTAAATTTATTAAGAAGCTCCTTCTGTTCATCAGTAAGGTTTGTGGGAACATCAACAATAATTCTTACAAGCTGGTCACCGCGACCTCTGCCGTTGATATTCTGAATGCCCTTTTCACGGAGCTTGAACACATCCATTGGCTGTGTACCCGGTCGGAGTGAATACTCAACCTTTCCGTCAAGGGTGGGAACAATGATTTTATCACCAAGTGCCGCCTGAGCGTATGAAACGTGAACCTCACACCAGACATTGAAGCCGTCACGTTCAAAGAACGGATGGGGTCTTACAAACACGCCAACGTGAAGGTCGCCCGAAGGTCCTCCGTTCATTCCCTTGTTGCCCTCGCCTCTTACATTGAGCACCTGACGGTCGTCGATACCTGCGGGTATGTTGATTTCAAGCTTTGAGGTTTTGGTAAATCTGCCTCTGCCTGAGCATTTTGGGCAAGGTGTTTCAATAATCTTACCTCTGCCCCCACAGCGTGAGCAAGCCTTTTGAGTCTGAATTACACCAAAAGGTGTTCTCTGCTGAGTGGAAACCTGACCTGTACCGTGACAATCGGGGCAAGTCTTGGGGCTGGTGCCTTTCTTTGCTCCGCTGCCGCCACAATCAGGACAAGTGTCAATACGGTTTACATCAATTGTACGCTTGCAACCCTTTGCAGCCTCTTCAAACGAAATGGTCACATTTGCCTGAATATCCTCGCCCCTTCTCGGTGCGTTGGGGTTTGAACGACGACCACCGCCTGTTGCTCCACCACCGAAGAAGCTTGAGAAAATATCACCCAGGTCAAAATCCATTCCTCCGCCGAAACCGCCACCAAAGGGATTACCTCCACCGGCACCGAAGTTGGGGTCAACACCTGCGTGACCGTATTGGTCATAGCGTGCTTTTTTGTCGGCATCGCTTAAAACCTCGTAGGCTTCGTTGGCTTCTTTGAACTTTTCTTCCGCAGTCTTGTCGCCGGGATTAAGGTCGGGGTGATACTGCTTAGCCTTTTTTCTGTATGCTTTTTTAATTTCATCCTCACTTGCACCCTTCTGCAAACCGAGGACTTCATAATAATCTCTTTTTTCTGCGGCCATACGACTGCTCCTTATATTCACCAGCCTAATCCGCCCTGCCGAAAATGGCAGAACGGATTAGTTTTGTTTTAATTATTCGCCTGTTACATCCTTGAAGTCAGCGTCGTAGTAGCCGTTTTCATCAGCACCGCCTGTGGGAGCACCCTGTGACGGGTCAGCACCCTGAGCAGCCTGAGCTGCCTGATACATTTTTTCACTGATTTCATAGAACTTTGCCTGAAGCTCATCCTGCTTTGATTTGATGAGGTTAATATCTTCACCCTTAAGAGCTTCTTTAAGAGCGTCTACCTTTGAAGTGATTTCAGCCTTGTCAGCTTCAGGGAACTTGTCACCCTCTTCGCTGAGCATCTTTTCACACTGATATACAAGCTGGTCAGCGTTGTTACGTGTGTCGATTTCTTCACGGCGCTGCTTATCTTCCTGAGCAAACTGTTCAGCTTCCTGAACTGCCTTTTCAATGTCTTCTTTTGACATATTTGTTGAAGATGTGATTGAAATTGACTGCTCTTTGTTTGTGCCGAGGTCCTTAGCAGAAACGTGAACGATACCGTTAGCATCGATGTCGAATGTTACTTCAATCTGAGGAACACCGCGACGTGCAGGAAGAATGCCGTCAAGGTGGAATACACCGAGAGTTTTGTTATCCTTAGCAAATTCTCTTTCGCCCTGAAGAACGTGAACTTCAACTGAAGGCTGGTTGTCTGCTGCAGTTGAGAAAATCTGGCTCTTCTTTACGGGGATTGTTGTATTTCTGTCGATAATCTTTGTGTTGATACCGCCCATTGTTTCAATACCGAGTGAAAGAGGTGTAACGTCAAGAAGAAGAAGTCCCTTAACTTCACCGCCGAGAACGCCTGCCTGAAGAGCAGCACCGATGGCTACACATTCATCGGGGTTGATACCCTTGAATGGGTCTTTGCCGATGAACTTTTTAATAGCTTCCTGAACAGCGGGGATTCTTGAAGAACCGCCTACCATAAGAACCTTATCGATTTCACTTGTTGAAAGACCTGAATCGCTGATTGCACGGCGAACAGGAGCCATTGTTGCTTCAACAAGGTCTGCTGTGAGCTCATTGAACTTTGCTCTTGTGAGAGTAAGCTCAAGGTGCTTAGGACCTGTTGCATCAACTGTGATATAAGGAAGATTGATGTCTGATGAAGTTACACCTGAAAGCTCGATTTTAGCTTTTTCTGCAGCTTCCTTCAATCTCTGCATTGCCATTTTGTCGCCCTTGAGAGAAACACCGTTTGACTTCATAAATTCGTCAACCATCCAGTCAATAACTCTCTGGTCAAAGTCGTCACCGCCGAGACGGTTGTTACCTGCTGTTGCAAGAACTTCCTGAACACCGTCGCCCATTTCGATGATTGAAACGTCGAAAGTACCGCCACCAAGGTCATAAACCATAACCTTCTGGTCGTTTTCTTTGTCGATACCATAAGCAAGAGCTGCTGCTGTGGGCTCGTTGATAATTCTCTTAACTTCAAGGCCTGCAATTCTGCCTGCGTCCTTGGTTGCCTGACGCTGTGAGTCTGTGAAATAAGCAGGAACCGTGATAACAGCCTCTGTTACTGTGTCACCAAGGTATGCTTCTGCATCAGCCTTAAGCTTCTGAAGAATCATTGCAGAAATTTCCTGTGGGGTGAACTTTTTGTCGTCAATTGCTACTTTGTAGTCTGTACCCATCTGACGCTTGATTGAAGCGATTGTGCGATCAGGATTTGTGATAGCCTGACGCTTTGCTACCTGGCCAACCATTCTTTCACCTGATTTGCCGAAGCCTACAACAGAGGGAGTTGTTCTTGCGCCCTCAGCGTTTGCGATAACAACAGGCTCGCCGCCTTCAATAACTGCTACACATGAGTTTGTTGTACCTAAGTCAATACCTATTACTTTTGCCATAATTATTTCCTCCTAAATGTTATATATGTCAAATTAGTTTGCTACCGCTACCATAGCGGCACGAATAATTTTGTCACCTAATTTATAGCCCTTCATAAGGACGTTTGAAATTGAGCTTTCGGGTAAACTTTCATCTTCTGTATGCATCACTGCATTGTGAAGATTGGGATCAAAGGTTTCACCAACCTCGCCGAAAGCTTCGATACCGAGCTTTTTGAGTGCTTCACCAAACTGCTTGTAGGTAAGCTCAACACCCTTTTTGTAATCTTCATAGCTTGTGTCATCACCGGGGGCAACGCAACGATCAAAGTTATCAATAACAGGAAGCAAATCGTTTACAACAGATGATTTACACTCTGAATAGAGAGATTCTTTTTCACGCTGTGAGCGTTTACGGAAATTGTCATATTCAGCCGCCATTCTCAGAAGCTGGTCTTTTGTTTCATTAAGCTCTGCCTGAAGCTTCTCTTCAGCAGTCGGCTCTTTCACTTCTTCAACCTTGGCTTCGGTTTCTTCGGCTTCGTTAACCTTTGCCTTTTTTTCTTTAGCCATTGTGGTCATCCTTTCATTCTTCTTTAAATGTCTGCGTTAAAAGCTCACCAACCAAATCAGTAAGATATTTAACGCTTGGAATTAAGTTAGCGTAGTCAATTCTCGTTGGTCCGATTATTCCGATTGAACCACGGCGGTTACCGTCGATATTATAATTTGAAACGATAACGCTTGACTTCATAAGCTGTCGGTACGGGTTTTCACTGCCGATTTTAACATCAACGTCTTTACCCTCAGTGGCTGATGAAAGAAGCTTACTCAACGGCTCGCCTCTTCTTAAAAATTCGAGCAATTCATAAGCAGTGTTGCCGTAATAACTGTTATGGTGCAATATGTTTGACTGACCGCCAAGCATAACCTCGGTATGCACAGCCTCCTGTGCCAAATCCGAAACTGCGGTTATCAGCGGAAGCAAAGTAAAAACATCGCCGCCCATTGAGGCAACAAGTGTCTGCATCATCGCAGTGTCAACTTCACTTAAAAGCTTACCCACAAAAGAGGCCTTAACCACATTATAAAAGCTTTCTAAAACAGAGGCATTTAAATCAAAATCACTTCTTGCAACTTTGCTTTTGATAACACCGGTTGAGGTCATCAGAACGATCATTGCCGTTTTTGTGCCAACAGGGACCGCCTCCACCCGCCTGATATAAGCACCCTCACCCGAAGGGGTGGTGCTCACTGCGGCACAGCCTGTTAAATCAGCAAGAACCTCGCCTGCCCTTTCAAGGAGCTTTTCAGGGTCAGATATGCCTGAACCGAAGCCCGCTTCAATCCGCCTGCGAAGAGATTCATCAACCTGGCGATTGACCATAAGGTTATCAACATAATATCGGTAACCGTCGTTTGTGGGGATTCGCCCTGCAGAGGTGTGGGGCTGCTCAAGAAGCCCGAGAGCAGAAAGCTCGGCCATTTCATTTCGCACCGTGGCAGATGAAACAGACATATCAAGCTCACTGAGCAAAGACTTTGAACCAACCGGCTCACCCGTCTTGATATAAAGCTCGACTATTGCACCGAGAATTTTCTGCTTACGTTCGCTGAGTTCCATTTCATCACCGCCTTTAGCACATTTAGCACTCTTTGGTTTTGAGTGCTAACTCTGTTAATAATATACATTCTATTTTGTCCGTTGTCAATAGATAAATGTGAATAATTTGTAAAAAATCAAGAAAGGTCAAATTTTTATGTATTGATTTGACTTTTACGCTCTGTTATAATACATATTAATGAAAAGAGGTTTTAATATGAGCAAGATAAAAAATGAACCTAAAATCAAAAATCCCCTGCTTCAGGCTGTAAGAGGCCAACTTGAGCAAAGGGCACAGTGGCTTTATCTCTTATGTGATGAAGCAGGCAAAAGAGGTCTTGAATGGGAGGAGTTTGCTCCCGATGCAATTAAAAGATGCGGACTGAATCAGGGAAAAGATCTGGTTAAAAAAGGCAAAACTGACAGCCTTAAGGGGCTGAAAAGAACATTATTCAATCCCCCTGCACAGCTTGTTTTTGAAATGAAAATCAGAAAAAGCACCGATGACGAATTAAACATTGATTTTGGCTATTGCCCTCTTGTTAAAGGCTGGCAGAAGATGGGCTGCAGCGATGAAGAAATTGCACGACTTTGTGACATTGCAATGTGCGGCGACAGAGGAATCGGTGAATGCTACGGCAGTGTTTTGGATTTACCTGAATGTATAGCCAAAGGCGACAGCATATGCAAATTGAGATATCATAAAAAGCAATAAACAAATACGGCCTGTGCAAAGTAAAACTGCACAAGCCGTATTTCTATATAAATCCCAACCCTCATCCATAAATTAAAATTCTAAAACAGATATGTACGTTCAGGTAATTTTCATATTCATTCGCTTAAGATAATGTTTGCAGAAACCGTTATATTTTTGGGGGCTCATAAATATTTTTTCACCGTTATCAAGCAAAACTATTCTTTTATCAAAGCTTTTAACTTTATCTGCATTAACAAGATAAGAACGGTGGATTCTGTAAAAGCCGAGGGGTGTCAGTTCTTTTTCCAATGAGGTGATTGTTCTGTGGCAAACAACAAAGCCCTCTTTAAGATATATGTATACGTCTTTTCTTGATACTTCCATATAATAAACATCTTTAAGGCTTATTATATCATTCCTGCCGTCAACCTTAACCAGCAGTTTCTTTTCCATATAAGTTGATGCTATATAATTGTCTAAAGCCTCAAACACCTTTTCAGGTTGTATCGGTTTTAAAAGATAACGGTGGGTTCTGACTTCAAAAGCTTCATAAACAAAATCTGAATATGCAGTGATAAAAACAATGCCTTTTTCGTACCCGAACTCTCTTCTGATTAATCTGGCAAAATCGAGACCGTCTATATCTGACATTTTGCAATCCAGAAAAAACAAATCATATTCAGCGATTTTATCAACAAGCTCCTCACCGCAACTAAAGATATCATAAGAAATTCTGATGTCATTTTCCTGCATATAATCTTCAATAATACCCGAAAGCAAGCTCAAGGTTTGTTTATCATCGTCACAAACGGCTATTCTCATTTTTAACCCCACACCCTAACAAAAATTTTGTCAAAATTTCCGATTTTCACAAACTGAATCGGATTGCTATGAACTAATAATAGCACAATATTTTCAAAAATTTCACAAAAGGGTACGAATCGTTCTAAATTGGGTACGAACACAACTTTTACGGCTAACTACGCATTCTAACAGCTAAATATAACCGACAACAGGTATAAAATTCGTCATAAATAATATTGCAAACTTATTGACGAAACCGAAAGCAACAAAAGAAATTTTCATAAAATTGCATATTTTTTTAAAAAACTGTAGAAATCTTAATAAAAAGATGATATTATAGAGTTACTTTTAAACAATAAACGGAGGTTGTTTACAATGAAAGAAGCAATTATCAAGTCAATTGCGGCGGTTATTTGTGTTGTAATCGTTTGCCTGACAGTAACATCAGCAGTAGGCACTTACAACGATGCTGCATTAAAGGTGGCTGAACTTACAGGTTCATCTTCACAGGTTAGCGGCGGCAATGTTGACAGTGGCAATGTTGACAGCGGCAGTGTAGATGCAGTTACACCTGATGCAGGCTCAGATGCAGTTACACCTGATGCAGGCACAGACGCAGTTACACCCGACGCAGGCTCAGATGCAGTTACACCTGATGCAGGTGCTGACACAAATGCTCCTGCAACCAACAATCAGCAGGCTGCAGCACTTACAAAGGCTGACGTTATTAAGCTTTTCAACACTGAAACAGCTAAAGCTGCAAAGGGTTCTTACAAATTAACAAGAACCGGTAAGTTCGTTAAGAACATCAATGTTGGTTCTGCAACAGACACTCTCAACGGTATCATCAAGGGCGTTGATGAAAATTCAGACCTTGACTCAGTTGTTGGCGGTTTCCTCGGAATTAAGAAAAACCCAATCACAGGCACAGTTACCAACGGCAAGCTTGCAGGTGATGTTGATGCTAAGTATATGATTAAGGGTATGACTCTTACTGATGCTGATGTTACAAGCTTCAGCGTTAACGGCAACAAATACACAATCGAAGTTAAAGCTACAACTAACCCCACAGCCAACAGTGCTATGGGCCGTGCTACTAACGACTACATCACATTCCCTGAGGTTAACAAGAGCATCGCTAACGAGGTTGGTAACGCAGTTAAGGTTGTTGAAGATGAATCAAAGGCTAACTATAAGAAGATTATCTTTACCGCAACAATCGTTGACGGAAAGATAACAGCACTTGAATACTCATACTCATTTGACGCAACTCTTAAACTTAAGCTCGCTATTATCGGTGCAACAGGCACAGGTGAAGCAGCTATCGCAGGCAAATATACAGATATTAAATATTAATTTGTATAAAAATTCAGGCACCATCTCACGATGGTGCCTATTTTTTGTTTTCATTATGTCAGAGCATCCGGATTAAAACCAAAATCAATATCGCCCTGGAAAAGCTTTATAATTACATTTATTAAGTTTTTAAAGAAATCAACTATTGAAGTAAAGAAGTTTGAATTATCCTTATTATAATCATCATCCGTACCTTCTAATATGGTAAGGCTTTCGTTATTGACATTGACCATATATTGAGGATATTTTTCATTATCAACAGTCAGGTCATAACGCATAATTTCAACTGACGGTTCCTGAAGCGGGAAGAAATAATTGTGATGCAAATCTTTAACAAACCACGTTGTATCAGGGAATAGGCAGGTTGAAGCATCAATCTTTTTATCAGGTGAAATATACTTCTGATTTTCTTGAGAAACAGATGCAATATAATCTTCACTAAACACCTCACCGTAATCAGCTGCTGTTGCACCGAATGATTGACGGTAAACACTGGTATCACCATCACCCTGTGCAGTTGAACCTTCATACAACGGAAACTCAGGAAAATTATATTTAACAAAGATATTAAAGTTTATGCCTGCTTCTTTCATTTCAAGCATTGTATCAATAACGTTTACCTGAACAGTGTAATAATACTCGTCTGCTTTTGCAATGAAACCGGCATACTCTGCTCTCACCTCTTCAGTGTTAAAAACAAAATCTCTTGCCTGTTCATAAAGCTCAGGGGTTACCATTGCCCAATATGAAAGCCAGCCGCCAAAAGTATTACGCAGAATCAATGGGAACAAATCGTTTTTGAAATTATTGATGAAAGCCATAAGTGCATCACCGGTAAGACCAAGCATCTTTGCCTGATACATCACCTCAACAATTGCACTGACAAAATCCGCACTGTTTTCATCACCGATGAGTCCTTGTTCATTGATATAGTAATCAAGGAAAGAATTGAATGAATCGTTTTCAATTTTAATCTGACCCGAAAACAAAGCACTCATAAAATCAATGCCCATTATTGATGATGAATAATAAGAAATATCTGAAACATATGCCTTGGCATGTTCTTTATAAAGTTCAAGATACGCAGCCACAACATTTGCGCCGTAGCATCTGCCGATAAGCTGAACTTTATCTTTACCTGTCAATTCAAGAACAGTATCAATATGTGCTTTAAGCTCGTGAGCAGTTTTTATGGGAGATTCACGCCAATCATACCAGAAACGGCAATCCCACACATCGTAATTTGAAGTTTTGCCATCAAGGTGAGCAGTCTGAGTTTTATTTTTAACGTAGCTTCCGTTGGTAACTTCACCATTGGGGTCAAGAATCAGATCTTCAAAAATCGGAGCCCATGAATCGTTAAATTCCTGAGCGTATGATTCATAGCTACCTGTAATCATACCCTTCGCAAGCTCTTCAAGGCAAGGACCAAGTGTTTCTTTAATAATACCGAGAACATCTGCTTTAAGCGGATAAACCTCCTCCCCTTCTGCATTATAAATCGGGTTGGTGTGAGCGCCGACGATGTAAATTGTGGGGTATTCCTCAGGCTCTTCTGCCAAGGCAGGGGTAATGCAGCCAATAATAAATACCATACACAAAAAAACAGATAATAGCTTTTTCATTTAAATACCTCCCTGTACAACTTATTTATTATAGCATAAAATAAGTTAAAATCAACAGAAAAAATCCGACTGCGACAAAATTTGTAAATCGGATTTTTAATACTCTTAATTACTTAGGTGTGGCTGTTTTATGAGGTACATTTTCGGCAACCGCAGCGATAAGCTCGGCAGCGGGAAGCACCTCAACCCCATCGTCAAGCTGACTTACAAAATAAGCAAGGTCATCGGGGTCAACCGTCCACGGATGAACATTGATTACGGAATAACCGTTGACGGAGTTGATATCTGCAGGACAAGAATTGACAATCTCTGCCTGCTCTTTGAGCCATTCATTTGTCACCTGTGAAGCATCGCCCGAAGGATGCCACAAAGAAAATCTTACAGACATAAACGGTTTATCTTCGGCAAAATATACCTTACCGCCACCGGCTGCGTAATACGGTTTGTCAAGCTGAAGAATGCCTCCGTCAATGTTTTCATAGCGGGCAAAATTTCTTAATTTATTTGTATAAATCCAATCTTCATAAGCGTTATCGGGAACCATATTCAAAAGTGTCACAATACGCAGACCTGAATTGAGCATTGTTGCAGCAGTAAGATCAGCAAAATTACCGACTTCTTTATTTGACATCCGGTCAATTCTTGCGTACCCCGCCCCTGACGGACCGGTTATGAATGAATCGCCACCGTTATTATCTAAAGCTCTCTTAACTGCTGTGGATGAAAACTCATTCATCTGAGGAGCAAAAGTCCAGGTAATTGGTGTGTCAATATTATAGCTCTGCCACTGATGATATTCCTTATAACCGTTTGAAATCCATTGAGCATTATCTCCGTCGCTGTAAACAATTGAAACATAATGCTTATCAGGGTCAAGCTCAGGAGCTTCTGCTTTCTGAGCCATTGGCTCAGTTTCGATACGATTGCAAGTCAGAATGCTCACATTTAAGCTGTGATCTGACGGAATTACGTAATGACCAAAATGTGAAGCGCTTTCGGTAAACTCAACCTCATATTGGCACCAGCCGAGAATTGCAGATGCAGGTTCAAGGTCTTTAAAAAGCTGATCACGGAAAGTGCGTGCGATATAATCATCATCCTGAACAAAGGTTATGAATATCCTCTGCTGAACAGCAAGGTCACGAAGACCGGAACAATTCGCATAAAGATGAACAAGGGCACTTTTGACAAACTCATCTTTATATTCTGAATAAAATTCACGCTGCTCGGTGAAATCAAGGGTATCATCAGTAAGATCCTGCATTTTAACCAGACCCAAAGCCTTAACCTTTTCTTCACAAGACTTCGGAACGGCAAGCCAACCGAAAACCGTTGCATAGTTGAATGCCATATTTATCTGCTCGGTGGTATCGGCATCAGAGAAAAGAACGTAGCCCTTATCTTTGATGTGGGAAAAATAACGAGGAATAAGATTTTCAAGAGACCAGGATTTGCCGTTTTCGTCAGCATAAAGAAGAGTACAGCCTGCGGCTTCAAGATCCTTGAGCTCATTTGCAGACTGACCACTGTAGTTGAGGAAAACCGAAGCCTCTTCCCTACCCACAAGCCCCTGAAGGCATTGAATAGCAGCCCTTTCATCCTTTGAAAGACCGTTGACAACAACAATTTCATCGGCAAGGGGTTTAGGGTCAAATAAGCCTGACAAAGAAGAAAGCTCCTCTTCACTCAGCGGGTCACGGATAACACCCGGAAATACCATTGAAATACTGTTTGTGATAAACATAATAATTGACATAAACAAAGCAAAAGCTGTTTTGATAAAGCTCATAATACTGCCTCCTTTATATTAAATCCTAAATTTATATCCCAAAAAGTCAGCCGTTTCCGTTCGGGAATTTTCGCCTAACTCTTTGCGCACAGTAATCAGACTAAGGATATCATAACCCAATTTTTGATACAAACCAATTGCCGCAAGATTTCGTGGAACAACGTCAATGCAAACCGCCGTATAGCCGCCTTTTTCCTTTATTATCTGTTCTGCCTGTGATATTGCGATGCCTCCCGCGCCTTTCCCTCGATATTTTTCAGCCACAAAAACATCCTCTATCCAAGCGACATTTCCACCTTTATACCATATATGCAGAAAACCTATTGGCAGGTTGTTTTCACTGATGATATAAAGCTCGTGCTCCTCACTCGTCCACAACGCAAGATTTTCCTTGGCTTGCTTGTTTTCAGGCATTCCGCCTTTTTCATTCAATAACAGGTGAAAGCTGAAAAACTCAATAATATAGTCGATAATAACCGCCTCATAACTGTTATTATATTTTACTAACTGTATCATTCGCTATTCCCCATTCAGAATTTCCATAAAAATATACCATATTTATTTTAGCACAAGCTTTTTGTCTTTTCAACAAAACAGAATTTGACTTGCATCTTGACTTGCATTTTTGTATTTATTTATGATGATTTGTGACGAATTTTGATGATTTCAACTTTTTAGATAAAAAGAAGAAAACCCCAATTTTCGTTGATAATTCAACAAAAATCAAGGTTTTATCTTTGGCATTAACTCCCTAAAATAATACAATTTACGCTTTTCATAAAGAGCGTTGCATTTTCATCTTTAAAGGATTACTCTTCAAAGCTCAATCCCGTGAGTGTTTCGAGCATAAATCTCCCACCGAGTCGAAACCCGTATGCGAATATCTCACGCTCGATAATACCGTACATTTCATTAACGCAATCATCGTATTTTGCCAGGGTTTCTTTCTGCTCTTCGGTGAGCGTTGCGGAAAGGTTATCCCGGTTCTTGCCCATAAGGTTTAGGAGATTTTTGATTTCCCGATTGTTTTCGGTACTCTGCTCCTGGGGATTGACATTTCCATACCAAAACTCCTCAAGCAACGTCCTCATAACACTCCTCCTTTCGCGCATAACAAAACGACCGCATCTCCGAGATCATTCCCGGTGATACGGTCGTTTCTTTTGATTTTTGATGTCTGTTTTGGTTTTGTTTTTATACGTGGCATAATGCTGTACCTCCTTGTAGCACAACACTATACCGTCATATCTCCGAAAAGTCCAGTTAATTAGATGAATATCTTGAAAAAACACATTATTCTGCCGCCTTAAAATTATATATAGGCTTGATGTGTGCAATGATTTCTGCTGTAGGCTCAATGTTTGCAACTATCTCATCCATATTTTTGTATGCCATCGGAGATTCGTCAAGTGTAGCGGTATTTACGCAGGTGGTATAGATGCCTGCCATTTGTGCCTGATACTCCTTCATGGTAAGTCTTTCGAAGGCGGCGGAACGAGACATCAAACGACCTGCACCATGAGGAGCAGAATAGTTCCACTCTACGTTGCCCTTGCCGATGCAGATAAGGCTACCGTCGCGCATGTTGATAGGAATTAAAATCTTCTCTCCGGCTTTTGCCGAAACAGAACCCTTTCGGAGAATCAGCTCATCCACATCGATATAGTTATGTATGGTCTGGAAAGTCTCGATGGCGGTAAGACCGGTTAACTGAAGCAATATCTCCGCCATCTTCTCACGATTACGCTTTGCAAACTCCTGGCAGATGCGGATATCGTGTAAGTAGTCTTCCATAAAAGAACCATAAAGGAAGCAAAGTTCACGAGGGATAGTAGGCTCCTTGGCTTCCCATTCCTTTTCCATCTGCTTTAAGGTTGACTGAATTTCGCTTCTGCGACCTTGCTCCTTGTATGTGCGGATGATTTCCTCACGCTTCTTAAAATACTCTTCCTTGCCGAGATTTAAGTCGACAGCGATACATTGATAATATTCCGCTACCTGGGTTCCGAGATTACGGCTACCAGAGTGGATAATCAAGTACTTATTACCTTCACCATCCACATCAATTTCTATAAAGTGGTTTCCACCACCCAAGGTGCCAAGACTTCTCTCAAGCCTCTTGGTGTCCTTAAGGCTTCTGTAACAACGGAGACGAGTTAAATCAAAACGCTCCTGTCTCCCTTCCCAAACGTTTCTGCCACAAGGAATGGTGTGAGCTGCCTCATCAAATGCGGCAAGGTCAATATCAACCTTACCTAAATTCACAGTATACATACCGCACCCAATATCCACACCAACCATATTGGGTACAACCTTGTCTACAATAGTCATTGTAGTACCGATGGTGCAGCCCTTGCCGGCGTGAACGTCAGGCATAATACGTATTTTTGAATTTGCAAAAGCCTCCTCGTTGCACACGGTTTCAATTTGAGAGTATGCGGTAGGCTCTAATGTATCTGTATAACATATGGCAGTATTAAACTTGCCAACTATCTCAATCATAATTATCTTCCTTTCAAAAAGGGGTGAGAACCTAATCCCACCCCTAAAAGTTATGCGGCTATTTTTTCGTAACGCTCGCCGCCCAAGACATCCAACATAAACTCATAGGGAGTCATTGCAGCAAGGCTGCCATCAACTACCTGTGAGAAGAGTCTGGGGGTGCAACCGGATACGAGAGCAACGCCTTGCTCGTTCTTGGTTACGGGTTGCTGTCTGTTTCTGCTTGCAACATTCCAGAACACAACCTCGGGAAGCTCGTAACCGGCGGCTTCAAACTTTGCTTTTGCATTATTGAAGTTGGTAGTACCTGCATTTTTCACACACGCATTAAATTCCATATCGGAGATAATGATGAGCTTTGCAGGAAGTTCTGCCTGTGGCAATTTGTTGTTGATTGCCGCATTCAAAACAAGGTCAAAAACCGCTTCAATGTTGGTGTCTGCAATCTCATTGAAAGAGCAGATGTACTGGAGCTTTTCAGCAAAAGTATCACCCTTGATTTCAATGAGTTCAGGCTTACTTGAGAACTCAATAAAATGGTTCTTGAACGCACCGGTATTGTGTTCTGCAAAGTAAAGGCCGAGAGACAAAGCAACTGCAGCCGGAAGAGGTTTAGCATCACAATACATCGAACCAGAAGTGTCAATGATAGCAAGTGCGTTTGCCTCGCTACCAAAGTCAGGCAATGCCTCCCAAGTAGCGTTGAGACTCTTTCTCTCTTCCTCGGTTATTTCCTTCATAAACGAGTGGTGACCGTTATACCAATGAGGAGTTAAGTAGGGCTCCACAAGCTCGTAGGGGGCGAGTGTAGATGCATTCAACTTTGCCTCACCGGAGGACACTCTATTCAAGAAGTTATTGTAACGTTCAGCATCGTTACGTGCAAAAGCACCACGGTACTTGAACATTGCCTTAGAAGGCTGTTTTTCGTAATCGAAGGTATAATCCTTCTCACGAAGATTGTTTTCGATGATACGGATATGGGCGCGAAGCTGACTCAACATCTTACGGTAGGTCTTGTCATCCATTTTGAGAAAACGCGCGATTTTCTTCGCAATTTTGATGGTATCAGCATTGGATGCATTGACAGAGGGTAACCATTTGCCAAGCAAAGATACCTCGCCGCCATTATCCATCGCCTCTACATCCTTACACAATTGTTCTCGAATGAAGTCCAGCATATCCCTTTCAACCGGGGTATCGAACAATACGAGCAGATCATCAAAACGACCATACTCGGCTATGTACGAAAGGTTTTTGCGAACGGTTTCGGGGGCGTTTTTGGCAAGCCAACGAAGGCTTACGCGGAATACCTTGCGTTCACCAAGACCACCACGAATATCACGAGCAAAAAACAGAAGCTTCATGGCAATATCCTTATCTTCTGCAAAAGCACGCATAAAACGAGTGGTGATTTCCTCGTCGCTTTCGCGGCGAATTGCACCGATGGTCGCAAACAAATCAAGACAATCTGATTCAGTTGTTTTCAGAGTTGCAGCACCATTTTCGGTAAATGTTTTGTTTGATTCCTGTTTCAAATATTGTAACATGAAACTCACTCCTTTTCACTTATATAAACAAAATAATCAAGGCACAGTTGATTTAGGAACAAGTCCTAATGAGAGGTATTTTCAGTACCCTGCTTTTTACGAGAAAGCTAATCGTCAAATATATATTTGCTGTTCGTGCCTTTCGAGACGACCCGGATGGGAGTTGAACCCATCGTCACGGGGATTTCGAGGTCCCCACTCGGCCGCTGAGCTACGGGTCATATATCAAGGTGCTTGACAGGATTCCTGCCTGTCATAGTTTTTATCGAGGATTACGCCTCGGTGGAGGAAGAAGTAATGCTGTAAGCACCTTTATCAAGATACGATTCCAACGCTGTTAAGCATTATACCAACCTGCGTATGCAGATCCACATTTCTGTGGGACTTTAAGTGTTGCTGTTCGTATCTTTCTTTAAAAACAAGACACCCCTTTTAATAATCGTCATTCAAAAATGTAAAAATAGGTAAAGGTTGCTGTAGGTGTCTTTGGGGATGGGAAGAGCGTGGTTGGATTTCAAGGAATCAACCTTGTGCAATGAGCTTCGGTAAGTTTTCATTGTAACCACTCTCTTTTACAAGACACCTTTTCATCGCATACGAGGAATCGAACCTCGCGCAACTCCTACCCCGAAAGTAGGCGCCTGCCTTAGGCCAAATGCGTGGCAATATTGCTGTAGGTGTCTTTAATGTCAAGACGCGATTTTTCTGCATACAAGGATTCGAACCTTGCAAACCGTCCGGCTATGAACCGGCTGTCTCCCAGTGAAACAAACGCATTACGTTGTGTAGGTTGTGGGGTTGTTATTGAGATTATGTATTGCGGTTTCAACCTCGTTTTCGGTCATATTTTCGGGCGGTCTTTGAACTCTGAACAATTCACCTGTCTTTATATTTCTAAAAAAAATCAGTTTCATTCTGCATCACCCACCATTTCTTTTACAAGGTTGTCAATAACTTCAAGTGATACAACAGACATGTCGTGTGCTTTGCTGAGTAACAAATATGCTTTCAACATCTCTGCAAACTCTTTACGTGCTTCAGATTGAGCATTTTGCAAAGTTACAGTTAACAAAATATTTGCACCATCTAATTCAGTGTTTTCTTTCTGCAATCTCTCAATCTCTGCCTGTTGGCGGTTGACAACACAAAAGAGGTTTCTCAACAATTCAAGTCTGCAGTATTCATATCTACGGAAATCGCAACCGTCACAATCACTGTTCAGGCATTTTTGCGTAGCTTCAATAATTTCTTTATTATCTTTCATTCTTCAACTCTCCTTAACTGGATATGTATTATCAAGATTAAACTTCTCAATGAACAATTTGATTTTTTCTTCTGCATCCAATTCATCGAAAACCTTTTCTTCCAAATCTCTCTGTGCTTCCTGTAATGTTTTACCGTGAGCAAAGAAATTTTGAGCTTTGACTATATAACAAGGTTCAAGGCTGAAATCGGAGTTTAATATAAATCCTTTAGCAACATTACCGTGAATGTTAGTGAAGATCGTACCGATTCCATCTACTTGATATACGGTTTGACCGTTTAGGTTTTTAATGCCATCGCCAGAGCCACCGCCAGAGCCAGAGCCACCGCCAGAGCCATAGCCATCGCCAGAGCCAGAGCCAATAGCTAAAAACCTTTCAATAGTAGTTAAATCGACCATATTGCAACCTCTCTGATTGATTTTTCTGCCTGTTCTGTGCAAGGGATAATTTCAATGGCATCAAGGAGTATAATTTCATCAACAGTCATTGTGAATTTACAATTATGAGGTTTGGTTGTTCCTGTTACGGCTAACTGTGAAATACTCGCCGCACCGTCCCAATACCACAATCTGCGACAATCGGTGAGCGTTACCTCCTGTCCGTCTTTCTCCTTGAATATTCCTGCGAATACTCCTGCTCTGTCACATCTTACGATTACATATTTTCCTGCATAATTTTTCATTTCGATAATCTCCTTTTTATATTTTTTAATCATCATCAAATCCAAAGGATTCGATAACCGTATGCTAAAAAGCAAACTTAATCATTTCTGAGGCTATGTATGAAATGCTGTAGCCTGTGGATGAGGCAAGATGCCGCAAAATTACCAGTGCATCAGGCTTGATTCTCACTCGGTTGTCGTCAGCCTTCCCGACTTCATATTTCGGTTTAAAAATGAGCTTGTCCATATTCTCACCTCTTTTCAATTTGAGAAAACTTTTCATACTTGTTTTTGTGCTTGCGGTTATTCTTCACTTTCCCCTTTTTCCTGCGTGGGGTCTGAAAAGATTTTGTTTTGCCCGTGAAATGGTTAAAATTAGGATTTGGCATATTTTATTCAAATTCCTTTCAAAGACTTACTCGGTTACTGGGGTAGTGTCGTTCAAGATATTCCAGGTCGAATTCGGGTCGAACGCGAAGACTGGAAGTGAGCAAAGCCAATTCAAAAACATTCAGCTTCAATGCGGATATCAGTTCCTCTGCCGCACGGAGCTGATTTTTGTTTTCTGTTATGACTTCAATTCTTCTGTATGTTTTTTCTATTGGTTTTCTCTTTGTAACCCGCACAGAGAGTTTTCTTGGCATCATATCCTCCTTTTTGCTAATTGGTAAATGTTTCTTTTAGGAAACCTAATCACTAAAAAAAATTTCCACCAACCTACTATCGCTCAGTTTAAGTGTCTTCTTGATGATTAGAATTTCACCCTGCTTAAACTGTGATTCACCTTTAAAGCGTTCATACATAGCTTTTTTTCCAATTCCAACGATCTCCGCAAGTCTCGGAATAGAAATACCAAAACGACCCAATTCGGAATTGAGCTCATCAAAATTCATTTTTTCACCTCCTTGTTTCCTAAAAGACACCTATATGGTAGCACCTGTTTTTTGCTTTGTCAACCCCTTTAGGAAACTTTTTTAACTTTTTTGATTAAAATAGTTGCTTTTTTGAAACTCTTGTGTTATGATAAGTACAAATTGAGGTGACGAATATGACAATAGGTGAATTTATTGAAAGAAGAAGAAAAGAGTTAGACATTACTCTTGAAGAAATTGGCAGCGCAACTGGTGTTAGTAAGTCTACCGTTAAAAAATGGGAAACAGGATTTATTTCAAACATGGGCAGAGATAAAATAAAGCAACTTGCTCGCATATTAAATGTTAGCCCTGCAGTGTTAATCAACGAAAGTATTGATGATTACGATTCTGCAGTTAACGCAGATAAATATGACAATGTTATCCCCCTAACTCCCCCCGCAATCACAGATGATGTTGTTGTGTTCCCTGTTATAGGCAGTATTGCCGCAGGCTATGACGAAATCGCAGTTGAGGACTGGAGCGGTGACACAGTTGAAATCCCCCGTTCATATTTAAGGGGCGGTAAGCCGTCTGACTTCTTCGTTCTCTCTGTAAAGGGTGATTCAATGTACCCGATGTATCACGACGGTGACACTGTTCTCATCCGCAAACAGCCTTCACTTGACAAAAGCGGTGACATCGGAGCTATTATGTATGATAACGAATGTGCCACTCTCAAAAAGATTGAATATGTTCCCGGTGAGGATTGGCTCACACTTGTTCCAATCAATCCCGAATTCAAACCCAAAACAATCTCAGGTGCAGACCTTGAACAATGCCGTGTTCTCGGCGTTCCCTGGTTGCTTATAAGAGAGTTGAATTAAAGAGGGGTCGTTATGGCAGAAAACAAAGATAAAATCGACATCTTTTCTATTCCCGGCATAATTCCAATTCCTAAAATGAAGAAAGTCCCCCGACTTGGTACTATAACCTGTGAGGAACCAATTCTTACTGAAGATAATTTCGATGGGTATGATGAAGTTGAATTTGATATTGACTGTGACTTTTCATTAAAGTGCCAAGATGACAGTATGATGAACACTCGCGTATATTGTGGTGATGTTGTTTATATAAAACAACAATCAACAGTAAACAATGGAGAAATTGCAGCTGTAATGGTTAATGGTGAAGTTATGCTAAAAAGAGTTTTCTTATCAGATTGCAAGCTCGTTCTTCAATCTGAAAATCCTCTCTATACCCCTATGGTATATACAGATGAAGAGCTTGATAACATCAGAATACTCGGTAAAGCAGTTTACTTCAAATCATTAGTTAAATAAAAAATCTCCCCCGGAGCGGCAACTCCGAGGGAGAAAGACACACAATTCAAACCTACCAAGTAAGAAAGGTGTATATGTATTATACCGCCTTTCTTAGGTTTTTGCAACCATTTTTTTAAGAAAGGGCGGTTATTTTTATGCCAAGAAAGTCAAATTCAAAGCGTTCAGACGGCCGTATTGCTGTTCAGGTTTACCTCGGCAAGGATGAGCAAGGCAAGCGTAAATACAAAACTGTTTACGGCAAAACGCAGAAAGAAGCCAATCAAAAGGCTCAGGAAATCAAAGAGCGAATGAACAAAGGCCTCTCTCTTGACAGCTCTGATAACTTCGGCAAATGGGCTGACCATTGGCTAATGGTGAAGCAAGCAGAGGTTTCGACCAATCAATATAACCTCATTAAGAGCCGTATTGAGTTTTGGAAAGAGAATTTAGCCAACAGTGAAATGGCACTCCTCCGCCCTGTTGACCTTCAACCTGTTCTCAATGAGCTTGCCGCCTGCAACCCTCACACAGGCGAACCAACAGCAAAGAAAACTTTATCATCATATATACAGATATTATCCTCTGTGTTTGACTACAGCATTGACAACAGAGTTCTTGACTACAATCCTGCCAACCGTTTAAAACTGCCTAAATCAGCCCCACAGGGAACAAGACGAGGTCTTACAAAAGAAGAACGGCAAAGGGTGATTGAATTTGAACATCGAGGTCAGCCTGCAATGATGTTGCTGATGTTTTCAGGACTTCGCAGAGGTGAAGCCTCCGCCCTGCTGTGGTCTGATGTGGATTTTAAAAACGGCACTATCACCGTCAGTAAATCTTACGACTTTAAGCAGAACACAATCAAGCCACCGAAGAACGGCAAGACCCGAACAGTGAGCGTTCCTAAGATATTGACCGACTATCTGAAAAAGCTCCCGAAAAAATCAACCTTTGTTATTACCAACAAAAATGGCGGTATGATGACCGAGAGCAGTTGGAAACGGTTGCTTGAATCGTACCTTTGTGATATGAATTTGAAATACGGTAAGTTTTCAAAGGAATACAAAAAGTTTTCCCCGGAAAAGATACCGTTTGTTATTGAGCCCTTTACCCTCCACTGCCTGAGACACACATTCTGCACAATGATGTATGAGGCAGGCGTGGATATCATGGTAGCTCAAAAGCAGATGGGGCACTCTGATGTAAAAACAACCCTCGCGATTTATACCCACCTTGAAAAAGAACACAACAAAAATAATATCGCAAAGCTCGATGAATATATCAGCAATTTTTGACTTGCATTTTGACTTGCATTTTTGTGATTAGTTATGATGATTTATGACGATTTTCGGTGATTTCAACTTCATCGACAAAAAGAAGAAAACCCCAATTTTCGTTGATATTTCAACAAAAATCAAGGTTTTATCTTTGGTTGCGGAGGTAGGATTTGAACCTACGGCCTCCGGGTTATGAGCCCGACGAGCTACCAAGCTGCTCTACTCCGCGCTATTTAATTCTGTTCACAAGGAACTTTTACATTATACACATTAAGTATACGTTTGTCAATAGTTTTTTATTCTTTTTTTAATTAATTTTTATTTTGCATAAAATGAGGGTTGGTTTTTTGGAAGAAAACACAAAGTTTTTAAAAATTTTCAAAAATTAAAATTGAGCATTATATATGAAAAAACGAGAAAAACGAAGAAAAATCGAGAATTGAAATTGTAAATTAAAATTTCAGAAAAAAGTTGTTGACATTGTCCCCTGCTTGTGGTAGTATATTCGGGCAGTTAAAAATTATACGGAGGTTTGATTTATGTCAACTTACATGCCAAAAGCTGGCGAGATTGCTCGCAAATGGTATGTGCTCGATGCAGCAGGCAAGCCCATGGGCCGTGTTGCTGCTCAGGCCGCTGTTCTTCTTCGCGGTAAGCACAAGCCAACATTCGCTCCTCATGTTGATTGCGGTGACCATGTTATCATCATCAACGCTGAGAAAGCAGTTCTTACAGGTAACAAACTCAATCAGAAAATGTATTATCATCACACCGGCTACATCGGCAACATGAAAGAGGTTAAGTACAGCACTCTTATGCGTACAAAGCCCGCATTTGCTATGCAGCTTGCTGTTAAGGGTATGATTCCTGACACAGTTATCGGTCGCGATGCTCTTTCAAGACTTTGCGTTTACACAGGTGCAGAACACAAGCATGCGGCTCAGAAGCCCGAAGCTTGGGAATTATAATGAAGGGAGGCTATTTTAATGTACGATTCTAATCCTTATTTTTACGGTACAGGCCGCAGAAAGAAATCTGTAGCAAGAGTACGTGTTTATGCAGGTACAGGTAAAATCATCATCAATGACAGAGGAATCGACGATTACTTCGGTCTTGATACACTTAAGCTCATCGTTCGTCAGCCTCTCGAGCTCACAGGCACAACTGAGAAGTTCGACATCGTTTGCCGTGTTGCAGGTGGTGGCGTTTCAGGCCAGGCAGGTGCTATCCGTCACGGTATTTCAAGAGCTCTTCTTCAGTATGACGAAGCTCTTCGTTCAGCTCTTAAGAAGGCAGGCTTCCTCACTCGTGACCCACGTATGAAGGAAAGAAAGAAATACGGTCTCAAAGGTGCACGTCGTGCTCCCCAGTTCTCAAAGAGATAAGAGAGTATACAAAATTCAAGGTCTTGGAGTTTTCTCCGAGACCTTTTTCTTTACTTGTGAAAGCACCTGAAAGCGCTTGATAAATCAATGTTTTAAACAAAAAACGATTTAAATTTTACATTTTATGAAAACTTGTGAAAACACATAAAAGCATGTCATAATGTACCACTATATGGACCAAAAAAGAAGCCGGAATAAATCCGGCTTCTAAAACTATTACTGCATTATTTAAGTTTATTTAGCTCTTTGGTCAGGTCTTCAACAGTTAATTTTGCATAAACGTCAATACCAATATTACCGAATGCATGTCCCTGAATTTTACAGCGCTTAATTTCGTTTAACTCTTGTTCAGTCCATCATGTTGTAAATGTTGACCTCATATCATGTGGAAGATGCATTGCAATTTCGCCATCATATCTTTCATAGTTTAAAACTCCTAAAGCATCCAGCTTTGGGCACCAATACCCTTTCATAAAGCTGCTGTATTGGGTACTGAAATTAAAAGGTGTTCCATTTTTTCTCACAACGAGATATTCGGACACACTATACTCCATCCAGTTTTCCCAAAACTTCTTTGTTTTGTTGTGAATAGGGACAAAGCGCTTAGCATTTTTGTTTTTTCCTTGTTTAATTTCAAAGTAATTCTTTTCGAGACAAACATCAACCTTTTTGAGCTTAACAATCTCGCCAAAACGACAACCCGAGTATATACCCATCAAAACGAGTTGTATAAACATATCTGTTTCTGATGAATCCCACAACTTGTCTATTTCGGTTTGAGAAAAAGGATAATGTTTTTCGCTTTTACTTTGTGCAGCTGTTTTTATTTTAAAGACTTCTTTCTTTTCATTGTTGATTATCTCATTGATGAGAGCATAATCTCTTAAGTAATTTATAAGAATTTTCATTTTTCGTTGCATAGGCTGATTTTTGCTTTTCACCGCCGCCATCAGGTCTTTATTTTTAATTTCAGTAAACTTTGTGTTATGAACCGAACTGAAGGCAGAAAATGCAGCACGATGTCCGTGGAATGAAGAAGACCTTTCTACATCAAAAGGGTCCTTTTTTTGGTCTACAGCTACCTCTTCTAAATGTTCCTTATACCACTCTTACCTAATAAAAATCAGTAGTAATAACAATGCAAGTTATCACATACTTGATGCAAAGCACAGTAGCCCCAACAATATTAAACGATATCAGCTACCATTTTTAGCGTTTAAGTATCTTTTCTCAATAAGCACTTTACAAAACGGTAAAAGTGTAGATAGTATGTGTATTATTTGTGGTAAAACAACGCACAATTCTTCAGAGAATATATATGACATCGCAGAAACAATGGATATTAACATACATCCTATGGCGCATATATGTAATGTCACCGGTGATGATATTGATAACGATAAATATTTAATCGAATACATCGGAAAAATCGAAGAATTGGCTTCTCAAACTATTTGAGCAATTTTGTTTAAATAATAAAGAACTGACCTCAAATGAAGTCGGCTCAGTTTATACACAGAAATGTATCTCTGGTCTTCAAGACACAGAACTGTCCTCTGTCTTTTATTTTGATTTAGAAAAGCACCCATAGCTTTTACATTTTTAGAGCTAAAAACTCGTTAATAGGTACAAATTTAACCACAAGTGGACCAAGAAAGCCTTGAAAGCCTTATATATCAACGAACCGCATTTTTCAAAGAGATAAGAATTTCTTACAATTTACAGCACTCACTTCGGTGGGTGCTGTTTTTTTCAGCTGGCACGAAGCAACTGCGGAATTGTTGGCAAAAGCCCTGGTTCGAAGCCATTTTTGAATCCACCCACCGTTTCACAGTCCCCTGCTATAAAAAAAGACAGCTGAATTAATCAACCGTCTTTTTCATCATTTAAATTATCTAATGCAACTCTAACAGCCTCAACAACAAAAGCAGTAAACGTGCAATTTGTCCCTTTAATAGAATTTTCAACACTTTCAATCACATCGTTGGGAAACCTAATACACTTATTTGTTGTTGGTGGTATCGAAGGAACTTTAAATTTTCTCATAAAATCACCTCTGCAAAACAATTTTATATGCAACAATATTTATTGTATGCATAACAAATGTATTGCATTTATCTAGAATTTATGCTAAAATCTAAGCACTATAATTATGGAGGTGCATTATGGTTTGTCCAAAGTGTAACTGTGAAAACGTTTTAATAACAACTGAACAAGTATCTTCGAAGACAAAAGGTAAAGGAATGGGGTGTCTTTGGGGTATAGGTCGCTGGTTTTTAATTATTTGTACCTGTGGTCTTTGGTTGCTTGTTGGAAAAAGAAGAAAAACAGAAAAAACAAAAATTAAAAACAATACTGTCTGCATTTGCCAAAACTGTGGGCACAAATGGACCATTTAATTTTAAAAGACGGTTGAAATCAATCAACCGTCTTTTCATTTTTTATCAGTTTTTTGCTCATGGGGATTGCGACGAAGATGGCACAAACTGCAGAAATGAGTTTGCCCAATGTTACGCTGAAGATATAATCATCATTAAATGCCATTGTAAATGCGATATGGTCGGTGAAAGCAAATGCGGCAGAAACGGCAAATGCTGAATTGATAACCACTCCCCTGCGGTCCATATCCTTCATATCTTCAAAGGTTGTGGCACTTGTGGCAAGGGTGGATACAAGACCTTTTACCGAAGCATCATTTATACCAAGCTTCTGACCTGCTTTGTTAAGTGGCTTGTTGAAAATCTTTGCAAGGATATAAAGAAGGGGCAAAGCACCCGTCATTACACAAGCGGCATTAAGCACCAAGGACATTGCGTTTTCAATGGAATCTACATAAGGAAGAGGCTTGTACCCTGTTAAAAATGTGATAATTCCAACAGCGAGGCCAACGGTGATAATGGCTTTCATTATATAGCCTAAAACGCTGAAAATTCTGACGCACACATTGGGGATTTTCAGAAGCCCTATTGCGATAATTCCTGAAAAAACAACAAGAGGAATCATATTGATTATGAGTGTTTTAAAGGGCAGTCTGAGAATCAGACCTGACACAATGCAACCCACAGGGATTGTAACAATACCGCACAAAAGGCCAAGCAAAGTATCGTGATGCTGCTCTTTTTTGACAACACTCATTGCAAAGGGAATTGTAAATGAAATTGTGCAACCCATCATAGAGGCAACCACAAGGCCGTTAAAATAGCCCAAAGCCTCGTTGTTTGCAAGCTGAGCTGAAAGAGACGCACCACCCTGATCATTGGCAAAAATCGAGCCGGTGATAATTGACGGATCGATGAAATCGGGCAAGATTTTTATTATCGGTTCAAGGTAGTGAGCAATCAACGGAGACATAATAATCATACCCACCATTGAAATTGCCAAAGGACCCAGCATATATATTCCTTTTTCAAATTCCTTACCTAAGCCCAGTTTACTGCCGAAAATTCTGTCTAACGCAGCAACAATGGCAAAGGCAACCATTACATAAGAAAGTACATTCATCAAATCACCTGCTAAAGGATACCATATTTATAAAACCCTGTCAATCGACAGGGTTTGACTTTACTGCATTCTTTCTTGCTTAACTTTATGATCGATGATATGGCGCTTGGCAAGCTCGGCAGTTACTTCATCAAGGGAAATGCCTGCATCAATCATAAGCACGGTGATGTGATAAAGAAGATCGGCAATTTCATAAATTGTTTCTTCCTTATCCTGTGCTTTAGCTGCAATAATAACCTCGGTGCACTCCTCGCCCACCTTTTTGAGGATTTTATCTGTTCCCTTTTCAAAGAGATAGGTTGTGTATGAGCCCTCTTTCTTTTCAAGCTTTCTGCCAAGGAGCATTTTGTAAAGTCCTTCATAAGAAAATGCTTCATCTTCTTTTTCATCAATTACATTGAAGAAACAGCTTTCACTGCCTGTATGGCAAGCAGGGCCGTCTTTGATAACATCAACAAGAAGAGTGTCACAATCACAATCTGTTCTGATTGACACAATGTGCTGGCGGTTGCCTGAGGTTTCACCCTTACGCCACAATTCCTGACGGCTGCGGCTGTAGAAGCAGGTCATACCTTCTTCAAGGCTGATTTTAAGGCTCTCTTCATTCATATAAGCGAGCATAAGAACCTTTTTTGTATAGTGGTCCTGAACGATTGCAGGGATAAGTCCGTTAGCGTCATATTTAAGCTTTACCATAATTACACTCTCATTTCTATATTGTTATCGTTAAGATACTTTTTCAAATCTTTGATATAAACTTCTTTAAAATGGAAAATTGAAGCGGCAAGACCTGCATCGGCTACGCCTGCGTTGAAAAGCTCAAGGAAGTCTTCTTTTTTGCCTGCTCCGCCACTTGCGATAACAGGCACAGAAACTCTTGACTGGATTTCGTGAAGCATTTCAATATCAAAACCGTTTTTAACACCGTCGGTATCAATACTATTAACCACAAGCTCACCTGCACCGCGGTTAACACCGTCAACAGCCCATTGAATGGCATCAATGCCTGTGTCAATTCTTCCACCTTTTGAAAAGAGGTGGAATTTGCCGTCAACACGCTTGATATCCATTGAAAGAACAACACACTGGTCACCGTATTTTTTGGCTCCTCGCTCAATGAGGGTCGGGTCTTTGATAGCTCCGCTGTTAACAGAAACCTTATCTGCACCGCAACCGAGCACTCTTTCAAAATCCTCAAGAGTGTTGATGCCACCGCCTACGGTGAGGGGGATGAATATTTCTGAAGCAACTTCTTTAAGGGCATCAGTAAAAAGACCTCTGCCTTCAAATGAAGCTGTTATATCATAAAAAACAAGCTCATCAGCTCCGCTTTCATTATAAAAACGTGCAAGCTCAACGGGTGATGCAACATCCTGAATCCCTTCAAAATTGACACCCTTAACTACCCTGCCGTTACGAACATCAAGGCAAGGGATAATTCTGTGAGTAATCATCTGTTACCTCCTGCTAAACTGAGCACTCTTTCAAGAGAAAGCTTGCCTGAATAAATTGCTTTGCCCACAATGGCTGCATAGGTGTTCATTGAAGCGAGCTGAGTAATTTCATCCTCAAAGGTGATTCCGCCTGAAGCCACAATGTCAAGACCGTCGATTTTTGCAAGCTCTTTATAAATTTCAAGGTTTGTGCCTGTGAGTGTGCCGTCTTTGGAAATGTCGGTATAAATCACGGTTTTAACACCTGTGTCACGAAGCTTTTTGCAGAATTCAACTGAATCAACATCGGTAACCTCAAGCCAACCGCCAACGGCAACCTTGCCGTCTTTGGCATCAACACCAACGGCAACAGCATCACCGTAAAGGCTAACAGCTTCTTCCACAAACGGGTAATTTTTAACAGCGGCAGTGCCGATGATTGTACGGTCAACACCTAAATCAAGATAAGCCTTAAGACGGTCTATGTTACGGATTCCTCCGCCTACCTCAATAAAAAACTCATTATATTTACAAAGGGCTTTAATCACTTCAAAATTGGCTGTTGTGCCGTCTTTTGCTCCGTCAAGGTCAACAACGTGGAGGTTGCGGGCACCTTTTGCGATAAATTCCTCTGCTATTTTTTCGGGTGAATCGCTGTAAACAGTCATTCTGTCATAATCGCCCTCAGTAAGGCGGACTACCTTACCTGAGCGTATATCTATTGCAGGAAAAATTTCCATAACTATCTCCTTATAATTCAGCAAATGCCTTTAAAAGTGCAAGGCCTTTTTCGCCGCTTTTTTCAGGGTGGAACTGTGCACCGTAAACATTGTTGTTTTTAACAACTGCAGGCACGCTCACATCGTATTCGGCGTCAGCGATTACACTTTCACAACAATTCTTTCCATAGAAAGAATGAACAAAATACATATAATCGCCCTGCTCAATGTATTTAAAAATGGGGTCGTCGGTGGCTTTGATATTGAGCTTATTCCAACCCATGTGAGGGATTTTGAGGTCTTTGTCAACATCACCCTCAAATGGACAGATTTCACCTTTGATAAAACCGAGACCCTCGTATTCACCGTATTCATAGCTTTTTTCAAAAAGCATCTGCATACCAAGGCAGATACCAAAAATGTATTTGCCTTCTTTGGCACATTCCTGAAGAAGGTCAAAAAGACCTGAATCATGAAGCTTTTTAACAGCATCACCGAATGCACCGACACCGGGAAGAATTATTTTATCGGCTGAACGGATTTCATCGGCATCGCCTGTGATTTTGCAATCAAGACCGAGAAAAGTCAATGAACTCTTTAAAGAAAAGAGATTTCCGCAACCGTAGTCAACTATTGCTATCATTATAAAACTCCTTTACTGGAGGGAATTTCACCGCCGAGAGACGGGTCAATACTGACGGCAGTTTTCATTGTGCGAGCAAATGATTTGAAGACACCCTCAATAATGTGGTGAGTGTTTTTTCCGTCAAGCAATTTAATGTGAAGAGTAACATTACAGTTTCTCACAAATGCCCAGAAAAACTCTTCAACAAGCTCGGTGTCCATCTCCCCTACTTTCTGGCAGGGCATTTGGGCATCGAAATTGAGATAAGCTCTGCCGCTGATGTCAACGGCAGTGAGAACAAGGGTCTCATCCATCGGGAGAATCATACTGCCATAACGAGTGATTCCTCGCTTATCGCCAAGAGCCTCGCTGATTGCCTGACCGAGAACAATTCCCACATCCTCAACAGTATGATGAAAATCAACCTCTGTATCACCTTTGCAGGTTACATCAAGGTCAAATCTTGAATGCTTTGCAAAAAGCTCAAGCATATGATTTAAGAAACCGCAATCGGTGTTTATATTGCATTTGCCTGTTCCGTCAAGGTCAAGACGAAGAGAAATATCGGTTTCTCTTGTTTTGCGGTCAATTTTTGAAACTCTCATATTAAAACTCCTTGGCTATCAATGAAACGGCAGAAACAAATTCTTCCATCTGCCAATCATCACCAACGGTGATTCTCACATATTCACTGATTCGCGGTTTGTTGAAATAACGAATTAAGATACCCTTTTCTTTAAGTTTTAAATAAAGCTGTTCTGCAGGGATTTTATTATGCTTTGCAAAAATAAAGTTTGACTGAGAATCAAGACATTCAAAGCCGCAATCTTTAAGCATAAGCTTTGTTTTTTCACGGATTGCAACGGTTTTACGGTTGCATTCACGGTAGTAATCATCATCAGCTATTGCGGCTGCACCTGCAGTTACACCGAGAGTGTTTATATTATAGGGATTGAAAGAATACTTGATTTTTTCAAGGTCTTCAATAATCTCTTCACTTGCCAGAGCAAAGCCTAAACGCAAGCCTGCCAATGAACGGCTTTTGGAAAAGGTTTGTGTTACGATGAGATTTTTATATTTTTTGAGAAGACCTACGCAGGTTTCAGTGCAGAAATCAACATAAGCTTCGTCAATAATCACGATGTTATCAGGGTTTGATGCTACAATTTTTTCAATCTCATCAACCGTCAGCACAAGACCTGTAGGAGCATTGGGATTTGCGATGATAATGTTTTTGTTGATGCCGATATAATCGTTCACATCAATTGTGAAATCGTCTTTCAGAGGCTTCTGAATGAGATTTGCTTTAAATAAATCGCAATAAACGGGATAAAAGCTGTATGTAATATCGGGGCAACAAAGCTCACCACCGTTACCGCAAAAAGCCATAATCGAAAAAGCTATAACATCATCTGAGCCGTTGCCACAGAAAACATTTTCACGCTTTAAGCCGAAATGTTCTGCTATTGCATCTTTAAGAGCCTTGAGTTCAGGGTCAGAATATAATTTTAAATTGTCTATCACTTCACCGCTTAAAACCTCTTTTACCTTTGGTGAGGGCGGATAGGGTGATTCATTGGTGTTGAGCTTAATATATTTTTTATCATTAAGCTGTTCACCGGGAGTATATGGAACAAGAGAATCATAGCATTCTCTTAAAAATCTGCTCATTGCAATTTTTCCTTTCTTTTGCTGACTGCTCTACCGTGAGCCTGAAGGCCTTCTTTTTCAGCAAAGCGAACAACATCGTCAGCAACATCAACCAACGCTTCGGCTGAATAATAAATAAATGATGATTTCTTTATAAAATCGTCAACGCTCAAAGGTGAGCTAAAACGTGCTGTGCCTGAAGTGGGCAATGTATGGTTAGGTCCTGCAAGGTAGTCGCCCAATGATTCGGGAACATTCTTACCAAGGAAAATTGAGCCTGCGTGCTTAATTGAATTGAGAAGCAGGAAAGGCTCGTCAACGCAAACTTCAAGATGCTCGGGAGCAATCATATTGCTGATTTCAACAGCCTGCTGTAAGCTGTCAACGATAATAATTTTGCCGTTTGTATCGATTGATGCTCTTGCGATTTCTGCTCTGGGGAGCTCAGGAATCTGCTTTTCAAGCTCGGCACTTACTTTGTTTGCAAGGTCTTCGCTGTCAGTAATAAGTACTGCAGAAGCAAGTTTGTCGTGTTCAGCCTGAGAGAGCAGATCTGCCGCAACCAGCTCGGGGTCGCAGTTACCCTGAGCTATGACCAGAATCTCACTGGGACCTGCGATCATATCAATGTCTACAATACCGTAAAGCATTCTTTTAGCAGTGGCAACAAAAACATTACCGGGGCCTACGACTTTATCTACCTTAGGAACACTTTCAGTTCCGTAAGCAAGAGCAGCAACAGCCTGAGCACCGCCTGTTTTGAAAATTCTGTCAACACCTGCAATTTTAGCAGCAGCAAGAATGGGAGCAGGAACATTTCCGTCTTTATCAGGTGGAGTTACCATAACAATTTCTTCAACGCCTGCGATTTTGGCAGGAACAGCGTTCATAAGCACTGATGACGGATACCTCGCAGTGCCGCCGGGAACATAAAGACCAACCTTGTCAATAGGGGTAATCTTCTGACCGAGGATAACACCGTCTTTATCGTTGATGATAAAGTTGTTTCTTACCTGATGTGAGTGGAAGTGATGGATATTGTCCCTTGCTTTTTTAAGGGTTTCAATATAATCCTTATCTTCGCTTTCAAATGCGGCATCAATTTCTTCCTTGGTTACTTCAAGGGCTGTGATGCTTGCACCGTCAAACTTTGCTCCGTATTCAATAAGGGCCTTGTCGCCGTTTTCTTTAACATTTTCTATAATATCCGAAACAATATCTTCAACTCCGCTTTTGGTTTTGATGTCACGGGTGAGAATATCTTCGGGCTTTGCATTAGCCGCAGAAATAATTTTAATCATATTTTGCCCTCCTTAATAAGCTGTTCACGAAGCTTCTGAGTGATGTCGTTAATCACATCACCTTTAAAGCGATAGGAAGATTTATTTGCTATAAGTCTTGCACTGATGGGAAGAAACTTTTCATAAACCCTCAGGTTATTTTCTTTAAGAGTTGTGCCTGTTTCAACAATATCAACAATAACATCTGAAAGACCTAAAAGTGGAGCAATTTCAATTGAACCGTTGAGCTTTATGATGTCAATTTCACGGTTAAAGGATGAATAATATCTCTTGGCAATATTAGGAAATTTGGTGGCTACTCTTATAGGTCGGTTGTGGTCTTCAACATAATCATTTTTCGCGGCAACACACATATGGCACACACCAAGGCGAAGGTCGAGAAGCTCATATAAATCAAAATCGCCTTCATCAAGGATGTCTTTACCAACAATACCGATATCTGCCGCACCCCTTGCAACATAAATTGCAACATCTGACGGCTTAACAAGAAGATAACGGACATTATTTTCTTCACTTTCAAAAACAAGCTTACGGTTGTCGGCATAAATCTCGCTGCAATCATAGCCGATTGAAGCAAGGCGTTCATAAACCTTATCGCCGAGTCTGCCTTTAGGTAAAGCTATATTGAGCATTATTTAACCTCCTTACCGTCAAAAGCCATGGTTTTACCTGCTTTGAAATTTTCGGGAATTTCTTTTTCAACTCTGACGGAATAGCCCTGTGAAATGAAATCTTCAACAGCTTTCATAAGAGTTATGTCAGAATGTTCGCTTTTATTGAGAATGAGAATATCACAGTCTGTTTCACTTTCAACAGGATAATGCAGATTGAGGTTATCAAGATAAACTGCAAAACCGACTGCACCGATGCCCTTGCGGATTTTAGAAGCGAGGTTGTCATAACGACCGCCTGCAAGCACAGGTGTGGGTGAAGCTTTTACATAGCCTGAAAAAATAATTCCGTTATAATATGATGACGGATTAACAACAGACAAATCAAGCTGAACCTTATTACCGAGAGAAACAGAACAAAGGGTGTTATAAACTTCTTCAAGCTCGTCACAGGCTTTGTCGGTGGCTTCGTTCATTGAAATATAACGAAGACCCTGCAAAACCTCATCAAACTTACCGTTAAGGGATGTGAGAGCCGTGAAATATTCAACATATTTTTCTTCAATTGAATACTCATCGCAAACTGCCTTAAGGTCGTGAGCATTTTTGTTACGCTGGCAGAAAATTATCTGCTCTTTAGCAGTAGCAGGAAGCTTCATTTCATCAAGAACAGCACTGATAAATGCCATATGTGAAAGGCAGAGAACACAGTCGGAGTCAATCTTCTGAAGGCTTTTGAGTGCTAGGGTCACAATTTCACCGATTGAATAAGAATCAATATTACCCATAAGCTCAACGCCTGACTGCTTGATTTCTTTATAATCATTAGTTTCCTGGGAAATTCGGTAAACATTTTCGTTATAATAAGTTTTGGTGCAGGTGTTTTTATCAATTCGTGCATTCTTAACGATGGAAAGAGTTATATCGGGCTTCAAAGCCATAAGACGACCGTCGGAATTGTTAAAGGCAATAACGCCCTCACCTGAAAGGAAATCACGGTTGTCACTGTAAAAGCTGTATTCTTCAAACTTTGCCATACAGAATTTACGATATCCATATTGCTCATATAACTTTGAAAGCTCAAAAATGAGCCTGTCTTCAGTTGGCATTGAGCCGAAAAAATCAAACATTTTAAGAATCCTCCACCCTAACTTTGGGATTTTACGGTGATATTATATATCACTTTCACACTTTAGTCAATTAACATATTACCATAATAAAATCGATTGCAAACATAATTTCTGTATATTATACCAAAAAAGAGCTCAAATGTAAACGAAAAAGCACAGAAAAATAGTTGATTTTTTATAATATAATGATTAGGGAATTGTTTAAATTGACGGAAGTGACACTTAGCAATTCGTAATTATGTTTATTACTGCACATTGTAGTTTTTGCACAACAAAAAAACCGACAGATTTTAAATCCATCGGCTATCTTAATTTGACTTTCTACCCTCTTTAAAATCCTTTCGGACAATGCTTCTTCAGCTTATAAAGCGTGTGTGATAGAAGTCAGAATCAAGATGCTGATATTATATTACGATTTCAATTTGATGTCAATATGAATTCTTTAGTTTTCGATTCGAAATGATATTATAATGATATCAAATTCAGGAGGCTTTTTCTATGGCAGGCAACTATTATCCTCCCTTTTCATTAAGGGTTTCAGAAGATTTACTTGATAAAATCAAATATATTGCAGAGAATAACAAGCGTTCTGCCAATAAAGAAATTGAATTTGCTTTGGAGCAATATGTTAAAAAGTTTGAAACTGAAAACGGAAAAATAAACATTGAATGATAAAAGTTCTCGCTTGATGCGGGAACTTTTTAGTTTTTATTGAAATATCTGAAATAAAGGCATATAATATTGGTGAATTGGAGGAATTACTATGAAAAAGACACGACTTAAAAAATATGCATCACTTATAGCAAATGTAGGTGCAAGGGTTCAAAAAGGTCAGGAGGTTATGATTTTTGCAGAGCTTGACCAGCCTGAATTTGTAAAAATGGTGGTTGATGAATGCTATAAAGCAGGGGCAAAAAGAGTTGACGTTGAATGGAGCTATCAGCCGCTTACAAAGCTTCACGTAAGGCACCGTTCACTTAAAACTCTCGGCACAGTGCTTGATTGGGAAGTTGAAAAACTCAAGCGAAGAGTTGAGGTTTTGCCGGTTATGATTTATCTTCTTTCAGAGGACCCTGACGGACTTAACGGAATAAATCAGAAAAAATATTCAAAATCTTCTCAGGAGCGTTACAAGGTTATCAAACCTTTCAGAGATAAAATGGAAAACAAATACCAATGGTGCATTGCTGCTGTTCCCGGTGTTGCGTGGGCTAAAAAGGTGTTCCCTGACTGCAGAAAAAATGAAGCTGTTGAAAAGCTGTGGGAGGCTATTCTTCTCACCTCACGTTGCGGTGATGACCCTGTTGAGCAATGGAATCAGCATAACGCTGACCTTAAAAGCAGATGTGATTATCTGAACTCACTCAACATTGAATCTCTTCACTATTCTTCATCAAACGGAACAGATTTTACCGTTGGGCTTATTGAAGGCTCACAGTTCCTCGGCGGCGGTGAATACACCCTTTCGGGCAACTACTACAACCCCAACATCCCCAGTGAAGAGGTGTTTATTTCACCCAAAAGAGGAGAAGCTGAAGGTGTGGTTTATTCCACAATGCCTCTCTCCTACCGTGGCGAGCTGATTGAGAATTTTTATATAAAATTTGAAAACGGCAAAGCTGTTGAAGCAAAGGCAGAGAAAAACGAAGAGCTTCTCAACGAGCTTATCAGTATGGACGAGGGTTCAGCATATCTTGGTGAATGTGCTCTTGTGCCTTATGATTCACCAATCAGAAACAGCGGCATTCTTTTTTACAACACTCTCTTTGATGAGAATGCCGCATGCCATCTGGCTCTTGGTGAGGGATTTTCTTCAAACATTGTGGGCAACGAAGAAATGACACTTGAAGAATGCAGAGAAAAAGGTATTAACAAATCAATCGTTCACGAGGACTTTATGATAGGCTCCGCTGACCTGGACATCACCGCAAAAACACGTGACGGCAAAACCGTTCAGATTTTTAAAGACGGAAACTGGGCATTCTGATACTTTTATACACGACAAACGGGGGCAGGCTTTTTCACCTGCCCCGATATTTTAAAAATCTATGATTCGTAGACAAAATCTACTATCTATGAGTTGAAAAATCACTCTACTTGTTGCAGAATACAGATATAAAGGAGGTTTGAACATGGAAAAGAAAACAATAGGTACATTTCTTTCTGCATTGAGGAAAGCTAACGGTATGACCCAACAGGAAGTGGCCGACAAGCTGAATGTTTCAAATAAAACCGTCAGCAAATGGGAACGTGATGAAGGCTGCCCTGAAATAATGATGTTGCCTGCAATTGCTGAACTATATTCTGTTACCGTTGATGAAATACTGCGTGGTGAAAAAAATGCGAGTACAGGCTGTGAAGAATCAAAGCATGCTAAGAAAGAAGAACGGTTGAAATACCTGATAGAAAAAACATCAGTAAGGCTTTCTAACAGTTCTGTAATTTCAATTGTATTAGGTGCGGTTGCTCTTATACTGTCATACATAATCAGCGATATTGTTTATAACTATAATGTATTATGGGTCGGCTATATGATTATCCTGCTTTTGGTCGCAGCATCTGTTACTGTTGCTTTAATTTCATTCAACAACTTCTCTTCAAGTATTAACAACGAAGAAATCGTGGGAACCCTGTCTGTTGAGGATATAACCAAAAAGGCAATAAAATACATTTCTGTTGTTTTATTTCTTACAATTGTTACACTGCTGGGGCTTTTTCTTAACATGATTTTAGACGGACCGTCAATGTTATTTGTATCATTGCCTGCCACAGCATTAATTGGCGGATTATTGGCATATAAAGCACACTCGGTTTTATATAAAAAATATAAAATCTGTGAGCCTGAACTTTCACCTGAGCAAAAGCTTTATCGCAAAAAACACATTAAAATAACGTCGGTCATTATTGCAGTTATAATCATTGTGTCGGTTGCTTTTCCCTTTGTTTCAGTAGCAGTCGAGTCGACTATCCCCTGCGAATTCTGCTTCACTTACGCAGTGGGTTATCAATACCCAGACATAGAAAAAGCAGAAAATGAGTATTACAAGCTAAAGGACTATGTAACAGACTACCGATGCCTTTATTACCTTATTGATGAAGAATACCGTGAGGATACACAAAAATATGTTTTGTATCTGCAAGAATTGAATTACGTTTTTGACGAAGGAAAAAACGGTTTTGAATTAACAGAAACATTGGCTATGACTGCTGAAAAGCAGTTTGAATTTGAGTCACATAAAGAGGCTCGTGATTTCAAAAATAAAAACGTATATGGTGAAGACTCTCCTATGGGAGAGCTTCAGAAAAACGTCACCTTTGATGACGAAACCCTCACAGTCAGCTATCAGCTAAACAGGGATTATATTGGTCAGGCACTTGACATTCTGCCGGTGTTTATTATAATCGGATCATGTGCATGTATTATAACTTTTATTATATCTTTTGTGACATATCAAAAAAAGAAAAAGGTTTTATAATACCAAATATTTAAGGGGCTGTTTTCACAGCCCCTTTGTCATTCATCGTAGCCTACAAGCTCCTGGCGGGTTTTGAAGTAATATCCGTTCCTTTCAAGGAGTTTGGGGGCTTTTAAAATTTTACCCATTCCCCTGATTACGCAGGTTTGCGGGTCATTGGCAATCCTGGTGGTGATACCTGTCCTGTATTCTATAAAGCGGTCAATACCTGTTAAAAGTGCACTGCCGCCTGTGATTGTAATTCCTGTTTTTGAAACATCGGCATTAAGCTCGGGAGGTGTTTTTTCAAGCACCTGACGGATTGCTTCAACAATCTGCTCCAGCTGGTCATTAAAGCTCAGGAACACATCTGCAGAGGTAATTTCAGCAGATGACGGCAGATTGGTTACTGCATCTTTACCAACAGCCCTTACAGCAAGCTCGGCTTCAAGGAAGTTGGTACAACCGATGTCTTTTTTTATGGTTTCTGCTGTTTGCGTGCCGATAATAATATTACGCTCTCTTTTGGCAAAAGCCGTTATAGCTTCATTAAATGTGTTGCCCGCAATCTTAATTGATTTACTTGTACAAATCATACCCCTTGCAATAACGGCAATATCCGTTGTGCCTGCACCTATATCCACAATCATTGTGCCGTGGTAGCTGTTAACATCCACACCTGCACCGATTGCGGCAGCAAGCGGCTCTTCAACAAGGCAGGCTTTTGATGCACCTGAGGCTGTTGCCATTTCTAAAACAGAGCGTTTATCAACAGAGTTCATATCACAAGGGATGCTTATAAGCACATTGGGTTTTAAAATTTTATTGCTGCACACCTTCTGAACATAGTAACCTATTATATTCTGAACAATCTGAAAATCAGCGATACTGCCCTCTTTGATCGGATTTATTATATCAATCCAATCGTGGGTCTTACCCATCATTTCATAAGCCTTTTTACCTAAAACGCTGATTTTTTCATTTTCCGCATCATAAGCCACAACACTTGGCTCGTTAGCTATAATCCCTTTACCCTGAACAAAAACCGACAGATAGCCTGTTCCAAGATCAAAGCATATACTTGTTCCTATCATCAGTTTCGTCCTTTCTTTTTTAATTTGGTCACTGCCACACTCAGGCAACATACCTTTTCAGCCCCTGCAAGAAAAAGCATTTTTCCGCATTCGCTGAGTGTTGAGCCTGTTGTTTCTATATCGTCAACAAGCAGTATTTTCTTATTATTTAAATCAATATTTTCATCAACATCAAACACACCCAAAACATTGCCGCTTCGCTCCAAAGGCAATGCACCTGATTGCTTTTCTGTATGATATATTTTGCGAAGAACATCAGATTTAAACTCAATATTCAGCTTTTTTGAAAGACTTTCAGCAAGAAGATGACTTTGATTATAACCTCTTTGTTTTAAATCGTCAGGATGAAGCGGTACGCATGTTATAAAATCAAAATTTTCATCCGAATAATGCTTATTAAACGCACTGAGAAGATATTCACTCAACGGCTCTGCAAGCTCGGTACGTGAACGGAATTTGAGTGAATGTATGCATTTACGCACCCCATGCTCAAAGTAAAACGGAGCCACCGCCTTGTCGTAATAAAGCGTAGAGGAAGAGCAGGTGCACTCGCTCCTCCCTCTGCCACAGGAAGTGCAGATTTTGCCGGTAACATACGGCAAAGTATCAACACATCTTTCGCAAGTGGAATCTGCTTTGTCAAACATCGGTTCGCCGCAAAACATACATCTTTGAGGCCATAACACCGTTTTGAATGAATTAAAAAGACTTTCCATCAGGATTCACCGTCACACAAAAAATGCTTAAGAGCTGAATATCTTTTGGTCTTTGTGTTGTTTTTAACCATCTCTTCAATCTGAACTTCACTGCCAACCATAATCATAAGCTTTTTGGCTCGGGTTACGGCAGTATAAAGGAGATTTCTGTAACAAAGCTGAGGCACAACCCCCATAACAGGCACAATTACCGCAGGGAACTCATTACCCTGACTTTTGTGAACGGTCATGGCATACGCGTGTTCAAGCTCATTGAGACTTTCAAGGCTGTAAACCGCCTCTTTGTCATCATACCACACAGCAAGACAGGCATTTACCCTGTCAATTTTTTTGATAATTCCAATATCACCGTTAAAAACACCGGTGCCTTCTTCGGCATCCTTTGTCCAGATGATATTATAATTGTTTTTAACCTGCATCACCTTATCTCCTTCTCTGAAAACCCGGGAGCCTGAGGTGATTTCATTTTTATTTTTATCTGCAGGATTGATTAAATTCTGCAGAATTTTATTAAGATTAACCGAGCCTGTCTCGCCCTTCCTTGACGGGCAAAGCACCTGAATATCGTTAAGAGAAGAAAATCCGTAAGCCTTTGGCAAACGGCTGACACAAAGGTCAGCAACGGTTTTTGCTGTTTCATAAGGCGAGCTTCTTTTCATAAAAAAGAAGTCGTTATTTTTATCGTGCAATTCAGGCATCTGACCCGACACAATTTTATGGGCATTGGTAACAATTCTGCTTTCCATCGCCTGACGGAAAACCTCTTTGAGCTGAACAACGGGCATAACGCCTGAATCAATCAAATCGTGAAGAACATTGCCTGCACCAACAGCAGGAAGCTGGTCTGAATCCCCCACCATTATTAATCGGCAGCCTAAGGGAAGTGCATCTAAAAGCGAGGCAAATAGAGAAACATCCACCATTGAAAGCTCGTCCACAATAACCGCACCGGCTGAAATAGGGTTGCGAGCATTACGGCTGAAAACAGGCTTGTCATGCTTGTCCCATTCAACTTCAAGAAGGCGGTGGATTGTTTTGGCTTCTTTACCTGTTATTTCGCTCATTCTTTTGGCAGCTCTGCCTGTGGGAGCTGCAAGAGCAACATCAACACCGTCAAGCTCAAAAAGCTTTAAAATACCGTTAAGGGTGGTGGTTTTACCTGTACCCGGACCACCGGTGAGAATAAGCATACCCTTATTAACAGCTGTCATTATAGCCTGACGCTGCTTTTCTTCATAACAGATGTTTTCCTGCTTTTCGATTTTCTGAATATCCTCATCCACAGTTGGTCTGCCTGCAGGTGGAAACTGATTCATAATCGTGATTCTTTTGGCTGCAAGCTTTTCGGCAGCATAAATATGGGGCAGGAACAAAAAATCCTTGCCGTTAATTGTTTCACTGATGAGCTTGCCGCATTCAATAAGCGAATCAACGGCAATATCAATGGTATCTTCATTAGTATCAAGCAAGCCTGAGCTGGGGGCAAGAAGCCTCGACCTGGGCACACAGGTGTGACCGTTGTTAAGATTATGACGCACAACGTGAACAATGCCCGCAGCAATTCTGAAATCGCTGTCAGGTGGCTGAGGCAAAGATGAAGCAATAGCATCGGCACGTTCAAAGCCGATACCTATACCCTCGCCACAGAGAATATACGGATTAACCGTAATCAGATCAACGGCATTTGCACCGTAAAGTCTGAAAGCTTCAAGACATTCATTGGGTGTCATTCCGAAGCGTTCAAGGCTTATCATAACCTGCCTTACGGCAAACTGTTCATTAAAAATTTTTGATATATCTTTAGCTTTATTAAGTGAAATACCCTTTATTTCAGCAAGCCGTTCCGGCTCATTTTCAAGCACATCAAATGCGGATTCACCAAAACGGTCTATAATTTTTTTAGCAGTTGCAGGGCCGATACCCTTGACGGCACCTGCACTTAAATAACGAAGCAAGTCAGCAGAGGAAGAAGGCATACTTCGTTCACAAAGCTTGGCTTTGAACTGCCTGCCGAAGGTTGAGTGATAGCTCCATTCACCTCTGAGTCTGAGACTTTCACCCTCAGTTACCTCAGGCAAAACACCCACAACGGTAAAATATTCTTCATCTGTGTAAAAATCAATAACGGAAAAACCGTTTTCTTCGTTGCGGTATGTAACTTCATCAACAACGCCGCTGATTTCTACAAGCTGTTCGTCCATTTACTGTTCCTTTCCGATAATAGCTTTAAGCAGATCATCGGGAGCACAAAGCTCCATATTATCAAAATTATTCATAATATTATGACACAGGATTTTTTGCTTTTCAGTCATACCGTTGTCAACAATAACAATTCTGTTTTTGCGGCAATCCCCCAAAAGTGCAAAGCGAAGATGAACGCTGTAAAGAAGCGAGCCTACATCATCATCATCCATACCTGAAGAAATTACCACAACACAATTGGCATCATTATCAAACTTAAAAACCTGTAAAATTATAAAGCACGAAGTTGCAACCACTCCTATAAAAATAAATGCAGCTGCTATTCCGTACCATAAACCTTCAAGCATATTATCACCTCGTTACATTATATGCCAAAGGTGATTATAGTGACTACACCGTCACCAAAAAGTGTGGGCAGGTCTGTAAGCCGTGTTCTGTCATTTAAGGCAATTATCTGTCTTGGCTTTGCGTTGCCACAAAGCTCACGCCACCCGTTGAAACGCGCCGAGCAAGCGATAGTTTCGGTCGGTGTTGCTTCGGATAGGGTTTACAGGGTCTGCGCGGTTCCCCGCCGACCGGTGAGCTCTTACCTCGCCTTTCCACCCTTACCGCATAAAGCGGCGGTATATCTCTGTTGCACTGTCCCTAAGGTTACCCTCGGCGGCCGTTAGCCGTTATCCTGCTCTGTGAAGCACGGACTTTCCTCACACCTGAATAGGTGCGCAACTGCCCAACCTACCCACAATAGATATTTTAGTTTAAAACAGAAAAACTGTCAACCTTTTAATAAAAAATAAAGAGAGAAGTTTTTCACTTCTCTCAATTTGATTTCGGGCGCCCGATAGGTGCCCCACGATTCATCTCTTCTTATACATAAGCAGTTCGGGATTTGCTCCGTTTTCTCCGTATCTACACACAAGCAAAAAATCCAATGAGGAAATAATGCCGAAGCAATAATCACACTCAAACTCACATTCCAGCTGATTGCCAAGATACATTGCATTGTCATCAAGGAATTTAACTGTTTCTCCGTTTGGAAGTGTGTATTCAAGGTTAACAAAGCTCCCCTCAAGTATATTGAGGTCTTTTACGGTGGGCATACCGGGAATATTCAAAGCATTGAATTCATCTATAAGAGTTTGCTTAAACTCAAGAAATTTCCCTGGTCCTCCAACATTTATGTATTGGGCAATGAAGCAGTTTTGGGATTTTTGAGCACATCCGCCGCAATTCTCTTTCATAAAACAGTTGCTACAGTCAGCACTGCAAATTGATTTATTCATAACAAGCCTCCCGAAGTTTCTACTTATATTTAATACACTATTTCAAAGGAAAATACAAGACTTGATTTTATTACAAAAATGTGGTAAGGGAAATCATTTTTACTTAAATTTTACTCATTATCAGGTTGCTGACCGTCGTGAGCGAGCCATTTACACTCGGTCATTTCCATATTTGTAAACACAGCTTTAAATGATGAATTTTCAGGGCTGCAGGCATAAATACCGAATGTAATTTTTTCTTTCACGTTAAACATATGGCACACACGCATCTGAGAAAAGCTTTTGCCGTCAAGTGAGCATTCAACGCAAAAATCATTTTCCCTGCGGCTGAGCCTGTACCACATACTTTTAATTGATGCGTCAACAGCGGTTGTTGCCCAATCGGAATAGCCGTTATTAGTAACAACACTGCCAAGGTGCTGAAACTCTTCATTTTCATATTCTATTGAAGCTTTAAGCCAGTTCTCAGAATCAAGATACATCACTATTCCGCACTGGTCAAAGCGGTGCTTGCTCTCAAACTCAGTTTTAACAACAAAAGAAAAATACTGCTCATCTGTTTCTGCTTGCAAAACGGGAGCATTATCATTTCTGAAATGATAATATGTTCTTTGCCATAAATCAGTGTTCGGTTTTGTGATTATTTCTATTTTTTCTTCTGACACCGAGTAATCCGCAGGCTCACGTGTCCATTTTAATTTGTTTATATCAAAATTCATTTTTTGCACCTCGTAGTTGAAGCTTTAAGATACAGGTTTGTTGTCTGCCCCATCCGCCTCATTCCTCGGCACCTTCTCCTCAAGGTGAAGGCTTTTCCGACACTAATCTATCCATTGAATAAACGCTGTTTTGTCTGAATTGTTATATCCTGCTTTTTTATAAAAATCAAGAGTTGATTCTTCTTTAGAGCCTGTGAGCAACATCATTTTATAGCAATTCTCTTTTATGGCAATTTTTTTTGCATAATCAAGGCATTGAGTTGCATAACCATTACCACGGTAATCTTTGTGGGTAACAACATTTTCAACAAACGCGTATGGTTTTACATTTCGTGTAAGGTTAGGAATTATTACACAAACACAAGAAGATACAATCTTACCATTTATCTCATTTACAATAATATGATGATTTTTGTCTTCAATTATTGCTTTCCAAGTTTTCGCAAGATGTTCGTTGTTTTCAGGAATATCTTTTTCGTGCAGATGCAAATAAAGCTCTAAAAGCACGCTTAATTCGCTTTCTTTAATTTCCCTTACCATACAATCACCAACGGTTTTCTACGTATTCGCAGAAGGTGAAGAGGTCTTTGATTTGGAGCTTTGTGCCGTCGTCGAGGGTGACATCACCCTGCCAGTTGCCGAAAATCTGGTGGCAGTTCATTCTGCCGATTTTGAAGTCCACATCAGAATGGTTATCAAGGGTCGGGGTCATTGTCATATTAAATCTGCCGTCTTCTGATATAAATTTCCACTCTTCAAGGAACCTGTCTTTAGGGAATTTTTCAACATCTACTGCACCTATTTTATGCACCTTGCCGTCGTAGAAAATGCAGGTTTCGGTGGCATTGCTTTCGTTGCCGATTGCCCAAGTGATTTCAAAGCCGAAAAGATGTTCTTTGCCGTTTTCGTCTTTGATATACTGATTGCCGCTGCCCCAATACCACACCATTTTATGAACGGTGTTTACTCTGCCCCAATCCATAGTGCAGAAAGCAGCAGGCTTTGAAAATTCATAAACATAATCGCCCCAAACAAACTTACCCTCACATGGCATACACATCTGCTTGGTGGTCATAAAATACTTGGTCGGGTCTTCGTCAAATGGGAAAATTGTAGTGATATTTTCAAGACCCTCAGGAATATCCATCTGAACATTTACTTCAACAGGCTTGCCTTTATATGAGCCTTTATACCAGAGAGTTCTTTCGGTTTCTTTGGTGTTAAAATCAAATTCGGTTTTGCCGATTTTGTCTTTATATCGGTTAGGGACATCGCCCTTTGCAGGCGGAACATGCTTGTTGGCACCGAGGAAATAAGCAATAGAATCTACCACTACCTCCCCTGTTTTGAGATTGACAAGCTTTGCACCCACATAACCGCCTAAATTGATATTGGCAAAGCTGACAAGCACCTGAAATTCACCGTCGCAGATGTTATAAAAATCCCATTCTTTACGGCTCATTATGCCTGTTTTAACATAATCGCGGTTATATGTAAAAACATTTTTTCTTGCCCAACCCTTTGCGAGAAGAGTTCCGTCAGGGGCAAGAAGAGGAGTTTCTTCAGTGTATTCAATCTGCTTTGATTTTTCTTTCCAATCCTTAAAAGGGACATAAGTACGCGGGAGTTCTTTGCTCATAATTTTACCTCCAAAAAAGAAAAGTGATACAAATTGATTGTACCACTTATTTCTTTTATTGACAATAGTTTTGGCGTTTTTTCATCTTCTGCCAGCTTATGAAGCCGTAAATATCGTTGACAAAAAACATCACAAAGCAGATTATAACAGAAAGATAACTGATATTTTCCATAGTTGCCATAATCCACAAGACTATAAGCACAATATCATTGGCGGCATAGGCAAGGGCAAAATATGGGCTTCGCCTGAATGTGAGATATGCCGCCGCAAAGCTGGTGGTTACGGAAATTGTGCTGGGAAGAAGATTAGCTGTGTTAAAATATTTGAGAATAAAATAAAACAAAACAGTAACCACAACAGTCAAAGCAAGCATAAAAACAAGCTCATTCTTTTCTATGCTGTTGACCTCCACCTCAGATTTGTTACCCTTATATGGATTTTTGAGCCATGCAATCAGCGAAAACACCGCCATAGGTAAGGTCATACCAAGGTAAGTTATCATTTCACCGTAATAAGCGAAAGAAAATGAAATAATACCGTAAAGCACGCTGAAAACAATCATCAAAACCTGACCGAACGGATTTCCTTTTGCGTTAAAAATAAGAGATGTTACACCAATCAAAGATGCAACAAGGGTCATATAATTTGACCTGTCAAATGCTAAAAATGACACAGCTATTATCAACACAGAAACAGTCCACAACGTGATATCCTTTTTTGAAAAATACTTTAACATTTTTTACCTCCAAAAAAAGCATCCGTTATACATATCTTCAAAGACCTAATGATATGTAAACGAATGCTTAACATTCACTACCCGGTGGCAGTATGATTATTCTTTTATTATAACGGGGGTTGTCTGCTCTCTGCCACAAGGGAAGATTACAGGTGTTGCCAATGAGTAAACATCGGTACACATTCCTTCAATAGAATACACCTCTTTTGCTCTTTCGTCAAGAGCATCAATATCAGAAGCTTTTGTAATTATAGGAAGTGTTGCGGTTTCTTTAGCTTTTTTGAGAATTTCTTTGCCCTTTTCGGTCATTGCAAGCACCTTAACATAAGGCGGCAAACCTTCACACTGCTCTTTGGTAAAACCTAAGAATGATGCCAAAACAATGCGTCTGATTCTTGCATGGGAATAACGTCTTGTTTTTGCCAATGAAAACAGCTCTTCAAGGCTTTTGGCTTTCAATGCTGCGTCGTGAATTCTGTTTTCAATACCTTCACTTACATCAGGAGATTCGGCAATGTCTTCAACCCTTAACTGACGCATACAGCAAAGAATGCTGAACTCAAGCTTTGAATAAGGTGTCGGACCTGTCTGAGATTCAACTTCCTGCTTATAAATATCAACCATGTTCTGAGGAACATATCTGTGCCAAGCATCACCCTCAAGCATCATGTTGCGAATATCAGAAGCACTGGCAAAGTTTTCGCTTCTCATAATGCTGTCATGAGCAACACCTTTACGGGTAACAGTTACCATTTCAGCTCTCGGTTCAGACTCGTTGTTTGCAATAATATATTCAATACCGAGGGTGTTATTCGGCTCATTTAAAATTGAAAAAAAGTCGTCACCGTGATAAGTTCTTACAGCTTCGGCTCTTGCACCGGCATAGCTCATACCGATTTCAAGATTTTTCTTCATTCGTTCAATTACAAACGGGTCGCTTATGGCCTCGGCAGTTTCATTGAGCTTTTCAATGTCACCGCATTCACTGCCAAAGCTGATTGCATCAACACAACCCAATCCTTTGAGCACACCCACAGCACCCTGAGCAAAGCTCTGTGCCCTTGCAATGCTCCAAAGGGTGGGAAGCTCAACCACAAGGTCAACACCGTTTTCAACAGCTGCCTTTGCCCTTGCCCACTTTGAGAGTATAGCGGTTTCGCCACGCTGAACAAAGTTACCACTCATCACAGCTACGACTGCATCTGCACCTGTAACCTCTTTTGTTTTTTCAACATGATATTTATGCCCGTTATGAAAAGGGTTATATTCTGCAACAATTCCTGCGATTTTCATTTTTACCTCCAAAAAGTTAAAAAACCTATTGAAAAAATTTTTCTATACATATATAATATAACAGTTAGAGACAATATACAAGTCAAATTTGATTAAAATTTAGGAGGAATTGTAATGAAAATTCTCGTTATTAACGCAGGTAGCTCTTCTCTTAAATATCAGCTTATTGATATGGAGAATGAAACCGTACTTGCAAAAGGTAACTGCGAACAGATTGGTGACAAGAGCACATTCACACACAAGGTTCCCGCTGATGAAAGCAAAAATGTAAAGAGCCTCCCCTGTGATATGCCCGACCATGCAACAGCTATTCAGGTTGTTATCAATGCTCTCACAAGCAAAGAAAACGGTGTTATCGCATCTATGGATGAAATTGATGCAGTTGGTCACCGTGTTGTTCACGGCGCTGAATATTTCAGCACTTCTGTTCTTGTTAATGAAGAGGTTGAAAAAGCTATTGAAGCTTGCTTTGAATGGGGTCCCCTTCACAACCCTGCTAACCTCACAGGTATCAAGGCTTGCCAGGCAATTATGAAGGATGTTCCTCAGGTTGCTGTTTTTGACACAGGTTTCCATCAGACAATGCCTGATTACGCTTATATGTACGCTCTTCCCTACGAATATTATGAAAACTACGGCATCCGCCGTTACGGTTTCCACGGCACATCTCACCGTTTTGTTAGTGCAAAGGCAACCGAGCTTCTCGGCAATCCCGAACACAGTAAGGTTGTTACCTGCCACCTCGGCAACGGCTCATCAATCTCTGCTATTGTTGACGGCAAATGCTTTGACACCACAATGGGTGTTACTCCCCTTGAAGGCATCATGATGGGCACACGTTGTGGTTCAATCGACCCTGCTATTGTTCCCATTATTATGAAAAAAGAAGGCCTCAGCGCTGACGATATGGACAAGGTTATGAACAAGAAGTCAGGTATGCTCGGCGTTTGCGGCACAAGCGATAACAGAGAAATTGAAGCACGTGCAAAAGACGGCGACGAAAGAGCAAAGCTTGTTGAGTCTATGCTTTGCCACCAGCTCACCAAATACATCGGCGGTTACGCTGCTGCTATGGGCGGACTTGATGCTATTGTATTCACAGGCGGTATCGGTGAAAATAACCCTCAGTACAGAGATCGCGTTTGTGATAAGCTTGCATTTATGGGCGTTAAGATTAACTATGACCTTAATGACACTCTTAAGAGAGGCAAAGAAGGTGAAATTTCAACACCTGATTCAGCAGTTAAGGTTTATGTTGTTTGCACAGATGAAGAGCTTATGATTGCAAGAGATACAAAAGCAATTGTTGAAAGCCTTTAATCCTCAATTTAAAACAAGTAAGAGAACGGGTTTAAACTCGTTCTCTTTTTTCGACACTTTTTCAAAAAAGTCTGTTGACTGGTATAATTATTGGTGGTAGAATACTACATATTGGGGGTGAAAAAATGAAAAAGGTAATATGTGTTATTTTAAGCGTTATTCTTGCAACCGGCTTTTTTGCTATGAATATTTCAGCAGAAGAAGCAATTACAAGAACAGAAGCTTTAATTAACCAAATTGAAGAGACTAAAACAATCAACGTTAAGCTTGATGACAGCCTTGCAGAAAATGATTTTGTTGATGTTGCTGATTTGAATGTGATGTTTAAAATTCAAAACGATAACAGCATACTTTCAAACATGAAATTTGCTGCCACAGCAAAGGTTTCCGGTCTCAATGTAAGAGCAATTTTCGGTGAGGATAATATCGTTTATATCCCCGGTCTTCGCTGTTATGTTGACCTTAATGAATTCTTTGAGATTCAGACCTCTGACGTGAGACTTCTTGCAACAGGTGTTGACAAGCTTCTTGATTACCTCACAGGCGAATATTTTGACAGCCTCACTCTCACCTACGCAGGTGAAAGAAACATCAAAGACTACGGCGATGTTTATGTTGAAAGATTCGGCACAAAGGCAGAGTTCTATTATGACGGTGACGTACTCCTTGGATTCAAAGCAGTAAGCCTTGACACTGACAGTTTCTACCTCACAAGTGAAACAAAGGATTTCTTGCCTGAATATGTTGAAGGTATTACTTCAGGAGTTGAAGATGATATATTTGAAAAGCCAACAGGTTTTTACATTAACATCACTCCTATTGTAAAATTCATTTACGATTTGGTTATGAGCATGCAGTAATAACATAACAAAGCGAAACAGCGAAGAGAATTGACTCTTCGCTGTTTTATTATCTTCTGAGTAAATTTAATTTGGCAACAACACCGTTTGGTTGTTGTTCACCGTAAAGCATACCCTGAAAACAGTAACTGTATTCAAGAGGCTCAACCAGATAATTTGAAAGAATATTGCCACACATATTAAACTTAGGAAAATCCGGAATATAGTTATACACCGCTTCGGGAATAATCTTTCCGAAGGATGCAGGTGGTGTAGGCTGAGTTTTTTCGGCAACTACGCTTACGTCTCTCAAAACACCTGCAGTGAGTGTACGATAATTCACCGCACCTTTTATCATATTGAACTCACCGGTGCAAACAACTGGTACATAATACTTTGAAGCAACATTCATAAGCATTGGTATACTCTGAGCCTTAACAAGAGGATTTTTGTCAAAGGTTGTGTTGAGCATCATAAATCGAGTACCGCACTCTTTACGCTCAAAAGCAGCCCAAGAGCAAGAGGTGTAAAAGGTTGCACTTTCAAATTTAGACAATGTATTCGGAGTATCAGAATACCAGAAGCTGCCGCTTTCAAGAAGGGTCAGTTCAAAATGATTATAAAAAATCGGATTATGTACATTGCCCTCAACATAAGAATAAAGCTCACCCAAATGAGCCTGAGCAAAAACAGCCAAGCCCTCCCCTGCCTGCTGAATACCAACACAATCGGGAAGAGTGTCAAGAACGGTTTCTGCCATAATCTGTGCCTGCATCTGCCACTCAAGAGGGTTTTCGGTGTTTTCGGTTATTTTATAAGATAAAACTGATATTTCCTGCATAGTTTTTCTCCTTAATTATCAATAGGATAATTATATCACAATTTTTATGTTTATACAACAAAAAAATGGTATAAATTCACAAATAAGTATTGTATTTGCAATTGTAAAATGTTAAAATTATAGAGGTTGTAAACCAATTTCCCTATTGGAGGTATTTAAAATGAGTTTTCCTGTTGCTGTTCAGTTGTATTCAGTAAGAGATAATATGGCTGAAGATTTTGAAGGAACAATCAAAAAAGTTAAAGAAATGGGCTATGACGGTGTTGAGTTTGCAGGTCTTTATGACAACGCACCTGAAAAGGTAAAAGCCATTTGCGAAGAAAATGGTCTTACACCAATTTCTGCCCACGTAAGCTATGACGAGCTTGCTGCTGACCCTGAAAAGGTTATCGGCGATTATGCAACCATCGGCGTTAAATACATAGCTATCCCTTATGCTGTTGAAGAGCGTCGCCCCGGCGCAGAGCTTTTTAACGAAACTGTTGAAGGCATCCGTAAGTTTGCAGGTATTGCAAAAAATTACGGCATTACAATGCTTTATCACAACCACGACTTTGAATTTAAAAAGGTTGACGGTGTTTATGGTCTTGACCTTCTTTACTCTACCCTTTCAGCTGATGAGCTTCAGACTGAGCTTGACACCTGCTGGGTAAACGTTGGTGGAGAGAACCCTGCTGAATATGTTGTTAAATATTCCGGCAGAGCTCCTGTTGTTCACCTTAAAGACTTTGTTATGAGTGGCAAAGATAAACCTACCAAGATGTATGCTCTTATCGGCATTGATGACGGTGCTCAGGCCGATGAGGATGAAGGCGAAGATTTTGCTTTCAGACCTGTTGGTTATGGTGTTCAGGATATGCCCGCAATTCTTGAAGCTTGCAAAAAAGCAGGCACAGGTTGGGTTGTAGTTGAGCAGGATAGCCCTTCAATGGGTAAAACACCCCTTGAGAGCATCAAAATGAGTATTGATTACATTAAAACAATAAACAACTAATCGGAGGAATTTAAAATGTCAGACGCAGTTCTTAATCAGTTTACACAGACAGTAGAAGAAGAAAAGAAAGTAGTAGATAAAAAGTTTAAAATCGGTATTATCGGCACAGGTTGGATTGCTGAATCTCACATTGAAAGCTATCTTCAGATGGAAGATTGCGAAATCGTTGCAGCTGCCGACCTTATCCCCGGTAAAGCCGAGAAGTTTATAGAAAAATACGGTGTTACAGGCGTTAACTTCTACCCAAGCCACAAAGAGATGCTTGATAACGAAGAACTTGATGCTGTAAGCGTTTGCACATATAACAAAACTCATGCTGAATGCACAATTTACGCACTTGAAAAAGGTGTTCACGTTCTCCTTGAAAAGCCAATGTGTGTTACAACAGAAGAAGCTGTTGAAATTATGAAAGCTGAAAAGAAGAGTGGTAAGATTCTTTCGATCGGTTTCCAGCCTCGTGGCGACGAAAACATGAAGATGATTAAAAAGATTGTTCAGTCAGGTGAACTTGGCGACATCTATTACATCCAGACAGGTGGCGGCCGCAGACGTGGTATCCCCAACAGCACATTTATTGAAGAAAGAACCGCAGGTATCGGCGCTATGGGTGACATCGGTTGTTACTCACTTGATATGGTGCTCAACGCTGTCGGCTATCCCAAGCCTCTCACAGTAAGCGGCTATACTTCTGCATTCTTCGGCCCTAACCCGATGTATAACACCCCTGCCGATGCAGCAAGATTCAACGTTGAAGACTTTGCAGCAGCATTTGTTCGCCTTGAGGGCGGCATTATTCTCGACTTCCGTATTGCTTGGGCTATGCATCCTGATACTCCCGGTGATACAATTATCTTCGGTACAAAGGGTGCTCTTCGCATTCCTTCAACAGAATGCTGGAACGGCTCAACAGGCGGCCCGATGACTATTTATCACGATGTTGCAGGCGAAAGAGTTGAAACAATTATCCCTGAAATTGAAGCTCCCAGCAACGATAAGGGTCTTTTCTACAAGAAAGTACGCTCATTCCTTGATGCTATCGCAGAGGGCGGCGAGGCTCCTGTTCCTTCAAAAGAGATTCTTTACAACCAGGCAATTATTGACCACATTGTTAAGTCATCAGCACTTGGCAAAGAAATCGAAGTTGTTATTCCTGAAATTTAATCAAAGCATAAAGAAAGCGGAGAGTTCAAAACTCTCCGCTATTTTTTATTTTTCCTCCTGAGAAGCTGATTCCTCAAGAGCTTTCATTTCCTCCAGTTCAGCCTGATTTGGCTTGGGTGGAGGAAATTTCTTTTTCATTTTTTTGCAATAAGCAAGTGTTCCCAAAAGGCAGATTCCCTGAATAAGAATCCAGCGGATATAATCTGCATAGTTTACAAACTCTGTACCTCCAAGACCAATAATTACAACATTATAAGTAAAGAAGTTAAACAAGAAGGTTGTAAGAACACAAGGCCAGATTGTTCCGCAAACAAGTCGTAAATAACCCTGACGGAAGGCAAAAAGGAACTGAGCCACAAAGAAAAGAAGGAAAAGCACAACCGTTTTGCCTTTATCTTCGCTGTAAAGGAGTGACCTTACAGGACCAACGAAGAAAAACATTGTGTAAAACAAAGCCTGAACAGCGTTGCAAACGTAAAACCCTGTTTTCTTTCTGAGAACGCCAAAAGTGAATCCTCTGAAATATACTTCAAGGAATAAAGCTCTGAAAGCACAAATCAAAGCTCCCATTATAGTCCAGGAAACAAGAATTGTGTTATCTGACTTTGAAAGCACCAAATCAACATGGCGATTGAAACAAATGAGGTCAAAATATGACTCCTCTGCCCCAATACCAAAGGTACAGATAAGATATTCGGGAATGATGATTATTGCCAATGAGCCTATCCATATCAAAGCCGGGAGAATAACCTCCCAAAAGGTGTGGTTGATTACACCCTGAATACCAAAATCACTGAGAGACCAGCAATGTTTGCGATTAAAGAGCAAGATAAGCAATATACCTGCTGCATAAGAAATAAACGAAAGAGTGGGGCGACCGATGTCACTTAAAAAATATTCATACACCCTTACAAACATAAGACCGACAAATATACTCACCATATTTCGTAATTCCGTGCGTTGTTGTTCTTCCATAAATGCTCCTTTCTACACAATACGGCAGCCTGAATGAACAAGGCTGCCGCATGTTTTAGAAATTAAAGGTTAAACCAGCCGTCGCCACCGCTTGAAGAATCAAACCCGAAGAAGTCGCTACCGTTACCGGTAAAGTCATGTTCAAGGTCGCCTTCGCTGTCTGCAGTGCCGCTTAAAATATCTTCATCAGCAAGGAAGGATTCCGTATAGAATTTTTTGAACTTTATCTCAGGTTTAATGTATTCCATATTTATCCTCCTTAATTAAGCGTTAAGATCTTTTGCGGGATTTGCGAACGAAGTAACATCACTGTATACAGTATGTTTAACTCCGTTTGCATCTGCATAAGTTACATAAGAACGTGCATAGACTGTTTCGCAACCTGCATAAGGTGTGTTGCCATCCTTAGTAAGACCACCGATTGAAAGTGTGTAAACACCTGAACGGCTTGTGCTGCTTGCTGTTGAAACATAAACACCGTCGGTTCCGATTATAAACTGGCTGTCATCACCTGCGATTGCAGCACTGTCTGTGAACATAATACCATGCTGAAGAACTGTGTATTCTGAAGCAACACTACGCTCTGCATAGAATGATACCCACTTATGATAGCTGTCGTATTCAGCCTTTGTGACACGTGTTGCAACCTTATCAGTTGTTGAGCTGCCACCGTAAACTGCAACAAGAGTTGCATCTGTATGAGCCTTGAAGCTGAATGTACGATAGTAGCTTACTACTGCACCGTTTTCGTCAGCCCAGTGGCTGAAGGTGTTGTTGTTTGCATCTGTTTCTGCAGCAGTTACTCTTACTGTAGCATACTGTGCATATGAGGTTGTTGTTGAGCTATCACCAACTTTAACGGTGATGCTGTAAGTATCAGGACCAACTACGTATTTAGAATAGATGTGAACATCTTCTGTGCTTTCAACAACTGTCGGATCTGAAAGTGAAACTGACCAACCTGCGAACTGATAACCGATAACAACCTGATAAGGTCTGCCAACCGGAACTGAACCAACCTGTACGTCTTCAAAACCAATAATCTGGTTATTCATGCCGTGGTAGTAAATTCTGTGTGTTCCTGCGTCAGCTGAGTTTTCGGTCCACTGAGCTGTGTAGCTTCTTGCACCAGTTGAGCCTTTTGTAATGGTTACTGTTGTTAATACATTACCGCTTTCATCAAGCCAGCCTGTGAAGGTGTGACCTGACTTAACAGGAATCGGCAATGAGAATGTGGGGGTATCTACTGTGAAATACTCAGGAACAGCTTCCATAAACTGACCGCCGTCAAGGTTAATTGAGAGATAGTATTTTTCAATTCTCCAGTTAGCAGAATAAATTCTGTTACCTGTTGAACCTACGGGAACTGTAACTTCTGTTGTTGTGTTAGAAAGGTCTGTTCCAGTCCATCCTGTGAAGATATAACCTGTTCTTGTTGGGTTATTAAGTGTAAATTCAGGAGTTTCAGCATCATAAGATGTCGGGTTTGTTACACCCTCAGCAAGAGCACCGCCATTGAGATAATATGTGATGGTGAACTGCTCTGAAATCCAGTTAGCTACAAGCTTAAGGCTACCCATGTTACCACGAGGAATTGCTACTGTTGAAACATTCTGTGAAACTGTGAGAGCAACTGCAGCAAGTTCAGCTTCTGTTGCTTCGTCAGCAACAACTACTGAGCAGAGGTAATCAGCATCAGCAGTGTAAGAGCCGGAGTTTGCAAGAGTAATGAATTTTCCGTCTGTATCAAAAATAGCAAGTTTGATTGAGCTGTCATAGGTGTAAGTTGTGCCGGATCTGAGTGAAACAGGCATTGAGTAGTGACCTACACCGTCAACAACATTGCCATTTGCGTCGATTGTTCCGTTGAACCAGATGAAATCAACAATACTGAGAGTCCAACCGTCAAATGTGAAGCCTGCACGACCGGGATTAAGAACCTCAATACCTGCAGTTTCAATTGTGTATGTTTTCGGGTTGATACCTGATACACGGCCTGAATCAAGGTCATAGTCGATTGAATATTCAACAGGAGTGAAGTTTGCTGTGTAAACTCTGTCGCCTGTTGAGCCAACAGGAATTACAACGTCTTTCTGCATGCCAAGGATACCTGTACCTGACCAACCGTTGAAGATATAACCAATCTTTGTGGGGTTAGGAATGCTAATTTCATCAGTAACAGCGTACTCTGTTGCCGGAGCATTAAATGTTGCACCGTCAACACCAAGGAATTTGATGGTGTATGAATCAACAGAATAGTTAGCTACATAGCTTCTGTCACCTAATGAGCCCTTAGCAATTGTAACTGTCATGGTTGCAGAATCAAGATCTGTTCCTGTCCAACCGATGAATGTATAACCTGTAAGTGTTGGGTTATTGAGTGTGAAAGTCGGAGTTGTGAATGTGTAGGTTGTGGGGTTAGCAAATTCAACCGCACCTGCACCGTAATCATAAGTAACTGTGAATACGGTTTCTTCCCAGACTGCTGTGTATGTTCTTGCACCTGTTGAACCCTTAACAACTGTTACTGTTGGCTGAGTTCCGTCAAGAGCAGTACCGGTCCAACCTTTGAATGTGTAACCTGTTCTTGTGGGGTTGTTAAGTGTGAACTGATCTTCAACTGTGTAAGTTGTGGGGTTAGTTATGCCACTTGTAAGTGAGCCGCCACCTAAAACATAAGATACCTTGTAATTGATAGCAGTCCAGTTAGCTGTGAAGCTCAAAGCACCACCGTTTGCAGTGTCAATTACAACTTCTTTTTCAGGTGTGTCACCGTTGCTTCCGGTCCAACCGGTGAAACGATAACCACTCTTAACAGGGTTGTTAAGAACAATTGTACCTGTGCCTGTCACGTAGCTTGTGGGGTTCTGATCACCTGAAACGGTACCGCCGTTGAGGTTATAAGTGATGATGTTTTCACTTTCAGCCCAGTTAGCTATGTAAGTTCTGTTACCTGAGGAGCCGCTGTAAACAGTAAGCTCTTTGGTTGTACCACTGATACCTGTTCCTGACCAACCTGCGAAGATGTAACCTGCTTTAACGGGTTCAGGAATTGTGAAATCAGCTGTTGCATAAGTGTAATTTTCTACCGGTGTGTAACCTTCGGGCCAGCTACCTTCATCCAAATCATAAGTGATTGTGTACTGACCTTCTGACCACATTGCACGGTAATATTTATCACCTGTGGAGTTTGTTGGGATTGTAACGGTAACCTGAGGTTCTTCACCGTCTTCTGTTGAAGCTACCCAACCAACAAAGTCATAACCTGATTTTGTCGGATTATGAAGAGTAATCGGTGATGAAAGGTAATTATACTCTTTGGGGTTAGCGATTGTTTCGTTACCACCGTCTAAGTCATAAGTGATGGTGTATTTTGTAAGTTCCCAGTTTGCAGTGTAAGTTCTGTTACCTGTTGAACCTGTAGGAACTGTAACAACACTTGCAAGACCTGTGCCTGTGATACCTGTACCTGACCAGGCAACAAATGTGTAACCTGTTCTTGTCGGGTTATTAAGTGTGAAATCAGGTGAAGTGATTGTATAAGTTGTGGGGTTACCAACTGCAGTACCGCCGTTAAGAGCGTAGGTAATGTGGTATTCCTGAACTTCCCAGTTAGCTGTGTAGTTTCTGTTACCTGTTGAACCTTTGTAAATAGTAATAGTCTGAGCATAGCCATCTGTTGAATCAATATCAGTACCTGACCAACCTAAGAATACATAACCTGTTCTTACAGGGTTATTAAGAGTGATTGTTGCACTTTCAACAGTGTAAGATGTCGGATTAGCAATACCAACCTGAGCACCTGAACCAAGAACATAGTTGATGTTGTATACAACCGGTGTCCATGTTGCAGTGTAGCTTCTGTTACCTGTTGAACCCTTTGTGATTGTAACATATTCTGTAGCCTGTTCAAGACCTGTACCGGTCCAGCCTGCGAATGTGTAACCGCTTCTGGTAGGAATTTTAAGGGTGAATGTTTCAGTGTCAACTGTGTATGTTGCCGGGTTGCCACTGTCATTACCACCTGCAAGGTTGTAAGAAATTGTGTAGTTAGATACACTCCAGTTTGCAACATAAGCCTTATCGCCTGTTGAACCCTTGTTGATGGTTACTGTCATTTCAGGGCTTGAAAGGTCAGTTCCTGTCCAACCGCTGAAGATAGCACCTGTCTTGGTCGGGTGAGCAAGTGTAAAGGTTTCTGTTTCATAAGTGTAAGTGTTGGGGTTAGCTGCTGCGTTAACACCACCGTTTAATGTGTAGGCAATGTTGTAGGTATCAGGTGTCCATGTTGCTGTGTAAACTCTGTTGCCTGTTGAACCTTTTTCAATTGTAACGGTTGTAGCTGTTCCTGTGATTCCGGTACCGGTCCAACCGCTGAATGTAAAGCCTGTTCTGGTGGGGTTATTAAGAGTGAATGTTTCTGTTGAGCTATAGTAGTTAGCACGGTTTGCAATATCAACAGTACCACCGCTGAGGAAGTAGTTGATGGTGTACATTGTCTCAGTCCAGGTTGCTGTATAATTACGGTCACCTGTTGAGCCCTGCTTGATAGCTACTGTTGAGCTTGTTGTTCCTTCATATTCCCAACCTAAGAAGCTATAGCCTTCTCTTGTGGGATTAGTAAGGGTGAAGTCAGGAGTTTCAACATTGTATGTTGACGGATTAACTGCACCTTCGGGAAGTGCACCACCGTCAAGGTCATAAGAAATGTCATACTCTTCAACTGACCAATCAGCAGTAAGGGTAAAGTTACCGGTGCTGCCCTTTGGAACAGATACTGATTCCTGCTTGCTCTGAGAAGCTAACGGGTCGTTATTATCAACAACTGTGATTTTAATTGTGTCACGAAGAGCTGCGTCAAGGTATTCATCTGAAACTACCAGGTAAACGAATGCTCCGCCTTCCTGAGAAAGTGAGAAATCAGGATATTCAGATACAGTGAGTGAACCTGTATATGTTCTTGTATCATTTGTGAAGAAGTGAGCAACAATATGATCTGCACTTCCGTCTGTAGACATTGTGTATGTGTAACCTGATCTTAAAAGAATCGGGTTAGAAACATAATGCTTATCACAAACGTTGTAGAAACCGTTTTCATCAAGCTCACCTGTTTTCCAAGTGAAGTTTTGGAAAGTCTGTGTCCAACCTGCGAAGTTGTAACCGGTTCTTACAGGAGCACCGATTTCTTTATCAGCGGTTTCAATATTATATGTTGTGATACATGAAGCTGTTGAAGCACCACCTGCAAAATCATATGTGATAGTGTAGTTTTCAACGGTCCATGTTGCAACATAGGAACGATCACCGATTGAGCCTTTGTTGATTGTTACTGACTTTGAAACACCTGTGATATCTGTACCTGACCAACCTGCGAAGATATAACCTTCTTTAATGGGGTTGGTAAGAGTAAATGTTGGTGTTTCTGCTGTGTAGGCAGCAACATTATTGTTAACAGCTGTTTCGTAATGGCCACCTGCAATATCATAATTGATGTTGTAGTTAATCGGAGTCCAACGTGCTGTGAATACAATTGTACCAAAGTCAGTTGAAGTGATTGTACCGTTCATCATCGGTTCAGAGCTTGATACACCTGTGTTTACGCTGAACTTATCCCATCCTGCAAATTCATAACCTGTCTTTTCAGGGTTTATGATTGTAAAAGTATCACCTGTTGTGAATGTTGTGGGGTTAGTTCCGTTAACAGCACCGCCGTTAAGCTCATAAATGATTTCGTTTTTGTCTGAAGTCCATACAGCGGTAAGCATTATATCACCGTATGTGCCTGCGGGGATTGTAAGGTCGTCTGTAATTTCATCCAATGCACTGCTCTGCCATCCGTAGAAGGTGTAACCGCCTCTTGTAGGATTATCAATTACAGTTGCACTCTCAATGTTGTAAGTTGTTGGGCTGTTTGCGCCTGCAGTACCGCCACCGAGGTCGTAGCTGATCTGATACTGAATAATGGTCCAGCTTGCATCAAATGTAAGAGGTTTAGCAAATGTGCCTGCAGGAATATCGATTGACTGAACTGCTGTGTAGCCTTCACCAGTCCATCCGCTGAAGGAGTAACCTGTTCTTGTTGCGGGTTTGATGGTGATAATGTCAGCATATGTGAAGCTTGTCGGGTTCATTGAGTTATCAGCCTGGCTCAATGAAGAATCTTCAACATTAAGGTTGTAGGTGATTGAATACTCAATTGCATCCCAGTGAGCAGTATAAGTTCTGTCACCATACTCGCCTGTCGGGATTGTAACATCTTTCTGATATGAAGATGTGTCAATATCTGTACCTGACCAACCTGCAAATTCATAACCTGTCTTTGTGGGGTTAATGAGAGTGATATCACTTGATTCGATAGTGTACTCTGTTGGGTTAACACCTGTTACCAAGCCACCGTCAAGGTTATAGTTGATTGAATAAGTAATGGGAGTCCACTTTGCATAAAGTGTGTGGTTTGTAGGAATTTTTACGATTGTGTCGGCTGTTACAAGAGCTGAATCCTGACAGTTGGGGTCAGAATACCACTGGTAAGAATAACCAGTTCTCTGAGCTGTTGCAAGTGTGCCGTAAGCCTTATCGTAATATACAATGCCTGAAGCAGGAGTTACTGTTGCATCGTCTGCATTCTTTTCATAGGTAATCTGATATTCAGCGTTTGACCACTGAGCAACCAATTCACCGTTTGCAGCCCAATCCCAAGTGAACTGGCTACCTGCGGTGTAAATTTCACCGCCGTTTATCTGCCAACCTAAGAAGTTATAACCTGTTCTTACAGGAACACCGAGGGGCAACTGATAAACTTCGTCGAAAGTTACGTCTTTTTCATCATCTGTGGGTTCATCACCCTCCTGCCACACACCGCCGTTTAAATCAAAGCTAACAGTGTATTCAAGAGGAACCCAGTTTGCATTGAACTGACCTGCTTCCATATAATCCCAGTGAATTGTTTCACCTGATGAATATACGGTCTGTGTCGGGTCAACGTCAAGATACCAACCTGCAAAGGTGTAACCTGCTCTTGAAGGTGATGCAGTGGTGATTGTATAATCCTGACCGTAAATTGCAAGCGAACCTGAACCACCGCTTGGTGTAAAGCTTGCTGTGCCTGTGTTATAGCTAATCTTATATGTTTCGGGGATGTAATAGAAAATCCATACGTAGTTATCTTCCGCTGCAGTAACTGATTCATAATCTGCAGTGCCTGTTGTGATAACTTTATCATCAACAATACGCTCATATTTTTTAGCGTAAGTGAATCCTTCAATTTCGATAGCGTTAGCAACCAAAACATCACTCAAAGTGTATGAGTAAGGATCTTCAACTGAAATTTCACCTGTTACGTTATCCCATACCCAATAATGCTTAACCTGAGCAGTACCTGGAAGAAGCTGAACACCGTTGTCTGAGTTTACAAGGTTCTTTTCGGCATTTGCGATATCTTCAGGTGTGGCTGCAGGGTTACCGAGAATTTTTGCAGCATTGATAACAGAATCTCTGTAGGTGTTGTATTCTTCAGGGGTTGAGAACCAGTCCTGCTGGTAAGAGTTACTTACCGCCTGGTTATACAAGTTACGAAGGGTACTCTTATCAGTTCTGATTACAGTAATATAAACTTCTGAAGTTGATGTTGCCTGAGCCATCCATTCACTAAGCCAAGGACCAACTTCATGAACACCCTTTGCTTCACCGTGAACAACGTATCTTACTTCATCTTCTGAAGACATTGCATAGTTAAGGGCGGTTGAAGATGAACCGTTGTTTGAAATATAAATTCTCTTACCTGCAAAATCTTCAAGCTTTGTTCCGCTCATTGAAGCTAAAACATTACCTGAGTTAGCAAAATAGAATGTATAATATGGTGTTGTATCGGTCTGATCTGCTTCTTCGGCATTGTTGATATCGAAGCCTATCTGAAGAAGCGGAACCTGATTGAAGTTATTGATACGGCTCTTATCGGCGTAGATATAACCGATATCTGCAGATGTTGAAGTGGCTCCTGCCGAACTACCGCTTGTTTCGTTAGTTCTCCAGGTAAAACCGCTACCTGATACATATGGTTCATTATCCACAACTACATCGTTGTTTAAATAAGGTGCATACTCATAACCTGCACTCTGTGCACTGTCTACCCTGTGCAAACCATAAGCAAATACAGATGTAACAACATGCATTGCACTGTTAAGGTTATGGTCGATAGTCATCTTGGCACCGGCAGAAAGTGTTGAAGCGGTGCCTGTTGGTGTCGGATAAATATAAGAATAAGTATAGGTTATATAATCTTTGCTGTCATAGGTGTACTGAGCAGTCCAAACCATAAGAACATACTGGCCTGCTGTCAGAGCTTCTGACAATGAACCTGCAGTTATTGTGGTTGAAATAGTATCACCTGTTGTGCTGTTAGTTCCGATAGTGTAAGAAGAAATGCTTGTTGCACCCTCCTGATAAGATGCAGAAATCTTAACATTGGTTGCACCCTTACGGTGGAAATAAACATTACCGTCAGTTTTGTTAGGTGATGAAATCAATGCACCATCGTCAGCATTTTCTCTGTCGATATAATAAAGGAAGGTTTTGCTGTCAGCCGGGTTAAGATAAATAGTTTCGGGTGCATAGAAATATACTGTATTAACATTTTCATCTTTTTCGAGTTCAATGTTGATTATTCGCTCAGTGCCGGCATCAACATCAGCCTGAGTAACAGTGAAGCTCTCAGTCTTGGTGATATAACCCTTACGTGTGGCTGTGTATGAGTAATCGCCTGCAGGAAGAACATAGATATTATCTGTGTACTTTGTTTCAATCAAAGCGTTGTTTGAATCATAAACTGCAAGAGTTGTATCAGTTGAAGGAAGAACAAACTGAACATAAGACTGAACTCGTTCGGTCTTTGAAAGGAGTGTGGGCTGAAGGTATGTGATACCGCCCTTACCTGTCATGTAGATACGAACGTAGCTGTTAATCTGATCTTCATATGCATTAAGGTCAAATGTAACAGTTGCAAATTCTTCAGTTTCGGTGATAGTCTTGGTGGCGATGATATTACCGTCAGCAACAAGACGAACCTTTGAAGCATTGTTAACAGAAATAGTAATCTGATCTGTGTCTGCATCATCAATAGCAAAATTGTTGATTGACGGATATTTACCTGATGCGGTAAAACCGTCGCCAAGCTCGTAGGAGTTTTTGGAGTTAACTGAGCTACAATAGAACTCACCCATGGTCATACTTCTGATAATGTCACCTGTATAACCATACCAAGGTGTTGTGTTATCAGCAGTAAGCCAACCCTGGTTGGTGGTGAAAGTCTCATCTTCTTTTGACCAGGCTGTACCGTCGTTAACAAGGAAGAACTGAGCATTCTTGTCAATGTCTGACTCTTCATGGGAGTCATCTTCACAGAAACCATAAACGTTGATACCCTGAGGAGCAAGGAATTTAAGACTTTCGTCATATACGTAGTAACGGTCGTTACGGGTACGGTTATCAGAGGTGTTAACAAGTTCCATACCGATAACACCTTTTTTAACGATCTGACCTGTTACGTTTGTATGGTTCCAAGCTGTGTCAGATGTGGTATATGTAGGTCTGTTGGGGCAATAACGCTCATAGATAAGAACATATTCCTGAATCCACTGAGCATCATAAACACCGGGGTCATCATTACCGCCGGCCCATTCACCAACGTGGTTAATTCTGGTTACAGCACCTGAGTTATATGCATTTGCAACAGTGCTTTCAGGCCATTCAACAGAACGTGTAGCACCGTGGAATACAGATACATTATAACAGTTAACGTGGCACTTGTTACCTGAAACTGCGTTGGCTTCGTTACCGAGGGGGAGGTTAAACATACCTCTGCCGGCATCAACCATAGCAGTTGGTCTTTCACCGTAAGTACCGACCTGCTTACCTGATATAATATTGTAATAATCATCGTAAGAGATTTCGTCGATATTACCGTGAACGAAAGACTGGTAGCCGTAAAGTGCACATCTGTCCTGACTTTCGGTCCAACCGCATTTAGCACCGTTTGCACCATCGGCACCTGTTACAACGCCGTTGGTTTCAATGTCGGGGCCGTTAACGGTACCATGGTCAGTAAGACAAAGTACGTCGTAGCCTTTCATATAATGGTACCAGATGGTATCATTAAGCTCGATGTCAGCGTCGCTTCGTACAGTATGCGCATGAGTCGATGACTTAAACGCATAGAGCGAGCTGCTGTTCCAATCGACATTCTTGTAAGGGTCATCTACAACTGTAAAGTCATAGTTGCCGAGAACGTCGGTAGGCTCTGCATAAGCAGTCATACCAACGACACCGACACTTATGAGCATAACAACCGCTACAAGCATCGAAAGGATTTTTACGAATGTTTTCATAAAAAATCATTCCTCCTATACTTATAAAACTCCAATTATAGTTGTAACAATTATATACCCTTATACTCAAAAATGCAATAGTAAACACACAAATTTTTAACAAAATTTGACCAAAAAAATCCCCACTATAAAGTGAGGATTTTATGAAATTATATTGTATTATTTTCTCATCTCGGCGAGGTCACGGTAGTTAATAAGCTTGATACCGAGGGAATCGATATGTTGCTTTGTTTTGGGGTCTGAGAAAAGCTTATATTCCCAAACTCTTCTTTCCCAAGCACCTGCAATACCCTTAAGTTCATCGCTTTCATAGGCGGGGTGGATGTATGTTTCGGTTACACCGGGCTCAAAGGTACGGTAAAGCTCATAGATATATTCACGGTAATTTTCATAGCTTTCACGCTGGGGGCCTGCCCAGTCACCGGGAAGAAGGAAATCAGGCATAGCTACACCGAGAGCCTTACCCATCTGAGCAAATCCGCCGATAAACTGCTGAACCATTTCTTTATCAATATGTATAGCGAGCATATCGTTATCAAACTGAGCGTCTGTAAACTGCATCGGGAAGCGGAAGGGAAGACCGTATTTTGCAGCAGTTTCAATAGCAAGCTTTGCCATCTCTACCCTGCCTGTTTCAATACCGTAAAGAGAACCCATATGGTTATCAAGATGTGAGGGGTTAAGGCCAAGATTTTTGAGATGTTCTACCTGGGCAGTGATTTCTGCTGCAGTTTCTTCCAAATCTGCTGCTTTTTCAAACTCGTCACTTTCGTGATGCATAAAACCTTCACTGTCAAGGAGGCTCTTACCGCCTGTGAGAGGACGCCAACGGTATTCGCCCCATTCACTTGTGGTGGTAAGATGAACACCTACTGCAAACTGGGGGTTAGCTTTGGCAAAGTTAACAGCCTCATAAGCCCATGCACAGGGAGCCATAATAGTAGCTGATGTGATTCCTCCTGATTTGAACAAATCGGCAACAGCCTGGTTGGCTGAATGGCACATACCGAAATCATCTGCGTTTATAATTAAATATTTATCCATAGAAAAAACTCCTTTTTCAATATCACTATAATTATATTTGATAAACCCTTAGCGGTCAATAGACAATATAATTTTTATGTTTTAGAAAATTCAGAGAAAAAACTGTTTACTTTGACAAAATATTCCTCAACCATCTCTTCACTGCAACCCTTAAGCTGATGCTCAAGACCGTTGAATGTAACAAGGTCGCAAGGGATGTTTTTTTCTTTAAGAGCCGAATACATACTCTCGGCTATAGTGTAGCCTACCATGTAGTCCTCTGTTCCGTGAAGGAGGAGTGTTGGAGGTGCATCAGAGCTTAAATGATATATTGGTGAAAGTTCTTTCATTTCATCAACATGCTCTGACCAATTGTTGCGGGTAATTTTTGTGCCTACAATGTTAGAAAGACCTCGGCAGATAAATGCTTTAGCCGGACCACCGAGAGGAGTTGACAAATCAGCAGGAGCAGATTCACCGATTACAAAAGTTATGGGCAACGGTGAAGAACTCTGCTTTTCATAAGCATAGCTCATTGCAATATGAGCACCTGCAGAAAAACCACGCAGAATGCACTTTTTAAAATTACAACCGAACTGCTTTGCATAATCAATTATAAACTTAATCGCAAGCTCCACATCCTCCATCATTTCGGGAAGCAATGCGGGGGTCATGCGGTAATTCATATTAACAGTTGGCACATTGAGCCTTTTGGCAAACTCCTCGGTTTCTTTTGAATATTCGGCTTTATCACCCATTGACCAGCTTCCACCGTGAAGAGAAACAAGAACAACATCATAGTTTTCATCACTTTCAGGGAGATAGAAATCGAGGGTTTGTGCTTCATTATCTGAGTAACTCATGTTTTCAAAAAATTTCATTTCATTATCCTTTTAACATATCTAAAATATTGTTTATATTATCAGCCGAATACTCAACCTCTTTTGAAAAAAGATGAGCAATATCGGCAATGTTTTCTTCATCGGAATATGCATTTATTATCACACATGCCAGCACACAAAGGCGAACCTTCGAAAGAGTATCACCATCAAAAACACTTTTTAAAAAATATCGGTAAATATAATACCACGCAATATTCTCCAATTGGTGAACATTGTGTAAAAAATCTTTGCTTTTTGGAGCTTCAGAAAGCAAATTTTTCCATCGGTCAGTTAATATATCAAGCTTTTTAAGCTTATTAACGCATTCTTGTGTTGTGGGCATATGAGAATTGCTATCCCCTGCCAAAGAAAGGATTTTCAGCAGTCTGTTTTCAAACGACAAGCTATCATCATCAATAACGGCAAAAATCTCTTTTCTCAAAGATACAAGCTCGAAATATGTTTCAGGGTCAATATCGTTAGGTAACGGCATTTCATCAGTAAATTCAAAAAGCAATTCCCTGTCCCCTGCGAAATCAACAATTATTCTTGCGGCCTCGGGGCAAGCAAGACCAAGACCTGTTTCACAAGTGCCGCCGTAATCCTCAACAAAGCGAGGAAACATTGTGCAGGTGTGGCACAGGGCATTTTCACCTAAAGCAGAATAAATATCACAAAGGTTTGAACTATTGAGAAAGGGACATCTGCCGTTATTAAGGGAGAAAATTATGTCACCGTCTGAGTCCGTTTTCATTTCCTGACGGAGTCTGCCACCGATTTCGCCTGATACGGTTTTATAGTAACCGGCTGAATCAGGGTCAACAACAATCTCCCACCCTGCGCAACAGGTGTCTTCACAATCACCGGCTATGCACTTGAAATCTTTATAATATTGGGGATAAACGAGCTTCATACAATCACCGAGAATGGATTATACTCTTTTTTATTGCTTATGTCAAACCAAAAGCGGTGCCGTTTCCGACACCGCTTAAATTATATATGTATTAGTCTTCTTCGTCAACCTTTGCGTCTGCAATAACTTTTTCTGCAACGTTTGCAGGTGCATCTTCGTATCTTGCAAATTCAAGGAAGTAATAACCTCTGCCTGCTGTTACTGAACGGAGAACTGTTGCGAAGTCGCCCATTTCTGCCATTGGAACTTCTGCTACAAGCTCCTGCATCTTGCGTTCTTCTGCAGGACCCATACCGAGAACACGGCCGCGGCGCTTTGTAACGTCGCCCATAATATCTCCAAGGTTATCTTCGGGCATATAAGCCTTAAGAGTTCCTACGGGTTCAAGGATAACAGGGCTTGCCTGAGGAATACCGCTCTTGAATGCCAATGAAGCGGCTGTTTTAAATGCCATTTCAGAGGAGTCAACAGGATGGTAAGAACCGTCATAAAGAACAGCCTTGAGACCAACCATCGGGTAACCTGCCATAACGCCCTTCTTCATACAATCACGAAGACCTTTTTCAACTGCGGGGAAGAAGTTCTTAGGAACAGAACCGCCCACAACTTCTGATTCAAAGATAAGCTCGTCACCGTCATGTGGCTCAAAACGAATCCAAACATCACCGAACTGACCGTGACCACCGGACTGTTTCTTATGGCGACCCTGAACCTGAACTGTCTTACGGATAGCTTCTCTGTAAGCAACTCTCGGGATTGTTAAATCAACTTCAACACCGAACTTAGTCTTAAGCTTGGAAGCGATGATATCAAGGTGCTGTTCACCCATACCATAGAGAACCTGCTCACGGGTTTCATTATTGATTTCAAATTTGATTGTGGGATCTTCTTCAACAAGACGATGAATACCTGCAACAACCTTTTCTTCTTCGCCCTTTTTGCGAACCTTAACTGCCATTGAAAGGCAAGGTGTGGGGAAGTCAACTCCGTCAAGCTCAACAACATTTTTGGGGTCACACATTGTGTCACCGGTCTTGAAGCCTGAAAGCTTTGTAACAACACCAATATCACCTGCAGGAATGCAAGTTGCATCTTCCTGCTTACCACCGCGAACGGTGATGATTTTACCCATTCTTTCAGTTTCACCTGTGCGAACATTATAAGCAGCAGAGTCAGCCTTAATCTTACCTCTTACTACTTTCATAAATGACATCTTACCAACGAACGGGTCAGCAACTGTCTTGAAGCAGATAGCTGCAAGAGGACCGTTTTCGTCACATTCAACATCACCTTCGCCTGCCTTTTCACCTGCGATAGGAGCTGAGAATGCGATTTCATCAAGGAGCATATCAACAGCATCACCTGTGTAGCCTGCACAAGCATATACGGGATATACATTGCCTTCGCTAACGCCCTTATTAAGTGCGCCTGCAATTTCTTTACGGGTAAAGGTTTCGCCTTCAAAGAATTTATCCATTAAGTCTTCATCAGAGGTTGCAACTGTTTCTGTGAGAATATCGAGCATCTCAGAAATTCTTGCATCTTCAGGCATAGGAACCTCTGTGGGCTTGCCGTCTTTATATTCATAAGCTTTTCTTGCAGCAAGGTTAACATAGCTCTTAACCTTACCGTCAACAACGTAAGGCACAACAACGGGACAAACGGAGCTCTTATGCTCTTCTTTAATTGCCTCAAATGTTTTATAGAAATCGGCATTTTCACCGTCACAACGAGTAACGGCAAACATTCTTGCAATGCCTCTCTTCTTGGCTGCTTTATATGCTTTCTCTGCACCAACATCATAGCCTGAACCTGCAGATGTAACAATAAGTGCACATTCAGCTGCACGGATACCTTCGCTCATACCACCGGCAAAGTCAAAAAGACCGGGAGTGTCGATTATATTAATTTTGCAATCTTTCCATTCAATCGGAGCAACTGCACTTGAAACTGAAGTTTTACGGCGTTTTTCCTCTGCGTCAAAGTCGAGAACTGTGTTACCGTCGGCAACTCTGCCCATACGGTCTGTAAGGCCTGCCCAATAAAGCATAGCCTCTGCAAGAGTGGTCTTACCTCTGGAGCCGTGTCCTGCAATAACGATATTGCGAATGTCATTAGCATTATAAGTTTTCAATGATGTTTCCTCCTTCACCGCAAAAGCGGCTTTACCTACGCCGAAATCCGACGATAGGGCTATTATAGCACCTCTAATCTTCATTTTCAAGCATTTTATATAAAAATAATTTAAAATCTTAAAAAAATATATTAACTTTTTCGTCAAAATGCTAAATTTAAGCCAACACTTGCAATTACCACTTACTATTTGCTATAATATACAGGTATGAAAGGAGGTACTGTATGGAAAAAGATAACAAAAAGCCCATACTCAACTTTGAGCCGGGCTCACGACAACCATTCATACTCTACCTTATATCAATAACAATTATATCTGCAATTATAGTTATTGTATGTTTATTCACAAGCGGCATTTCCTTTTCTGAACCCAAAAATGACCTGCTCGGTGACGTCAACCTTGACGGCAAGGTTGACTCGGCTGATGTGCTGGTGCTGTCACAATACTTTACGGGGAAAACAAAAATCAGTGAAGAGCAAATGAAAGCCGCGGATGTTGACAACAACGGTGAGGTTAACTCAAAAGACACCATGCTTATAATTCAGCATATCAGTGTTCAATCTTCGTTTGATCAGGAAGCTATTGAACAACTGGCTGAAGAACAAACATCTGAGCAAGCGTCTGAACAAACTTCTGAAAATGACACAACAGAACAATCTGCACCAAGCGAAGAATCTACAGATTTACAACCGACTCAATCGGATTCTTTGATAAATTCCAATTTTGTAAATTCAGGCAAATCTGACAATTCGGCATTTTTAACAAGTGAAAGCGGAGTTTATTATATCGCCAGAATATCAAACTCCTGGCAGGCAGCTAACGGAAAATATATGTATCAGATTGACTTTACCGTTAAAAACAATTCCGACAAAACAGTGTATAATACCTCAGCAAAGATTAACTTGAGCGATGAAGTTTTAGTTGAAAAGAATTGGGACTGCTCAGCCAATAATGATGCCGGCGTTATAAAAATTACTACCCGGAACGAGGGAAGAATTTTATCAGGCGGCACATTTGATTGCGGAATTATTATTTCAGCATCCTCCCCTATCACTATCAACTCAATCACAAAATAAAATATTCAGCAACGCAAAACGGAGGCACTTCATATTAAGCAAGTGTCTCCGTTAATTTTATGTATAAATAACTAAGGCACCTTCCTCACAGAAAGTGCCTTATCAATTTTACTGAATTATGCCAATGTGATTTTATAAGCTTTAATTGTAGGTGGGTCAGTATCTTCTGCTTCACCGTTAAATGCAATTATAAGACCCTGACCGTATGCAATTTCACTTCGCGGAACAACATTACCGGCTTTGTCATAAACAACTTCATCACCGTAAAACTCAACCAATGTTCCGTCAGCTGAATAGAAGTCAAACACAGTCTCAAGAGCTGAATTGAACTGAACGTAGAAATCGCCTGTTCCGTCTTCATTATTTCTGACGCTGTAAAATCCCTGAATTGTTCCGATTTCACCGGCTTCTATTCTTTTGTCAATCTGTTCTGGGGTCAACTGAGAACCGCCTGAACAGCCGACAAGTGAAAGAATCATTATCAAAGCAAGAATGATTGAAAAAATTCTTTTCATAAGCTACCTCTTACTGCCATGAGAGTTTAACGGTATTACCGCTTACTGCATATGTGCCCGGGGTTGAACCGTCACCCTCACTGAATGTGAATGAACGATAACCTGCATTTGTGTCATTAGCGTTCATTGCATCAACATTGTTGAAAATCTTTGTAACAGCCTGAAGTCCGCCAACAAAAGCCTGAGTCATCTCTTCATCTTTAAGGGTAATGGATGTGGTAACCTTAAGGTCGTTTGTGTAAATTGAACCAACAAGAACACCACTTGTAATACCGAGCTGACCGGGAACGAAACCAGTCTGCCACCAGCTGCTCTTCTGTGCTCTTGAGAAAAGGGTTTTGTCATTCTGATAAAGAGTGAGGCTTATCGGGAGCATCTCAGCGTCTTTAACAGCGTTGTAGTGGGTTGTACCTGTTTCACTGGCTTTAAGTGTACGGTTGTAAACACCGATTTCAGCGCCGAGAAGAACCATACCATACTGACCCTTCCAGAACTGAATCATCCAGTCTTTGTTGTTATATGTAAAATAAACATTTATTGTATCGTAGCTGATAGCAATAAGCTGTGAGGTTCTGTCATAAAGCTCATTGTAGCCGAAGTTTCTCTGCCATGCGTTACCTGTAGCATAGAAGCACTTATCTTTAGTGCTGTAACCGAAGCCGAGAACACCCTTGTCACCTTCTGTGGTGATGTTGCCGTCTTCATCAATATACCAGTTAATTTCATTAAGCCACTTACCTGATGCAATATAACCTGCAAGCTCTTTTACATCATCTGTAGTGAGGTTGGTGCCCTTCTTGGTTGTGGTCGGCTTGGTTGTTGTAGTGGTTTTGGTGGAAGAACTGCTGCTTCCGCCTGATGAACTGCTGCCACCTGATGAAGATGAGCCACCACTCGGTCTGTAATTATAGCTTGGTCTGTATGTATAATTCGGTATTGTTACACTCTGACCATTGTCTTTAATTTCGTAAGCTACACCGTTAAGAACATACCATTCATACTGACAATCATAACAGATATAATGCTCTTCGTAAGTTTCACCCTCACGCAAAGCATCGTCAACATTTGTTGATCCACACTTGGGGCAGGTTACCGAATATTCCTCTTCAGGAACATAAGCAGGTGTTGAAGTTGTTGTCGTGGTGGTTGTAGTTTCTTCTGTAGATCCGATCTGACAGCCTGTGAGGAACATACTCATTGCAAAAACCATTGCACACAAAAGTGCGGTTATTCTCTTGGCTGACAAGCCTTTATTTTTCATAGATATACCATCCTTTATAAAATACATTATACGAGGTGATTATATCACAAATAATTCCACTTTTCAATACTTTGAAAAGAAATATAACATTTGTATATTTTACCTTTTAATTTCATTGACATATTTTAAAAGGAATTGTATAATTAGGAAGATGGTGGCAAACTGAAGTTGTTTAAATTTGAATAATTTCAGTATTATTATATGAATGGTATCTGCCATTGCCACATTAAAGAAAATATTTTGAGGTAATTTTATGGAAAATGATATTTCAACCATATTATCCCAATTCCCTTTTGAGGGAACGTTTGTTAACATTAAGCCTATTAACGAAGGGCTTATAAACACAACCTATGTTGCTGATTTTGGTATTAGCCAATATGTTATTCAAAAAATTAATACAAATGTGTTTAAGAATCCCGATAATCTTATGGATAACATAGTCTCTGTTACCGAATATCTTAAAAAGTCAATTGAAGCCGAAGGCGGTAATGCCGACCGACAGACCTTGAGGTTTTTAAAAACCGTTGACGGTAAACCATTTTATATTGATGAAGACGGTGAATGCTGGAGAAGCTATGTTTATCTTGATAACAGCTACACAATTTCTTCAGGATGTTCATTGGATGAAATTTATGAAGCAGCAAGAGCCTTCGGTAATTTCCAGTATCTTTTGAGGAATTTCCCGGGAAATCAGCTTTTTGAAACAATTCCTGATTTTCACCACACACCGACACGTTATGACAACCTTATGAAAGCCATTGAGGCAAACAAAGCCGGCAGACTTGATGAGGTTCAGGAAGAAATCAGATTTTTCAAAGACCGTAGGCATAACACAAGTGTTGTTACATCTTTGCTTAAAAGCGGTGAGCTTCCTGTAAGAGTAACTCATAATGACACCAAGATAAACAACGTTCTTTTTGACGGTGACACCAAAAAAGCCATTTGTGTTATTGACCTTGATACAATTATGCCCGGCTCTTCTCTTTATGACTTTGGTGACGGTATCAGAACAAGCGCCACCTTTGGTGAAGAAGATGATATTGAAAACATCGGTCTTAACGTTGAAGCATATGAGGCTTATGTTAAGGGATTTATCGACGGCACCGACGGCAAGCTTTATGATAAAGAAATTGAGCTTCTCCCCTTCTCTGTGATTTTGCTCACTCAGGAGGTTGCAATGCGCTTTTTAACCGACTACCTTGACGGTGACGTTTATTTTAAAACAAGCTTTGAAAAGCACAACCTCGCAAGAACACGTGCACAGATCAAGCTCATTAAAGATGTTGAAGCTAAAATGCCGCAGCTTATTGAAATAACAAAGGCTGCCGGCAGGAGGTCATAAATTGGCTAAAAAAAAGCAGATTATATTGATTGTTTCAATTGTTTCAGCAATATTAATCGCATGCTGTGTTATTATTCCTTTAGCAATTAATGCCCGAAACAATAAAATAATTGAAAGCTACACCAATCAGAACCTTGAATTATACTCAAAGCTTAACATAATATCTGACTGTGCGGTTATTAATAAAAAAACGCATTCTCTTGACGGTATAAAAGAAGCTGTAAGGAAAGGTGCCGACACCGTTACACTTGATTTGTGTTTTAAAGAAGACGGAACACCTGTTATTACAGATGATTATACAAACATTTCTGATGAAACACTCAAGGTTAAAGATGTTTTTGCGCTTATAATTCGTGACGAATACAGTGAGGTAAAAATCAATTTCAGATTGAGGCAGTTGATTACCCTTTCGGTTTTAAACGATTTAATCAGCGAATATGACGTTGCAAAGCGTGTTATTATTTCCGGCATTGATAGTAACAGATATTCACTTATTTCAGGCACCGATACAGCCGCTAAAGTGTATTTTGATTTTATACCAACCGATGACACCGAAGATTCGGTTAAAAAAGTTACTGATTTAATAGCTGAATATAATTTAAGCGGTGTAATTATAGATGTTAACAATGCCACAAAGGAGCTTGTTGACTCACTGTCACTAAAAGGTATATCATATATAATTAATAACGCTGATGACGAGATTGATTTATACCGCATAATGAGTTACGGGGCATATGCCATAGAAACCGACTCACCGGAAGTTTTGTTAAACGCATATAATTCATGGCGAGATATAACTCTAAAACGCATCGACACTTCAATATTAGATGAATTGAATAAATAAATAATCCGTATCCTGCTGAAGGATACGGATTTTGCTTTATTCAAAAGTTTTTTCAATATCGCTGAGCTGAGCTCTGAAGAATTTAAGCATCGACTCGAAGTCTTCGGTTTCTTTTGAAAAGATTTCTGCCTTTTCGAGCATTGCTTCAATTTTGGAATCAGCATCTCTGACCTTTGTGAGTGTTTCTCTGCGCACTTTGCCTGCCATAAGGTTTGCACTTTCAACATATCGGTCAGCATATGTCATAGAATCACGCATAAGCTTTTCTGCTGTTTCATCAAATTCAGAGTTTTTACTCTCATACTGCTGAAGCTTTTGTTTTAATTCATCAAGTTCACCTGATGAGCCTTTGAGCTCTGCAATCTCTTGATTTTTAGCTTCAAGCTCTGCGGTAAGTTTTTCAACCTTAGCCTCAGCTTCTTTAAGGGCAACACGATAGCTTTCCTGTTCACCGTCAGTATTCTGCTTTGCAGCCTCAAGCTCCTTATTTTTAGCATCAAGTTCTGCTCGGAGTTTTTCAACAGTTGCTTCAGTTTCTCTTAATGAAACACGAAGTTTCTGATATTCATTATTGTCAGATGCCATTTCGCTGATATAGCTCATAACATCATCACGGTTAAATCCGCCAACAACGGCTCTTCTAAAGGTTACTTCTCCGTTCATAAATAAAAACTCCGATTAATTATTTTGCAAGGTCAGATGTGCAGCAAGGGCACTTTGTTGCTTTAATGCTGATTTCAGACTGGCAATAGGGGCAGATTTTTGTGGTAGGTTCTGCAGGAACTTCTGTTTCTTTTTTGCTTGTTTTTTCATTAAGAACATTGATAGCCTTAACAAGGCAGAAAATAACAAAAGCCATAATAAAGAAATTAATTACTGCACTGATGAAATTGCCGTATGTAAGAACAGCGGCACCTGCTGCCTGAGCCTCTTCAAGGGTTGCATAATCAACACCGTCAAGAGCAAAAAACTTGCCTGTAAAATCAATACCTTTTGTAATAAGGCTGATAACGGGCATTACGATGTCATCAACAAGAGATTTAACGATTGCCTGAAAGGCACCGCCAACGATAACGCCGACTGCAAGGTCGATAACATTGCCACGCATAACAAACTTTTTAAATTCGGCCATAAATCCTGATTTTTTAGCCATTTTAAACATCTCCTCAAAAGTATTTTTTCACATTATATAACAGCGTTGATGTTTTGTCAAATAATAATCCATAAAAAAAGCAGCAACTCTTTCGAATTGCTGCTGATTTTATAGATTGTACTGTTAATTATTCGTTGATAGCTGTAACAACGCCTGAACCAACTGTACGGCCGCCTTCACGGATAGCAAAACGAAGACCTTCTTCGATTGCGATAGGAGTGATAAGTTCAACATTCATAACAACGTTGTCACCGGGCATGCACATTTCTGTTCCTTCAGGAAGAGTGATAACGCCTGTAACGTCTGTTGTACGGAAGTAGAACTGAGGACGGTAGTTGTTGAAGAAAGGAGTATGACGACCGCCTTCATCCTTGCTCAAAACGTAAACCTGACCTGAGAACTTTGTGTGAGGATTGATTGAGCCGGGTTTGCAAAGAACCTGACCACGTTCAATCTCTGAACGCTGAATACCACGAAGAAGAGCACCGATGTTGTCGCCTGCTTCTGCATAGTCGAGGAGCTTACGGAACATTTCGATACCGGTACATACTGTCTTTCTCTTTTCGTCAGTAAGACCAACGATTTCAACTTCTTCACCTGTCTTGAGCTGACCACGTTCAACTCTACCGGTTGCAACAGTACCACGACCTGTGATTGTGAATACGTCTTCAACAGGCATAAGGAAAGGAAGGTCTGCCTTACGATCAGGAGTAGGAATGTAGCTGTCAACAGCATCCATAAGTTCCCAGATGCAAGCACAAGCAGGATCATCAGCTGAAGCTGCTTCAAGAGCCTTAAGAGCTGAACCCTTGATGATAGGTGTATCATCGCCGGGGAATTCATACTCAGAAAGAGTCTCACGGATTTCCATTTCAACGAGTTCAAGAAGCTCTTCGTCGTCAACCTGGTCAACTTTGTTCATGAATACGATGATGTAAGGAACGCCAACCTGACGAGCAAGAAGAAGATGCTCTTTTGTCTGAGCCATAGGACCATCAGTAGAAGCGATAACAAGGATAGCGCCGTCCATCTGAGCAGCACCTGTGATCATGTTCTTAATGTAGTCAGCATGGCCGGGGCAGTCAACGTGAGCATAGTGACGTGTTTCTGTCTCATACTCAACGTGTGATGTGTTAATTGTGATACCACGCTCTCTCTCTTCGGGAGCCTTATCGATGTTTGCATAATCAACGAAATCAGCCTGGCCCTTTGAAGCGAGGGTCTTTGTGATAGCAGCTGTAAGTGTTGTCTTACCATGGTCAACGTGACCGATTGTACCAATGTTTACATGTGGCTTACTACGGTTAAATTTTTCTTTTGCCATTGGATTTTTCCTCCTAACATAAATAACATAATAACTTATGCTTATAGCACAAGGCTATTTTAACAATTTTATTATAAAAAAGCAAGTCTTTTTTGAAAAATATTAGTCTTTAGCACGGCTAGAGATAATATCATCAGAAATTGACTTAGGAACAGCAGTGTAATGACTGGGTTCCATAGCGTACTGACCACGGCCCTGAGTCTTTGAACGGAGAGCTGTTGCATAACCGAACATGTTTGCAAGAGGGATTGTGGAGTTAACCTGAACCGCACCGATTCTGGTTTCAGTACCCTGAATCATACCACGACGTGAGTTTACGTCACCCATAACGTCACCAAGATATTCATCAGGAACAATGATAGCTACCTTCATGATAGGCTCCATAAGAGCAGGAGCTGCTTTCTTCATTGCATCTTTGAATGCCATTGAACCGGCAATCTTAAATGCCATTTCAGAAGAGTCAACTTCATGGTAAGAACCATCGTAAAGAGTAACTTTAACGTCAACTACTGGGTAACCTGCAAGAACACCTGTCTGCATTGCACCCTTAACACCTGCTTCAACAGCAGGGATGTATTCCTTAGGAATAACACCGCCGACAATTGAGTTAATAAACTCAAAGCCTTTTTCGGGGTTGGGTTCAACCTTGATCTTAACATGACCGTACTGACCACGACCACCGGACTGACGAGAATATTTGCAGTCAACATCTGCAGGAGCAGTGATTGTTTCTCTGTAAGCAACCTGAGGCTGACCTACGTTAGCTTCAACTTTGAACTCACGAAGCATTCTGTCTACGATGATTTCAAGGTGAAGCTCACCCATACCTGCGATAATTGTTTGGCCTGTTTCTTCGTCTGTATAGCAACGGAATGTTGGGTCTTCTTCTGCAAGCTTTGCAAGAGCAATACCCATCTTTTCCTGACCTGCTTTAGTCTTAGGCTCAACTGCAACACGGATAACAGGCTCCGGGAATTCCATTGATTCAAGAATTACGGGGTGCTTTGCATCGCAAAGTGTGTCACCTGTTGTTGTGTTTTTAAGACCAACTGCAGCAGCGATATCGCCTGAATAGCAGCATTCGATATCCTGTCTTGAGTTAGCATGCATCTGAAGAATACGGCCCATACGCTCGTTGTTACCCTTAACAGAGTTGTAAACGGTCTGGCCTGCATTTACTACACCTGAGTAAACTCTGAAGAAGCAGAGCTTACCAACATAGGGGTCAGTAGCAATTTTGAATGCAAGAGCTGCGAAAGGCTCGTCATCAGATGATACACGAACTTCTTCTTCTTCTGTGTCAGGATTTACGCCCTTGATAGCTTCAACATCTGTCGGAGCAGGCATATAATCGATAACAGCATCAAGAAGGAGCTGAACGCCCTTATTTCTGTAAGATGTACCGCAAACAACAGGAACCATTTCATTGGCGATTGTTGCCTTACGGATACAGGATTTAACTTCTTCAACGGTGAGTTCTTCACCTTCGAAGAATTTTTCCATAAGTTCTTCATCCTGCTCAGCAACAGCTTCAATAAGCTTGTCATGATATTCCTGAGCAAGGTCCATTAAATCTGCGGGAATCTCCTCAACGCGAACGTCAAGACCCTTATCATCATAATAAACCTCAGCTTTCATTTCAACGAGGTCGATGATTCCTTTAAATTCTGACTCAGCACCGATGGGAAGCTGAATCGGAACGGCATTACATTTAAGACGGTCTTTCATCATTGCAAGAACTCTGTAGAAGTCTGCACCCAAAATATCCATCTTATTAACGTAAACCATACGGGGAACACGGTATTTATCAGCCTGACGCCAAACAGTTTCAGACTGTGGCTCAACACCACCCTTTGCGCAAAGAACAGTTACAGAACCGTCAAGTACACGAAGAGAACGCTCAACTTCTACAGTAAAGTCAACGTGACCCGGGGTATCAATGATATTAACACGGTGATTCTTCCAGAAGCAAGTTGTAGCAGCAGAAGTAATTGTAATACCTCTCTCCTGCTCCTGCTCCATCCAGTCCATTGTTGCAGAACCGTCATGAGTTTCACCGATTTTGTGGTTGATACCTGTGTAGAAAAGAATACGCTCTGTGGTTGTTGTTTTACCGGCGTCGATATGTGCCATGATTCCAATATTTCTTGTTAATTCAAGTGATACCTGTCTTGGCATTTATAAACCTCCGTTGTCACTGAACGTGACATAAAAAACAATAGAACGATTTGATTTGTCTGACAGCGCTTATTACCATCTGAAGTGAGCAAAAGCTTTGTTTGCTTCTGCCATCTTGTGAGTATCTTCGCGCTTTTTGAATGCTGAACCTGTTGAGTTAACTGCATCCATAATTTCGTTAGCAAGACGCTCTTTCATTGTTCTTTCTGAACGCTGACGAGCATAGAGAGTTATCCATCTAAGACCGAGTGTCTGTCTTCTTTCAGGACGAACTTCCATTGGTACCTGATAAGTTGCACCACCTACACGGCGAGCTTTAACTTCAAGTACGGGCATAACGTTTTCCATAGCGGCATCAAAAACCTCAAGAGGTTCTTTGCCTGTTTTTTCTTTGATGATGTCGAAAGCATCGTAAACGATCTTCTGAGCTACGCCTTTCTTACCATCATACATAACACTGTTGATAAGTCTTGTTACCAACTTTGAATTGTAAAGCGGATCTGGCAAAACATCACGTTTTGCAATCTGGCCTCTTCTTGGCACTTCGCTTCCCTCCTTCATAATAATGATATCATAGGTACTCGAGTGACAAAACCCCGTGGCGCCAATGGAGAGGCATATAATATATATACACATCTCACATTGTTACACAAAGCCTTTGCTTTATGCAGCCTGCAAGAAGATTCTGTCTGTTAAAATAGTAATCTTAATTAATAAGATTATTTCTTGGCAGCCTTCGGGCGCTTTGCGCCGTACTTTGAACGGGACTGCATTCTACCGTTAACGCCCTGGGTATCGAGTGTACCGCGAACGATATGGTAACGCACACCGGGAAGGTCCTTAACACGACCGCCGCGGATAAGAACAACGCTATGCTCCTGAAGGTTGTGACCTACGCCGGGAATGTAAGAAGTAACTTCGATTCCGTTGGTAAGACGAACTCTTGCGATTTTACGAAGAGCTGAGTTGGGCTTCTTGGGAGTAGCTGTCTTAACTGCTGTGCAAACGCCTCTCTTCTGAGGTGAACTCTGGTTAGTCATAACATTCTTCTTAGAGTTGAGACCTTTCAAAAGTGCGGGTGCCTTAGCCTTCTTTTCAAGTGTTTCTCTGCCATTGCGTACAAGCTGGTTAAAGGTTGGCAAACACAAACATCTCCTTTCTTCAAAATTTATTAGTCAAGGCAAAACGCTCTACTGCCCTGTTTTTGGCAGTAAAGCTATTTTGCTTAACACACAATTTAGTATTTTACACGCTTACTTAACAAATGTCAAGAGAAATTTTAAATTATATCAATAAAAATCAAATAAATTCTTCAACATCTGTTACATCTGCAGGAGCTGCAGCGGACTTAACCTCAACCTCTGAATAGCAGCGCATACCTGTACCTGAAGGTAAGAGCTTACCGATGATAACGTTTTCTTTAAGTCCCATAAGCGGGTCAGTCTTGCCTTTGATAGCTGCATCTGTAAGAACTCTTGTTGTTTCCTGGAAAGATGCGGCTGAAAGGAATGACTCTGTTGCAAGAGATGCTTTTGTGATACCCATCAATGTTGGCTCTCCAACAGCGTAGATAGGCTCTGTGCCCTCGGCTTCTGCCTTGGCTTTGATAGCATCGTTGATTGCGTAGAGCTCTGTTTTTTCAACCTGAATACCGGGAAGAAGGTCTGAATCACCGGGATCGGTAATCTTAACTTTTCTCATCATCTGACGTACGATAACCTCGATATGCTTATCGTTGATATCAACGCCCTGAGTACGGTAAGTTCTCTGAACTTCACGGATAAGGTAATCATGAACGGCGTCAACGCCTCTGATTGCAAGAATGTCGTGGGGGCTTGGAGCACCGTCGGTCAAAGCCTGACCCTTGGTAACTTTGTCACCCTCTTCAACAAGCTCACGGAAGCCGTAAGGAATAAGGTATGCCTTTTCTTCACCGTCGTCGCTTGTGATTACAATATGACGGCTCTTCTTAATTTCTTTAATAGAAACGATACCGTCGATTTCAGCAAGAATTGCAAGTGACTTTGGCTTTCTTGCTTCAAACAATTCTTCAATTCTTGGAAGACCCTGTGTGATGTCGCCTGCGTCCTTAGCACCACCGGTATGGAATGTTCTCATTGTAAGCTGTGTACCGGGTTCACCGATTGACTGAGCAGCGATGATACCAACTGCTTCACCAACTGTAACAGGGTTACCCGTTGCAAGGTTTGAACCGTAGCACTTGATACATACACCGTGATCTGCTTTACAAGTAAGAAGTGAGCGGATTTTGATGCTTGGAACTTCTGTTTCGGGGAACTTACCTTCGTCAAGCTTCTTCTGGAAGTCAGACTTAACTTTATCGGCAACTCTTTCAGCGTCAGCATCGCTCATCATAACGTCTTTAGACTGAAGAAGTTCGCCTGTTTCTTCATCAACAAAATCATTGAGGAGGAAACGACCCTGAAGTCTTTCTTTAAGGTCAACAATCTTACGGTTGCCGTGGTAGATGTCATAAACATCAATACCGTCTTCACAACCGCAGTCTTCTTTATAAATGATGCATTCCTGTGAAACGTCAACAAGACGACGGGTAAGGTAACCTGAGTCAGCAGTACGAAGAGCTGTATCGGCAAGACCTTTACGAGCACCACGGGAAGAAATGAAGTATTCAAGAATATTCAAGCCTTCACGGTAGTTAGCCTTGATGGGAACTTCGATTGTCTTACCTGCTGTGTTAGCGATAAGTCCGCGCATACCTGCAAGCTGACGAAGCTGTGAGTCATTACCACGGGCACCGGAGTCAAGCATCATATTGATGGGGTTGTATCTGTCAAAGTTGGCTTTAAGCTCATCGGCAACTTTCTTTGTGCAATCTTCCCAGATTTCAATAACACGGTCAGAACGCTCTGCCTCGGTGATAAGACCTCTGGAATAGTTTCTTGAAACTTTGTCGATTTTGCTTTCAGCTTCTGCAAGAAGCTCAGCCTTCTGAGGAGGAATGGTTGCATCACAAACAGCAACGGTGATACCGCTTCTGGTTGAGTAGTTGTAACCCTGAGCCTTGATTTTATCAAGCATTTCAGCAGCTACGGCTGTGCCGTGCTTGCGGATACACTTGTCAATGATTTTGCCGAGGTTGCCCTTCTTAACAAGGAAGTCAATCTCAAGCTTAAATGCGTTTTCGGGATCTGTTCTGTCAACAAAGCCCAAATCCTGAGGAATGGGAGCGTTGAAGATTACACGACCGAGAGTCGTAGGAACGATTCTTGTAACGGTTTCACCGTTGATTTCTTTGCTCATACGGATTTTGATAGCTGAGTGAAGGGTGATATAGCCTTCATCATAAGCCATCTGAGCCTCTTCAACATCACGGAATACCATTCCTTCACCGGGCTCCCCTTCCTTTTCAAGTGTAAGGTAGTAAGAACCGAGAATCATATCCTGAGTAGGAACTGCAACAGGACGTCCGTCTGAAGGCTTGAGCAAGTTATTAGCTGCAAGCATCAGGAAACGTGCTTCTGCCTGAGCCTCTGCTGAAAGAGGAACGTGAACAGCCATCTGGTCACCGTCGAAGTCGGCGTTGAAAGCTGTACATACAAGAGGATGAAGCTTAATTGCTCTACCCTCAACAAGAACGGGTTCAAATGCCTGAATACCGAGTCTGTGAAGTGTAGGAGCACGGTTAAGCATAACAGGATGGTCTTTGATTACGATTTCAAGTGCATCCCAAACAGCGGCTGTGTTAGCCTTTTCAACCATCTTACGGGCTGACTTAACATTACCTGCAAGCTCAGTCTGAACAAGACGTTTCATAACGAAAGGCTTGAAAAGTTCAAGAGCCATTTCCTTGGGAAGACCGCACTGATAAAGCTTAAGCTCGGGACCAACAACGATAACTGAACGGCCTGAGTAGTCAACACGCTTACCGAGAAGGTTTTGACGGAAGCGGCCCTGTTTACCCTTAAGCATATCGGAAAGTGATTTGAGTGCTCTGTTATTGGGGCCTGTAACGGGACGTCCGCGGCGACCGTTGTCAATAAGAGCATCTACTGCTTCCTGAAGCATTCTCTTTTCATTGCGAACAATGATTTCGGGAGCACCTAATTCAAGAAGCTTCTTAAGACGGTTATTTCTGTTGATAACACGTCTGTAAAGGTCATTAAGGTCTGATGTTGCAAAGCGTCCGCCGTCCAACTGAACCATAGGTCTGATTTCGGGAGGAATAACGGGAACAACATCAAGAATCATCCATTCAGGCTTGTTACCTGACTGACGGAATGCTTCAACAACCTCAAGGCGTTTAAGAGCCTTAGCTCTCTTTTGGCCCGAGTTGCTGTTGAGTTCCTCACGAAGTTCTGCTGAAAGTGCGTCAAGATCAACATCAGCAAGGAGGTCTTTGACTGCCTCAGCACCCATACCTGCCTTGAAGTCATCTTCATATCTTTCACGGTATTCAGCATATGTCTTTTCATCAAGAATCTGCTTTTTCTCAAGCGGTGTGTCGCCCGGATCAACAACGATATATGATGCAAAGTAAAGTACCTTTTCAAGGTTTCTGGGAGTAACATCAAGAATCAGACCGATTCTTGACGGAATTCCCTTAAAATACCAGATGTGGGAAACGGGAGCTGCAAGCTCAATGTGACCCATTCTTTCACGGCGAACCTTTGCTTTTGTAACTTCAACACCGCAACGGTCGCACACAATACCCTTATGACGAACTCTCTTATATTTACCGCAGTGACATTCCCAGTCCTTTGTAGGTCCGAAAATACGCTCGCAGAAAAGACCTTCCTTTTCGGGTTTAAGGGTACGATAGTTTATTGTTTCAGGCTTGGTAACTTCGCCGTAAGACCATTCGCGAATCTGTTCAGGAGAAGCTAGCCCGATTTTTATTGATTCAAAGGTGTTATTTTCCAATGTAACTGCCCCTTTTCTTTAGTGAAGTAATTGTGTTAGTGCCTTTTGGGCTTATTCATCGTCGCCGTAAAAATCGTCAGCGTCAAATGCATCTTCCATTGAGAACATTTCTTCTGAGAACTCGTCCGGCTCTTCTTCTTCATCCTCAATAGGATTGCCCATTTCATCTTCAAGGCTGTAGCCTTCTGCTGCTTCGGCATCGTTAACATTTGAGAATGCCTTATCATCAGTTACCTGAGAGAAACCAAGCTCATCGTCAAAATTCTGACGAAGGTCAATTTCCTGCTCTTCAGAGTCATAAACTCTGACATCAAGACCAAGTGACTGAAGCTCTTTAACAAGAACCTTGAAGGATTCGGGAATACCGGGTTGAGGTACATTGTTACCCTTAACAATTGCTTCATAGGTTTTAACACGACCGACAACGTCGTCTGACTTAACGGTAAGGATTTCCTGAAGTGTATAAGCTGCACCGTAAGCTTCAAGTGCCCAAACTTCCATTTCACCGAAACGCTGACCGCCGAACTGAGCTTTACCGCCCAAGGGCTGCTGAGTAACGAGTGAGTAAGGACCTGTTGAACGGGCATGAATCTTATCATCAACAAGGTGATGAAGCTTAAGATAATACATAACACCGACTGTTACACGGTTATCAAACTTTCTGCCTGTTCTGCCGTCGATAAGAACTGACTTACCGTCTCTTGCGATACGGGCATCTTCAATAACCTGAGCATACTGTTCATCAGTTGCACGTGCTGCAACATAATCAACAAGTTCATCAACAAGGAAACCTTCGCCCTTATCGGTTTTTGATTTTTCATATTCATCAACAATTGAGTTAATGAATTCGTCACCCTTCCTGAAGAAGCATGACTTTGTGAGAAGATACTGAATATCTTCCTCATGGGCACCGTCAAATACGGGAGTCATAACTCTCCAGCCCAAATGTCTTGCGGCAAATCCGAGGTGAACCTCGAGAACCTGACCGATATTCATTCGGGAAGGAACGCCCAAGGGGTTAAGAACGATATCAAGAGGTGTACCATCCTCAAGGAAAGGCATATCTTCCTGAGGAAGAATTCTTGAAACAACACCCTTGTTACCATGACGACCGGCCATCTTGTCACCTACAGAGAGCTTACGCTTCTGAGCGATGTAGCAGCGAACAACCTTGTTAACGCCGGGGCTTAATTCGTCACTGTTTTCTTTTGTAAATACTTCAACATTAACAACAATACCGTATTCACCATGTGGAACACGAAGAGATGTATCTCTGACTTCTTTTGCTTTTTCACCGAAGATTGCACGAAGCAAACGCTCTTCGGGAGTAAGCTCGGTTTCACCCTTAGGTGTAACCTTACCAACAAGAATATCACCTGAGCGAACCTCTGCACCTACGCGGATAATACCTCTTTCATCAAGGTCTCTGAGGGCATCGTCACCAACGTTAGGAATATCACGGGTGATTTCTTCCGGTCCGAGTTTTGTGTCTCTTGCCTCGATGTCGTGGTCTTCAATATGAATTGATGTATAAACATCGTCTCTTACAAGTTTTTCGTTAATAAGAACGGCGTCCTCATAGTTATAACCTTCCCAGGTCATAAAGCCGATAAGAGCGTTCTTACCAAGGCTGATTTCACCGTGGTCGGTAGCAGGACCGTCAGCGATAACCTCTTTAGCATCAACATGCTGACCGAGAGAAACGATCGGCTTCTGATTTACGCATGAGCTCTGGTTGGAGCGCATAAATTTGATGAGAGTGTATTTATCAATCTGACCGTCTTCGTCAGCCTGGATTTCAATGAAATCTGCATTTACGTGAATAACTGTACCTGCACGCTTAGCAACAACAACTACACCTGAGTCAACTGCTGCTTTATATTCCATACCTGTGCCTACAAAAGGAGCATCGCTTGTAAGAAGCGGAACTGCCTGACGCTGCATGTTCGCACCCATAAGAGCACGGTTAGCATCGTCGTTTTCAAGGAAAGGAATCATAGCTGTAGCAACAGAAACAACCATCTTAGGTGAAACGTCCATATAGTGAACACGGTTGTTATCCATCTCGTGATATTCGTCACGGTAACGAGCCATAACACGCTTATTTTTGAATGAACCGTCTTCGTTAAGAGGTTCGTTAGCCTGGGCAACGATGAATTCATCCTCTTCATCAGCGGTCATATAGTGAACTTCGTCAAGAACCTTGCCGTCAACAACCTTACGGTAAGGAGCTTCAACAAAGCCGTATTTATTAATTTTTGCAAATGTTGCAAGGTAAGAAATAAGTCCGATGTTCGGTCCTTCAGGGGTTTCAATGGGGCACATACGACCGTAATGGCTGTAGTGAACGTCACGAACCTCGAAACCTGCACGGTCACGAGAAAGACCACCGGGACCGAGGGCTGAAAGACGACGCTTGTGAGTAAGCTCAGCAAGAGGATTAATCTGGTCCATAAACTGAGAAAGGGGTGATGAACCGAAGAACTCACGAATAGCCATAAGAACAGGACGGATATTGATAAGAGACTGAGGAGTGATTTTGTCTTCATCCTCCTGAGCCTGAAGAGTCATTCTTTCACGAACAACTCTTTCCATACGTGCAATACCGATTCTGAACTGGTTCTGAAGGAGTTCACCAACTGAACGGATACGGCGATTACCCAAATGGTCGATATCGTCAGTTCTGCCGACACCAAAAGCAATGCTGTTAATATAGTTAATTGATGCAAAAATGTCATCAACTGTAATATGCTTAGGAATAAGGTCATCACAACGTGACTTGAGAGCTTCAAAGATAGCATCTTCATCATCGCATGATTCAAGAATTTCACTAAGAACCTTGAATGAAACCTTTTCATTAATGCCGATTGATTCAAGCTGCTCAACAGTAAACTGAGGAAGATATTCGCCAATCTCAACCATACCATTGGAAATAATCTTGATTTCTTTATCACCAACTGTAACGTAAGCTACCATTGCACCTGACTGTTCAATAGCAAATGCTTTTTCTTTAGTGATAACCTCGCCTGCTTCAGCAACAACTTCACCCGTCATCTCGTTTGCTATAGGCTGAGCAAGAGTGCAGCCAACAAGACGGTCAGACATTGAAAGCTTTTTGTTATACTTATATCTTCCGACTCTTGAAATATCATAGCGATAAGGGTCAAAGAAAAGATTATCAATATAAGTTTTGGCAGTCTCAAGAGTTGTAGGCTCACCGGGACGAAGCTTTTTAAACACTTCCATAATTGCTTCTTCAGTGTTTTTAGTTTCATCCTTCTCAAGTGTAGCTTCAATTCTTGGGTCATAGCCAAAGAAGTCACGGATATCCTCATCTGAGCTAAGTCCGAGAGCTCTGATAAAGGTGGTTATAAAGATTTTTCTGTTTTTATCAATACGAACATAGAAAAGATCATTGATATCAGTTTCATACTCAAGCCATGCACCACGGTTGGGGATAACTGTGTTTGTATAAAGCTCGATACCGGTCTTATCATGAGTCATATCATAATATACGCCGGGAGAACGAACCAACTGTGAAACGATAACACGCTCTGCACCATTGATAATAAAGGTACCGCTTTCAGTCATAATCGGGAAGTCACCCATAAAGACTTCGCTCTCTTTAACTACGCCGGTCTCTTTATTACGGAGTCTTGCTCTCACTCGCATAGGAGCTGCATAAGTAGCATCACGCTCTTTACACTCTCTTACGGTGTACTTGGGCTTATCGTCCATACGATAGTCAATAAACTTCAGCACCCAGTTACCTGTGTAGTCAGTGATATCAGCGATGTCTCTGAATACTTCTTTCAGGCCTGTGTCGAGGAACCATTTGTATGAATCCTTCTGAATCTCAATGAGATTTGGCATTTCCATAGCCTCATTGATTTTGCTGAAGCTCTGACGAGTTCTTTTGCCTCTGGCCTCCGGGGAATAAATCACCATTCTAATAACCACTCCGTTCTTTTAATTTCGTCCATGATTTATGGTGGATAAATCGGATTTTGTCGGAATTTTCGGCAGTTTTTACACAGCCAAAAACACCCAATAGACATTAAATTCCATTATAATAGTTGTAACATTATATACCATTTTACCTCAACTGTCAATAGGAAAAATTAAAAAAGTTTTAAAAAGCAAAACTAAAGGCTGCCCCGCTTTCACGGGACAGCCATATTAGCTTTAATGGTTAAAGATTTTGTGATTATTTAGAGAATACAGTTACGTCCATTGTTGCGCCTGTTGATGTGAAGGCTGACTTAAGTGTACGTGTTCTGATATCATATGAATGATCACCAAGTGTTGAGAAGTTCATATTGATTGTCCATGTACGAACGCCATCAGCGTCAACAAAAGATGAGTTTGCACCTGTAAATGTCCAAGTGTTGCCCTTTTCCATGAACTGAACCTTAGTAACATCAATACCGGTTACTACTGTAATTTCATTATAACCAAAGTAAACAGCACCTTCATAGTCATCTACGATGTCATAAGAAATGAATCTGCCATCAAGTGTGTCAGGATCAACAGCTTCCATATCATAGATATAAGCTACTTCATTCCAACCGGTATCTTCATATCTTACATATACTGTGTATGTCTCTTCAAGCTCATATGTAGCAAGTCTGAGATTCCATGTTTCGGTACCGTCACCATTATCAGTGATGCTGTTAACAAGAGAAGCATCAGCTGTGTATGTGATTGTGTTACCAGCTTCGTCAACGAAACGAACCTTCATTGCAGGAGCATTCTTAACAACAACGTCAAGGTTAGCATACTGCATGTAACGGATTTCGCTGTTAGGAGTGATTGAAACGATTGGGCAACCTTCTGCCTGCTGTCTTTCAAGACCTTCGATAGCTGCATATATGTCTGCTTCAAGAGCGTCGATTGTAGCCTGATCTTCTTCTGTAAGGTCTCTTGAACAATTGTTTGCTGCTGCAACTGCATCAGAAAGAACTTTGTATGAGTCTGCTGTCCAGTCGTTTGCTGAATAGTTAGCTGCTTCAGCTACTGCTGCATCAAGCTTTGTATAGTCAGCGGGTTTTGTTGAAGCGATTTCCATATCGATTGCAACACCGTTAACTTCTACTTCCTGACCGCCATATACGTCAGTTGAAGTGTATGCTGTAGCGTTTTCACCGCCGTAAACCATTGTCTGGTCATAAGCAGCCTGTGTATCGATCCAAAGACCACCATGCTGAAGAGTTGAACCGTCATATCTCTTTGTGGGTTCAGGTAAAATCAAAATTTCGTTCCAGCCTCTTGTGAATGAGAAGCACTGCTCATAGAAATCTTCATCTGTTTCATATTCAAAGTAATGGAAACCAACTGTATCGTCGATAAAGATTTTACCAACGCCGTCTGCTGCGTCATCTTTTACTTTGAAAGTAACTGTGAACATTTCTGTTTCAGTTGTAGGATAGAAAGTTTTTGTTTCACCAACAACAACATCTGTATCATCGTTCATAGTTGTCATTGTCATCAAGCTATACTTATCAAGAGCTGTTTCGCCGTCTGCATTTTCATAGTTCCATTCTTTAGGAACGAAGCCGTAAGGATCTACTCTGTCCATATGATTGTAGTTAGCGGGGTCGAAAAGCATGATGCCTGAAAGTTCAGCAGGGTTAACTACGTCCTGAATTTCAAAAACTGTGTGATCGTAAGCGAGAGCAAGCATTGCGTCGCCAAGATAGAAGTTTGTGCTGAGTGAAACTGAAACGTCAAATGTTTCACCGGGTTTAACCTTAGTAACGTCTGCATTAATGTTGTAATTAACAATAGCTTTAGATTCGTCACGGTTTACATAGTAGGGAGCATCAAATGCGTCATAAGCAAGCTCTGTAACAAGGTTATAAGCTGTGTCACAAAGTGCGATGGCTGCATCGATTTCAGCCTCTGTTGATGCAGCTGCTGCTGCATCTTTTGCAGCTTTGATAGCTGCAACGGTTTCGTCGTTGTAGAACTGTGCATTGTAATCATCGGGAAGCTTTGCAACTGCTGTTGCAAGGTCATCTGCTGTAGCTGCGAAAGCTGCAACTGATACTGCGCCCAATGCAAGTACAAGTGAAAGAACTACACATAATACTTTCTTTAACATGAATATTTCCTCCTAAAATTTTATCTTTAACCATTTTTTCAATGGAATAAAGCCTTAGCTCCCGCCCACTTTATCAGTGGGCGGATTGATTAATTAGATCACTGAGCAGGATTAACCTGATTAATAACAGTGCCGTTGCTCAATGCAGATCTGAGAACACCTAAGTCTGTGGTTGTGATACGGTTTCTTGCGTCGCCGTCAAGGTTCATTGCCTTCTTCTGTGCTGCTGAAAGTGCAGTTG
>JAFTXJ010000003.1 GCA_017461625.1 Clostridia bacterium
GTGATGGCTTCAGCTGGGCAGTACTAATAGGTCGAGGGCTTGACCATGTTTTGGTTTCTACGATTTCTTTATTTGATTGGTCTTTTCTAACCACCATTCATTCCACCATTACTTCCACTTTGTTCAGTTTTGAAGGTGCGTAACTTAATACGATTTTAACCGCAGAATTATCTGCGGTTTTTTGCTTTTCACTATATGGTTAACAAAAACTCTCTTAATGTGATATTGAAACTTGTTGTCTGATGTGTCACAATATATTCAGAAAGAGCGCACTTTCAATTTTAAAAGAGAGGTTTATTATGAAACTGAATATAGGTGAAACGATTAAAAGAATAAGAAAAGAAAAAGAGATTACGCAAGAAGAATTTGCCGAGGTGCTGGGTGTATCATGCCAATCTGTGTCCCGTTGGGAAAATAATTCCTGCTATCCCGATATTGAGCTTATACCGACCATTGCATCATTTTTTGGCATATCAACCGATAAACTTATGGGTATTGATGATTTGAATGAAAAAGAAAATGTGCAAAAATACCTTGAACGCTTTCAAGTTGCAATCAGCAAAGGTGATATTTATAAATGCATTAAAATTGCTCGTGAAGGAGTTAAGGAATATCCTAATAACTATATTCTTCTTGATAAGCTGATGTATGCTCTTTTTTGTTCGGGTGACGATGACGGCAATATTCCCGAATGGAAAGAGAATATGGAAAAATATGATGATGAAATTACGGCTTTGGGTGAAAGGATAATGAAATATTGTCCCGATATTAATATCCGGCTTGAAGCTGCATCAAGGCTTGCGTTTCATCATATTTTGCACAATAGAAAAGAATTAGCAAAAAAGATTTATGAAATCTTTCCGCCAATGGAGCTTTGCAAAGAGCAGCAGATGTGGTGGGTGTTGGAAAAGGACGAGGAACTGCCTTTTTTACAAAAAGCAATCAAACAAAGCTATGAGTCATTGAAGTCGTTTATAAGGCTGTTGGCTGATGCTGATGTGGTTGATATTGAAACAGAATATATTGCAATAAAAAAGATTTTTGAATTAGAAGAGCTTATTTTTGACGGCAACCGCCCCAAAAATAGTTGGGGTGATGTATGGCTTGATTTTGATATAGCCAAAAGATATGCGCTTATGGGTGACTATGATAATATGTATAAGCATCTGCATTTATCTGTGGACGAGGCGAAGTCTTTTGATAACAGACCCGATGAGCAGAGATACACTTCGGTTCTTGTTGGTGAAATAACAGAGAAGAAAACAGATTTTGAAACATCAGATACCCGCCCTCTTTGTGAAATTCTTCGTGACAAATGGTTGCTTCACGATGAGTTTGATTCTGTCAGAAGTTCCACCGAGTTTGAAAAAGTATTGAAAAGATTAGAGTGATTTCTGATTGATGTTGAAATGATGGTTTATTTCCCTCTGATATATAGATCAGGGGGATTTGTATTTAGATGATTTTTTTATGAAGAATATAGTAAATTTCTGTTAATCAGTTAAGAAAGATAAAAAAGAAATCAGATGATCAGCTGAGCTATTTATGCATGTTTTTCCTTTTTTGGTGTTGACATATTGATGAGATTGTAATATTATTATTATGCATATTAATATACCTAAGGGAGGATATTGCAATGAAAAATTCAAAGTTCAAAAAAGTAATTTCAATGATTCTTGCTTTTGCTTTGGTGTTTGGTATTGCATCTGTTTCTTCATTTGCGGCTAATGCAAGCCCACTTTTAGTGATGAACGATGTTAATACACGTCAGGGCGAAGAGTTTGAGGTTGTAGTTAAGATTGAGCGTAGCATCACACCTATTCTTGATCCTGTAGCTGCCCTTGATGTTACTTTGTCTTATAACAGTGAAATTTACTCTGTTGTAAGCATGGAAAACGGTGCAGGTCTTAATAAAGCTTTGTCAAAGTTTTCTACAAATGATTCAAATCTTGAAAATGACTACATTTTCAGCACCAGTGCAAACAAGCCCGGTGAAGTTAAATGGAGCTTTGTAGCCCTTGAGTCTTTCACCTTTAATAAGGGTGAAGAATTTATGAAAATCCGTTTCAAGGCAAATGATTTGTCTGATTTAAACAAAAATCAGAATATGACAATTACTGTGACAAATGCTGCTGCCCCCGGAACATTGGCAAATGTTACCGATAAGTTTGCACCATACACAAACAATGCAAAGGTTGAGGCTAACCTCACCACATTGTGCGATTGGGAGTATGTAAGTGCCCTCGGTGGTTACAGACTTGTTAAATTTAATGGTGCAAATGCATCAACATTCATTGTGCCTGCTGAGTATGATGACCCTGCAGACAGCAAAGATGCTTGTCCTGTTGTTTCTATCGGCAGCGGTGCGTTCAGCAACTGTGAAACAATTACAAAAATTTTAATCGGCAAAAATGTTGCCGAAGTTGGTACTGCAGCTTTCTTTGGTTGCTCAAACCTTGAGAGAATTGTTGTTTTTTCAGAAACAACAAAGTTTGGTGCTAACTCTTTGTACGGCACATCCGACAAGTTTGTTGTTAAGTGCATCAAAGGCTCTGAAGCAGACACATACGCTCAGAAAAACAGCCATAAGGTTGAATATTTTGAAAATGTTGCTGACTGCAAATATGAGGGCGTAGATGAAAAGGTTTATTTCACAGGTAACCCTGTTGAACTTTCGGCTCTTAAGGTGTACAACTCTAAAAACGAGCTTATGACACTTGGTCAGGATTATGCTATGTATTATACCGATAACGTAAATATCGGCACCGCAAAGATTATTATCACAGGCCGTGGAGAATATCTCGGAACAACAGAGGTTGAATTCCAGGTTCTTTGCCCTTATCACACAGATGATAATTCATTCTACACAGTAAATCTTGTTTACACTGATTGCGAAGTTGAAGGTGTAGTTATCAAAGACTGTTCTTTCTGCGGTTACCATGACGAATCTGAAGTTGCACCTGCAAAAGAACATGGAGCATTGGTTGATGTAGTTGCTACTGAATCAACATGTACAACAGAAGGCTTGATAAATCATGTTTGTCAGGATTGTAAGAAAGTAATTTCCACTAGCCCTGCTGAAGTTAAAGATCACACAGACCCTGAAGTTGAAACATGGGTTGTTCTTACACCTGCTTCTTGTGATGTTGTAGGTAAAGAAGTAAGATATTGTGCAGATTGTGAATATATTATTGACCAGAGAGAAATTCCTGCACTTAAGCATATGTATCAGGAAGGTTTTGTTAAAGAACCTACTTGTCAGGAAACCGGTATTGAAGCAATGATTTGCGTAAACTGCGGAGATGCTCAGTATGAAGCAGAAGTTCCCGTTGTTGACCATGACGTTCAGTGGGTTGTAACAACCGAACCTACCTGTAAAGAAGCAGGCGTTGAAACAAAGCAGTGCCGTTTCTGCGGATATCACGAGGGTGAAGCAGAAACAAGAGAAGTTCCTGAAACAGGCTGCAAAGCCGGCGAATGGGTAGTAACCAAAGAAGCAACTTGTGAAGACGACGGTGTAAAGATTCAGGCTTGTGAAGTTTGCGGTGAAATAGTTGCTTATGACACAATTGATGCAACAGGCCATACAGAGCAGTGGATTACAGTTGTTGAAGAAACCTGCACAACAGGTTTACATAAGATTAAACATTGTTCAACCTGTAATGAAGACCTTGATACTGTTAAAACTGATGCTCCCGGTCATCAGTCAGGCGAATGGAAAACAGTAACTGAATATTCCTGTACACAGGATGGTCTTAAAGAGCACTATTGCACAGTTTGTAACGAAGTTTATGAAACTGAAGAAAAGAAAGCTGAAGGTCATAAATCAGGCGAATGGAAAACAGTTGCTGCAACTTGCGCAAAAGAAGGTGCAATTGAGCATTATTGTTCAGTATGTAACGAGGTTTATGAAAGCAGAGCTATCAGCAGAAAGGCTCACACTCCCGGTAGCTGGAAGACCATTATTGAACCATCATGCACCAAGGTTGGTATGAAGCACAAGGTTTGCCTTGTTTGCGGTGAAGCAGTTGATACTGAGGAATTGGCAGCCAAGGGTCACAGCAATTATGTTACAACCGTTGTAACAAGACCTACCTACAGATTTGAAGGTAAAAATGATATTTCCTGCGGTGTTTGCGGTGAATATATCAGACACGCATATGTAAGAAAGCTCAGCGCTGATATCGACGGTAACGGAAAGATTGCTTCATCAGATGCATTGGCTATTCTTCAGCACGCAACCGGTTTGAAAAACCTTACAGGTGATGCTCTTCTTAATGCAGACCTTGACGGTAGTGGTTCACCAAACTCAGGTGACGCTTTGATTGTTCTTCAGATCGCAACCGGACTTATTACAGTATAATATTAAAAGGCTCGTGCAAATCGCATGGGCCTTTTATTCTGCCAATTCGATTTCAAGCGGAGCTTCGGAGCCGATATTTTCATAACAGATAAACTCACCGCTGACAGTTGCTGAATTTTGATTTTCATTAAAAGATACAGAAGAGTTTATAATCTGCTTGCCCTGTGAGAAGTTCGCAGCAGAATTCATAAATCTGCTCATCGAAATCATTTTTGCTTCTTTAACCGATATCGTTTTATTTTTTTGTTGTTTGGTATAATACTGCTCACAAGTTATGCTTATTGGCAAATCCCGTCCGTTAAAGCTGAGATTTTTAGTGCTGATAAATTTTTGATGATATTTATCGGGAGCTTTGCCTATCGGAATGTGTATGCTAAAAAAATTCAGCCTGAATATTCTTTTTATTATATTAAAATCAGTAGTGTTGATTGTGGTGTCGGTAGTTTCTTCAATAGCAGTTACGGTTCGCCCGACTGCATAGCCTGAGGCATGAACAAGCGAAGTTGTTTCATCTTTGTTATCGGCAGTTCCGCTTATGAGAATATCACCTTTCAACACCGAACTGAATCTTTTGGCCTGTGTAGTGCCACGGTAACATTCTAAAATAACAAGCTGTGCATCTTTTGAAGCAACAAGGTTGTAAATACCCTCACGGTTTTCAATTTCAGGGGCGGGCTCGGCTTCGGTTACATCAATATAAACACAGCAACCGTTTACCCGGATTGCTGCCCAGCCAAGCTTGTCGATTTTTTTACAGGTATTAAGTGACAGTTGCACAGCGTTTATCTTGTCAGTTTTTTCTCCAAAGTTTAATCCTGCATCTACAGCTGCAGTGAGTATTATGTCATCAGGTACTGTTTTGTTTCCGCTTATTTCCACTACCCAGACTTTATTTGATAAAAAGGCAAGGCAAACTACAAAAAATATTGCCCCAAACAGCAAACCGACTCTTGGTTTGAGCCTGTTCAGCACAAAAGGTATTCCTGCTGAACGGGTTCTTTTGATTTTCACGCCGCTGTTTCGTGCACAGATTGAAATTTTGCGATATCCGTTGATTGTTGTGTATGCTTCAAAATAATCTCCGTGATAAGCTATATTCCACAATGGAATATCATGCACTGAGCAGAGGTTTATAAATCTTTCACTGAATCCTCCCGAACCTTTGAACCGAACATAACCTGAAAAGAATCTTAACAATTCAATTATAAACATCAGCTGTCACCTCAATTGATTTCAACGGCACAAATGCGGCCGTCAACTGTAACCTGAGAGCATGAAAAACTGCGGATAGTCAGATTGTTACCTATAAGGCTGATGCATGCATCACTAAGGCTGAGTCTGATTTTTCCTTCGTTGTATTCGGCAACGCTACGGCATCCGTCAATAACAGCACAGGAATTGAAAATTTCAATATGATAACCGTTTTTTGTTAAATCCTCCGGAAGATCGAGCTTTTGCATCAAAGAAGAATTTTTATTTTTCATAAAACCACCTGTTGTTAAAATTATCATTTTGCCATATATATTTATGGGTGATTTGCTTGAATAATACCATGAAAACAACAATAAAAGTTGTGTCTGTGATTGCGTGTATGCTTTTGTTGATTATATGCAGTGAATCTGCTGTTTACGGAGCGAAAATAGCCTTGGAAATTTGTGCATCCACAGTTATACCTTCACTGTTTCCGTTTATGGCAGTTTCGTCATATATGATAAAATCGGGATGTCTTGCTTTTTTAGGCAATAAGTGTAAAAAAGTTTCACGCTTTCTCTTTGATTTGCCTGGGCAGGCAGGTGTGATTTTTTTGATGAGCACGGTAGGGGGCTTTCCTGTTGGTTCAAAGCTTGTTTCTGATTGTGTAAAAAACGGAAGCCTGACCCAAAACCAAGGCAAACGAATGTTGCTGTTTTGTGTTAACCCGGGTCCTGCTTTTGTTATAAATGTTGTCGGCTATTTTATGCTCGGCAGCAAGCGTGCAGGTGTAATTCTGCTTATCGGGCTGTGTGCGGCATCGTTTTTAACAGGTGTTGTTTCAAGATTCTTTAAAGACAAATCAGATGTTAAAGCTGACTTTGAAATTAACCGTGATTCGTCACCGTTAGTTAATGCCGTTAGTGAAAGTATAGCTGCGATTCTCAGCATCTGCGGGTGGATTGTTATGCTTTCAGTATTATTAAATATGATTAATGTATCATCTTTACCCATAAATTTAAAGCATTGGGTAACTATGCTTGCGGAGGTAACAGGGGGATGTCGGGTTGCGGTTGATTCCTTCCCTTTGCCGTTTGTTGCTTTTGTTTTGGGTTGGGCAGGTGTTGCGGTGCATGGGCAGGTTTTTGCTTACATATCATCGGTTGGGCTTAAATACAGGTATTTTGCAGTGTCAAGGGTGTTTAATGCCACTCTCAGTATGGGAATCAGTTATATTCTTTTTAAGCTGTTCCCTTGTCAGGTTGCTGTTTTCTCAAATGCAGGTGAAATTTTGCCGCGAGGGGTATCGGTATCGGTACCTGCAACGATTGGGATGTTATTTTTATCAGCTTTGGTAATTTTAGACCTTGCCCCAAAAAGAAAAGTGTGATAATATATAGAATGAATAGATTTATTCAAGGAATGATTAAAATGAAAAAGAATATTATCGACAGCAAAGCTGTGCCTCAGATTTGTGCAATTTGCAGTTTTGGAACACAGCTTCCCGACGGAAGCGGAATCCTTTGCAAAAAAACAGGAATCCGCTTACCTGAATCAACCTGCAAAAAATTTGAGTACGACCCGTTAAAAAGGGTTCCTCGCAGAGCACCTGAAATGCCCAAGTTCACTCAGGAAGATTTTTCACTTTAAGGGGAATTTAAATGGCAGACGGAATTATAAAATTTCAGGTTTACCTTGTGCGTCACGGTGAATCAATGGGAAATATCGGCCATAACGGCAAAACAGATGTCAGCTTTGTTGACAGGGAGGATCCTGCCCTCAGCCATGACGGTGAGCGTCAAGCGTTGCTCCTTGGCAAACGCTTTGAGGAGTATCCTTTGGATTTTGTCTTTTCAAGCGGTTTGAGAAGGGCTGTTTCAACAGCAAATGAAGTTATAAAAACTCAACCTGAAAATGGTGCAAAAGAAATCGAAATTATACCCGAGCTTTCAGAAACAGGGGTTCCTGAAGATTATTACGGTTTTACACTTCCTGAGCTTCAGCAAAACTACCCTGTTAAGCTTGCTGAGGGATTAAACTCAGAAAGAATGATTGTTGCCTCAAAAGGCACCGACGATTATTGGAACCTTGCACGTGCAGAAAAAATATGGGAATATCTTCACAACCGATTTAATTCAGGTGAAAAGATTATGCTCACAGCTCACGGATGTTTTAACACGTCAATGTTTTTAAGTGCTTTAAAAATTCCGCCTCAGACGGGGTTTGATATGTCATTCAGCAACACGGGTGTTACCAAATTTATATTTTATCAGCAGGGTACGGGTCGTTACGGTGACGATATAATTTTATCTTATCACAACGATTTATCTCACCTTTATAACGAGTTTCCAAAAATGCTGTTTTAATTTGCAATTACGGTGATTTTATGAAAAACAATGCAATTAAAATTTTATCACTTCTGATTGTTTTATGCTCTGTTGCAGGGCTTTGTTCTTGCAATATAAATCAGGATGAAGAAGATATCAAGACCACAAACCGACCGGTTACGGTTTCAACTGATATTACAAAAACAGTTAAAACCACTGATGAAAATGTGGTGGCAGTTGCCCCGAAGGGTGACGAAGAAATTTTAAAATATTTTAACGGCTCATTAAAGCTTTTCAGAAGCACTACATATGACTTTGTTAAAAAGAACACCTGTACTCTTACTTCTTGCTCAACAGGCTCACTTGCCTCAGTCAGAGGAGCAACGGATTCTTACAGAAATGCGCTTAATAATGCCGTTGGTGATATGGCAGGTGTGTCTTCGCTGGAATCAACATATTTTGCAGGCGATGATGTAACCGAAGCTTTTGCAATTAAAGAGCTCAGTGCAGAAAATATCAGCGAAATGTCTGCAACAGCTGAAGGCAACAAGGTTACGGTAGAATTTTCTATCAAAAAGGACTCTGCTGACGGCAGCGATGCAGTTTCAATTTTAACCAAAGATTATATGACCATTGAAAGCTTTAACAGCAAGGTTTCTCAATACGGTGCAAGCACCACAGGGGCAACGGTTAAAGTGAGCAACGTTAAGCTTAAGGCTGTTATTGATTATTCCACAAGAAATTTTGTTTCTGTTGAGATAAGCTTTAATACCAACTTTAATATGGGTAGCCTTGATTTTGACTACGTTTTCGGCGGCCCGGTGAGTGCAAGCACAAAAACCACAATTAAATACACTGATTTTAAAGAGAATTAATTATGAAAACAAACACCATTAACGCAAAATGTACCGCATCAAGAAAATGTTCAGGTTGTCAGCTTAAAAATCTGACATATCCTGAACAGCTTAAGCTCAAGCAAAGCAAGGTAAATAAAGCTTTGGCGGGTATATGCAACGTTGAAAGGATTGTTCCGGCACCCGCAGAGTTTCGATACAGAAACAAGGCGAGTGCCGTCTTTTTTGAAGACAGGAGCAAGACCGTGCGTTGGGGAATATATCAGTCAGCCAAAGGTGAAGTGGCTGCCGTTGAAAAATGCCTGCTTCAACCTCAGCTTGCTGACGAAATTTTTAACACCCTTGCTTTGCTTATTAAAAGCTTCAAAATAAAAATCTATAACCACCAAACTAAAAAAGGCTTTCTGCGAAGTGCAACGGTGAGAGTTGCCGAAGCATCAGGACAGGTGATGGTAACTCTTGTAACAAACGAGGGTGAGTTTTCAAAAGAGCGTCAGTTTGTGAATGCACTTGTAAAAAAACACGGTGAAATAACTACCGTTGTCAGAAGTATCTATACAGGTGATGCTGTTATTATGAACGGCGAAAAAGAAGAAACTCTTTTTGGTAACGGATATATTGAGGACAAGCTTTGTGGCAAGACTTTCAGAATTTCCTCACGTTCTTTTTATCAGATAAATTCACATCAGACACAGGCTCTTTATCAAAAAGCAGTCGAGCTTGCAGACCTTGATGCAAATAGCACATTTTTGGATTCATATTGCGGAACAGGAACAATTGGCATTATTGCAGCAGAAAAGGCGAAAAGCGGTGTTGGTGTTGAGGTAAATTCTGCCGCTGTGGAGGATGCAAAAATAAACGCCACTTTAAATGGTGCTGACAACATGGATTTTGTTTGTGGTGATGCAGGTGCTTATCTTGAAAAAGAGAGCAAAAATGGCAACACCTTTGATGTGGTTTTCACCGACCCGCCAAGGGCAGGGTGCAGCCTTAAATTTTTAAAATCTCTTTGTGTTGCAAAGCCTAAGAAAATAGTCTATGTTTCATGCAATCCCGAAACACAGGCGAGAGACTTACGTTACCTTTTGAAAAACGGATATGAAATAAAATCCGCCACCCCGTTTGATATGTTCCCCCAGACCGGGCATATAGAGTGTGCGGTTTTATTAAAAAGAAAGGATTAAGTGCAAATGTCAAACCATTTTGACACGATATTTGGACGATGTAAAACACATTTGATTGATTAAGCGTGCTTTTTGTTTTAATCTTTAGGTGAAAGGAGAGGTTTGGATGGATATCGGACAGAAGCTTAAAACTGCAAGAATCAATTGCGATTTAACTCAAGAGTTTGTGGCTGAAAAAATCGGAGTAAGTCGTCAGACAATTTCTAACTGGGAAAACAATAAAACATATCCCGATATTGTCAGCGTGATTGCGTTGAGCGATTTGTATTCCGTCAGCCTTGACTCTTTACTTAAGGAGGACAAAAAGATGGTAGAATATCTTGAAGAAAGCACGAACATTGTTAAAAGCAAGCAAAAATTATCAAAGCTTATGATTATTCTTTCTTATATGATAATCTGGGCTGTTTCATTGCTCGTTTTCTGGTCGGTGAGCGAGGTTGATGCGGCAGTGTATTCAATTCTTGTTTTATGGTTGATTCTTCCGGCTGTTACTCTTGTTACTGCCGCACTTATCGGCAGAAATTTTGAAAGTAACAAAAAATGGCTGTGGATTATTTTCTTTGGCGTTATGTATATGCTGTCGGAATATCTTTCTTTCAGCCTTGCAAATATGGTTACGTTTAATAAGATGAATGACCCAAATTTTTCCTGCCTGATTGCGGGCTGTGTGTTTTCGGCAGTTGGTATGGCAATCGGTCATTTGGTGAAGAGCAGAAAAAATAAAACAATTGATGAAAATAAAACTGATTTGTAAATAAAAATTTGTAATATAGTCAATTGACGAAAGCGGATATATATATTAAAATAAAACTTGCTTACATATGGTGGCAAACTCTTATACCTGGAGGCAAAATTATGGGTGGATTTTTTGCAGTAGCTTCAAAAGAATCGTGCGTGCTTGACTTGTTTTACGGAACAGATTATCATTCTCACCTTGGCACAAGGCGAGGCGGTATGGCTGTTTACGGCGAAAGCGGATTTCAGCGTGCAATTCATAACATACAAAACTCTCCTTTCAGAACCAAATTTGAGCGAGATGTTGAAGAACTTGAGGGTAACCTCGGTATAGGATGTATTTCTGACTTTGAGCCCCAGCCGTTGTTGGTTCACTCTCATCTTGGTAGCTTTGCTATTACCACTGTGGGCAGAATCAATAACCCTGACGAGCTTGTTAAGGATTGCTTTGAGTCAGGTCATACTCATTTTCTTGAGATGAGTGGCGGAACAATCAACCCCACCGAAATAACGGCAGCTCTTATAAATCAGAAAAAGACTATCGTTGAAGGTATACGCAATGCTCAGGATAAAATCAAGGGCTCAATGAGTATTATTTTGCTTACTGAAAAAGGTATTTATGCCGCACGCGACAAAGTGGGCAGAACCCCAATTGTTATCGGTCAGAAAGATGGTGCATTTTGTGCTTCATTTGAAAGCTTTGCTTACCTTAACTTAGGTTATGAAGATTATAAAGAATTAGGTCCTGCAGAGATTGTTTACTTTACCCCTGAAAGCTGTGAAACTGTTGCCCCTGCAGGCAAAGAGATGAAAATTTGTTCATTCCTTTGGGCTTATTACGGTTACCCCACATCAAGCTATGAGGGGGTAAACGTTGAGCAGATGCGTTATGACTGCGGTAAGCTCCTTGCAAAGCGTGACGATGTTAAGCCTGACAGCGTTGCCGGTGTTCCTGATTCGGGTATTGCTCACGCAATCGGATATTCAAACGAGGCACAGATTCCGTACACACGTCCGTTTATTAAATACACACCAACATGGCCGCGTTCATTTATGCCAACAAATCAGTCACAGCGTAATATGATTGCTCATATGAAGCTTATCCCTGTTAAGAAGCTTATTGAAGGCAAAAAGCTTTTGTTCATTGATGACTCAATTGTTCGCGGAACTCAGCTTAGCGAAACCACAGAGTTTTTATATAGCTCGGGTGCTTCAGAGGTTCATATCCGCCCTGCTTGTCCGCCGATTATGTTCGGCTGTAAATATCTCAACTTCTCACGTTCAACATCAGAGCTTGATTTGATTGCCCGCCGTGTTATTCTCAAACGTGAGGGTGACAGAGCCTGTGACCCTGATGTTCTTGCTGATTATGCAGACCCCACAAGCAAGAATTATGAAGAAATGGTTGAAGAAATCCGTAAGGAGCTTAACTTCACTTCTCTTCGCTACCATCGCCTTGATGATATGATTGAATCAATCGGCATCGAGCCTTGCAAGCTTTGCACATATTGTTGGAACGGTAAGGAATAATGGCTAATATTAAAACAAATGTTATGAGGATTCTTGATCAGAAGAAAATCCCGTACATTCCACATGAATATCATACCCCTGACGGTAATGCTCCTGACGGAGTAACTGTTGCATCAATGATTAATAAAGCACCGCATGAGGTTTACAAAACTCTTGTAACTCAGGGTGCAAGCAAACGCTATTATGTGTTTGTTGTGCCGTCTGACGGTCAGCTCGATTTAAAAAAGGCTGCAAAAGCCGTTCAGGAAAAATCAGTTGAAATGATAAAGCAAAAAGAACTGCTTCCCCTCACCGGATATATTCACGGAGGGTGTAGCCCTGTAGGAATGAAGAAGCTTTTTAAAACCGTTTTTCATTCGGATGTTTTAAGTTTAAAAACTGTTACGGTCAGTGCAGGTAAGGTTGGATATCAGGTTGAGATTTCGCCTGAGGCAATAATAAAAGCTGTCGCCGCAACGACAGCTGATATAACCACAAATCAATCGGTGTAGCTTGGCTATGCCGATTTTTTCTTTTCAAAGTTGACTGTTGCAATTCCTAATGCAACCAATAAAACCGAAACAATATGTAACGGATCAAAAATGTTTTCACTCAACGCAATTGCTGAAAAAACGTTGCCGAAAATCGGAGTCATCAGCTTAAACACACTCACTTTGCTGACAGGGTTATGCTTTAAAAGCTGTGACCAGATTAAAAACGCAACTGCAGACACAAGTGAAAGATACACAAGGCAAAGGTTTGCTTTTGCGTTTGAAAAACTGATAGTTCCGCCAAAAGCGAAAGCGATAATGATTAATATAATTCCGCCGAAAAGCAGGTGGTATCCCGTCACTATCATCGGGTCAATTTTCATTGAGGCTTTTTTGTTTACCATAATTCCTAATGTTGAAAACAGTGCAGAAATTAAAAGAAAACCTTCACCGTTTATGGTGAATGAAAAACTGCTGTCTGTGCCGATGTTTACAAGAATTATACCTGCTAACCCTATTGCACAGCCAACAAGCTTTTTTGTGGTGAGCTTGTCGTTTTTAAAAAACAGCGGAACCAAAAGAACAGAACAAAAAGTGTCAAATGAATTGAGCACACTTGCAATGCTGCCTGCTGTGACCGAAAGACCAAGATAATAAAAGAAATAGTTGCCCGTTATCTGCACTGCTGACAGTGTAAGGATAGTGGGTGCTTCTTTTTTAGTAAAAGCAGGAAAACGTCGGTTTTTAATAAAATACACCGCCAACACAATTACTCCTGCCAGTGCAAACCTGACACCTGCAAACATCAGCTTTGAACCCGTTTCATCAGTGCCGATTTCAAACCATTCGTAGCCCAATTTAACCCCGGGGAAAGCCGTGCCCCACAAGGCTGTGCATATTATTGCAAATATTATAAAGAAAAAATTATTTTCAAATATACTTTTTGTTTTCATAAAATCTGCCTTTCTGTATACTGATTGGCATTATACCACAAAAATTTGTTCTTTCAATAAAAATGTGGACAAATCCTTTACATTATGCTATCATTAAAATGATTAAGTATGGAGGAGCAGTGTATGTTCAAAAAAGCAATAAAAAGAATATTCTGCGTTTTTATTGTTTTTGCTGTTATGCTTTTGGCTGACGGCCCTGCCATTGCTACTCAGCCTGAAGATGCTCAGCTTAAGGTTATTGATATTTCAAAATGGAACAACTCTATAAATTGGCAAAAGCTGTCGCTTTCGGTTGACGGTGTAATTGCACGTATCGGTTATCGTGGCTCGGTTGTGCGTGACAGTATTGCCGAAGACGATCTGTTTTATTCTCACTATCAAGGCTGTTCAACCTATTCAATTCCTTTCGGTTGTTATTTCTATTCTTTGGCGGTTACGGTTGACCAGGCTGTTGAAGAAGCTGAATGGGTAATTGAAACGCTGAAAAAATATAACTGTAAGCCGGATATGCCCATATACATTGATATGGAAGACTACATAGTCCAAAATGAAACAACCAACAGGAAACGAACTGATATTGCCAAAGCTTTTTGCCAGACCCTTTTTGAAAACGGATATTATCCGGGAGTATATGCCAATAAATATTGGCTGTCGGAGCTACTTTATCCGTCAGAATTTTCTGATTGCTCAATCTGGGTTGCTCAGTATACCGATACCTGCACTTATAAAGGTCGGTATGATATGTGGCAGTATACTGAATCAGGCTCGGTCAACGGAATTTCAGGCAAGGTTGATATTAACCATTGCTATAAAGATTACTCAACTTTTATTAAAAAATACGGTTTTAACGGATACCCGGGTTCAGTTGACTATAAACCCGAAGATGAAGCTGTTGTGGATTCTACAGGCTTCGGAATGTATAACATTATCGCTGAAAGCCTCAATGTCAGAACAGGACCGGGAACGGAATATCTCTCCTTAGGCAAGTTGAGCAAAGAGTCACAGGTTTATGTTTTTGGCGTGAATAATGGTTGGGGAGCAATCCGTTTTGGCGATTCACTTGGTTGGATTTCACTCAATTCATCTTATTGTAAACAGATTTCAAATCATAACTCAACCGAGAAAGGTATCGGCTTTTACACCATAGACACAGACACCCTCAATGTGAGAAGCGGCCCTTCCACTTCGTATTCACGTGTGGACAAGCTGACTTCGGGCGAGCAGGTTTATATTCATCAGATTGAAGACGGTTGGGGTGCGTTTTATTACGGTAACGGCTCCGCGGGTTGGGTGCTGCTCGAATATCTCACCTTTACCCCTACTGTTAATTTCATCGGTGGTTCGGCAACAGGAGGTATGAATCATCAGATGGCTTTAGAAGGCTCTGAGCTCAAGCTTAACCCCAATAATTTCACCGTTGACGGTGTGGATTTTGCAGGGTGGTCAACCGAGTCAGGCGGTAAGGTAGTTTATGCCGATGAAGCTGAAGTTTTAATGGGTGATACCAATATTGTTTTGTATGCTGTGTTTGACAGCGATGAAAGCTATGCTTGGTCTGACGGTGTAACGGTTGAAGGTGAATTTGTTCACATAAACAGCCTTCTTATCAAAGAGGAGGATTTTGCACAACGGTTTATTCAGTTAAACGGTGCAGACATCAGCTTTGCATCGCCTTTTGCAGGTGTGGTGGGTACTGGCTCAATAGTTACAGTTACGGATAAGAATACCTCTGAAACTTTTGTTGTCTGCCTCAAAGGTGATGTTAACGGTGACAGTATGTGTGACGGGCTTGATATTACATACCTGATAGAATATATAAATTCGGGCAAAGGTAATTTTTCAACAGTTCAGTTGATTGCAATGGATTTAAACTGTGATGACAGTTTGGATAAAAAAGATATTGAGCTTTATAAAAATATTATTTTTTAACGGGAGGATATAAGAATGAAAAAAATAATTTCAGTTGTTATCAGTTTGTTTATGGTTTTGTCATTGATTCCGTTTACAGCTTCGGCTGCTGACGAAATTGATTTCACTTTGAGAATCAGCAGTGAAACCGATAATGAATTGACCCTTGTGCTTGATTATGACGGCGGAACAGGCTTTTCAGCCCTCGATATTGACGTTTCATATGACCGAGTTCGCCTTGAACTGAAATCTTGCGAAAAAGGTGCAGGTTATGTTGCGTTTGAAAAATATCTTAATGATAACGATGCACTTTCAATCTGCAGCATAAATCAGAATCAGAACCCTGTTAAGGTTTCTATGGCAAACACAATCGGCTTTAAAGCCATTGACGGCAAAAAGTCAGTTATCACTTTAACATTTGCCAAAGTGCCGGGCACAAAGTTTGCTGAAGAGGATGTAACACTTGACTTTACCAACTGTCAGACAGCTTCTTTTGAAAACATTGCAGTAAACTTTGATTATGATTTAACAGCCCCGGTTCAGGGTGCAACCGAAAAAACTGAGCAGGACGCAACAGAATATCCGCAACAGACTTCTGCCGATAATGTGGATGAAGCTGTTGACAGTGAAATCGGAGATTCTGTTGAAGGCGAGGCTCAGCAGACCCCGGCTCAAAGCGGATCGGAAGATGAACCCGCTGAAAAGAATGATACAGATGACGGCAACTCAAAAACAGTTATCATAATTGCAGCTGTTGCTGTGCTTGTTGTCGGTGCCGCTGTGATTGTATTATTCGTAATAAAGAGTAAAAAGAAAAAATGATTAACAGGCAGGGGGCAATTCCCCTGCTTTTTTTGTTGGCTGCATATAAGGGATGTATATTTCATAAATCGCAATATACAAAAACAGACTTATCTTTTTGTTAATTTTGTAAAAAAATAACTTTAGTTGGTTAAAATTGTTGACTTTTAATTTGGCTTTAGCTATAATTATACCATGTCATAATGTATAGTAGTATCTATACATATCTCAAGATTTTAAAGGAGGATATTGTTATGACAATCTCTAAGAGAGTTCTCAGTGTTATTCTCTCTGTTGTTATGCTTCTTTCAATAGTGCCTATGAGCGCTTTTGCAGTTGAAGTTTCAACAGGTGAATCAGTGAGTGCAAACACAGCTATGGTAGATGACGGTACAGGTAGAGAAATTATACCTATGGCTACCGTTACTGCTCCTGACATTGTTCGTGTTGCTGCTGCATCAGGTTCAATGGCTCAGGGCTCAACAATCGTATCAGCCACCCCTTCAGGTGTTCCTGCGATTACGAGCACTTACTCAGCCGAAGCTTACGCAGGTGAAACACCAAGCCTCGGTCAGATTACATTCGTTTCAGACCTTTCATTGGCTAACAATAAGAATGTAACAATTTCATGTTCAAACAACTCATCAATCACTTTCTCACAGACCAATCCTAACAACAACACTTGGATTTGGACTATCACAGGTGGTACTGCAGCTGCAGGTTCATACCTTGACTTTGAAATCGGTTATTCTTACACATACACCGATAAGCTCACGGGTAAGAGCGTTACTAACAACTATGTAGCTTATGCAAGCTCATATGTTGCAGGCATCATTCAGCCCGCAGGTCTTTTCCTTGACACCCACAGAACAAAGTCTGCCTTACATTCAGCCGAAGAGTTGGACGCTGTTTACCGTATTCTCGGTTTGAACACATTCGGTACATATTACGGTGTTGGCACAGGTGTTGCTGACAGTAGTGATACTTTTAAAGAAGATGACTCTGTTTGGGCTCACGGTTATTACGATTTCGTAAGCATGAGCGCACAGGGTTGGGGCACAAGCGCTGCTAACTCAACAGGCTACGGTTTGGTTCTTCACGGTAAAGACGACGGTGACGGCAACAAATACACCAACACAGGTGTAGACTGCCAGAGACCTGTTTCTACAACATACATCGACTCATCAAAGGGTACTGCTCTTAACGGTGCTAACATCAACCTCCGTTACGCAGTTATGGACCTTAAGTATGGCTGGAAGGAAGGCGACTACATCCGTACAGTTCGTAATATCCGCGTTCTTCCCGGCGAGTCAACTTGGGACAGTGAAACAACCAATAACTCAACAGCATCTAACCAGCTTGCTTTTGCAGGTATGGATACTGAAATTTACATCAGAAATTACAGCACAATTCCAAGCTATGACTACAGACTTTCTAACTACGGTCTTGCAATCCCCTTCAACGGCACAACTTACGTAAACGCTCTTACCACACTTGATGACGGCACAAGAGAAGTTTACTATACATTCATTTCAGAACTTTATTCTTACTACAGCAAGTCAAAACGTTTGATTGCTGCTCACTCAGCAGTTGACCTTCATCTTGTTGTTTATAACAAGGCTGACCTTCGCGGTACAATTGAAGACGCACTTGACTATTATGTTCCTGTTGATCCTCTTGGCGATGAAATGGGTATTATGCCTCAGGCAAGATATTATTCAGCAGGATGGGATGCATTTAAGAATGCTCTCACTAATGCTCAGCGCATCAGTGCTCGTTCAGACGTTTCTCAGGGCGAAATTGACGCAGCTAAAACAGCTCTTGAAACAGCTATGGCAGGTCTCGTTGTTAAAACAGCAGACTATTCAGCAGTTAACACAGCTATCAACACAGCTTCAGGCCTTAACGCTGACGACTACACAACAGAATCTTGGGCAAGAGTTACAACAGCAAGAAACGCTGTAGTTCTTAATTACACAACATTCTATCAGTGTGCAGTTAATAAGATGGCAACTGACCTTGTTGCAGCTATTGACGCTCTTGAATACAATCCTGCTGACTACACAAACGTTGACAATGCTTTGGAATTGGTAAACGATGTTGACAGAAGCGTTTATACAGATGATTCTTTGGCAAAGCTTGATGCTCTTGTAACAGAGGCTAACAGCACCGAGTTCCGTTCAAAGAATGTAACAGAGCAGGTTTATGTTGACGATATGGCTGACAAAATCATTGCAGCTATTGACGCTCTTGAATATAAGCTTGCAGATTACACAGAAGTTGACAAAGCAGTAGCTCGCTACAGAGCTATTGATACATCTCTCTACACAGATGCTTCTTACGCAAGAGTAACAGCATTCTATGAGCAGATTGTTTATAACCTTAACATCACAATGCAGAGCGAAGTTGACCAGATGGCAGCTGACCTCAACAATGCTATTGACAACTATCTTGTTTACAAAACCGCTGACTATACAGCAGTTGACAACGCAGTTGCAGAGTATGAAGAGTTAGATTCTTCGCTTTACACAACAGATTCATGGGCAGCTCTTGAAGATGCTGTTGATGCAGTTGAATATGACCTCGACCTCAGATATCAGGACGATGTTGATGCTTATGCAGCAGCAATCAATGATGCTATTTCAAAGCTTCAGTACACAATCGGTAACTATGATAAGGTTTCTGCAGCTCTTACAAAAGCAGATGCTCTTACTGAAAGCAACTATACTCCTGATTCTTGGGCAAACCTTCAGACAGCTATCAACAATGTTCAGTATGGACTTACAGTTGATAAGCAGACTCAGATCGACGGCTATGCAACCGCCATTGAAGCTGCTATCACAGCACTTGTTCCCACAGGTGCTGACTACACAGCAGTTGATGAAGCAATTGCAAAGTATAACGCTCTTGATACATCACTCTACACAACAGCTTCTCTTCTTAAGGCTCGCCAGGCAGTCAACTCAGTTGTAAGAGGCTATGATATTACCCAGCAGGCTGAAGTTGATGCAATGGCACAGAAAATTGAAACAGCACTTGCAAACCTTGCTTACAAAGCAGGCGACTATACAGCAGTTGAAGCAGCTAAAACAGCAGCTCAGGTTTATATTGACACAGCAACAGAGTTTGCAGCAGCAAACAATGGCTATTCATATTACACAGCTGATTCTTATAAGGCTCTCACAGATGCTATTGCAGCAGTAGTTTACGGCCTTGATGTTCGTTATAACGAGCAGATCGCAGGTTATGCAACAGCAATTAACACAGCAGCAGGCAACCTTGAGCTTAACGATGCTGACTATTCAGCAGTTACAGCAGCTAAGAATGCAATTCCTTCAGACTTAACAGTTTACACTGATGATTCAGTTGCAAGCCTTAACCTTGCAGTAAACGCAGTTGAAGAAGGCCTTAAGACTGATGAACAGGCTCTTGTTAACGATTATGCAGCAGCTATCGTTGCAAAAACAGAGGCTCTTGAATACAAAGCAATTGACACAACAGCTTATGATGAACAGGTAGCAAGAATCCCTGCAGACACAAGCGCATACACAGCAGACTCAGTTCAGGCTGTAACAGATGCAAAGGCTGCAGCAGATACATTCCTTGCAGGTGATGTAAACATTACACATCAGGCACAGCTTGATGCACTTGTTGCAACACTCAAAACA
>JAFTXJ010000016.1 GCA_017461625.1 Clostridia bacterium
AGTAAGCCGTGAAGTGCTACTTCGCTCACAGCAATAGAAACAATACCTTTCTGCAAAGTTTTATCAAGGGATATTTCTGCTTCTCCGGCTTCTATTTGCTGAAAAGCCACTGCGATGTGCTGATATAACTTTTCGCCCTCCGGTGTAAGCGTTACGCCTTTGTTGGAACGAATAAAAAGCGTACAGCCAAGCTCATATTCCAAAGTTTTAATCGCCCTTGTAATGTTTGGCTGATTATTAAGCAATGCATTTGCTGCCCCGGTAAAACTGCCGCATTTCGCAACATAATAAAAGATTCTGTAATAATCATAGCTAATGTTCATCAAGCTCACATCCATATCAATTTGATATAAAACAAATATAACATATATATTTTACATATATTGGCTTTTGAATTATAATACAAAAGAAAGCGTATGTCAATGTAAAACAGAACTGTTTTGATTAAAAGCCATAAATGCATACGCAAATAACTGAGGGTGAATTGTATGGGGACTGTATTTGAATGTTTAATGCTGTCAGCGTTCAGTATTGCTATGTGTGTTTTGATTTATCGGTTTGCAAAGAATAAATCAACAAACATCAAGGCAGAAAGAACGATTGCGTGGACAATGGCAGTAGGATTTGCTATTGGTGTGGTAAAAGAACTTATATTTCCGCCTGTGCACTGGGTTTTAATGCTGTATGTAATCGGCGCAATTCTTGCCTATACTGCGGTTGCTTTTTCCTATCCTTATCACAGAAATACAGAAAACAATGAGGAGGAAACCTAAATGAACAAAGATTTGACAGTAGGTAAAACGTCCTCGGTTTTATGGAAGTTTTGCCTGCCATTGTTTGGAAGCATCATCTTTCAACAACTATATAATATTGCTGATAGTTTTGTTGCAGGAAAGTTTGTAAGCGAAGATGCTTTGGCGGCAGTCGGAAACAGTTATGAAATCACATTGATATTCATAGCGTTTGCTTTCGGTTGTAATATCGGTTCAGAAAGAGTTGTGATATCAACATCTTTACTGTCGAAGAGTGCCTGAAGCTCTTCAAATGTAAGAACTGCATCAACATAGGGCTTTACAGTTTCAAGCTGTGCTTCTGCTTTCTTTGCAGTACAGGGACCAATGAAAACAACTTTTGCACCCTCACTTGTTTCCTTGATATACTTTGCAAGCATTGCCATAGGTGACAGGTTATGTGACACATAAGGCACAAGAGCAGGAAAAGCTGACTTGATATACTGTACAAAAGCAGGACAGCATGAACTTGTCAAAAATTCTTTTTCGCTGAGTTCTTTTGCTTCGCTCATCGCTACCATATCTGCACCGAGCGCTGCTTCAACAACAGTGAAGAATCCGAGTTCCTTTAATCCTGTAATCACCTGACCGAGCTTCGCATAAGTAAACTGGCTTGAAATTGAAGGAGCAACAACTGCATAAACCTTATATTTTTCATTATTCTGACTTTTTTTCAGAATATCGATAACATTTAATATATATGACTTGTCACTTATTGCACCAAACGGGCACTGATATACACAAGCACCGCACTGAATACATTTGCCGATACAGAAACTGCCGGCAAGCGCAACCTCGTCTTCAAGATGATAATCACTGACGGCTTTCTGCAGAAGCTCCACAATTTCGGGTGAACCCTTTAAGTGGCAAGAGCTGCCTACACAAACCTGAATCAGCATATTATACCTTTTCCTTTACATTCTTATTAAAAAATTCTTCTACTGTTTCAGGAGTAACTGAGAAGAAATCGTTGTCTACTGTTACACAAACACCTTGCTGGCATTTACCCATGCAGAATGTGCCGCCAAGTTCAACCTTATCGCCAAGATTATTCTCTGCGATGAGATACTGAAGCTGTTCTACTACCTGACGCGAACCTTTGATATGACATGAAGAGCCGATACATACTGTAACTTTCATAATTAAAATCTCCTTATTCGTAATCTACAACATCAACCCATGAAAGAAGGAATTCTCTTTCTTTCTCATTACCCTTTACTGACTGTGAAGCAGCAACAATCGGCATCCACTTCTGAACATACTGCTTAGCTGTGTTGCTCTTTGAGCAGAACAAATCAAGATATGTCTTTGCACCGTCAATATCACCGTTAAGCCAGAAAAGAAGATAAGTTCTTGCAGCATCCGCTGAAGCGTTACCCTGTGTAGCGTGTGCCCAGTCAAGGATATACGGTGTGCCGTCTTCTGTGATAATGATGTTTGAGGGGTTAAGGTCGCCGTGACAAACCTTCTTGTGCTTCGGCATACCTTCAAGACGTGTGTGAAGGTCATAGCGTGTTGTTGCATCAAGCTCGCTGATACCGATCTTTCTGTTCATCTTATCCTTGAGCTTGTTGAGAAGTGCACATTCCTTTGAATGAATACCGAGCTGGATATCAACAAGAAGTTCTATATATTCGTTCTTCTTTTCCTCATCCTCGTCCATAAGCTGCTGGAGAGTTTTGCCCTTGATATATTCTGAAACAATTGCCCATTTACCGTCGAGCATTGTTACTTCAAGAACCTTGGGGATGTTAAGGCCTGTTTCTTCAATACGAGCCTGATTGAGAGCCTCGTTGAGAACATCCGCCTTTGAATAATCTTCGTTAAAAACCTTAACGCACTTGTCACCGTCACGGTAGATAGTTTTGTTATTTCTTACTGCTATTACTCTGTCAAGTTTCATTTCAGTTTCCTCCCTTAATTATGCTTTTTTACCTTTACGGTATGTTACTTTAACTTCGTCAACCTTTGCGCCTTCGTCAATGTCGGCAGCTGTAGGCATTTTTTTCTCAACGAAGTGCTTGCCGTAGTAAGCATTGAGATACATCTGCTTGATTTCGCTCATAAGAGGATAACGGGGATTTGCACCTGTGCACTGGTCATCGAATGCCTGCTCAACCATTTCATCAAGATTGTCAAGGAATACCTTTTCATCAACACCATAGTCCTTGATTGTTTCCTTGATGCCAACCTTTACTTTAAGCTCGTTGATTGCATTAATGAGGTTTTCAAGCTTTTCGCTGTCATTCTTACCGCCAAGTCCGAGATAATCTGCAATTTCTGCATATCTTGCAAGAGTATGCGGATGGTCATACTGGGAGAATGTACCCATCTTTGCAGGAGCTTCACTTGCATTGAAACGAAGAACCTCTTCAATCATAAGTGCGTTTGCAACACCGTGAGGAAGGTGATGGAAAGCACCGAGCTTGTGTGCCATTGAGTGACAAACGCCAAGGAATGCATTTGCGAAAGCCATACCTGCCATTGTTGCGGCATTTGCCATTTTTTCTCTTGCTTCAACGTCTGTCTGACCGTTTTCATATGCACGGGGAAGATACTTGAAGATGTTTTTAAGTGCCTGAAGTGCAAGACCGTCTGTGTAATCTGTTGCAAGCATTGCGGCATAAGCTTCAACTGCGTGTGTTACTGCGTCAATACCTGATGCAGCTGTAAGTCCCTTGGGAGCTGACATATGGAAATCCGTATCAATAATTGCCATGTTGGGAAGAAGCTCATAGTCAGCAAGAGGATACTTAACACCTGTTGCTTCGTCTGTGATAACTGCGAAAGGTGTAACTTCAGAGCCTGTACCTGCTGATGTGGGAACTGCAATGAAATATGCCTTTTCACCCATCTTGGGGAATGTGTAAACTCTCTTACGGATATCAATGAATCTCATTGCCATATCCATAAAGTCTGCATCGGGATGCTCATACATAACCCACATAATCTTTGCTGCGTCCATTGCAGAACCGCCGCCGAGTGCAATGATTGTATCGGGCTTGAATGCTGCCATCTGTGCAGCGCCTTCCTTAGCGTTGCCGAGTGTGGGGTCAGGCTGAACATTGAAGAATGTTGTGTGAGCAATGCCCATTTCGTCAAGCTTATCTGTAATAGGCTTGGTGTAGCCGTTTTCATAAAGGAATGTATCTGTTACGATAAATGCTTTCTTTGAACCGCGGACTGTGCGAAGCTCATCAAGAGCAACAGGCAAGCATCCTTTCTTGATATATACCTTTTCAGGTGCACGGAACCAAAGCATATTTTCCCTTCTTTCTGCTACTGTCTTGATGTTGATAAGGTGTTTTACACCAACATTTTCTGATACTGAGTTACCGCCCCATGAACCGCAACCGAGTGTGAGTGACGGAGCAAGCTTAAAGTTATAAAGGTCACCGATACCGCCGTGTGATGAAGGTGTGTTAACAAGAATACGGCAGGTCTTCATTCTTGCAGCAAATTCGTTGATTTTTCCTGTTTCTGTTACTTCATTGAGGTAAACAGAAGATGTATGGCCGTAACCGCCGTCAGCAACAAGCTGTTCCGCTTTGTCAAGTGCATCTGAAAAAGATGTTGCTTTGTACATTGCAAGAACAGGAGAAAGCTTTTCGTGTGCAAATTCTTCGCTGATGTCAACGCTTTCAACTTCACCTATAAGAATCTTTGTTCCTTCCGGAACTGTTACGCCTGAAAGCTCTGCAATTTTTGCTGCAGGCTGACCAACGATTTTTGCATTAAGAGCACCATTGATAATGATTGTCTTTCTTACCTTCTCTGTTTCTGCAGGATCAAGGAAGTAGCAACCACGTGCTGCAAACTCAGATTTTACTGCATCGTAAATGCTTTCGAGAACTATAACTGACTGCTCTGAAGCACATATCATACCGTTATCGAATGTCTTTGAGTGAATGATTGAGTTGACTGCAAGAAGAATATCTGCACTGTCATCAATGATTGCAGGTGTATTACCCGCGCCAACGCCGAGAGCCGGTTTACCGCTTGAATAAGCAGCTTTAACCATACCGGGACCACCTGTTGCAAGGATGATATCTGCTTCTTTCATAACCGTATTTGTCATTTCAAGAGAAGGAACATCAATCCAATCAATAATTCCTTCGGGAGCGCCTGCTGCTACTGCTGCTTCAAGAACAAGCTTTGCTGCAGCGATTGTGCAACCCTTTGCTCTGGGGTGAGGAGAAATGATAATAGCATTACGTGTCTTAAGAGCAAGTAAGCACTTGAAAATTGCTGTTGATGTGGGATTAGTTGTAGGAATAACTGCAGCAACAACACCAATAGGCTCTGCAACCTTTTTAATACCGAATGCCTTGTCTTCTTCAATAATGCCACAGGTTTTTGTTTCCTTGTATGCATTGTAAATATATTCAGCAGCATAGTTGTTTTTGATAACCTTATCTTCAACTATACCCATTCCTGTTTCTTCTACTGCCATCTTAGCAAGTGATATTCTTGCCTTGTTTGCTGCAGAAGCTGCTGCAAGGAAAATTTTGTCTACCTGCTCCTGAGTGTAGGTAGCGAACTTCTTCTGAGCTTCTCTTGTTTTAGCGATAGCTTCCTGAAGCGTTTCAACGCTATCTACAATTGCGTAATTTTTAGTTTCCATTTGTATCCTCCTAAAAAATTATTTACTTAAGCTTATTTAATCTGATTATTCAAATACGCTAATGAAAGCGCCAGATTTTCATTTTCAAGAATTACCCCGTCAGGTACATTCAATTTGCAAGGTGCAAAATTCAGTATTGCCACAATTCCGCATTGCACCATTTTGTCACATACTGCCTGGGCTGAACCTGCACCAACTGTGATGATACCGAGCTGTATATTGTTATCTTTGCAAAAATCATCAAACTCATTTATAGGCTTGACTTTGATTTTACCGGTTATGCTTATTTCCTTGTCGTTGCTGTCAAAGGCTGCTGCAATTTTAATGCCGAATTTATCAAATTCATCATAATCAAGAAGCGCTTTACCAAGCTTTCCTGCACCTACTAAAACGGCAAGGGTGTAGTTATTACAACCAAGACTGTTTTCTAGATTTTCAACAAGCTCTGATGTAAGATAACCAAGCTTCGGTTTTCCTGTACCGCTGATTGATGCAAGATCCTTTCTGACCTGAACTTCGCCAAGCGAGAGTTTTCGTGCTATGGTTGTTGCTGATATATATTCATATCGCTCCCCCGGTAATTCTTTAAGCAACTCTAAATATATCGGTATTCTGCTGAGTGTTGCTTTTGAAATACCGTTTTTACACATAAGAAAACCTCCCTCGTCTGACATCGTTAATATTTTAACAACATATTCGTTTTTTGGGAATTCTTAAAATATATAATCAGTATTATCATTATCGATAACACAGATATCGATAAATGAAAACAAACCCGACCTCAATTAAGAGATCGGGTTTATAAGCCTTATATTAAAGATATTTTCTTTTAGATTCACACAGCTCTGTAATAAACTGCCTGTCAAGTTTTGATAATTTGTATCCATTTTTGTAAATCAGAACATCCTTATATATCTTTTTGTTGTCTATACATTTTTTCTGAATAAGATTGTATCTTTTCAAAAGACTCTCGGGAGCAGGAGAAACCCACATAAAGGTTTCAGGATTGTTTGAAAGTAAATCAAACTGACTTGCTCTTTCAAATATAAATATACGACGGTCGACGTTGTCAGGAAGCTCTTCCTTTACCACTTTTGAAAGCGGCATTGAAGGTACATACGGGTCTGCATGTGCTATTTCAATGTAATCCGCAAGGTCATCAAAGGTTATTTCTTCCTTTTTTGCCAAGGGGCTGTCAGCACTCATTATCAGCGAATAAGTAAACTCCGTGACCAGCTCATAACAGAAGCCTTTTTCTTCAAGCATTGATTTGAAATACTTATCATAATTCTCTGCATATCTTATAATGCCGAGTTTGTAATCGTGCTCAAGTATATTGCGGATTGTACGCTGAGAATTTGTTTCTTTGTAGAATATTTCAGCAGCTTCTTTGGAAAGTGATTTTGAAAACTGCGAAAATGCTTCAGAAATGTAACAAGCTCTCGGTACAGAAATTGAAAAACGCTGCTTTTTTGCCGAACCTTTTTTATAAAAGCTTTCAACCTCATCAATCTGATTAAGAATTCCCTTTGCATAATTTATGAATTCTTCACCTTCGGGAGTAAGCTCCATACCTTTTGTAGTACGCTCAAAGATTGATATTCCTATGTCTGCTTCAAGCTCTTTGATAGAACGACTGACATTAGGTGCCGCTATCAATAAAGTTTCCGCTGCTTTGTTCAGTGAACCAACCTTCGCAACCTCCACTGCATATTTCATATGTAATAGATTCACAGATACTTCACCTCGTTTCAAAAGTATCGTAATTCGATTATACACTATTTTTTTACTTTGTTCAACAAATTTTGAAAATTAGTTTGCTATTATACAATGTTTTTAATAATTAAACTATAAAGAGGAAACTGAAATCCTGATTGCAAAGGAAGAAATCAGCAAGCCGATTATTCCGAGAGAATGCATAAGGTATTGGCTCTATGAACTTAGAAAACTTAATATGGAAAGCCTTGAAGCACGACGATTCCTGATTAATACTTTTCTTAATTCAGTTGTGGTTTTCAAGGATAAAATAGAATTCGTTTTTAACTACCGTGAGGGGACAGAAACTGTCCCCTTTGACATCTTGGTCAGCATTTCGGATACATACTATGGGACTCCACCAAAAGCAAGTCAGACGAACGCCTACTACTTCTTCACAAACGGCTTTGCCGCGAAAGTGGAACTCTGACAGAACAGAAAGAACCAAGGTTAGAAACAGCCTTGGTTTTTTGTTTCTTTGGGGTATTGAGATTGTTTGTTAAGATGTGATATAATAAAATCAACATATATCAATCCACAACATTTCAAGGAGGTTTTCTGATGCAATTTGAATTAAGTGAAAAGCTTATAAAAGCGTATAATGAAAATAGCAAAAACCCCAACTACTCTCTGAATTTTCTCTTAAATAGTTTAGACCCAAGTATTTGTATTTCTGCCATCAAATTGGTGGATGTATTTAGCATTCAAGGAAACACAATAACATATGATGTGGATGAAAAAAACATCAAAATCATCAAAATATTATTTAAAGAAATTACCAACAATTTAATCGAAAAGCTTCTTTGGATTGCTCTTTTGTTACCGGAGATGTAATATGGAAAATTTTGAGATATTATATCAAGAGTCTTTAGCTAATGTAGAAGAGTCAATTATTGAATCATTAAATGAACTTAATATTCCTGAATCCACAAACATTTCAACCATAATAAAAAGTGAAGCCTCACTTGATGGATGGGATTACTGTTATGCTATTGCAATAGGACTGGCTGGTGTTTTTATTTCAACAAATGAAGCTTTTGGTCATTATCTTGACCAAATACATAAAGCAGCAAGTGGAAACAGTGGTGACTATGATAAGTTTCAAAGCTTTCTTGGTGATATGCTTCATCACGAAGGCGACCATATAGATGCAATTGAGATGCCTTTCAAAAACAGAAATGGTGATAACGCATATTGCATTTTTCACAGATTATTGTGGGGTCATGATATTCTTTCAAATAAAGAAGATAATCCCTTTTTGTTAATGTTTAATCAAAAAGGATTAAATGGTATATTTCAAGCAGTTAGACATCTTTTAGCTGATACAGCTTCCAAACAAGGACTACCATTACCCGGAAGTTCATTCTTTGATTTAATAGATGATAATAATAAAACATCTAATTATTTAATAAAGATTGCTCAACAATTATCAGAAGAGACGATAGGTATAAAAACGGGTGCGCAAGAAATATATTCCCATATGATGACTATCAGAGCACAGGATGTAACTGCAGGAGTAGTGGTAAATCTTGTAACCGACCTTTATTTTCTTCTTCGTAAAATAGAGAACAATATTCGTCGAACTGAAGTAAAGCTTATTGCATATATGGTCAATTTTTTAGGTGAAGCCGTTATTGGCTCTTTAAAACAAAATGGCGTTCCCTATATAAATATTCCCTTGGCAGGAGCATTAACAACGACTTTTATTCAGTTTTGTTACTATAACAGCAGTGAGATAAAAAGTATTACGAGCACTACTGAAAATCTTCATTCTGCAACAATGAAATTTGAAGAATCAAATAATGACTTTTTATCATTACCTACAATTGAATCAGCAGATGAATATATAACACTATCGGATACCGCGGATGCAAATATAGAGGAACTACTTGACTTTTTAAAGGATGAGAAATGATGAAAAAACTAGTTTATGCAATTATTGCAGCCTTAATTGCAATTGGCTCATTTTTAACGGGGTTTCTAATTAGACAGCCGAAAATAAATAAACTGAAAAAACAGATCGAAATGCTGCAACAAGATAATAGCAAACTTCTCAATTTAATTGATGAGAGCCGCCAAAATTATCAAGAGTTACTTATTCAACACAAGGCACTTAAAGCATTGCAATTTAGAAAAAAGTCAGCATTAAAAGAGCAAATTACTGAAACTTTAGTTATGCAATATGCAATTAAAGAGTATTTAATGTTATTATTAAAGAGTGGAAAATATAATAATGAACTAGAAAAAAGTGAAATTATATTTTTCAACGCCTTTGAAAAGTTGATTGATGGCAAAAAAATTTCTACCAGTGATAAAGTTAAAATACGTGACTACATAACTGAAAAATATAAAACTGAAATAAAACACTTAAAAGAATGTGAGTACACACCGGTAATTGATGATTTAAACGCTATATGAATTCCACACATTCGACAAAACACAAACCTCCTTGTAAAATGGTATTACCAAATACAAGGAGGTTGTTTTGTTTATTTATTCATTCATTTATTAACTCAGATTTCTGCGAAGGTTTTAAAATAGTTTGCGGCATTGGCTCTTGAAACTGATGCACTGAAGTCGAATCCGCTGTCAACAAGCACATTGATTGCAAGTGAAATTGCCTTTAACACACCTGGGAAACCTTTGCTGAACCCATTGTTCAGGAAAGCTGAAGCAACTTTGATAACACTTGCTTCTTCAGTATCATCTGTTGCATCATCTGTGCCGTTTATAACATTCATTGCCTGGGCAAGCTGACCGTTTGTAAGAGCATCATCAGGGCTGAATGTGGTGGCAGATGTTGCGCTCATAATGCCGTTGAGCAAAACATATTCAATGTCATTATAATACTTATGACCGGGTTTAACATCATCATATTTCTTTGAAATATCAGGGTCAGGAAGAGCTTCAATGATTTTATTTGCAATAAAAACGTGACCGTCAGCATCAGGATGGCTGTCAACATAAGTTGTGCCATCGGTGTCAACATAGGTGTATCCAAACTTCTCTGCACCCTTTATCATAGGTCCGTTACCGACTGACATAATAAAATCAATGATTGTTGATGTGAGAGCATCAGCCTCTGCATCACTTGCATCTTCACCGTTCACAAGCTCACCCTCAACACCGTTATAATCATAATATTTACCCTTGTTGCCGTTGTCGCTCATACCGACAACCATAAGTGTAACATCAGGGTTAAGGTCATAGATATCCTGAATCATAATATCCCAGTTGTTATAGAAATTGCTGAGACCATATTCAAGAGCTGAGGGGATTGTTTCTAAAAGCTCGGGAAGTGCACCTGCAAGGTGAGCAATTTCAACAAGGTCTTCAATGTCACCAAGGTCAAGCTCATTGTCAGCAAGGAAATCCTGAAGCATCTTAACATATTCGTCAGCAACATTTTCTTTTTCAAGAACGTCGGCAACTACCCAAGTGAGGTATGCACCCCAGTCGTTACCGCCAACACCGAGAGTGATAAGGTCGGCATCTGCAATAGCCTGCTTATAAGCAGTTCTGAATTCTTCACTGCCTGCAAAACCAACAGCATCAAGCTGAGCCGGGTGGAATAAATATTCGTCAGCACCGTCAAAGTCATCCTCAAGCATATAACGGATTTCAATTGTTCTGAAACCGGGAGCAGCAAAGGCAGTCATTGACTTGTCTTCAACAATAGCATTTGCAAGCACATCTGCATAAGAACCGGGAACCCTGTAATAAGTGGTTTCCTGATGAGCACGGTTAAACTCGCGGTCATTATCAGTAATCTGGTCACGGTATCCGCTGGCAACACTGTCACCAAGGAGAACATAGTTCTCATACTGACCGTGGTGAAGATTTACCGAATCCTGATTAAGCTCGGCAGCAAAGCACACAAACGAGCCTGAAACAATGACAAGTGTGAGCAAAACAGCAAGAGCTTTTTTAAATACATTTTTCATTTTAATTCCTCCTATGATTTTTTGCTGCTAAAATATTAACATATTGCAATGAATTTAAAATTCTCAAACGACAAAAACATTGCAATATTGAATAAGGTCTTTAATTAAACGGTTAATATTTTATTCTTTATTTGTTCACACAGATATGATATAATGGCATAGAATGGAAAGGGAGGATACTATGTTTGAAACTATTTTCAGTATTTTAGTTACAATTGCATTCATCTGGTTATTTATCAAGGTTATCGGATTTTTGCTCAAAGCAACATGGGGACTTGCAAAAATCGTTGCAACCATTCTGCTTATATTAGCCTTACCTGCGCTGATTCTTTGCTTCGTTTTTGCCGGCGGAGCATTGCTGCTTATTCCCCTCGCCCTTGTTGCAGGTGCATTCGGATTAGTTAAATTACTGGTTAAATAGAGTAGCAAAGAGGTATTTTTATGTGGAAACAAAAATTAGGAATCGGAAACTTCGATGGAATTAACATCAGCACCGCCGAACAAATCAAGCTTTTTAAACAGACCGGCTTTGACGCCTTCTTTACCGATTGGAGATATGGCTCGCCTGTTGACGAATGGGTAAAAACAGCCAAAGATGAGGGTATGATTTACCAATCAATTCACGCTCCCTTTGGCAAAAGCGACGATATGTGGTGCGATGACAAGGAGCTTGCCGAGATTGCAGAAAAAGAGCTTCTCGCCTGCCTCGCAGACTGCGAAAGGTACGAAATCCCCATTATGGTTATGCACGCAATCATCGGCTTTGACAATCACAACCCCACTGAAATCGGCATAGAACGCTTCGGCAGGATTGTTGATGCAGCAGAAAAAACAGGAGTTAAATTGGCATTTGAAAACACCGAGGGTGAAGAATATTTATTCAAGCTTTTTGATGCTTTCGGTGATAGAAAAAATGTGGGTTTCTGTTGGGATACCGGCCACGAAATGTGCTACAACCATTCACAGGATTTATTGGCAAAATTGGGCGATAAGCTCATTGCAACCCACCTTAACGATAACCTTGGAATCAAGGATTTTGGCGGTGAAATTACCTGGCTTGACGATTTGCACCTGCTCCCCTTTGACGGCATTGCAAATTGGCAAAGTATTGCCAACAGGCTTGATAAATGTAAATTTAACGATATTATGATGTTTGAACTAAACATAAAATCAAAGCCCGACCGCCACGAAAACGACGGCTATTCAGCTATGGATTTTGAAGTTTACCTTGCCGAAGCTTTTAAAAGAGCTTGCAGGGTTGCGGCTTTGAGAAAAAGATAAAAAATAAACGCTGTCAACCGACAGCGTTTTAGTTTTATATAACACCATAAAAATGGACTATGTTCATATCCTCTGGCATATTCAACCCGTGGCTTCCGCAGCCACCGTCAATTTCGTGGCATCCGTGGTCAGGAGCAAAGCCGATGAAAGTTTTATGGTTTTTCCAATTTTCTTCAACGGCTTTTCTCAATGTAGCAAAAGCATTTATATTATGCTTAAGTGCCTCAATTGACTCCTCACCCTCAGGTGCATGGCGATACATTGTTCCGTCATAGTTGCCGTTATAAACTGCTATTAAATCATACTTATCTTCTTCGATAAGCTCAATTGCTTTTTCGTTTGCCTCGTCGGGAGTTTCAACAATAAAATAATCCATTTCTCTTTCAAGGAATATTTTTGACATACTGTCGTTCCCTGTTGAAACGATGCAAGGCTTTTTCCCGGCTCTGATAAGGGCATCAAAAACGCTGTCGGTTTTAACAACAGGCTTGGTATAAGACTGAATTCCGTGAATTTCAGGTTCAGCACCTGTATACATTGTTGCAAAGCAAACCGGAGTAACCGACGGCATAACAGTCTGCAACGGAAGAGTAATATCACTGCCCAGCATAACGGGAGTGAAAAGATGTGTATATTTTTCAAAAATCCAAAGGGCAACCGCATCGGGGTTATACATAAGAACCCTGTCAACGCCCTTGTCTTCTGTTAATTTAGCGAGCACTTCAATAGGCTCATCGGCCTGATTGGGTTTTTCAACACCTAAAGCATTGCATAAAGAAGCTGCAACACCTGTTAACTTAATCGGACAAAAAACATCCTGCATAATATCACCTCAATAAAATTATACTCCCCTTTTGACTAAATTACAATGATATTATATAATAAATAAAGAGGTGATTTTCATGAGCATTAAGCTGGGAAAATACAGGCATTTCAAAGGCAACGAATATGAGGTTATTCACATTGCAAAGCACTCTGAAACCTTAGAAAACATGGTTGTTTACCGTGCACTCTACGGTGACGGTGATGTGTGGGTACGCCCTGAATCAATGTGGAATGAAACCATTGAAAGAGACGGCAAAACCTTCAAAAGATTTACTTATATAGAAAAAGCCGACTAAAAAGTCGGCAATTTTTAATATAAGGTTTTTGAAAGAATGTAGCAAGTCCAAAGGGCAACAACAAACGCACCCTCTGCCGGAATTGCAAGCTTGGTGTATGGACATTTCCAACCTTTGTCAACGCAAAGGAAAATACTCCTTGTTACAAAAACAGTCGTCGCAAAAAACAACCCGCCCACAAGGGAATAAACGGGTGTTCCCAATTTAACTGTAAGATAAAGCAAAAATGCACCCAAAGCAAAAGAGATACCACCGTAGTAAACACGAATTTCAGTTTTACCTGCGTTGTCAACAGGTTTCACGGCAAAGCTTTCGGCATTTTTGATGGGATTTGTGATAAACACAATCGCCATACCGAAAAAGTAAAGTACAAGACCGATAACCGCAACCGCAGCCGGGACATTGGTAAAAAACAATTCTTTTATCATAACTCTACCACCTTTGCGAGACCGCCTTCGCTTGTTTCTCTGTATTCTCTCGAAATTGCATGGCCTGTCTGTTTCATAGTTTCAATAACGCTGTCAAGGGAAATCATTCTTGTGTCACTCAGGAAGTTGGCAAGGTTAACGGCATTGATTGCTCTCATCGCCGCAACAGCATTACGCTCAATGCAAGGGATTTGCACAAGGCCGCATACAGGGTCACAAGTGAGACCAAGATGATGCTCAATAGCAATTTCAGATGCATATTCCGTCTGCTCAATGCTCAGATTAAACAGTCTGCCGAGCATCGCTGCAGCCATGGCACAGGCTGTACCGATTTCCGCCTGACAACCGCATTCAGCCCCTGAAATGGATGCATTTGTTTTAACAAGGTTACCGATAAGACCGCCGACACCCAAAGCCGCTGCGATTTCATAATCGGTAAAACCACGCTTTCTCTGCTGATAATATAAAACGGCCGGCACAACACCTGAGGCACCGCAAGTGGGGGCAACAACAATAGTGTTGCCACAGGCATTTTCTTCGCTGACAGCAAAAGCATAAGAGCAGACCATTCGGTTTTCTCTGGTTTCTGCTGTTTCATCAACGTGACGCTGAAGCGAAAGATACTTCGCCTTACGCTGAACATTAAGCCCACCGGGGAGTGTTCCCTCACCATCAAGACCCGAACGGATGCAATCCTTCATAATCTGCCACATTTCAAGCAAGAAATCGGCAATTTCAGGACCTTCAACTTCAAGAACGTATTCCCAAAGGTCGATCTTTTTATTTATACAATATTCTTTGATTGCTGTAAAAGTAGTGTGGGTGTAAATGTCTTCAGGCTCAACATAATCCATGCCCTCAATTTTTATGCTGCCACCGCCAACGCTCATCACGCGTGCAAAGTCGGTCTGCTCACCATTTTTGTAAGCGAACATATCCATAGTGTTGGCATGAGGAATATTTTCCTCTGTTTCGTTAAAAATAATTTCAACTTTTCTTGAGCCGAAAGTTTTTTCAATAACATAATCGGTTCTGTGACCCACACCTGTTTTTGCAAGTGAACCGTAAAGAATTACCTTATAATCATCTGCATCGGGATTTTTACCAATGAAAAATTTGCATGCATTTTCGGGTCCGATGGTATGTGAGCTTGACGGACCGGAGCCTACTTTATATAAATCTCTCAGCGATTTCATTCCTGTCGGATGAGATTTTCTCTTCGCTTCTTCTGTTTCAAAAAAATCATCTAAAGAAACATTAAATATTTTTGCCATCTGCCAAAGGGTATCAACGCTCGGAGCAGACTCCCCTCTTTCCCATTTAGAAAGAGTTGCACCCGTAACACCTAATTGTTTAGCAAGCTTTGCTTTGCTCAAGCTCTGTTTTTCTCTGAGTTCAGTAATTTTTTCACAATTCATGGCTACACTTCCTTTGCATCTTATGATATAGTATAACTGTTGCAACTGACAACTGTCAATAAATTTAATTAAAATTAAAAGGTGATAAATATGAAAATTTTATTTTATGATACAAAGCCCTACGATAAAGACTCTTTTTCAAAACTGTTGCCAAAATACCCTGACATAACCATAGATTTTTTGAAAACAGATATATCTTATCATACAGTAAACCTGGCATGCAATTATGATGCTGTTTGCGTGTTTGTTGCATCTGATGTTGACAGAAAAATTATCGAATCCCTCGCTCGTTGCAATGTAAAGCTAATTCTTCTTCGCTGTGCCGGCTTTAACAATGTTGACCTTGAAGCCGCCAAGGAACACGGCATCACTGTTATGCGTGTGCCGGGCTATTCACCCGAAGCTGTTGCAGAGCATGCCTTGGCACTTGCCTTTGCTGTTAACAGGCATATTCACAAGGCATATATCAAGGTGCGTGAAAACAATTTCAGCCTCGTCGGTCTTACAGGGCTCAACTTCCACGGCAAAACAGCAGGCATTATCGGAACAGGTAAAATCGGTGCCGCAATGGCAAAAAACTGCCACGGAATCGGTATGAAGGTCATAGCTTATGATATGTATAAAAACCCCGATCTGCCCTTTGTTGAGTATGTTTCACTTGATGAGCTTTTCAGACGAAGTGATCTGATTTCACTTCACTGCCCATTACTTGAAGACACCTATCACATCATAAACCTTGAAGCAATCGAAAAGATGAAAGATGGTGTTATTCTGGTCAATACCTCTCGTGGTGCACTTATAAGCACCGAAGATTTGATTAAGGGCATCAGGCAATATAAATTTGCAGGCGTAGGCCTTGACGTTTATGAAGAAGAAGACGAAAATGTTTTTGAAAACCGTGAAGACGACATAATGGAAAGCTCTGTTACCGCAAGACTTCTTTCGTTCCCGAATGTTATTGTAACATCACATCAAGGATTTTTAACGAAAGAAGCCCTTGACGCAATTTGCGAAACCACACTCGAAAATGCAAAGAGCTTTGAAAACGGCAAGCCCATTGAAGCAAATGTTGTTAGATAAACGGAGAAACGTTATGACTGACAAAAAGAAAATATTAAAACCGCTGTGCAATGTATTCATAGCTTTGGCTGTAATTGTTGCAGGGTGCGGAATTTATCTTGGTGATTATTATAAAGCCGACACCGTGGCAGTAAATGCTTTTGCCACAGTGAGAAATATAAACCGCACCGCTGACGGCAATACTGTTGTTTTTGCCCCCGAAAGTCCCACCGCAGGCCTTATATTTTACCCCGGCGGAAAGGTAGAACATACCGCTTATGAGCCGCTTATGAGGGCCTGTGCTGATAAAGGAATCCTTTGCGTGCTTATTAAAATGCCGTTTAACCTTGCCGTTTTTGATATAAATGCGGCACAGGGAATTGCCGAAAAATATCCCGAAATTGAAAGTTGGTACATCGGAGGACATTCCCTCGGAGGCTCTATGGCAGCATCTTACCTTAAAGAAAACACAGATGATTTTGACGGTCTTGTTTTACTTGGTTCATACTCCACCACTGACCTTTCACAAACCGACCTTGAGGTTTTATCTGTTTACGGCAGTGAGGATAAAGTTCTTAATGCTGAAAAATATAAAGAAAACCTTCCAAATTTGCCAACAGACTTTACAGAAATTATTATTGACGGAGGATGCCACGCATATTTCGGTACTTACGGTACACAGGACGGTGACGGCATACCGACAATTTCAAACAAAGAACAAATCGAAATAACCTCCAACGCCATTGCAAAATTGGTGAAATAAACAAAACGAGCCGTTTGGCTCGTTTTTTAGTCTGTATTCTGCACCCATTCAAGCTCTTCAGGTGAAACCACAATATAATTATCAGCATCGTTACCAACTCGGAGATACACATTTTTTATACCTGCCTGGATTATCATTCTTGCACACACAGGGCACGGCTTTGCCTTGTGAACTGAATTATCCTTTGGATTTATTCCTGCAAGATACAAATCAGCACCCATAGTCTGTTGACGTGAGCAGTTAAGCAGTGCATTAGCCTCTGCGTGGATAGCTCTGCAAATTCCGTAGCCCTCACCCTGGTGCATATTAAGCTCAATACGCGGACATTTACCAACATCACAGCAGTTTTCAAGCCCTCTCGGTGCACCGTTATAGCCTGTGGACACCACAACATCATCTTTAACAATCACAGCACCGTATTTGCACTTGAGGCAAGTGCTTCTGTAAGCAAAAACCTCAGCGCAGTTTAGATATGTATCTTCTTTTGAAATTCGTTTTCCGTCATTTGGGCTGATCATCTAATCACCTATATTATTTATTTTCGGGTGCGGGTTTCCCGCCCACACTTTTTCACTTTTATCTCCTACTTATTATCTCGCCAAAAATTGAACTGAAAATTAGTGAAGAATGAAAAGTGAATAGTTAATAAGTAAAAATCGACAAACTTCTGTCGAAGCCTGTCGATTTTTGGCGGAGAGCAAGGGATTCGAACCCTCGAACCGCTTTAGACGGTTACACGATTTCCAATCGTGCTCCTTCGGCCAGCTCGGACAACTCTCCATACATTATTCATACCCGATTATTATACTCAAACCGAGCTCAAAAATCAAGACCTTTTTGTAAAAAGTTTATTGTCTTGTCAAAACGGCAAAAACGTTGTATAATTTTTACGGTGATTATATGAATAAATACTTTATCTTTTTTGCAGTTATTGTTGGTGCTGTGGCAATAGCACTTTTTGTTGTGAATAAAATCAAAAAATCGGTACTTATCAGCAACATCTGTTTCGTTTGTGTTATAGCATCTGCCTTGCTTTTGGGTTGTGTCGCTCTTGAAGTTGAAAAGCTGTTTGACACCGAAATTTCAACTCAATATCACGAAGTTACTACCGAGCTAACCACGAAACTTCGCAACAACGGCCGTCCGGTTAAAGAGCAAACCCAAACCACCGCAACGTCCACTCAACATCAGCAAATCAATACCAACACTGTATATATTACAAAAAGCGGAAAGAAATATCACTTATCATACACCTGTGGCGGTAACGAATATTATGAGTGCACCATTGAACAGGCTTTGGAAAGAGGTCTTACTCCTTGCAAAAAATGTGCCCAATAAAAAATCCCTCGCTCAGCGAGGGATTAATTTTATGCATTAACTTCTTCGGGTTGATCCTCTTTTTCAACCATGAACTCATCGTGGTGAGCCATAACCATATCAAAAGTAACTCTGTCTTTACCGTACTTTTCAACAAACTCTTCATAGAGCATATTCTCTTTACCTATGTAGCAAGGTGTGTATTCAACCTTAACAAGACCCTTAACCTTAATAAGAACATTGAGGATAAGAACAAGAGCAAACATACCTGCAACAACATAAATACCAAATTTAACAGAGCCGCTCATAAATCCGGGAAGAACTTCGTTCATAGCATCAACAAACATATTGAAAAGAACTGATGAACCGATAGAAAAAACCATACCCAAAACTGCGAATGTTACGTTTCTGCCGAAGCCCCTCTTTGAGCAAGAGAGAAAGCTGAAAATAAGCTGGAACAAAGCAACAACTAACGCAAGAGCAACACAAACTATTGAACCTGCAAAATAGAGGGTTGCATTGCCTACAATCGGAGAACCGATAAGACCAACCACACCAAAATCAAACTCCATTAAGGTTGTAACAAGATTGATAGCGGTGTAAGTTGTATCCCTTTCAAAATAAGGACCAACTGCAGTAAGGTTAGCAAGAGGCAAAAGGAAAGAAGCAATAACAAGAACGAGAAGAACATCTCTTACAATCGCCCAAGGACTGCCGATCATAGCAGCCTTTGCTCTGTCCATCATCTTCTGAGTGTGAGCATGCTCAATCTCAGCGTTAAGAGCGTCAACCTCAAGCCTTTCTTCAATTCTGTAATATAAAAGGTTTGTGCCACAACTGGGGCAAGTGGGTTTAAGGTCAGTAAGCTTTAATTTTCTTTTACACTTAGGACATAATGATGCCATTTAAAGTGCCTCCTTTAGGATTACAATGGTTACTGTAATAGTTTAACATAAAAAATTCAATAAATCAAGAAAAATTATGCAAATATTAAATAAATCCACCATCAACACCTAAAACTTGACCTGTTACAAAAGATGAGGTATCTTCAGCAAGGAACAAAACAGCTTTAGCCACATCTTCAGGTGTACCGATTCTGCCAACAGGGGTCTCTTCACAAAGGTCAGCAATCGTTTCCTTATCAAGGTGTTTGTTCATTGGCGTATCAATAAGACCCGGGGCAATGCAATTAACAGTTATCCCTGACGGACCAACCTCTTTGGCAAGAGCCTTTGTCAAACCGATAACCGCTGCTTTTGAAGCTGAATAATGCACTTCGCACGAAGCACCGCACACCCCCCACATTGAAGAGATGTTGATAATCCTGCCCCACTTTTCATGAATCATCAACGGTAAAACTGCACGGCTGCAATTAAACACGCTTTTAACATTCACATTGAACATAGTATCAAAGTCATCATCCGTTATATCGGTGAAAAGCTTTTGCTGAGCAATGCCTGCATTGTTCACAAGAATATATTGACCGCCAAAAGTTTCTTTTGCAAAATCAATCAAAGCTTGTGCCTGAACAGAATCTGAAACATCTGCCTTAAAAGACGCAACCGAGCAGCCCTTCGACAAAAGATTTTTTTCAAGAATACGGGCATTTTCTGCAGAGTTATTATAGCCTATAACAACATTATGACCGCACATAGCAAAGGCATCGGCAATAGCCGAGCCGATGCCCGATGATGCACCTGTAACAATAACAGTCTTTTTCATAATTACATTATTGCATCAAAGTCAACCTTTTTAAGACCCTTCGGAATCTCAAACATTGACTTGTTGATTGTGTTTTTGAAGCTGTTGATTACAAATACGCTAATAGTGTCACCGTCAATAACTTCCCAACGTTTCCATTCATTCTTTTCGTTGAAATAATATTTAACGGTTTTTCCGTCAGAAGTTTTATATTCTTCGCAAGTGTAATTTACATTGCCTTCTTTAACCTTTGTGCTCTTAACATAAGTTGATGAAACGGTAAGGTCTCCTGAAGGATTTGAAATATCCCCGCTTGTTTCTTCATCCACTTCAGAATACATACCAAACATCGGGATAACAAGATAGTATTTACCATCTTTGCTGAAAACTCTGGCGCTTATTGCAAGCGTGCCCATTTTCATATCAAGTGATGCTGCATAATCTTTGCCGTTAATGCACATAACCATGGGCATCTCCATACCGTCAGCAATTATTGTTGTATCAAGAGTATATTTTTTGCTCTTGATAACCGGGTCAATAACCTTGGATTTGAGGTCGGTTTTGTTTGTTGTGTCACCCTCTTCAAGAAGATCATCTTTGCCACTGCTTTCAAGCGAGCCTGCAAGACCACCCTGTGTCGGCTTTTCGCCGGGCTTTGTTTTGCCTGTGGTTGTGGTTTTGGTCATCTCGTTGAGAACTTCATTAAAATCAATCTGAGTTGTAACAAGGTTTCCGTCTTTATCAGTTATGTTTTCTCCGTTTTTGTCAGTTGCATAAACCTGAAAATCCATGTCATCATCTGAAGATGAAGCACCACCGGCTTTGGTTGTGGTGGTTGTGGTTTCTTTCTGACCGTTCTCTTGTGTTACAACCTCGCCTTCAGCATCAGTTGCGTATTCATGAGTCTTACCCTGAGCATCAACATAGGTATACTCATCAAGAGCATTTTCGTCTTTTATCATACCGCAGGAACAAAAGCTCACTGCAATTAATAATACAGATAAAATCAGACATAAACTTTTTTTCATTATGTACACACCTTTCGGTAATTTGATATGCTAATAGGTTACAATATTTTGGCGATAAAATCAAGTCCAATAAATGGATTTAGTTTAAACAATTTGTGAATTAGGGATAAAATTTATTTTTAACAAAAAGGTATTGCAAAAACAAACTTGTTTTATTATAATATTAGCATTGCTGGAGTGGCGCAGTGGTAGCGCAATTGATTCGTAATCAATAGGTCGTGGGTTCAAATCCCATCTCCAGCTCCAGAATCGACAAGCTTTTGCTTGTCGATTTTTTGCATATAAAAACGGTGAGCACTTGGCTCACCGTAATTTTTTATTCAGCTTTTGTTGCGTTGGGGTCATCCCAGTTTATATCATAGCTCTCTGTTGAAGAATAGTTAAATGAAAGCGGAACAGTACCAACCTCTGCGAAAGTATTCTGACCGGTGATTTCTGTTGAAACTTCAACGTTTCTTTCAAGTTGAAGTGATTCAAGACGGTCTGTTTCTTTTGAAATCACAGCTCTGATTGTGCCGATCTGATATTCAGCATCATAACTTTCAACTGTGAAATAAGCAGATGCCTTTTTCATTTCTGCAAGAATATCTTCATCTTTGGATATTTTATAAATCTTACCGAACACACTATCATCCTGATTGGGGTTGTTTTCATCCCAGATTGTCATAACAATAGTATATGAACGTGAGGTTGTATCATCAATATCAATGATATTGGCTGATTTAATGTCATTGAGTTCAAGCTTATTGTTAGGGAAAATAGCTGAGCAATCTTCACCATAAGCTGTTTCTGCACCGTCACCAACAGTCATAAGCTTTGCGATTGTGGGGAAAGCTGCCTCAATGTTGCTGTTTTCGCAATCTGCAGAACCTGCATCGTTTGAAAGGCCGTAGCTTACAGCAGGCTTTTCTTCAACTACTTTATCCAGAGCCTTGCAGAAATAATCAAAAATTTCAGCCTTTGTCTGAGGAACAGCAGAAGCCCTCTTGACTACTTCCTCTTCAATTTCACCGCAAGCACAAAATGACAGAGCCATTACGGCAACGAGAAGTAACGAAATTATTCTTTTAATTTTTTTGTTCATTACAAAAACATCTCCTTCATCATCAGGAAAATTTGAAAAATTAACACTTTTGAATATTATAACACATCTTTACATAAATTAACAATACTTTTTTTAAAAGTTTTATACAAAATGCTGTTAAATTCCTTTTTCATCAAACAAAAATGCTGTTTCAAGAGCAATTTTAACGGTTGCTTCCATAGTTTTGGGATCAAGAATTTCTTCATTATCAAGTCTTGTGTGATAGTAACGGGCGGGAGTCGGATCCATTGCAACAAACGTTGCTGCAGGAACACCTATTTTAGACATCGGAGCAGCATCGGTTGAACCCAACGAAATCGGACCGGATGTAACATTATCATAACCTGCAATTGTTGCGCCCTCTTTAACAAGTTCAACAACACGCTGATCGTTTTTAACAAGACCGTTCATATCTTTGCTGATGACATTCATAAAATCAAAATCATGAATTGTATCAATACCGACAACAACAGTTTCAATATTTTTGTCTGTAAGCTCATCTTTATGAGCTTTAGCGTAAGCCTGAGCACCACGTGTGCCCGCCTCTTCACCGCCTGTGAGGAGAACCTGAACCTCAGTGTTTTCAAATCTTATATCATTATCAAATAAGAATTTAACAACAGCTAATGAAGCAAAGCAACCTGTAAGGTTGTCGATAGCACCTGTTATGGGGCGTTTATAGTTACAGAAGAAAAATGTATAAACGTAGCAAGGTATCAATGCAAGCATAACGATAGAAAAAACCTTAACAACTATGTTGTCACCCAAAAAAGCAATTGAAGGTGAAATTGCGCCGTTCTCAACAATTGCAAAAACAGAGCCTGCGATAGAAATAACGATAGAAACAATCGCTAAAACAATAGCTAAAGCCACAAAAGGTCTGCCACCGTGATAGGTGTATGTCCATTCATAAGCAGAGTCGGTATGACCACAGAAAACAATACGTTTTTTGGTTTCACCCGAAGCTTTTCTTACACCGATGATGTTGCCTGTTTCTTTTTTCTTAAAGAAAACATCAAGAACAGGTTTGTAAAGAAAAAATTCTGACACAATAAAGAAAACATTTAACAATGTGACCGCCAACGAAATCACTTGAAGCCCAAAAGCAAAAAGAATTGCTGACACAAGCAACATAACCGAGCCTAATGACACCCATGACATAAAGGCTTTGTCTGAGCACTTAAATGTTTCTTCTTTCATTTCATCGCAAAATTTAGCGGTATCTGCCTTAAGATATTCGCGGGCCTTTGCATCGCCCTCACTGCCGGCAGGCCTGGGGCCGTAATTTTTAGCCACAATCTTTGTGCTTTTTAAAGCGTAGTTTGTGTACTCTCGCACCCTGGCAGGGTACTTTTCAATGGATTCATTTGCTTTCATAAAACGTATACCTCTCTTGAAAATATATTTTTACTGTGATAAAATTCAAAATAATAGGGGATGTTTATATGATAAATTTCAAAAAAATACTGTGTGCAATTTTGGCTGTTTGCCTTATATTTGCTCTTTCAGGTTGCGTTATAAAGGGAAACGAAGAAGTTAAAAACACAACCAAAGCTTCTTCTCAACGCAACACAATCACAACAACAGAAGCAACAACCACTACCTCGACAACGGTAACTTCTGCGACTCCAACAGCAACCACTACTAAAAAGAAGGTTACCACAACAACTGCCACAACCGTTTACAGATACCCTTACGCCTACGCAGGTTTTAACCCGACAGAAACTGATATGAGTGTTAAGTTTAACAAAATTTTGCTAAACAGAGATCACGCTCTTCCTGACGGATACGTTCCAAAGCTTGCCGAAGCAGTGAAAGGTTCAGGAGTAAAGCTTGATTACAGGGTTGCCCCCTACTATCAAAAAATGTATGATGCTGCATTGGCTGACGGAATTACGCTTGAACCGATTTCCGGTTATCGCTCCTTTGAACGTCAGAAACGCAACTTTGAAAACGAAATCAAATTGTATGAAAATAAGGGGTTTAACAAAAAAGATGCAACAGTCAAGGCCTCACAGGTTGTTTTGTTGCCCGGCACAAGCGAGCACAACGCAGGCCTTGCAATGGACATCTGTTCTTTGAGTGTTGATTTTGAAAACACAAAGGAATTTGCATGGCTTCAGGCCCACGCTCACGAATACGGATTCATCATGAGGTACCCCAAAGATAAAACAGAAATCACAAAAATAACTTATGAACCATGGCACTACAGATTTGTGGGTGTTGATATAGCAACCGAGCTCAAGCAAAGCGGCATGGTGCTTGAAGAATATTTATCATAAAGAGCCTTTCGAGGCTCTTTTTTCATCCCTTGTTCCCCTCGTGAGTGATAACCATTTTAACTGTTTTAATCAAAATTTTAATGTCAAAAGAAAAGCTTTGTTTGTCAACATACTCCTTATCAAGAAGAGCCTTTTCTTCAATAGAAACATCATCTCTGCCGTTGACCTGTGCCCAACCGGTGATACCCGGAAGAACACTGTAAACCCCATATTTTGCACGAAGCTGACGAATTTCATCTTCAGCGGGGATAAGGGGTCTCGGTCCGACGAGACTCATTGTTCCGTTAACAAGATTCACAAATTGAGGCAATTCATCAAGGCTGGTTTTTCTTAAAATTCTGCCGATTTTTGTTGTGGCATCATCAAGGTTTTCAATATCAGCCGTAGCATAATCGCCTGTATTATTTTTCATAGTGCGGAATTTATATATTTTAAAAAGCTTATTGTCCTTACCGACTCGATCCTGTTTGAAAACAACGGGTGAGCCGTCTGTAATTAAAATCAATACAGAAACCAGAATGAACACGGGAGATAAAATAATCAGCCCGAAAAAGCCGATTAAAAAATCAAAAACTCGTTTCACTTTTAAAACCCTCTCAATTGTTTTTATTTAACATTATTCCACAAAATATAATCATCCACCAAAACGGCTCTGACCGGTGCACCGTCAATTGCACCCATTTTAACCGGAGCTGCCATAAGAAAATAATTCCCGGGCTGAACCTTTCTCAAATCAAGACCTTCAAGAATGGCAACACCGTTTCTTAAAAAAGCTCTGTGAGGTTCAGTCTGATCACCTGCTCTGCCTACAGAGTCTGCATCAGTGCCGACAAGCTTAATACCAAGCTCAACAGCTTCATAAGCAGCACTGTCCATAAAATGACAAAGTCCGTTTCCTTTAATAAGCAAACGTTCACAGTTTCTCGGAAAAAATTTGTTAACGTATTCACCCGATATAACGCCCTGCGGAACCTCAATGACCGTACAAGGACCGATAAACTTATTTAAATCTGCCTCTTCTATTGTTTCACCACCGTCAATAAAATGACAGGGGGCATCGGCATGAGTGCCTGTGTGCACACAAGAATACACTGCAGAGAGGTTGCAACCTCCGTTTTCTATTGTACGCACCTGCTCATGTCTGGTTTTGGGGTCTCCCGGATATTCAATAGTTTTTAACAAGGTTCTGGAAATATCAATAATATTCATTCATACTCCCCCTTAAGAATTAAGCTCCTTTAAGGATTCCATTTTAAGGTAAGCGTTGATAAATCCGTCAATATCACCATCCATAACAGCGTTGATGTTACCGGATTCAAAATTTGTTCTGTGGTCTTTAACCAAAGTGTACGGCATAAACACATATGAACGGATCTGGCTGCCCCAGCCGATTTCTTTCTGGTCGCCCTTGATATCTTCAATTTTATCAAGATGCTCTCTTTCCTTAATTTCAATGAGCTTTGATTTGAGCATTCTCATTGCAACCTCACGGTTCTGGTGCTGGCTTCTTTCCACCTGGCAGGCAACAACAATACCTGTAGGAATATGGGTAATACGGATAGCAGATGAAGTTTTGTTAACCTTCTGTCCGCCTGCACCGCTTGCACGGTAAGCATCAATTTTAAGGTCATCGGGGCTGATTTCAACCTCAATGGTTTCGTCAATTTCGGGCATAACCTCTAAAGAAGAGAATGAAGTATGTCTTCTTCCTGATGAATCGAAGGGAGAAACACGAACAAGGCGGTGAACTCCTGATTCACCTTTCATATAGCCGTAGGCATTTTCGCCCGCAATAAGAAGCGTTGCCGACTTAAGACCTGCTTCATCGCCGTCAAGGAAGTCAAGCATACTAACCTTAAAGCCGTGCTTTTCACCCCAATGAGAATACATTCTCACAAGCATCTCCGCCCAGTCCTGAGCTTCTGTTCCGCCTGCACCGGCATGGAAGGTAAGAATTGCATTTTTACTGTCATACTCACCTGAAAGGAGAGTGCTGAGTGTCTGCTTATCAAGTTCTTCAATAAAAGCATCAACGCTTGCAGCACACTCTTCAACCATACTTTCGTCTTCTTCTTCATTAGAAAGCTCAATCATTGTAAGACCATCATCAAAAGCAGCAGCCAAATCATCGTAAGCCTTAATCTTGTTTTTAAGTGTAGCTATTCTCTGAAGCACTTTTTGAGAATTCGCCAAATCACCCCAGAAATCCTCCTGGGCTGTAAGCTCTTCAAGCTTCTCCTGCTCAGCCTTCATTTCTTCAAGACCGAGGGCTTCTTTAAGCTCTTTTAATTTATCTTCATAACCTAATAATTTAAGTCTCAACTCTTCAAACTGTAACATATATTTGACCTCACTATGGTTTATAATATTAAATTATACAAGAAAATTATTGTAAAGTAAAGAAACTTTTAACACAATGATTGAAAAAAGTTTAAATTTTGTCTATAATATTTACAATTTCTGTGATATAATATACTTTAGAATAATGATTTTATCGGAGATTGTATAATGGACTACAAAAATGAAGTGTGCAAAGGATGCAATCAACCCATTAAAGAGAATGATGACATTGTGGTGTGCCCTGTTTGCGGAACTCCGCAGCATCGCTCCTGTTGGGTAGAAAATGGTGAATGCGCTAACACCCCCTTGCACAAAGAAGGATATGTATGGCAAAAGACTCAGCCTGATGAGCCGACAGTGACTAATCTTCAAACTGGAGAAAATAATGCTGATTCATCACCTGTTCTCGGTTCTATACCGGTTTTTGAGCAGTTATCACAAGAGGCTCAGAATCTTGAAACTGTATTTTTAAGAGACCAGTTTGCTCATAAAGACGAAGAATTTGACGGTGTAAGTGTTATTGATGCAGGCTACTACCTTCAGTCAGGTGCACACAGATACATCAAAAGATTCAGAAAAGGTAAAAAAATAACATGGAACTGGGGTGCATTTTTCTTTGCACCCGCCTGGTTTTTTTACAGAAGGCTTTATAAATTCGGTGCAATTTTCTTGGCTTTGGTAGTTTCTGTAAATCTTTTTTCATATTCTTTCCTTGAAAAGATTGATATTCAGATGCAAGAGGTATATACTGTTATGGGGCAGTATATTGCAGAAGACGGCAACACAATTGTCGCAAGCGATGAGATGATGGCTGACGAAGAATTTATGACTCTTTATACCAATATGGTTAAAAACATGAGCATTTATCTTCTCATAACGGCAATTATACCAAATACAGTAGCAGCACTGTTTGCCGACACACTTGTTAAAAAGAAGATGAAAGAAGACATTGCCGCCGCTAAAGAAGCATCAGATGAGCTTCAAATGCAACGCTCACTTATAATCAGCAAGGGCGGAGTTGCCCCGTTGATATTTGCAATAGTTTATTTTGTCAACCAGTACCTTGTTTCCATTTTAATAAATATAGGTTCTGTAGTTGCTGAATGGTTTAATTGATTATAGTTTTTAAAACTTGGAGGTATAATATTATGAAAATCAAAAAAGCGGTAATCCCTGCAGCTGGACTCGGCACAAGAGTTCTCCCTGCATCAAAGTCAGTTCCGAAGGAAATGCTCAACATCGTTGACAAGCCTGCAATTCAGTATATTGTTGAAGAAGCTGCAGCAGCAGGCATTGAAGATATTCTTATTATCACCAACCGTGGTAAGGGCGTTATTGAAGACCACTTTGACCACAGCTATGAGCTTGAAGACCAGCTTTCAAAAAATCCTTCAAAAAAAGACATTTACGATGTAGTTAAAGAAACTGCTGACATTGCAAATGTTTTCTTTATCCGTCAGAAGGAAACAAAAGGTCTTGGTCATGCAATCCTTAAAGCAAAGCCCTTTATAGGTGACGAGCCTTTCGCAATCCTTTACGGTGACGATGTTATCATGAACTACGAAGGCTACCCTGTTACAAAGCAGCTTGTTGATACATACGAAAAGTACGGCAAGGGTGTTGTTGGTGTTAAAGAAGTTCCGCGTAAGGATGTTTCAAAATATTGCTCACTTGACGTAACAGACCTTGAAGGCAACCTTATGAATGTTCACAACATCATTGAAAAGCCCACAGAAGAGCAGATTATGTCTTGCTACTCAATCCTCGGCCGTGTTGTTGTTCCTTCAGATGTTTTTGATTATCTTGAAGAAGACCTTGCAAACACACCCGAAGGCACAGAGCTTTATTTCACAGATACTCTCACACGCCTTGCAAAAGAGAAGGGCCTTATCGCTCAGGACTTCGACGGTATCCGTTATGACATGGGTAACAAGCTCGGCATTATGAAAGCTAACTGCGAGGTTGCTCTCAGACATCCCGAACTCGGTGAGGACTTCAAAGCATATCTTAAAGACCTTGCAAAGGATTTATAATTAACAATAGTTAAGGCAGACCGTTTGGTCTGCCTTTTATTTTTGCTTATTTCAAATAGAATTTATAGTAGTCATAAGATGTATCGCCATAGGTTTCCCCTTTTTGGTAAAATTCTGATGGCATGATGGGATCTAACCATGTATATGGAATCAAGTAAACATTTCTGTTAACATTTAAAACTTCAAAAACAAGAATGTCATCTTCAACTATTCTGTCTGTGATTTTCAAAACATAACTATCCCAAGGCTCAACAACAGAAATCGTATCATTATCCAAAACTTGATACGAAATAGCATCTACATCTTTAGGGATATAAGTTCTGTATATAGCACCTGTCAAAAATTGTTGTTGCGAACGACAAAACTGCCAATGATGAGAACCTTCTTGAATAATCACATATTTGCCCTTACTATCACTATGAACAAATTTTCCACTCTGAGTACGCTGAACTTCAACCAATTGATTATCCCAAGATTCCGAATTTTCAAACCCCCAACTGCTATACTTTGAAATCAAACTCTCAGTTGTCGTTGTAGTTGTGGTTGTAGTCATCGTTATTTTTTCAGCCTGTTCATCATTATAGGATTCTTGCTGTACTGCCACTTCATCTAATTTCTGATACAAATATTCCGTTGTAGAATAATGTTTTAAAATTTTCCCGTCAAGCTCTAACGGTTCTTTCACTTCGCCATCCTCACAGATTACATAATACCATTTTTCCTTCAATCTGCCTTCACTATCATATTCATATGTATATGCACAATAATCGGTTTCTATTTCATCACCTACAGTGCTTTCTGTTGTAACTTCACAGCAACAGCACAAATCCCCACTATATGTATACAAAAATGTTTTTTCATACTCTTCCCACTCATCACCATAATACCGTTTACCTTGTTCACTGACCACTTTGCCTTTTTCGTTGTATTTATAATACGCTTTATATTGCTCACCGGAGTCATTTGTCATTTCTTCAACAATTACGTTTCCGGATTCGTCATATTCATATTTATAATTTGATATTGTTTCTTCATTGGTAAACTCGTCAATGTATCGTTCTGTTTTAGACACAACGCTATTTGAATCATACGCATAATTCTCGCTTATTATACTACCCGCCCCAGGATAACTATAATCTTCACCAATCAATCTGCCGTCAGCAGCATACTTATAATTGATTATGCTTATTATGTCAGCTGATTCAAATTCAGAGGAATATCTTTGAATTTCTTTTGTCAGCACAAAGTCATCAGATGTGCTTGTTTTTTCGGAAGTGCAAGCACTGAACATAAACAAAGCCAACACAATCATCAAAGCTACAGAAATTATTTTTTTCATAAAAGCATCTCCTTAGCAATTGTTTTTTGCTATTTTACTGCATTTTGCAGTAAAAGTCAATACAACAAAATGCAGTAGCATATAATAATTTTGGTGATGTTATGTACCCAAGAATCCGTGATTTACGAGAAGATGCAGACTTAACACAGAGTCAAATGGCTCGGATTTTAAACTGTTCACAACAGGTTTATTCTAATTATGAATTAGGTCAAAGAGATATTCCCACATATATTTTGATTACCCTTGCGAAATATCACAACACTACAACAGATTATATTTTAGGATTGACTGATATAAAATAAGCGACAAAAGTAGCACATTTGTTACTTCTGTCGCTTTTGTTCTATTTTTTAGCTTTTTATCTATGTTTTTAATCAGCCTTCAGCTATCTTTGCTGAAAGGAACTCAAACAATGCTTTGAGCCAGCGAACAATTGCATCAAAAGAAACTTTCATCTGATCAAAAATATTTGCAGGTTTATCAATGCTCTCGTCTGCAGTCCAGAACTCGGTATGGCAGTTTTCCTCTGTCATCGGTTCAGCTTCATTGATATTATCATAATAAACAAAGAACTGTGTATATGGGAAATCTTCAATAGTAAGCTGTCTGTCAGCAGTTGCGACCTCAAGCATAATCTTAAGCTCATATGAAGTCCAGTCAGAGTGACTTGAGCCTTTTACAAACCATGTATAATCAGGGAAGATGCATGTTGAAGCGTCAATCTGCTTATCAGGTGAAATATATTTACCCTTGCCCTCTGCAACACGCTGAGCGATGTATTCATCAGAAAGTGTGTCATAAACAGTTGATGTTGTTGCACCGAATGATGTTCTCGGAACTGAAGCAAACTGATCAGAAATAGCATCTGATGTTGCACAAATCGGAATCATCTGGAAACCGTATTTTGAAATAATACCAAGATTTGCACCACCATCTTTGATTTCACGAAGAAGTTCGGGAACTCTCTGACGAACTGCTGCATCATAAGCATCAAGCTTTGCAATAAGGCCTGCATATTTTTCTCTCTTTTCGCTGCCTTCTTCACCGAACACATAGAACTTTGCAGACTCATAATCTTCGGGGCACACGCAGGCCCAATAGTTAGGCCATGTGTAGAAGGTTGAAAGAGCAAGAGCTGAAGTTACACCTGCAACAAGCTTATCATAAAGAAGATCCTCAGTTGTGCTGATAATTCCTTCAAGTGCACCTGTCTGAACAAGCATGTCGATAGTTTCTGTAATAAATGCATCCATGCTGAACATACCAAGACCCTCAACGTCTCTGAGCAATCTTGCAACAGCAACGGGTGCAACGTCAAATTTGGCACAGATTACTTCACTGAGAATCTCTGCTCCGCCAACAACGCTGCCGTCAAAGCCGATACCCTGAATATCATCAACACCATACTTTGCAACATAAGCCATAACAACGTTTGTGCCAAGGCAGGTTGCCATAATACCAACTTTTTCACATCCGGTTGAAGCCTTTATATCTTTAACAAATGAATTGAATTCATCAGCAGTTTCCATCGGGTCAAGTCGCCAGTCATAATGGAACCAATAATCTTCCCATGCGTAGAAGCCTTTAGGACCCTTCTGGTCGTTAGCTCTCTTATTTGCCATCTCCGCTTTACGCTTTTCCGACAAGCCGGAGCCGTTAGTAACGTTTCCGTTTTCGTCAAGCAATGAGTTTGCAAATATTTTTGAAATCTCTTCTTCAAGGGCAACATACATATCATCCCAATCGTCGGTAACTGCACCCTTAACAATTGTAGGAAGAAGGTTTTCGGCCATTTCCTTATACATTTCACTGTTTTCTTCTCCAACTTCAGAATCGCCTTTTACGAGTTTGGCAACATCTTTATAGTGGAAAATTTTGTTTCCTTCAGGGTCATACAAAGCTTCACCGTCACCGGAGATACGGATAACGGGAATCTGACTATGGCTTTCATTGGCATCTACACCTGCAAAAGCTACAGAAGCACAACCCAGAACCATTGTTATTGCAAGAATAACAGAAATTAATTTTTTCATTTTAGTCTCCTCTTTCAATATTATTTTGTTTTAAATTTTTTTGCAATTTTTCTTGCAGTGACGGTTGCGGCTATTCCGCCTGCAATCCAAGACGCTGCTTTAATTTTCATAACCTGACGGTCATTAAAATTACGCTGAACAGGACCAAGGCTTTCGCTCTTAAGACCAAACTGCTTAAAGTGATACATTCTTGTCTGAATATCCCCGATATTACTTTCATCAAGAGTTATCAATCTTACACCTGAACGGCAACCGTCAGTATATGGTTTAAAGCCCGCGGTTTTACACTGTGCAAGTAAAATTCCGTCATAATAGCCTGCGAAGTCATTCATATGGTCGTGCCCAAAAAACGCACCCATAACATCGCCTGTTTCTTTCCACGCATCGAAAACACCACTGTTAATGCAGGAGCAACAAGGACCTTCTCCAAGGTAACCCTCAACACCCTGAGCAAGCACATAATTGTTGCTTGACCAATCACCATGACCTTTTACAGAATCAGGCAATTCATAAAACTTCGCCTTTCTCAACAGTTTGTATTCCTCACAAACAGGAATATGCATAAACCACAGTGCGGGAATAATCTTGCCACCGTTTTGCTCTTTGAGCTTATTGGCTGTTTCTTTATACCATTTTATCTGATCATCGTGAACCCAATCGTAATATGAAACCTCTCTGTCTTCAGCTAAATTATTGCTGTCAACAAGCCAAAGATTAAGTATATCTTTTTCCCCGTTTGAATCTTTAACAAGAAGATTACAGTTACCGCAGCCTGTAAGTTCAGGTACAGCATCGTAAGTATAAAAGTTCTCATATTCCTGAGCGTAAAGTTCTAACTGCCTTTCAAGGGTAATTTTACATTCCCTGTCATGATTACCGAAAACAATTGCAAGCGGAACATCATTAGCTGAAACCGGGTATGTTATTTTGCTGATAACGGCACGCATCTTTGCCTCATCGTCAGCTTTTCCGTTGTCACCTGCAAAAACTACAAGATCAGGCTTAAGCTCACCAACAGCTCTAACCAAAAGTTTTGTCATGTCTGCAGACTTAACCTGATTCTCAGAGCCTTTCTCATCATAAGACTCATGAAGATCACCGACGACCATTATTTTAAATTTGCCGTTTTTAAATTTAAGCGGTGGTAAATTTCTCGTAAAAATCGCCCCTCGGATAAAAAGATTACATAAAAATTATATATCAACAAAAATCCAATGTCAACAAATCAACTTTCTTTTTACAGAAAAAGTTGAACTTGTTGCAAATAAAGAAAAATAATGATATTATTAAACAAATAATGTATTGGGAGGTTTAATTTATGTATGATATTTTAATTGTCGGTGCATCCACAACTGGCTGTTGGTTTGCTCACAAAATGGCAAGTCAGGGCTTTAAGGTTTTAGTTATTGAACAAGAAGAACCGGATAACGTTTCACGTGCATATGACGTTTTTCATATGTCAAGGCCTGAAATGGAGCAGTTTGACTTAATTATCCCCGACCCCGAAAACCCCATAAGGGCGTTTTCATTTGCTGACTCTCCTATGCGTTCCCCCTACGGAAATCATCCGAAAGCAAGCTCAGGCGGACCAGAAACAATCGGACTGCATAAGCACGAATACATAATGTTTATGGCAGAAAGAGCAAAATCTGCCGGTGCGGAGATAATTTACGGAGCTAGCTTCAGCGATTTGATTTTTGACGAAAAAAGCAAGGTTGTCGGTGGAAAATATAAAACATCAGACGGTGAAAAAGAAGTATACACAAAGCTTGTAGCCGACTGTTCAGGCATACCCTCAGTTGCCCGAACAAAGCTCCCTGACACTTCGGTTGTAGATAATCTTAAACTGACTGAAAAGGATATTCTTTTTGTTGTGCTTTATTATGTAGAGTACCTCAACAAAGAGCTTGACCCTCGTTCACTTGACGGATTCTTTTTACAGTATAAATCATGGTCAGCACCATCAGGCAACCCCAACGGTGCAATCCTCGGCATAGGTGCTTTTTACGGCTATGACTATGCTGAAGAAGTTTTTAATTCTGAATTTATTAAGAACTCGCCTTTCCCCGAATACAAGGTAGAAAAAATTGAAAAAGGTATGACCCCTTATCATCGAAGTGTTTATTCATTTGTTGATGACGGATTTATTGCTATGGGCGATGCCGCATTTTTAACAAAGCCCACCTGTGGCGAAGGTTGCACCTCCTCCCTTGTTCAGGGTGAAATTGCCGTTGATGTTATATCAAATCTTCTTAAAGACGGCAAAGAACTTACAAGGGATAATATGTGGAGCATCAATAAGCGTTATATGAAAGCTCAGGGCAAGGACTTTGACTCTATGAGACCACTTCTTATGGGTATTATTTCCCCAAGCTGTGATGAAGCAGAATATCTTTTTGCAAATGATATTATTTTCAGCCAAAAAATCCTCGGCAATGTTGACAGCGGATTTGAACTTAACACGAAAGATATTGCCGACATAATCAAAGGTGTGCTTTCAGGTATTTCCAAAAAGAATTTGAAACCTTCCACAATCGGCAAAATTGCAAAAGGTCTTGTGGGCAGTATGAAAATAGGAAACCATTATGACAATTACCCTGATTCACCGTACGAGTTTTATAAATGGAAATCAAAAGCAGATAAACTGTGGGAAGACATCGGCTCAGTTGCCGACACCTGCGACCCCGAAATTTTAAAGAAAATAGGCAGATAAAAAGGAGGCTCAATGCCTCCTTCATTTTTGTTAGCCTGCTGTGTTTTCCATGCCGAGCTCCACTTGTTCACGCTCTCTGAAAAGAAGCGAAATGCACCATACACCTGCAAGTGCCACAAGGGTATAAATTATTCTGCTTACCAATGCATCCTGTCCGCCAAAGATCCAGGCAACTATGTCAAACTGAAAAAGACCTATGCTGCCCCAGTTCAATGCACCGATAACAACAAGAATCAAAGATAACTTATCAATCATTTTTCTCATCTCCTATTATTTTTTATTAGTATCTGATTTTTTTGAAAATTCATTCATCAAATGCAATATATATGTTGAAAATTTATTTTTTTTGAGTTATTATATAAGGTAGTTAATTATGTAAGAAGGTAATATTATGAAGTATAAGAACATTATTGACATGCATACCCACACTGACAACTCTTTTGACGGCAATCATTCCACTATGTATATGTGTGAAAACGCTTGTGCAAAAGGTTTACGTGCTGTTGCTTTCACCGACCATATTGAGGTTGATTTTTACCGTGAAAAGAATTTTGATAAAACAGCTGTGCAGTCTTTTTTTGATGTAACGAAAGCTCGCTCCGCTTTTAACGGCAAGCTTGTTGTGTGCGCAGGTATTGAGTTGGGTCAGCCCACTTATGATGCAACCACTGCCGAAGAAATTATCAGCGAAAGAGAGTATGACTTCGTTATCGGTTCAATCCACAACCTTCGCGGTGAAGAGGATTTCTGGTACCTTGACTATTCAAAGTATGATATCGATAAACTCCTTAGTGAGTATTTTGATGAGCTTTGCACTCTTGCCGCTTGGAGCAAATTTGACACAATGGCTCACGTAACATACCCTCTTCGTTACATTGTCGGTGAACACGGAATCCCTGTTGACATGGCAAAATATCAAAGTAAAATCGACGAAGCCCTTAAGCTCCTTGTTGAAAACGACAGAGCACTTGAAATCAACACCTCCGGCCTTCGCCAGAAAATTGGCAGAACTATGCCCGATGAGGATGTTGTTAAAAGATTTAAAGAGCTTGGCGGAAAAATGGTTACCGTTGGCTCTGATGCTCACTACGCCGAACACCTTGGTGCAGGCATTGAAACAGGTATGGATATTGCAAAGCGTTGCGGATTTGACAGCGTTATGCTCTTCCAAAAGAGAAACCCTGTTGAAATCCCCATTGAATAATTTGTTTGAAAGCAGGAAACAATATGGATCTTTATGACGCATTCACTCAGGGTGTTAAGCCCGGCGGACTTCGTTCAAAAAGTGAAATCAAACTTCTTGTATGTTATATTATTTGCAAAATTGACAGCGGAATTTCAAAAAAGCAACTCAATGAAATTCTCACAGGCGAAGGACTTGCCAACTATTTTGAAGCAAACGAGGCACTTGCAGAAGTTGTAAAAACAGGTAACGTGCGTATTGAATACTTGAATGATGACGAAATTCTTTTCCCGACCGAGTTGGGCAAGGCAAACACCGCCCAACTTGAGGATGACCTCCCCTATTCGGTGAGGGAAACAGCTCTTAACGCTGCCATTGAGATGAAAACTATCCTTAAACGTGAGCAGGAAAATCAGATTGAAATTATCCCCCATGGTGACGGTTATGATGTAACCATTTCAATTATGGATAATGACGATAAGCTTTTGAGCGTCACCCTTTTTGTGGCAGACTCTGCTCAGGCAGATTATGTTAAAGAAAAATTTTTGCAAGATCCCGTAAAGATGTATTCAACAATCGTAGCCCTTTTGTTGGCTTAAAACTTGTGCACACCAAAAGTGTGCACTTTATTTTGTAAGGATGTGATATTTTGGAAAAAGAAAATAAAATGGGGTATATGCCAATTCTCAAATTGGTTACTACAATGTCTTTGCCTATGATGGCATCAATGCTTGTGCAAGCACTTTACAATGTTGTTGACAGCATGTTTGTTTCTTATGTAAGTGAAGAAGCCCTCACTGCCGTTTCGCTGGCTTTCCCTGCACAGAACCTTATGATAGGTGTTGCAACAGGAACAGCTGTTGGTGTTAACGCTCTGCTTTCAAAAAGCCTTGGTGAAAAGAATTACAAAAGAGCCAACGCCATTGCCGCCAACGGTGTTTTACTGGCGATTGTAGGCTTTTTGATTTTCCTCGTGTTCGGACTTTTTGGAACAGAACTGTTTTTTAAATCTCAGACCGATAACCCCGAAATCATCTCACAAGGTGTGGATTATCTTCAGGTTTGCTGTTGTTTCTCTTTCGGAGTATTTTTGCAGATTATTTTTGAGCGTTTGATGCAGTCAACAGGCAGAACATTTTACACTATGATCACTCAAGGTGTAGGTGCTGTTGTAAACATCATATTAGACCCGATTTTTATTTTCGGTTATTTGGGTGTTCCGGCAATGGGTGCCAAGGGTGCCGCCATTGCAACCGTTCTTGGTCAGATAATCGCCGGTATAATCGCAATCATTCTTAATCAAAAGAAAAACTCTGATATTAAGCTTTCTTTTAAGGGATTCAGACCTGACAGAAAAATTATCGGCAAAATTTATTCAATCGGTGTTCCCTCAATCATTATGGTTGCCGTCGGCTCGATTATGACATTCTCTATGAACAAAATCGTAATTGCTTTCACCGAAACGGCCGCTGCAGTTTTCGGAGTTTATTTCAAGCTTCAGAGCTTTATCTTTATGCCCGTGTTCGGACTTAACAACGGCGTTATTCCGATTATTGCATATAACTATGGTGCAAAAAATAAAAATAGAGTTACAAAAACAATTAAAACATCCCTCATTTTCGCTTGTGCATTTATGATTATAGGTTTTTCTTTAATGCAGTTGATTCCCGATACCTTACTTTCAATTTTCAATGCAAGCGAGGAGATGACAAAAATAGGCGTTGTGGCACTGAGAACAATCAGCATAAGCTACCTTGCCGCAGGATTTTCTGTTGTTATTATTTCAGTTTTCCAGGCATTCGGTAAAGGTCTGTTTTCGATGTTTGTGTCAATCGCCCGTCAGCTTGTAGTTCTTATTCCGGCAGCATATCTCCTTGCCAAAACCGGTGTGCTTGATAATGTTTGGTGGTCATTCCCCATTGCAGAGGTTATGTCCGTTGCAGTTGCAGGAATATTCTTTATTCACCTTTACAAGTCAACTATAAGTAAACTTCAAACAACTGACAATCACTAAACCAAAGCTCCCGAAGAAATTTCGGGGGCTTTTAACAATCAAAATTAAATTATTTTTAAAAAACAGTTGACAATTCAACACCATTGTGATATTATACTTTGGTAGTCGAGAGACGAGCGCTGCTAGCTCAGTTGGATAGAGTGTTTGGCTACGAACCAAAAGGTCAGGGGTTCGAATCCCTTGCAGCGCGCCAATAACAGAGTAGACTTATTTGAGTCTGCTCTGTTTTTATTTTTATAGGCAAGAGGGATTTGAACACCGGGCATAATAAAAGCCAAAAGCAGATGTTTTCACACCTGCTTTTTTACTTAAAAATCTCTGCATATTTTGAGCTGTTCTTCATTGAAAACCATTCCTTGCCTGCTATTATAATATGGTCTTCAAAAATGATATCAAGCTCTGCCACAACATCCTTCACCCTTTTGGTTGTATTAACGTCTGCCATTGACGGCACAGCAAAACCCTGAGGATGATTGTGAGCAAGAATAAACTTTGTTGCCTCGCTTCTGAAAATCGGTGTTAACAACGTTCTCGGTCTGAATGATGCATCATCAATTCCACCTGTTGCGATTTCAGTTATGTTGAGTAGCTTGCCCTTTTGATCAAACAAGGCAATCAGCACTTTTTCTTTAGGCTCATTAGCAAGCCTTGAAACAAATTCTTTTATCACTGCCTCTTCGTCTTTATAGGCTTCTTCGTTGTCAATAGAAGTAACGTATCTGACAGCAAGTTTTGAAAACAAAGTCAGCAAAACAGCCGAATTATCACCAATTCCATCAATTTTAATCAGCTCTTCATATGGAGCTGAAAGAACACCTTCCAAACTTCCGAAAGCATTAATAAGATTATGTGCCAGGGCATTTGTATCTTTTCTTGAATGTGCATAAAAAAGCAGAATTTCAAGAATTTCATGATCCGGCATAGTATTGAAATCTCTGTTCAGAAAGGATTCTCTCATTCTTTTTCTATGTCCGTCATGAATGCTTTTTTCAGCCATACTCTACCCTCTTTTCAAAAAAAGTTCCCTACAGGTTTCAGGCACATTTCTGCACTCTTTGTCAGCAAAGCGTTTAACTCCATCTTCAGCTATGCTCATTGCAAAAGAAAGCCCTGCCGCCTTAAACATTGAAATATCATTATAATTATCGCCAAATGCAGCTATCTCTGATTTATCAATTTTCATCGCCTTTGCAATCGCTTCAATACCCATACCTTTATCGCTGACATTAAAATCAAGCCACATATCACCTGCCACAGCAACATTCACTTTATCGCCCCAACGGGCAATAAAATCAGGGGCAATATCTGCAACACCGTCAATTTTGCAGATTGCAATTTTTTGAATCTCTTCAGGAATATCATCAAAGCTGTTTACCACAACACCTACGTTGCCCAAATGCTCAGTTACTATTTTATAAAACTCCTCTGTAGGATTTATAAGATAACAAACAGTGGCACCTGAAATCATAGGCTGTGCACCGGGTATTTTTAAAATATCTTCAACAATTTCACGAGCAATCTGTTTGTCCATCAGCACTCTTGAAATCAACTTTTCATTTCTGATAACATATGCTCCGTTTTCACAGTTGTAGATAACATCGTCTGCAGCGTCACCAAAAAGATATTTCACCCCAGGATATTGTCTGCCTGTGGATATACAAAAGGTATACCCTGCAGACTTTAACTCCTTTATCAATTCAATAACTTCTTGTGACGGTGCTTTTTCAAGCTCGGTTTTTGTACCGTCATTAATCAATGTGCCGTCTATATCGCACGCTATTAGTTTAATCATTTTCGCCTTTAACTCTTTTCCAATATTCTTTTGCTGCCTGCTCGGTTTTGTTATCGCCGAATTCATAGTACTTTGCGTTTTTTAATACATCGGGCAGATATTGCTGTTTAACCCAATGATTAGGATAAGCATGCGGGTATTCATAAAACTGGCCTTTAACTGCCGCATCGTCACCGTCAAAATGCTTATTCTGAAGCGTTCTGGGAATTGGTCCGCTTTTGCCCTTGGCTATGTCAGCCATTGCAGCGTTTATGGCATCATGCCCCGAAGCAGATTTAGGTGAATTGCACACAAGGATAACAGCGTCTGCCAACGGAATCCTTGCCTCAGGGAGACCTACCATGAGTGCTGTATCTACAGCCGCTTTTACAATAGGAATAATCATCGGATACGCAAGCCCAACATCCTCACAGGCACAGACCAAAAGTCGCCTGCAAGCGGAGGGCAAATCTCCTGCTTCAAGGAGCCTTGCAAGATAATGCACAGCCGCATCAGGGTCTGAGCCTCGCATAGACTTTTGAAAAGCTGAAATTATATCGTAATGCTCATCGCCGTCTTTATCATATTTCATTGCACTGCGTTGGGTGAGCTGTTTTGCTGTGTCAAGCTCAATAGAAATCTCTCCGTCTTTTTCTCTTGTGGAAAGAACGCACAGTTCAACTGCATTCATTGCCTTACGCACATCTCCACCGCAGGCTGTGGAAATATATTTTATAGTTTCATCGCCCACTGTTATTTTGCAATCTCTTTCTTTTGAAGAAATATCAAAAGCTCTTCTGACGGCTGTTTCAATTTCTTCGGGAGGAACTGCCTTGAACTCAAACACCGTTGAACGGCTCAGAATTGCATTGTATACATAAAAATACGGATTTTCGGTGGTTGACGCAATAAGGGTGATTTTTCCGCTTTCGATATATTCAAGCAAAGTCTGCTGTTGCTTTTTATTGAAATATTGAATTTCATCCAGATACAAAAGAACACCGTTAATAGCTTCAAAAGTGTCAAGCTGAGCAACAATTGCTTTTATGTCTGCCGTGCCGGCAGTTGTGCCGTTAAGCTTGCAAAATTTTCGGTTAGTTGCTTTTGCAATTATGTTGGCAATTGTTGTTTTACCAACGCCTGACGGTCCGTAAAAAACAAGATTTGGTAACTCACCTGATTCAATTATATTGCGAAGTGGCTTACCGATGCCGATAAGGTGCTTCTGACCTACCACATCGTCAAGGCTTTGCGGTCTTATTTTTTGTGCCAGAGGCTCATACATCACAATCACTCCTTATCAAGCTTACTCTTGGTATTTTATCACTAACTTCATTAACCGTCAATAACAAAAGCCACAGATTATGTCATTAACACTCTGTGGCTTTTAAATTATGATTTTTTCTTTTTTAAATCAAGTTTTCTTTTTTGAATATCATCTTCAAAGACTTTACCTTCTGCATTATAAGGTTCTTTGTCGGTTATAAAGAACTTGCTGGGCGGTGAAACAATGTTGATTGCCCCGGGCAAAACATTAATATCAACATCCTTATGCTTTCCGCCATACTCACCGTCAAAGGTCCATGCAATCTCATCGTTACAGGTGATTTTAAGATGTTTGGTTTTGAAGGTGATAATTCTTTCACCGTCATAATCCTGATCCTTTACTTTTTTAACAAGATAAAACACATCCGGAACGCTCTTGACTCCCCTTACAAAAAGGCACTCAAGTTCGCCGTCATTGAGCTTGATGTCGCGTTTGTCATATTTAAAAAATCCTGCAACGCTGTTGGTATTTGAAATTGCACCAAAGTAAAATCCATCTTCAATAACACCGCCGTCATACTCAATTTTCATATTATATGCACGAAGGGTGCGGATATAATGAGGTAATCTTAAAATAAAACATTCAAGCACATAGGCAGTGTGACCGAGTTTATTTTTAAATTTTTGTGAAGTAACATAGGCTGAGTCACTTGCAATGCCAAAAGAAGCAATATAAGAAAAATAATTATCGTTAAATGTACCTATATCATAATCATTTATGTAGCCTTTTTGATAAAGGTCAACCTGCTTTTCAACACTGCGTGACGCACCAACCGTGGATGCAAAATCGTTGGTTGAACCCATAGGAAGATACATTATAGGCTTTTTTTCACCTGTTGCCATAACTCCGTTGACTGTTTCACTGAATGTGCCGTCACCACCGCAACAGATAACTGCTTCGTGACCTTCAAGATTTTCTTTAACAAGCCTTGTAGCATCGCCTGAGCAAGTTGTCATCGTTTTGGTCACCTCAAAGCCGTGCATGTTAAAAACACGAACAATGTGGTCAGGGTCTTTTCTTTCTGAATCTTTACCTGATACCGGGTTATAAACCATAAGTATTTTTTTCATAACAAAGCCTCTCTAAAATTCAATTAAAATCGCTCGAACAATTTTAAGATAACATAGGCTGCAGGAATAGCAAACAACAAGCTGTCAAGCCTATCCATTGCACCACCGTGGGCAGGTATGAGGTTTCCGAAATCTTTAATTCCGGCTTCACGCTTGATATAAGAAGCGGAAAGGTCGCCAATCTGGCTGATAATCGAACACACGAAGGCAACAATAATAACCTCCCATACACCACAGGCCACAATATTTCTGCTGAAATACCAGAAAACAATTGCAGCTATGGTTGCACCTACAGAACCTGAAATTGAGCCTTCAATCGTCTTTTTGGGGCTGAGCACAGGAGCAAGCTTGTGTTTGCCGAAAAATTTGCCGCCAAAATAAGCAAAGGTATCGCAACCGACTGCACCTACAAAGCCTGTTATAAAAACAGCAAACCATTCACTGAATGGGAGAGAACAAATATAAACTATGCTAACAAAGGAAATTCCCGGATACAGAAGTGTTCCCAATGTCATAAGAGCATCCTGTGCCGTTCTTTTTTTAGACTTCATACAAACTACAAAAGTTGCCACAATCAACACAATAAATAAAGCAGCGATAAAAAGTAAATCGAGCTTAAAATAAATCATTAGCGTTGAACCGACAACAAGCGCCATAGGAATCCACTTGACAACATTGCGATTGAGTTTTTGTAATGTGTCACCTATTTCATAACAACTGACAAGTGCAAATGCTACAACAAGCAAAAGTGCCGTTTCAGTTGACACGGCAAAGCAAATTATAACAACCGCCATCAAACCTAAGCCTATAAATAATCGTTTTAACATAACAATACTTCCTATATTACCTGTTTTGAGTAACTCTTTATTTGTAGCGTACTTTCCTACAATCTCATTATATCACTAGTCAATATATTTGCAAGCGACAAATGACCCCCAAATGTCGTAGCTTAGCCATATTATGCTCAATTTTTGTTTACTTTTTATTATAGTTATATCAAAAGCGGTCTGATTGCTTAAAAACAATCAAACCGCCATTAATTTATCTGAGTTTTATTCCTATTTTATATTCAAGAGCTTTAAGAATTTTGGTAACATATTTATCACAATCTTCAGGCATAAGCTCTGCATTGCCTGCCGCAAAGGTAATGGCAAAAGCCATACTCTTTTTGCCCTCACCGATTGCTTCACTTCTGTAAATATCAAAGAGCTTGATATCTGTAACAGCTTTGCAAGCGTCGCGGATAACTGATTCAATTTCACCGCAGGTTGTAGCTTCCTCAGCAACGAGTGCAAGGTCACGCTTAACACTTCTGAAAGGTGAAACAGGAACGTATTTGCAGCTTTCCTCTGCCTGCTTCATAAGAGCATCATAATCGATTTCACCGAAGTAGCATTTCTTTGTGATTTCGGCGTCATCAGAAACCTCGTAGGAAAGCTGACCTAACCAGCCAAGCTTTTTGCCGTTGCACTTAACGCAAGCACTAACACCGGGGTGAAGGAAAGGCTTTGTTTCTTTTTCATAAGAGAACTTAACACCAAACTCTTGAGCGACTGCGTCAAGCACACCCTTAGCGGTGAAGAAATCTTCATCTTCGCCGTAAATGCCAAAAGCAAAACGCTGATTTTCGGTAGGAATGGTTGCAACGGGCTGTTCATTTGGAATGAATACATTTGCAAGCTCAAACACTCTGGCAGCTTCGTTGCCGCGTTTCATATTATGAGAAACAATCTTAACAACAGAAGGGGTAAGAATTGAACGCATAATTGAATAGTTTTCACTCAACGGATTGCTGATTTTAACATAATTTCTTTCAGGTGCATCCTCGGGGAGTCTGAGCAAGTCAAGCTCGGCAGGAGAATAGAAAGAATAATTGATAAGTTCATTGAATCCCTGAGCTACAAGGCACTCTTTAAATTTATTGACAGCCTTCTGCTTTTTATTGAGACCACCGCTTGTGATAACAGCGTTTGTCATAAACTTAGGAACGATATTATCATAGCCGTAAACCTTGATAACATCTTCTGCCAAATCTGCTGCTGTGCCTTCAATATCAGTTCTGTAAGCAGGAGCAATAGCAGTAAGGTTATCACCGTCAACCTCAAGAGTGTAATTCTGACGAGAAAGAATGTCGATGATTGTTTCTGAAGGTACTTCGATACCGAGAACAGCATTAACAGCACTGAAAGTTGTAACAACCTTCTGGCTCTCTCTTTCGGGGTTCGCATCTGCATCAACGTGAGTTGCAGAAACAGTACCGCAGCCTAATTCCTCAACAAGATGCAGGGCTCTGTCCATAGCAAGACCTGTTGTGTATTCATCAACACCCTTTTCAAAACGGTGAGATGAATCACTGCTCTGACCCAATGCTCTTGATGAACGACGGATATTGCCTCTTTCAAACTTTGCAGATTCAAAGAGAACATCTTTTGTTGTGTCTTTAATTTCTGAATTAAGACCACCCATGATACCTGCAAGAGCAACAGCTTTTTCACCGTCGCAGATTACAAGATTTTCACTATTGAGGGTAAACTCTTTTTCATCAAGTGTAACGATTTTTTCACCGTTTTCAGCACGTCTTACAACAATCTTTTCACCAGAAACATTTGCCATATCAAAAGCATGCATCGGCTGACCCATTTCAACAAGAACATAGTTAGTGATGTCAACAAATGTGCTGATTGAATTAATTCCGCACATCTTAAGACGACGACGCATCCAAACAGGTGAACGTTCAATTTTAACATCCTTAACAAAGTGAGCAACGTATCTCGGGCAAAGGTCGGGAGCCTTAACTTCAACTGTGATGTTATTGTTATTGGCTTCTTCTTTTGCTGTGTAAGTAAAGTCGGGAGCATTGAGCTTTCTGTTAAGAAGAGCTGCCAATTCCCTTGCCACACCGTAAACATACTGACAGTGAGGGAGATTAGCTGTAACAGAAATATCCATAACCTCATCATCAAGCTCAAGATATTCTTTAACATCCATACCGGGGAGTGCATCTTCACCGAGCATCATAATGCCGTAAACCTCGGCACCGTCATACCAGTCATCGTCAATACCAAGCTCTTCGCCTGAGCAAAGCATACCGTTTGACTCAACACCACGAAGCTTGCCTTTTTTGATGTTCATAACTTCGTGAGCTCCGCTGTCGTCGCCCTTTTTGCGCACATAAACATTAGCACCGGGGAGAGCAACGGGAACATGGTCGCCAACGTTAACATTAGATGCACCTGTTACAATCTGAATATCTGTGCCGAATTCGCCACAGTCAACAATACAAACCACCATATGGTCAGAATCAGGATGAGGTGTGATTTCTTTAATAACGCCTACCTTGATTCCGTCAACATCGGGAGCAACGGGCTTTCTTTCTTCAACTTCAAGTCCGCAAGAAAAAAGGCTGTCTTCAATTGTCTGAGCATCGATGCCCTCTAAGTCAACCATTTCTTTTAACCAACTCATTGGTAAATACATTATAAATCACCTCTCTCACTTTCTGAACTGATCTGAAATTCTTACATCACCGTCGTAAAGAAGGTGAATATTGTTTACACCGTATTTGAGCATTGCGATACGGTCAAGACCGGTACCGAATGCAAGACCTGAATATACATCTGCATCAAGTCCGCAGTTTTCAATAACCTTACGGTTAACTACACCGCCGCCGAGGATTTCAATCCAACCTGTACCTTTGCAAAGGTTACAGCCTGCACCGTGACATTCACAGCAGGTAACATCAACCTCTACGCTGGGCTCTGTAAACGGGAAGAATGAGGGACGGAAACGTGTTTTTGTGTTTTTATCAAAAACTGTTTTTGCGAGGGTATCAAGAAGACCCTGAAGGTCGCAAAGGGAAAGATTTTTGTCAATTACAAGACCTTCCATCTGATGGAACATAGGAGCGTGAGTGCCGTCATCATCACAACGGAAAACGCGACCGGGAGAGATAATTTTGAAAGGCGGCTCCATTGTTTCAAGGGCACGAATCTGACCTGTTGAGGTGTGTGTTCTCAAAAGGAGATCATCGTTGATGTAGAAAGTATCCTGCTTGTCTCTTGCAGGGTGGTCGGCTGAAACATTGAGGGCTGTGAAATTGTGGAAGTCGTCATCAATTTCAGGACCTTCAAAAACAGTAAAGCCCATACCTGTAAATGCATCAATAAGCTCATTACGAACAAGAGTAACAGGGTGAAGGTGACCTGCCTTGCGAGTTTTGGAAGGCATTGTAACATCAATAGCTTCGTCCTCATACCTCTTTAAAAGAGCCTTGCTTGCAAGGTCTTTTTCACTTTCATCAAAAAGCTCTGTTGCCCAGACTTTGAATTCATTGATTACCTTACCTGCGGCAGGACGTTCCTCTTTAGAAAGGGAACCCAACTGCTTCATAAGAGCCGGGATAGCACCGTTTTTGCTCAGGTATTTGAATCTTACTTCTTTAAGTTCATCAAGGCTGGCAATTTTGGCAGCTTCTGATTCAATCTGAGCTTTTAATTCTCTGATTCGATTTTCCATTTTTACACTCCTTATATAAATTAGACAGGTGACGAATATAAAAAAATCGCCCCTTTGTTACCAAAAGGACGAGTTAAACCCGTGTTACCACCTTTATTCATCGCTGACTCACATCAGCGACCTCACGAAGTACGGCATAAGCGATACTTCTGCACTCATTACGGTGTGCCTCCGTCGCAGCCTACTTGATAATCCGTTCAGTGCGCAGCTCCAAGATGAATTCACAAAGCCCCTTCCTTGCGCCTCTCATCAACCGGCAACTTTCTTTAAGTGGTAACCTTGCTACTGCTTCTTTTCACAGCCTTTGATTAAATTTGTTGTATTATATCACACCAAAACTTCATTGTCAAGGCGAAAAAGTTCATTGACTTTTACGCTCTTATATGTTAAAGTTGCCATTGTCTTGTTTGGAAATAAATACAAACATATTGACACAATTTTGTATATTGTTACAAAAACTCGGCTTTACAACATAAAACATTATTTATTTTTGGTATATCAAAATAAGGGTAAAAAGCTGTATAATAATATGTAATACTTCTTTATTAAAGAGGCGAGATAAATGTATAAAATTTTAAAGAAAGAAGTTCTCAACACCAGCGTTGTTTTAATGGATGTTGAAGCTCCTTTCGTAGCAAGGAAGGCTCAGCCCGGTCAGTTTGTTATTTTAAGAGTTGATGAAGATGGCGAAAGAATCCCATTGACAATTTCAGGCTTTGACCGTGAAAAAGGTATAATTACCATTATTTTCAGAGCTGTTGGTGCTACAACGTTAAAATTAAGCAAAAAAAATGAAGGCGAATATATTGAAGACTTTGCAGGCCCGTTAGGTGTTCCCACCAAAATTGACAGCCTTAAAAAGGTGTGCATAATCGGTGGCGGTGTTGGCTGTGCAATTGCTTTGCCCATTGCTCAGGAGCTTCACAACAGAGGCTGTGAGGTTACATCAATTATCGGCTTCCGTTCTTCTGACTTGCTTATTCTTGAGAATGAATTTGATGCCGTTTCAAAAGAGCTTTTTGTTATGACGGATGACGGCTCATACGGCAGGCAGGGTAATGTTTGCCAGCCACTTAACGAGCTTTTTGACCGTGGTGAAACCTTTGATGAGGTTATCGCCATCGGTCCCATGATTATGATGAAATTTGTTGTTGATACCACAAGACCCACAGGTATCCCCTGCACCGTTTCTATGAACCCGATTATGATCGACGGTACGGGAATGTGCGGTGGCTGCAGACTCACCCTTAATCAAAACGGCAAAAAAGTGACCAAATTCGCTTGCGTTGACGGTCCTGACTTCAACGGATATGAGGTTGACTTTGACGAAGTGATGATGCGAAGCACAATGTATGCCGACTTCGAACGTCACGCTTATGAAGATGCATGCAATCTTTTTAAAAAGGAGGCTGAATAACAATGCCTCAGAACAATATGAAAAACACAAAAAATCCTATGCCCTCACAAGACCCGAAGGTACGGGCACACAACTTTCAGGAAGTAGACCTGGGCTATGATGAAGCAACCGCTATTGACGAGGCACTTCGTTGCCTCAGCTGTAAAAATCCTCTTTGTGTAACAGGTTGCCCCGTTAACATTCACATCCCTGAATTTATTACAAAAATAAAAGAGGGTGATTTTGAGGGTGCATATCAGATAATACACAAAACCTCATCTCTCCCCGCTGTTTGTGGTAGAGTCTGCCCTCAGGAGCATCAGTGCGAAGCCAAGTGCGTAAGAGGCATCAAAGGCGAATCTGTCGGTATCGGCAGACTTGAGCGTTTTGTTGCTGACTGGCACAATGCCCATTCAGATTCAGCTCCTCATACCGCTGAACCAAACGGACACATGGTTGCAGTTGTAGGCTCAGGGCCTTCAAGTCTTACCTGTGCAGGCGACCTTGCCAAAAAAGGATATAAAGTTACTGTTTTTGAAGCTCTCCACACCCCCGGCGGTGTATTGGTTTACGGTATTCCCGAATTCCGTCTGCCTAAGTCAATTGTTAAAAAAGAGGTAGACAACCTCAAAGATATGGGCGTTGAGTTTAAAACAAACATTATCATCGGAAGAACTCTCACTGTTGACGAGCTGATTGAAGACGGTTATGAGGCTGTATTTATCGGCACAGGAGCAGGACTTCCCAACTTTATGGGAATCCCAGGGGAATCATACAAGGGTGTTTATTCTGCCAACGAGTTTCTCACACGTTCAAACCTTATGAAGGCCTACAAAGACTCCCCTGTTACCCCAATTATGAAAGGTGGTAATGTTGCAGTTGTAGGTGGCGGCAATGTTGCTATGGATGCTGCAAGAACAGCACTTCGATTAGGCGCAGAGAAGGTTTATGTTGTGTATCGCCGTTCAATGGAGGAATTGCCTGCAAGAAAAGAAGAGGTGGAACACGCTATTGAAGAGGGTGTTGATTTCAGGCTTCTCAATAATCCTGTTGAAATTCTCGGTTACAATAATCCCGATGACAAACGTGACCCCAAAAACGGATTTGTTACAGGAATGAAATGCGTTAAAATGGAACTTGGCGAGCCTGATGAAAAAGGCCGCAGACGTCCTGTTGAGGTTGAGGGCAGTGAATTTGTGCTGGATGTTGACACAGTTATCATTTCAATCGGCACTTCACCCAATCCCCTTATCAAATCCACAACCAAAGGTCTTGATGTAAACGCAAGGGGCGGAATAATTGTTGAAGAATCAACAGGTGCCACCACCAAAGAGGGCGTTTATGCCGGTGGTGATGCAGTAACAGGTGCAGCAACGGTTATTTCTGCAATGGGTGCAGGTAAGGTGGCCGCAAAGGCAATAGATGAATATATCATGAATAAATAAATTTCAGCAGCTATCATCAGGATAGCTGCTGTTTTTTCTTTAGCTTATTCATCACAATAAAATATGCAGGGAGTAAAAGCACATCTGCCGCAATCCAGGCAATAGGGTTTGAAAAGCAAGCGGCAATAAAGCCAAACTTTGTTATAAACCCGTAAGAAACAATCGCCCTTGCAACAAGCTCAAAAATCCCACCACTCATCGCAACTAAGCTGTAACCCATACCTTGCAACGCATTTCTGAAAATAAATATCAGTGATAGTGCAAGATAGAACCAAGCACATATACTAAAATACTCAGCCACAGTTGACAGAATCTCTGTTTCGCCTTTGTTCAGGAACATAAGTGAAGCATAAGGTCCGCCATATTTTGAAATAAAATATGCCATAACGGAATATATAACACCAAGTAGCACCGCTGACCTCATACCCTGTCTTATTCGGTCAATTTTACCTGCACCGAGATTCTGACCGCAGTATGTTGCCATTGTAATTCCTATAGTTTCAGACGGAACACCGATGAGATTGACCACCTTTGAGCCGACGGTTACGGCAGTTATCACATCTGAACCAAGCATATTAACGCAGGACTGCACCATAATTGTGCCTGCTGCAGTTATTGAAAACTGCAACGCCATAGGAACACCGATAACTAACAACTTTTTGCAAATCTGCCAATCAAAATCCATATCCTGTTTTGAAAAATGCAAAAGCTTAAATTTTCTTTTAATTACAACCAGACAGAGAAGTCCTGATACTGCCTGTGAAATTACTGTTGCAATTGCAACACCGCTTACACCCATATTGAACCGAATTACAAAAAGTAAGTCAAGTCCGATATTCAACAACGAAGATATAATCAAAAAATACAGTGGTGTTTTGCTGTCACCAACAGAGCGAACAACACCGGCAGTGATATTATAAAGAAGTGTTGCAGGAATACCTGCGAAGATAATTATTATATAATCGTGTGCATCATTATAAATATCATCAGGGGTGTTCATAACTTCAAGAAACAAATCAGTGCAGAGCACTGTTGCTGCTGTTATAACAATCCCCAACGCTATTGCAAGATAAGTAATATGTGCCATTATCCGCCGCATTTTCGGCTTATCTTCAGCACCAAAAGCCTGAGCCACGGGGATTGCAAACCCTGAGCAGAGACCAATTATTGTACCTATAACCATAAAGCTCAGTGAGCCCACCGAACCAACCGCCGACAACGCAGTTTTGCCAACAAACTGACCTACGACAATTGTATCAACAAGATTATACAACTGCTGAAACAGGTTACCCGCAAACAACGGCAGGCAAAATCGCAGAATCAGTGACATCGGCTTTCCGCGAGTTAAATCCCGTTCCATCAGTTCACCTCATCAAAGATTTTCTTTATACCACTCAATTGCTTCTTTAAGACCACGCTCAAAGTTATAATCAGGATCATAGCCTAGCATTTCTTTTGCTTTTAAAATGTCAGCATTGCTGTGCTTGATATCTCCCTTTCTGTCAGGACCAAAATCAGGTTCAATATTTTTACCTAGAGCAGAAGTGAGAGCGTAGTATATGTCAATCAGATACTCTCTGCCACCATAAGCAATGTTAAAAGCTTCTCCTGCATATTCACTTGATGCAAGGCAGGCTTTCAGATTGGCCTCAATAACATTTTCAATATAAGTGAAATCGCGGCTTTGTTTACCGTCACCGTTGATAGTAGGTACTTCATTATCCATAAGCTGACGGATAAACTTGGGAATAACGGCCGCATATGCACCGTTGGGATCCTGTCTACGACCGAAGACATTAAAATAACGAAGTCCATATGTATCAAGACCATAGAGGTCTGAATAAATTCTGCCGTAAAGCTCATCAACAGCTTTGGTTAAAGCGTAAGGGGAAAGAAGCCTACCCTCTCTGCCCTCTTTTTTAGGAAGATTAGGTTCATCGCCATAAACAGAAGAAGAGCTTGCGTACACAAACTTTTTAACACCATTCTGTCTGGAAGCCTCCATCATATTAAGGGTTCCCATAATATTATTCTTCTCATAAAACAAGGGCATTTCAATACTTCTCGGCACACTTCCCCACGCTGCCTGATTCAAAACGTAGTCAACACCCTCAGTAGCTTTCAGGCAGGTGTCATAATCTTTGATATCGCCTTTAATAAAAGTATAGTTGGGATTATCAAGAAAAATCTCTACATTTTCATATTTTCCTGTTGAAAGATCATCAAGGCAACGAACCTTATAGCCCCTCTTAAGAATAGCTTCGCACAGATTAGAACCGATGAACCCGGCTCCTCCTGTTACGAGAAACACAGAATTTTCAGGAAATTTTACATTTTCATAACCCATTTTTATTCCTCCGCTTCAAAAAAGGTCGGATAACCGACCTTAATAAAGTATAATTTCTCTGTATAATATAATTAAAAGTGCACCGAATCCTGCAATTGTTGCAGGCAGCAAATCTTTGAATGCACCCTTTTTAATGTGCACCCCACTGCCGTCAACATTGATGTTGCCTGCAAAGCTAAAAATACCAAAACCGATTGCACAACCAAGGGTGTTATTAAACAAATCATCAATTTCGGTGCAACCGATAGCGTAAGTGAACTGACCAAGCTCAATCACCAGACTCAGCAGAGCACCTGCACCAACGCTTAACAGTGCAGCAAAGCGTTTGTTCCTCAGATTTAAGGCCTCAGGGAACAAAATACCCAAAGGAATAAACACAAGAATATTTTCAAAAATCTGTTCAAGCATGTCAAAGGTATTGTACTCAGTTAACACCGACGCATATGACCAAAACAAAGTTGTGTGAAAACACCTTTTGGCCGTATCCCTACTCATTAATGCGAGATATAATAATACTGTTGCATAAATCACCAACAGTATTGCACAGGTATTTGCAAATTTAGCTGTTTGTTTTTTGCCCCTTGAACGGATATTCAGCCAAATATATGCAACACTTGCCGCCACAATAAAAAACAATTGCGGATAAACACAATAGCTCATATTAAAATTACAGTCTCCAATAAATATAATCGGAATTTTCAAAATCTTTTCTGTTAAGAACGCCTTTAACGTCTACCAAAACCTTCTTGACAGCATCCGTTCTGAACATTTCGTTAAGCTTTTTAATGTTAATATTGCCAAATTCGGCGTGAGCAACAGCAATTATTATTGCATCCATATCATGAATTTCACTCATATCAGCAAATTTAATGCCGTATTCATGCATTGCTTCGTCACTGTCTGCAACAGGGTCGGCAACAATGGGTGTAATGCCATATTCATTGAGCTCATTATAAATATCAATAACTCTGGTGTTTCTTGTGTCGGGGCAATTTTCCTTAAACGTGAAGCCGAGAATACCAACCCTTGCTTCAGACACACCTACATTGGCTTTAATCAGGTTTTTAACAGTGTTTTCAGCAACATATTTGCCCATATCGTCATTAATTCGTCTGCCGGAAAGAATAACCTGACTATGGTATCCCAACTGTTCGGCTTTATAGGTAAGGTAATATGGGTCAACACCAATACAATGACCGCCAACAAGACCGGGAGTAAACTTAAGGAAGTTCCACTTTGTGCCTGCAGCGGCAAGAACTGCCTTTGTATCAATGCCCATCTTATTGAAAATAATTGAAAGCTCATTCATAAAGGCGATATTAACATCACGCTGGCTGTTTTCAATAACCTTTGCAGCCTCAGCAACTTTGATTGATTCAGCTCTGTGTACACCTGCCTCAACAACCATTTCATATACCTTGGCAACTGTATCGAGGGTTTCTTCATCCATACCGGAAACAATCTTAACAATTGTTTCAAGCCTATGAACCTTGTCGCCCGGATTAATTCTTTCAGGTGAATATCCGATTTTAAAATCAACACCGCATTTGAGGCCTGACTCTTTTTCAAGAATCGGAACGCATACGTCCTCAGTAACACCGGGATAAACAGTGGATTCAAAAACTACTACACTGCCTTTTGTGAGATTCTGACCAAGAATTTTACTTGCACCCTCAACAGGTGAGAGATCGGGTGTATGGTCATTATTTACAGGAGTGGGAACAGCTACAATATGAAACTTTGCATCTTTAAGCCTTGAAGGGTCAGCAGTGAAATCAACTGAGCAAGCAGCAATAGCCTCATCACCAACCTCACAAGTAGGGTCTTTTCCTTGTTTATAAAGGTCAATTTTTTTCTCGTTCAGATCAAATCCGATTACATCTGCTTTTTTTGAAAAAGCAACCGCAATCGGCATTCCAACATAACCTAAACCTACGAGTGAAATTTTTTCTTCTCTGTTTACAATTTTGTTATACAAACTACTCATAACATAACCTTCTTCATTTTATTCCACCTTATACTTTAACACAGGCAACAGTTTCAGTCAAGATTTTTTTAGGCAGAAAAAGACCGTCCCGAAGGACGGTCTTAAAATATTTAATTACTGAGCAGGATTAACCTGATTAATAACAGTGCCGTTGCTCAATGCAGATCTGAGAACACCTAAGTCTGTGGTTGTGATACGGTTTCTTGCGTCGCCGTCAAGGTTCATTGCCTTCTTCTGTGCTGCTGAAAGTGCAGTTG
>JAFTXJ010000004.1 GCA_017461625.1 Clostridia bacterium
ATTTAATGAAACCAATTCAGAAGTAACAGAGATTGACGGACAGAAATATTGGACAATCAAAATGAATTTCTGTGACCTTGGCGATAACACTTTTGACATTCGTGTAAGAAGTGCAAAAACCGCCTTCGAATTCTCTCAAAAACTCGATGTAACTGTTTACTCAAGATAAAAAATTAAGCGATACAGTTTTGGCTGTATCGCTTTTCTCATTCAGTAGTAAATACTCTTGAAACAAACTTTGCACCAATGGACTCGGCAATTTTGGCACACTCTTCAATCTCTTCGGGCTTGATAACATCAACTACCGTCATTCTGACATTGGCATTTTTCTCAACACATTTTTTTGTGAAATCAAGCATTGCGTCAAAGCTCTCTATACCAAAATCATTCCTTGTTATCTGCAAATATCTTTCAGCATTCGGTGCATTAAGGCTGATTGAAATTACATCAGCTATTTCGCAAAGCTCTGGGGTAATATCACGCTTGTTAATTAGGTTACCCAATCCGTTGGTGTTCACCCTGATTTTAAAGCTGTATTTTTCTTTAATATACTTTGCGGTTTTAACAAGATTTTCAAAAGCACAGGTCGGCTCACCGTATCCGCAAAAAACTGCCTCGGAATATTTTGAAGTATCAAAGCTGTCAAGTGCATTTTTTATGCTTTCAAAATCGGGGTTATTTTCATGCCACATTTCAGAAGCCGAACCCAAAGTTTCCATCTGATCTCTGATGCAAAAAACACATCTGCATGGGCAATCATTTGTAATGTTCAAATACAGACCACCCATATATTCATAAACTATATCTGCCATAATTATCTCCTGTTTAATTTGTTTTTAATTTTTGATGCATCAAGTGCCACACCAACAAGGCAATAAATCACCGAACTGCCAACAGCCTGCACTACACTGCCGGGAACATCAAGCCACGCTGTTGCCGCATTTCCGTAAACAACCCATGAAGCAAAAAAGTAAAGCACAACTGTGATTATCCCGGAAACAACTGACATCAAAACTGACGGAATAGTGATTATTCTTTCTGAATTCTTTTTAAAATATTTAAAGCAAATTACAAACGGAATTGCATTTATCGCCTTTATTACAAAAGTGAAGGGCATCCAGTTGAAAAATCCGAACACCATATCAGCAAGTGCACCGCCAACAGCTGCAGCAACAATCGCATAAGGTCCCGGTAAAAAACTTGCCGCAAGATAAATCATACTGTCACCAATGTGAACATAACCTGCTTCACTGGGAAGCGGCAGATGTACCATTGTAAGTGCAGTAATTGCCGCGGTGAAAATAGCCGCAAGAGCTAGGTTTTGAGTCTTTTTTCTGTTCATTGAGGTCGCCTCACAAAAGCTTCAAAAAGGATTCAAAGCAAATTCCGTCTTCGGGTCGGGTACATTCACACACTGTGGCTGAAATTGAAGCCTCCAGAAATCTTGTTGCTCTGCTGACTGCATCGTAAATTCTGTCGCCTTTAACAACTGCTCCGCAAACAACCGAAGCAAAAAGGTCACCGGTGCCCGAAAAGCTGCCTGCAAACTTGCGAGAAGATACCTTTTCTATTCCGCTTGGGGTGATGATGCAGTTAGTTACCATACCCTCTATAACGGGAACACTTGTAATGATAACAGTTTTAATCCCTTTTCCAAAAAGACAAGCTGCTTTTTCAAATAGAATATCTACAATTTCAGGCGAATATGCATAATTAATTATTTCATCATAATCACAATCGGTCAGAACGCAAAACTCAGTAAGATTTGGAGTTATAATATCTGCCCTCATAGCAAGGCGTTTAACCTCATTACAAAGTTCATCGGAATAAACAGGATAAATCTTGCCGTTATCTGCCATCACAGGGTCCACCACAAGAAGAGTGTCTTCCTTTTTAAAAGTGTCACAAAAATCTTCAATAATTTTAATCTGCCTAATATCTGAAACAAAGCCTGTGAGAATACCGTCAAAATGAGGCTCAAGCTTTTTCCATTGCTCTATAAAAGAAGGCATATTGTCAGTGAAATCTACACTGCAATAATCAGGGTAGCCCGTCTGATTACTGAGAACTGCTGTAGGCAGCGGACAAGCCTGAACACCCTGAACACTGAGCACCGGTATGGCTGCCGTTAATGAGCATTTGCCGAAACCTGACAAGTCATTTATAACTGCAACTTTTTTCATCGGTATACCCCTTTCATAGTTTAATAAAACAACTTCACACATTGTACTCCCAATAGCGTATAAAATCAAGAGTTTTTAAAGCATATTTTAATTACAAATTGTTTTGAAATTATTAAAAAAGAGTGAAAAAGAGGCTAAGTCTATTGACGAAAAATCGGTTTTGTATTATGATTAAAGGTAGTAATTAGCAAATTCTTCAAACGGAGGATTAGTAATGAAAGGAATTATTCTTGCAGGCGGTTCAGGAACTCGCTTGTATCCATTGACTATGGTAACAAGTAAGCAGCTCTTGCCCGTTTATGACAAACCTATGATATATTATCCCCTGTCTACACTTATGCTTGCAGGTATCAGGGAAATTCTTATAATTTCAACTCCGGAAGATACTCCGAAGTTCAAAAACCTTATGGGCGACGGTCATCAGTTTGGCTTAAAACTGTCCTATGCCGTTCAGGAAAGCCCCGACGGACTTGCACAAGCTTTTATCATTGGTGAAGAATTCATTGGTGACGACAGCGTAGCTATGGTGCTTGGTGACAACATTTTTTACGGCAGCGGTTTTGGTCATATTCTTCGCCAGGCAGGTAAGAATCAAAACATGGCAACAATTTTCGGCTATTATGTTGAAAATCCTCAGGCTTTCGGCGTAATTGAATTTGACGAAAACGGCATGCCTGTTTCTATTGAAGAAAAGCCTGAACAGCCAAAATCGAACTATGCAGTTACAGGTCTTTACTTTTATGACAACAAGGTTGTTGAATATGCGAAAAATCTTAAGCCATCACCAAGAGGTGAGCTTGAAATTACCGATATTAACAAGATTTATCTTGAAAACGGCAACCTTGATGTTAAGCTTATGGGCAGGGGCTTTGCATGGCTCGACACAGGTACGGTAGACAGCCTTAACGATGCCTCGAACTTTGTTAAAACCATTGAAACTTTGCAGGGTATTATTATATCTGCACCTGAAGAGATTGCTTATAACAACCGTTGGATTTCAAAGAAGAACTTACTTGAATCCGCTAAAAAATACGGCAAATCAAGTTACGGCAAGCATCTTCAGAGCGTTGCCGAAGGCAAGATTATGTATTCAGATGTTCCCGGTCAGAGACCGCGTTGGGGCAAGGAAAATCCTCCTGAGGAGAATAAATAATGGACATAAAAAAAACTCAGATTGACGGCGCAATTGTATTAACCCCAAAGGTTTTTGGTGACAACCGCGGTTGGTTTATGGAATCGTATTCAAAGCGCACCCTTGAAGAAGCAGGTATTTTTGATGAATTCATTCAGGATAACCGTTCTTTTTCTGCCGAAAAAGGCACTTTAAGAGGGCTTCATTGCCAGACAGAGCCAATGGCTCAGGCAAAGCTTCTCACCTGCCTTAAGGGTGAAATTTTAGATATCGCTGTTGACATCCGCAAAGGCTCGCCCACATATATGAAGTGGGTTGGAGTTAAACTAAGCGAAGAAAACAAAAAAATGTTTTACATTCCTGCAGGTTGCCTTCACGGCTTTGTTACATTGACCGACAATGTTGAGGTTATGTATAAGGTAAACAACTTCTATTCTCCCGAAAATGACCGCAGTGTCCGCTTTGACGACCCTGCTTTAGGCGTTGAATGGGGAGTTGCCAATCCCATTTTGTCACAGAAAGATTTAAATGCACCGCTACTTAAAGACAGCGATGTAGAATTTATTTATAAAGGATAATTGATATGAAAGTTCTTGTTACCGGTTATAACGGTCAGCTTGGCTTCGATGTTATCAAAGAGCTTGAAAGCCGCCATATTGCCTGCAAAGGTGTAGATATGGCGGATTTTGACATTACAGACACCGAAGCTACCGAAAATTATATTAAAGCTTATGCACCAGATGCAGTTATTCACTGCGCTGCATACACTGCAGTTGACAAAGCAGAAGACGACGAGGAAACCTGCTACAAAGTAAACACCCTCGGCAGTGAAAACATTGCGAAAGTCTGTGGCGAAATCAATGCAAAAATGGTATATGTAAGCACCGACTACGTTTATGGTGGTGCGGGAAGTAAGCCGTTTGAAACAAGTGACAAAACAAATCCCTGCAACATTTACGGCAAAAGCAAATTGCAGGGTGAAGAAGCAGTAAAAAATAACTGCCGAAAGTATTTTATTGTACGCACATCATGGGTATTCGGTATCAACGGAAATAACTTTGTTAAAACAATGCTTCGCCTTGGTGACAGCCACCCTCAGCTTAATGTTGTGTGCGACCAGATAGGTTCCCCCACTTATACCCCTGATTTGGCAAAGTTGATTTGTGATATGATTGAAACAGAAAAATACGGCACCTATCACGGCACAAATGAAAATTATTGCTCTTGGGCAGAGTTTGCCGAGGAGATTATGAAGCAAGGCGGAAAAACTACGGTAATAAATCCCGTAACCACCGAAGAATATGGTGCAAAAGCACAAAGACCGCTAAACTCTCGCCTTTCTAAAAAATGCCTTGATGTTGCAGGCTTTGACCGTCTCCCCTCCTGGCAGGATGCTTTGAGCAGATTTATAAAAGAATTATGATAGAATTGCCGTCCGCAAATCGGGCGGCATTGTTTGTTATGCAACATTATGTAAAATTCAATTTAAACTATTCTTTACATATACTCAAATCAATATTTGTGTTAATATAAATCTGAAAGGAGAGGAGCACTATGAAACCTACTAAAAAACTACCTTTGTTCTCCATAACGGGAGCTTCGTGTGCAGGTAAAACAACTGTTTGTAATGAGCTTTTCAAAAATGAAACAGACTATGTTGTTCTTGAAAGTGACATAGCCTGGAACGATATTTACAACACACCTGACGATGATTACAGAGCGTATCGCAGAATGTGGATGAAGCTTTGTGCTAATATTTCACAAATTGGTAAGCCCTGTGTTGTTTGTGGAGCTTGTACACCAAAACAGTTTGAAAATCTGCCTGAAAGAGAATTGTTTTCTGATATGTATTATCTTGCTGTAGTTTGCGATGATAAAACTATGATGCAAAGAATGACAGTCGGCAGAAAAGTTACCGATGAAAGTTGGATTGCTTCCTCTATGCAGTTTAACAATTGGCTGAAAGAAAATCACGATAAAACCGAGCCTAATATTGAACTGCTTGACACCTCCAATCTCACTCCCGAGCAAGCAGCAGAATATGTTGACAGGTGGATAAAATCCAAACTAGTAAAGGATTGACGATGATGAATTACGAAAATGCCGCCGATATATTACCGGAGGACTTACTCAAACGAGTGCAGAAATTTGCTGCAGGCAAACTGATTTATGTGCCTGAAACCACAGAAAAACGCCCTTGGGGTGAAACTTCAGGATATAAGCAATATCTTACAGAACGAAACCAAGAGATAAAAGAAAAGTTTATATCAGGCTCTACCATTGAACATCTTGCTAATGAATACAACCTTTCTGTTGAGTCAATTAAGAAAATTGTTTACACTAAAAGTGAGAACAAAGAACTGACCTACAAGTGTTCCTTATCTTCGGCAAAGGAATTCTCGGAAGCAGGCAAGCTCGAAGATTGGGTTCATTTATTTTTACTTTCGGATGGTCAAAATAAAGCTTTTTCGGACGGACTGAAACTGTTTGACAGATATTATTTAGGTCCGTTTACAATGCCGTTGTCTTTATTTTCCCGTTGTTGCGGTCCTGAAGAAAATATAAAGTATCAGGTCAATGCAGAATGGTTTGAAAAAAGAGTACAGACATTAAAGAAAACACTTAAATCAAATGACGATATGCCACCACTGATAGTGCATTATGTTGACCAAGGCTTTGAACTCTGTGACGGAAACCACCGCTTCGAAGCACTTACCCAGCTCGGTGTAAAAGAATACCCTGTTATCGTTTGGATAACAGAGAAAGACGAGTATGACAAATTTATAAAAACATACGAAAACACCTGACACTCTTGTGAATGTCAGGTGTAATTTTTTAGTTATTCAAATTATTCAGCAACTTCTTCTGCGGGAGCTTCTTCTGCTACTGCTTCTTCAGCAGCAACTTCTTCAGTTTCGGGGAGAAGTGCACGGATTGAAAGGCTTACACGGCTCTTATCAAAGTCGATAGCTGTGATCTTAGCTGTTACTTTGTCACCAACTTTAAGAACATCACCGGGATGCTTAATGTGCTGGTTAGCAATCTGAGAAATATGGATAAGACCGTCAATACCGGGAATAACTGTTGCAAATGCACCGAAAGTGGTAAGACCAACGATTTCTGACTCAACAACTGTATCTACGGGATAGTCACGACGAAGGATTTCCCAAGGATTGTCTTCTGCCTTTTTGTAGCCGAGAGAAATTTTCTTGTTTTCTTTGTCAAGTGACTTAACAAAAACTGAAACTTCCTGACCAACTGCAAGAACATCTGAAGGATGCTTAATACGCTTCCATGAAAGCTCTGAGATATGTACCATACCATCTACGCCACCGATGTCAACAAATGCACCGTAGCTTGTGAGTGACTTAACAACACCGTTGTAGGTCTGGCCTTCTTCAGCTGCTGCCCAGAAAGCTTCTTCCTTAGCCTTACGTTCTTCTTTAAGAACGGCACGGATTGAACCAACAGCACGTCTGCGCTGACGGTTAACATCAATAATTCTGAGCTTAACTTTTGTTTTGAGCAAATCTTCAAGAGCTTCACCTCTTGATGCTGTTGCAAGAGAAGCAGGAACAAAAACTCTTACGCCTGCTGTAACAACAATTACGCCGCCTTTGATAACGTCAGTAACTGTGCCCTCAAGAACTTCTTCTGATTCCTGAGCTGCAATAATCTTATCCCAAGCGCCCTGAGCGTCATAACGCTTTTTAGAAAGCATGATTGTGCCTTCCTGGTCGTTTGTTTTCATGATGATAAGATTGATTTCATCGCCGACTTTAAGCTCTTTCATTGGATCAGCTGTAGGATCAGCGCTGTATTCGTCAACCGGAACATAACCGGTCTGTTTTCTGCCGATGTCAACCTGAATCTCGCTGGGAGAAATGGCTGTTACTATTCCGCAAACCTTCTGGTCTGTGCTCATATTTTTAAGAGACTCTTCCAGTGCTTCGGAAAAATCCATCTCATCGATAGATTTAGCCGGCTGAGCTGCTACCTGCACCTCCTCTGTTTGAGCCTGCACTGCAGTCTCGTTAATTTCTTTTTCCTGTTCGTTTAAAATTTCGGACATGGTTGAAAGTACCTCCTTTATAATACCAGCAGGAGTGGATGCCCCTGCAGTAATACCCACACAACTGAAACCACTGAAATCATACTGCAACAATTCATCAGCAGTTTCTATAAGATAAGTAGGGCAGTTAGGCTCACACACTGATTTGAGCTTTGCGGTGTTGGAGCTTTGACGCCCACCTACGATAATCATAGCGTCACATTGACCTGAAAGCTGCAATGCTTCAGACTGACGATCATTAGTCGCATTACATATTGTATCAAAAATAATTGCATTTGTATAGTGTTTTTTTATTTTTTTTAAGCAGTTTTCCCATTCTTTTATGCTAAAAGTTGTCTGAGCGACAACAATAATTTTCTCTTTTTGCAAAATCCGAGGATTTTCAACAAAATTATCCAGTTCAGAAGAATTAATGAAAACATAAGTTTCTCCGTTACTGTAACTCATAATTCCTTTAACTTCCGGGTGATTTTTGTCCCCTGCAATTAACACAGCGGTATCTTTATCAGAGTTTTCATTTACGATTTTATGTATTTTTTTAACGAAAGGACAAGTAGCATCACAAAAAGATCTGCCCGTTTTTTCAAGCTCGTCCTTAACCTGACGTTCTACACCGTGGGTACGGATAACAACGGTAACATCTTCATCGGCTGAACAAGGTTCATCAATAATATCAACACCTTTGTTTTTTAAATCATCAATAACCTGTGGGTTATGAATAATCGGGCCAAGGGTACAGACCTTTTCACCGTTTTCAACCATTTTATAAAGCATATCCACAGCCCTGTTTACACCGAAACAAAACCCGGCTGTTTTGGCAAGTTTAATCTCTTTCATTACCCTTCCCCCATTGTGTGATAATTTTTTTCATAATATAGTCTGCTGCAGACATATAATCTGATTTTCGGGGATGCTCCCCAAGATTCAGCTGACTAAACTTAATCGGCTCACCAAAACGAATGGTTATCCGTTTAAAGGGGCCTTTGCCCTTTTTTGAATAAATGCTTACAGGCACAACATCGCACTTACATACACCGGCAATATAAGCCACACCCCATTTTGCTTTTGTAGGCTTACCGTCGGGAGTCACTATTCCCCCTTCCGGAAAAATGCCAAGCACTTCACCGCTGTCAATAATTTCCGTAGCAGTTTTAAGAGCCTGACGATCAAAATAACCCCTTTTAACCGGAAAAGCTTTTAGCGAACGGAAAAACCAATTAAAAAACGGATACCTGAACAACTCACTTTTTGCCATAAAATGCACACTTTTTTTACTGCACAAAGCGATATAAAATGCATCAAGCCAGAAAATATGATTTGATGCAATTATAAATCCCCCACCCTTGGGTAAATTCTCTGCCCCATAAAACTTGAACGGATGAAGAATATATAGAATCGGTGTGCCTAAAAAAAGAAGTGTGTTTGCAAATAAGTTTTTGCTGTTCAAATTATCCCTGCTTTAAAGCTTTTTAGTGATAACGGCAAGAATAGCCTCAAGGCTTTCATCAAAGCTGAGTGTACTTGTGTCAACAATTTCTGCATCATCTGCAGCCTTAAGAGGTGCAATTTCACGATGAGTATCCTGATAGTCTCTTTTTATAAGGTCATCAAGGACTTCCTGAAAAGTTACATCTGAACCCTTAGCAGCAAGCTCGTCATATCTGCGCTTTGCTCTTGTTTCAGGTGATGCGGTTAAGAAAATTTTAACCTGAGCATCAGGCAAAACAACAGTACCGATGTCTCTGCCGTCCATAAGGCAATCATTGTTTTTTGCAATCTGCTTTTGCAAATCAAACAAAAACTCACGCACCTTTGGAATTGCCGAAACATTTGATGCACCCATTGATGCTTCGGGAGTTCTGATAGCTTCGGAAACATCTTCGCCGTTTAAATAAACACACTGACCCTCATCGGTGAAGCCTAATTTAATATCAATATCACCGAGAGTAGAAATAACCTTTTCTGCGTCTTTTGTGTCGTAACCTTTTCTTATTGAATAAAGACCAACCGTTCTGTAAAGTGCACCTGTATCAACATAAACGTATCCTAATTTTTCTGCCGCTTTTCTGGCAAGGGTGCTTTTGCCTGCACCTGCCGGGCCGTCAATCGCAATATTTACAGACATAATATAACCTCTTTCTTTAAAATAATTCACATATTTTCCCCTGCAAGGTGACCTGTGGAAAAAGCTATCTGCAAATTGAAACCACCTGTATAGGCATCCACATCAATAACCTCGCCGGCAAAATAAAGATTTTTAACAAGCTTTGATTCCATTGTTTTGGGGTTAATTTCACTCACCTTTACCCCGCCCGAAGTAACTATTGCATCTTTAATTGAGCTAAAATCATTAACGGTGATTTTAAATTCTTTTAAAACACTGACCAATTTTGCACGCTGTTCTTTGGTAATCTGATTAACCTTTTCTGTGGGTTTGATTCCACTGAGTTTAACCACAACAGGAATCATCTTCCTGGGCAAAAGTCCGCCCAAAGAATTTATGAAGTTTTTATTAGTATTCTCAGAAAAGTCTCTTAAAATTCTGCTGTCAAGCTGTTCGGGAGTAAGCGCAGGCTTCATATCCACAAAAATCTGATATCTGCCACGCTCCATATTCCGCATATGTGAGCTTGCACTTAATATCATCGGACCCGATACACCAAAATGGGTAAAAAGCATTTCACCCATATCTTTATATATTTCTTTTTTCTTGGCTGTGTCTACAACTTTAATGGCTACGTTTCTAAGGGCAAGGCCTTGCAAATCTGTACAAAATCCCTCATGGCAAACAAGTGAAACCAGCGAGGGCTTCAGCTCGGTCACCGTATGACCTGCCTGCTGAGCAAGGGTATAGCCATCACCTGTTGAACCTGTTACAGGGTATGATTTACCGCCTGTTGCAACAAGAACTTTTTCGGCAAACAGACGCTCACCGTCTTCGGTTAAAACACCTTTTACACAACCGTCTTCAATTATCAAATCAGTTGCTCTCGCCTGAATAATTTCAGCCCCGTCATCAGTTGCAAAAGCAGTGAGTGCATCTACAATATCAACTGCCTTATCCGACACAGGAAAAACACGGTTGCCTCTTTCGGTTTTAAGAGGAACTCCCATATCTTCAAAAAGCTCCATAGTGTCACGAGGCATAAAAGAAGAAAATGCACTGTAAAGGAACCTGCCGTTAACTGGTACATTTGATATAAGCTCGTCAAGGCTGTCGCAATTATTGGTAACATTGCAACGGCCTTTGCCGGTTATCATCACTTTGCGTGCAGGTCTTTCATTGCGTTCAAGAATAATAACACTTTTACCTGCCATTGAAGCAACACCTGCTGCCATAAGACCTGCAGCACCTGCTCCGATTATAATTACATCTGTCATTTATATTTCTCCCAAAAATAATACACTTTATTTTACAATAACAGCGTGCAAAATGCAAGTTTTAATTGACTTTAGGTTTTGCTTTGGGTATACTTGAAATACCAACTATTGGAGGACTTACTATGACAAATGCATCAAACTTATTATGGTACAAACATCCTGCCAAAACATGGGTCCACTCTTTGCTCTTAGGTAACGGCAAATTGGGTGGTGCTTTTTACGGCAGAGTAGATACTGAAACAGTCGAATTAAACCTCGACACCTTATGGTCAGGTTATCCCGGAAGAGAATCTTATACACAGAAAAATCCTTATGAAGCTTTCAAAAAGGCACAGGAACTTTCTCTTGCTGGCAAAAACTTTGAAGCACAGGAACTGATTGAATCTGAAATTGCAGGCGGCGACAGTATGTTTTATATGCCTCTCGGCAAGTTGATTATTTCATCAAAATCCAACCTCAAGCCGAGAAATTACAGACGTCAACTTGATTTAAAAACAGCTGTTCATACAGTTACATATAACCTTAAAAAAACAGCTTACAAAACCGAATCTTTCATCAGTGCACCAAAAGATGTTATGGTAATCAAAACTGTAGCTGACGGTAACGAAAAGATCAACCTCAACATCACGATTCAGAATGAACTTCGTCACGAAGTTTCTACTGACGGAGAATTTCTTCGTCTTGTGGGCACCTGCCCTTCAGAAAACCCTGAAAAGGACGATTGGTTCACTGATGTTTACCTTGACGGCGACAAAAAGGGTATGGATTTCTGCTGTCTGACTACTTTTGATTCAGACGGTAAAATCAAATTTAACAAGAAGAGCGTAAGCGTTGAAGACGCAAGCTATCTCACCATTTATCTTGGTGCAGAAAGTAGCTTCATTGACTGGAAAACACTCCCCACAAAAGAATATATTGCTCCTTGTGAAGAGAAAGTCAGAGCCGCAAAAGCCTGTGATTATGAAGCAATGAAAGCTGAACACATCTCAGATTATCAGAGCTATTATAACAGAGTGGAGCTTGACCTTGGCAACAGCCAGAAAGACGGCACTACAACTTCTTCAAGACTCAGAGAGTTTATGCTCAAGAAAAATGATATTGAGCTTTATACCCTTTTATTTAACTTCGGCAGATACCTTGCAATTTCTGCTTCACGTCCCGGCTCACAGCCGATGAACCTTCAGGGTATCTGGACTTACAGAAAATATTCGCCATGGCGATCAAACTACACAGTTAACATCAACACAGAGATGAACTATTGGCCCATTCTTCCTTGTGCTATGCCTGAGCTTTGCGAGCCACTTAACACATTCGTTGAAGAGCTTTCAGAAGCAGGTCAGTGGGCAGCAAAAGAAATTTATAACGCTCGCGGTTTTACCTGCCACCACAATGTTGACCTCTGGCGTCACAACACACCTGTTTCAGGTTGTGCAAACTGGCTTTTCTGGAACATGGCAGGTGCTTGGTTTACAAGACATTTGTTTGAGTATTATGAATACACAGTCGATGTGAATTATCTCAGAGAAAAAGCCTTCCCTGTTATTCTTGAATCGGCAAAATTCTGCCTTGACATTCTTGTTGAAGACAAAGATGGTTATCTTATCGCCTGCCCCTCAACATCACCCGAAAACAAGTTTTTTGATGAAAACGGCAAAATTGTTGCAGTCAGCCAGACAACAACAATGACAATGTCTATTATCAAAGAAAACTTCATTAATGCTATCAACTGTGCAGACATTCTCGGCATTGAAAATGATTCTGTTATCGATGAAATCAAGGAAGCTCTTCCCAAGCTCCTTCCTTTCAGAATCGGTAAAGACGGCAGACTTATGGAATGGTATGAAGAATATAAAGAAGAAGAGGTTAAACATCGCCACGTTTCTCACCTTTATGCTCTTTACCCCGCAAACCTTATTGATGTTGACCTCACACCTGAATTAACATCAGCCTGCAAAGAAACCCTCAGAGTGAGAGGCGATAGAGGCACAGGCTGGTCACTCGGTTGGAAAATCAATTTCCACGCTCGCCTTCGTGACGGCAACAGGGCATTGAAACTTGTTAACGATCAGTTAAGATACATTCCCAACCCCGAAATCCGTGGCAGAGGCGGCACATATCCAAATATGCTTGATGCTCATCCTCCATTCCAGATTGACGGTAACTTCGGTGCAACAAGCGGTATTGCACAGATGTTTGTTCAGTCTTTCGGCAACCGTTCGCTTATTCTTCCTGCCCTCCCCGACGAATTGAAAAACGGCTCAGTTAAGGGTCTTGCAATCAAGGGCGGTGCAATCGTAAACATCGAATGGAAAAACAGCAAGCTTTCAAACCTCACTGCTACAGGCAAAGGCGAATTTGAATTTGTTTATGGTGACAAGTGCGTAACTGTTAACCTTGACGGCAACGAAACCGAAATTAAATTTTAAGGTGACATTATGTTAGCTGACCTTTATGATTTTGATAAAACGGTTTATCCCAATGATTCTGCAACAGAATTTTGGTTATTTTGCCTTAAAAGGCATCCTAAACTGATTTTTCACTTACCGCATCAGATTTTTGCGGCAATTAAATTCTTTTTGAAGAAAAGCGATTTAACAAAATTCAAAGCTGAATTTTTCTGCTTTTTAAAATCAATAGATGCAAAAAAAGAAGCCGAGTTATTCTGGGACAAAAATGCACACAAAATTTTCGCATGGTTCAAGCCAAAAGAAAATGATGTTAAAACAGTCGTATGCTCTGCTTCGCCTGAATTTGAAATTTCACCGATTTTAAAACGGTTGGGTGCGGATGTAATCATCGGCACAGATATGAACCCCGAAACAGGTGAAATCAGCGGCAAAAACTGCAAAGGTAAAGAAAAAATCAACAGAATAAAAAAAGTGACAGACGGATACACTTTCAGAAACGCTTATACTGACAATCCGAAATCCGATGCACCGCTGCTGTCTTTGGCAGAAAACAAATTTCTGATAAAAGACGGAGAAATAATTCAACTTTAAAAATTAACACCCTATTGTTATTTGTGAACAAATTGTAAACAAATGGCAATAGGGTGCTTTTTTGCACTTTTTTGATTCCAAAAATCCGTTTTTTGCACTAAGGATGAAAGGATTAAGTTGACAGATGTCAACCAAACTTTCAGAAAGGAAGCGAAAATGAAAAACGGACTTAAACCAAAAGAAAAATTATTTTGCATTTATTACTGTCAATACCGTTCGGGAATATCTGCAGCCGCACTTGCCGGTTACCCCTTTGCCAAAAGTGCATCAGCAAAATTGTTGACAAGAAAAGATATTCGCAATGAAATTGAACGCCTTGACGAAATCTGTGCCATAAACCCACAGGAAATTTCAAGCGGATACCATCTGCTTGCTTTAGGCGATTGCACAGATGTCTTCAGGCTCTTATTCTGTGATGAAGCCCCTGATGAAACTGAGCTTGAAAAAATGAATCTTTTAAACATAAGCGAAATCAAGCGGCCTAAAAACGGTGGAATTGAAATCAAATTTTTTGACCGTTTAAAAGCTCTTGAAAAGCTCAGCGAACTTTCAGCCCGGTCAGACGGTGACAAGGCTTTACCGTTTTATGACGTTATTGAAAAAAGTGCAGCGGCAATAAGAGATGATGAATATGGCACATAACCCCACGGAGGTTTTTCGTAAGTTTTCAAAAAAACAGCTCACGGTTTTAAACTGGTGGTGCTCATCATCGCCTTACAGAAACAAAGATGCAATTATCTGCGACGGTGCAGTACGTTCAGGTAAAACGGTTTGCATGTCCCTTTCTTTCATTGTTTGGTCTTTTTACGATTTTGATGATACATCTTTCGCTCTTTGTGGCAAAACAATAGCATCACTCAAACGAAACCTGATCGTGCCGATGTTACCCCTGCTCACCTCCCTTGGTTTTGTGTGCAAAGAAAAAACATCAAAAAACTACATTGAAATTTCGTATAAAGGCAGAACAAATCGCTTTTATTTATTCGGCGGAAAAGATGAAGGCTCTGCGGCACTTATTCAGGGAATGACTCTTGGAGGAATCCTTCTCGACGAAGTTGCTCTTATGCCACGCTCATTTGCAGAGCAGGCGATTGCCCGTTGCTCACTTGAAAAGTCAAAGTTTTGGTTCAACTGCAACCCAGAGCATCCCATGCATTGGTTTTACAGAGAATGGATTAAAAAAGCTGACCGTAAAAACTGCTTATATCTTCATTTCACAATGAAAGATAACCCCGGTATCACTGACAATATCCGAAAAAGATACGAGTCACTTTATTCCGGTGCATTTTACCAACGATTCATCGAGGGCAAATGGGTTGCAGCCTACGGTGCAGTTTACTCTATGTTTTCTGAACAAATCCACGTTAAAGAGCCACCTTCGCAAGAGTGTGACAGCTACTATATCTCTTGCGACTACGGAACAGTCAATCCTTGCTCCATGGGGCTTTGGGGGTTATGTCAAGGCAAATGGTACAGACTGCGTGAATATTATTACAACTCGCGCACCCAAGGCGAGCAACGCACCGATATTGAGCACTATCACAGCCTTGCAGAGTTGGCAGGTGCGTTACCCATAACAGCCGTTGTGGTTGACCCCAGTGCAGCAAGTTTTATTCAATGTATCCGCCGTGAGGGAAAATTCAATGTTGTACCTGCCAAAAACGATGTTATTGACGGTATCCGTCTTGTGTCTGATGCACTGAAAAAGGAAGAAATTTATTTTTCACCAAAATGCAAAGACACATTGAGAGAATTTTCTCTCTACAGATGGGACGAAAAGTCATCTAAAGATGCACCTAAAAAAGAGAACGACCATGCTATGGATGATATAAGATATTTTGTTTCAACAATTCTCAATTCGCCTGATGATGACTTTTTTGCCCTGAGTGTTAACAGAAAGGAGATGTGAGATGGGATTTTTTAAAAAAATTTCATCAGCAAAAACAGCGGTATCAGTACCGCAAACATACAAACCCCAGATTTTTGACTTTGTAAACAGCTATGTTCCCCTTTCAAACGGGCAAACCCGACTTTACCGCGAGCTGCGTGAAGCTGTGCCGATTATTGATGCGGCAATACTAAAAACAGTTAGGCTCACCGGAGGCTTTAAAGCGGAATGTACAAAACCCCGAAACACCGAACTGCTCAACACTTTTTTGCAAAGCGTTCCTGTTTCTTCAGGAAGATACGGAATTTTTGAATTTATTTCAACCTATTTTGAGCAGCTTCTCACATACGGCACCGCTGTAGGTGAAATTGTGACTGATTCAAAGGGTAATATTGCCGCCCTTTATAATGCAGACATTGAAGATATTGAGCTTCGCAGGGCAGAGAACAACATTGACTGCCTTGTTTGCACCAGGGGCTGTGGTGAAGCTATTCCGGTAAAATATCCTGAGCTTGTGCTCCTGTCGGTATTAAACCCAGAAAGCGGCAGCATCTGCGGAAATTCAATTTTAAAAGGTCTTCCTTTTGTCAGCGGAATTCTCATGAAGATTTTTCAGACCGTTGGTGAAAATTGGGAGCGTGCCGGCAACATTCGTTACGCAGTAACCTACAAACCGCAAAACGATGCTGTTGACAGAGCTTATGCTAAAGACCGAGCTCAGCAGGTTGCCCGTGAATGGGGTGAAGCAATGAAAGCAGGCGGCCCGGTAAGGGATTTTGTTGCCGTCGGCGATGTGAGCATTAAAGCTATCGGAGCTGATAGTCAAATTTTGGACAGTGAAGTACCTGTTCGCCAGATGCTTGAGCAGATTGTTGCCAAAACCGGTATTCCACCGTTTATGCTCGGTCTTTCCTGGTCATCAACAGAAAGAATGTCCAGCCAACAGGCAGATTTGCTAACAAGTGAGCTTGAAGCATACAGACGCATATTAACCCCCATAATTTTAAAAATCTGCAATATGTTTTTAACTCTCAACGGAATTGCAGACATCCCAAAAATCACATGGGATGATATTACTTTGCAGGATGAATGCGAGCTCAGCAAAGCTCGCCTTTACGACGCACAGAGAGAAAAAATCCAACACGAATTGAAAGGAGAATCAAATGGATAAAAGCTTTGAATCCGCAACCATTCCTCATGAAACCACCGCTGAAGACCTTGAGCTCATCAACCGTTTTACTCGCAAAGAACTTAAAGCAGAGGATGTTTTTACTTTCAGTGTGATTCTTTGTGACAATGAAATTGACCGTGACGGTGAAAGATTTGATAACCTTGCTTTAGAAAAGCTTAAAGATATGTTTGTGGGCATTACGGGTATTTTTGACCACAATCATTCGGGCAAAAATCAGACAGCAAGAATCTTTAAAACCGAAGTTATTGCAGGCAGCACCAAAACAACTTCTTATGGCGATGCATACAGATTTCTTAAGGCCAAAGCGTATATGCCACGCACAGAAGGTAATCAAAATCTTATTGCAGAAATTGATGCAGGCATCAAAAAAGAAGTCAGTGTCTGTTGCAGTGTAAAGAGCTATATCTGCTCGGTTTGCGGCAACGACATGAGAAGCGAAAAATGCAACCACATTAAGGGTATTGAATACTCAGGTAAGATGTGTCACTGCATTTTAAAAGACCCTGCAGATGCTTATGAATGGTCATTTGTAGCAGTACCTGCCCAAGTAGGGGCAGGGGTTGTAAAAAGTTACCCCAAATCCAGGGTTACAAAAACCTTCAGTGAGCTTTATAAAAGAATTAAAAAAGGCACTGAAATCATTATCAGCCACGAGCTTTCAAAAGAGCTTGGTGAAAAGCTTGCTTCCCTTGAAAAGGCTGCTGCAGAAGGCGAATCATATCGCAACGAGCTTACAAAAGAAACCGTTAAATACGCAGCTCTTGCACTAAAAGGAATTGATATAAAAACGGCTCAGGATATGTGCAAAAGCCTTGATATAGAAAGACTTAAAAAGCTCAGAGATTCATTTTTTGAAAGAGCAGGAAATGTTATTCCATTAACACCTCAGTTAAAACCCGACACACAAAAACAATCGGATAACAATCAATTTATTTTTTAGAAGGAGATATGAATATGTCATTTGATAACATTAAACTTGAAAAAGGAATGTACGGCACAGGCCGTTCTTTTACTCAGACACTTGAGGCACTTGACCCCTCAGAAAACTACAAAGGCACTTCTCTTGAAGGCCTTGATGCATATCAGCGTCAGCTTAAAAGATTTGATATTAAGGTTTCAGGTGCAGACAGCAGCGTTGTAGGCAAATTTTTCAGCACAAGCGATGCAGCAGTTCTCTTCCCTGAATATGTTGCAAGAGCTGTACGTTACGGTATGGATGAAGCAAATTTCATCCCCGACATTGTTGCAGCAACAACTTCCATTGACTCAATGGATTACCGTGCAATGGACCTTGTGATGAGCAAAGAAAACATGGAAATGCCCGAACACACCGAAGGTGAAACCCTCGCTGAGGCTGATTTTTCAGTAAGCGACAGAACAATTCGCCTTAAAAAACGAGGCAGATTGATTACAACATCATATGATGTGCTTCGCTTTCAGCGACTTGACATTGTTGCCGTTGCTCTTAAGCGAATCGGTGCTTACCTTTCACAGACTCTTATGGCTGATGCCGTAAACACACTCATTAACGGTGACGGTAACAATAACGCTGCCGAATCAACATCTATTCCATCATGCAACTACGATAAGCTTGTTGATTTTTGGAACAGCTTTTCACCATACGAACTTAACACAATCCTCGCCTCACCATCTGCAGCCGGTACTATTCTTAAGCTCAGTGAATTCAGAGACGGTTCTGCCGGACTTAACTTCCACGGAACCGGAAATATGATTACACCTTTTGGTGCAAAGCTTATCAAAACATCTGCCCTGGATGACGCTGAATCACTCATCGGTCTTGATAAATCCTGTGCACTTGAGCACATTAAAGTCGGCGACATTGAGACTGATTACGGCAAGCTCATTGACCGTCAGCTTCAGCAGATTTCTATTACATCAATTGATGGCTTTGCAAAAATCATTGGTGACGCTTCAAAAGTTCTTACCATAGGAGGCTAACATGGCTTACGTTTGGGAAGTAACAGAAGCATTGTCACTTTTAACTGACATAACTCAAAATGAAAAAGAAACAAGTGAAACCATCTGCCGACACTGCCTTGAAGAAACATTAAATCTGTTGCGACCTGACGCAAATCAATCAGACCCGAGAATTGTTGCAGCAGCTGCGGCAAGAGCATTTTATAACCTTTGCATAAAGCGCACATGGCTTCAGGAAGAAAGCAAAATGACCTCGTTTAAAGCAGGAGATCTTAGTGTTTCATACGATTCAGCAAGCGTTCAGGAACAACTGAACTCAGCAAAGGAAATTCGTGACAAAGCAATGCTTGAGCTGACACCTTTAATTGCAGATAACGGTTTTTACTTTGGAAAGGTGGATATTTATGACTGAAATCCAGCTTGACACTGTTTTAAAAAAATTCGGCAGAGAAATTTCACTAAAGCAAGATGACGGCTGGAGTTCAGAAATATTTCACGGATTCATTCAGCCGTTACGTTACAAAAACAAGATGTACCTTGATGGTGTTTATACTGTTATCGGTTTTGATAATCAAGGTAAATATCTTTATATAGGCCCGGCAAAACACGACCTGACAACCTTTGACACAATGAACGGTCATGTTCTCTGTGACGGAACCAAATACACCATTGACCGTGCCGAAAAGGTTTATTGCGGAGAAAAGCCGCTTTATATCTGGGCAATTATCAGAGAAATTGTGGAGGGATAATATGGATTCTATTGTAACAATACCTCAAAGAATTGTTGACTGGCTCAATATTCAGCCGGAGCTTAGTGATGTAACTTTTTTCACTGAGTTTCCGCCGATATTGAAATCTGTTCCTCTTAAAAAGGCAATTGTAGCAGTTGGCATTGAAGAAATGAGCATTGTTGATAAATTTGTTGCAAATGACGAAGGGGTTCTTGAAAAGCAAGAGTATTGCCGAACTGCCAACATCAAAACACGATTAAGTATTTGTGTTCCGTATTCTTACGGAGGCTCCGCTTGCCACGATTATTTTACAAAAATAATTGATGCACTTACTTTTCGCACTGACCTTAACATTGAAGAGTCGGGCTGCAGTGAAATTGAATCAGACAGAGATACAAGTGCTCTTGTTTGCCACGGGTGGTTTAAAATTGTTGCAGACTTTTGCCCTGCAGAAAGTATTGATGAAAACTTCACTTCTTTTTTAAGCAAAGATTTTATTTGCTCGAGTCACATTACCAACGATGAAATACACGTAACAAACCAAGATAAAGAATTGTGGAACAACCCCGTTGTAACAGGATTTTATACCGGAACCGGTCAGTCAACAACATCAGTTACGCTTGACTTTGTGCCAAAGTTTCTTATGGTTTTTTGCACCGATTTTCCTGTTGCATCGGCTGACTTTTCCAAGTCGCTGTCTGCATCACATATGGCTGTTGCTTCGGGAGATTTTTCTTCCGCAGGTTTATCCCTTACATCAACAGGATTTAAAATCACCAGATCTACAATAAACGGAACTATTTCTTATTTAAACGAACTCGGTTACTCATATTGCTATGTAGCCTTTAAATAGAACATCGCCTGCTTTACCGTGTGTAATGCAGGCGATAATTTTATGGGTTTATATTTTCTTTGAAATCAGCCTCTTTAAGGTTGATGATACTGTCATCACTCTGAGGTTGAACAGGCTGCGAATGTGAACCGATGGATTCAAGAATTCTTTTATTATGCATTTCCATAATTTCTTTAACACTCTTCTGAGTCAGATTTTCAATATTGGGGTCAGCTTCACGTGAAAGCTCCTCCTGATGCAAAGCCTCTAATCTTTGAGCTACCATTTTGTCGTGCTCTTCTTTTTTCTTTTTGTTGCGGACATATTGCTTTTGATAATATACATATGCGGCAACCATTGAAACAACCTCGGCAATAAAAAGCCTTATCATTGAAGAATATGAGTTAATAAGACTGTTTTGAATAAACAAGCTTCCCCCAAAAAACATAAAGAAAAAATTGCCGAAAAACGACGGCCAGATATCACCCGTAACTCTTGTGACAAACCCTCTTTTTATTGAGGATACAAACGTATAAACTATATAAAACACAGCTGTTAAAACAAGAAAGATTATAAGCTTAACTCCGCTTCTTGAAGAATAATTGCCGACAGCAAAATTTTTGACAATCATAACAAGCGGTAATGCAACACTCAAAGCCGCCTGTGCAATATTGGCATCAAAGAACGGATATTGAGGCCTCATTGAGCGAACAACATAACCCCTGAACGTTAACTCTTGCATCAGAGCCATAGCTCCGCAACCAACAGCATAGAGCAAAATTTTCATCATTGAAAATTCACCGTCAGAATTTGGCGTAACAAATCCCGGTGCAAGAGACGGTGTTTTAAAAACGGCATACACGCCCATCTGACCAACATAAACCAAAGCAATCGGAAGAACAGACATACCTCCGCCCACCATAATCCCACGCAAAATACGTGGCAAGTCAAATATTAAACCGATACTTCCTAACGGACGTCTGTTTGCTATGCACACAACACCAACGGTTATTACGCCCAGGCCTGCACCTATAACATTGGTGCCGAACATTGATAAATCAAACCCAATCAAAGGTGAAAACTCACCAATGGCATAAAATAAAACAATAACAACAAATATACTTAAAATCCTCGGCAAAATCTTACTTTTCGGATTGGCCATTATATCACTCCCGTTAATCTTCCCTCTTATTTAACAACCCCATAAAAATTTGATTCCCATGCAGGAATATATCTGTGGTGATAAAAATAAAATCCGTAATCTTTACAAAAAGAATTAATTTTTAAAGGCAACAAAAACATATCGCTGTTTCTGTGATATGCACACACATAAAGCTTAGGTTTATATTTTACAATCATTCCCCTTGCCCCGTCAAGTGCTTTTTCTTCGCTGCCTTCAATATCCATTTTAAGAACAGTGATTTTTTCATCAATTACATTATCAACACTGTTTGCCTGAACTTCAACATTCCCCGCTGAAGAAAGCTTTGAATTTCTGCCCTTCTTTTTTTCAAAAAGGAGGGTTTCTTTTTTATCCCACGCAGCGAGATTATAAATTGAAACATTTTTTTGTTCCTTTGTATTGATAGTGAGCTTTTTAAAGTTTTTTTCATCAGCCTCAAAAGCATAAATCTTTTTGTATTTCCCTTGGCAGGCATCAATAAATTCTCTTATTGTATCGCCGTCGTAAGCACCCAAATCTACAAATATTTCTTCATCTGAAATTTTCAGAATTTTATCATAAATAAAACGTTTTTCTTTTTCAGCTTTTAAAAGATATTCAATCTTTCCGCTGACCTTAAAATTTAAAATGTTTATATAATTCTCTCTTGATTCATCATCAGCAAGAAGAGAATATGCTTTGTTAAACTCTTCGTCGTGTTCCTCTATAAATTCACGGGTAAAAATACTGTCGTCTGCCACAGGAACATCAGGAGCCACTAACGGATGCTCTTTTGACATTCTGAGAACATTTTCTATGGTTTCATCATCGTGAACAGCAAAGCTCATCACAATAAAAAAGTTATAATACTTTTCACAAACGTCAGAATATTTTAAAACCTGCTTGCCTCTGAAAAATTGCCCACGGACAAATTTGTCACTTGCAAAAATGTCGGCAAAGTCCACTCCCATTGACTGAAGTTTATCAATAACCATATCGGCACCGTTACCCATACCGTAAATTACAATAGGCAACGGAGTGCTTTTTAAAACGTCCCACACATTTTGTTCAATAATTTTTTCAATCATTGCGTTCTCCCCTGTTGATAAATCCTACCTGTATATGTTACAATATCTAAAACTATTTTTCAAGGTTGTGTTTGTATGACTTTTGATTTTTCAGAATTTAATTTAACTTTTGACTCGGAAATTGCCCAAAAAGCTGCAGAGCTTTTTAAGGATGAAATTCTTTCAAGAATTCCTGACTTTAACTTTAACGGCAAATTCGGATTTGATTTTAAAACACTTTCTGTTGATGCAAATGAGGATTTTACCATTAAAGTAAGCGAGGATAAAATCACAGTTTCTGCTCACAGGCTCAGAGGATTTATTTACGGCTATTCTATGTTTTTAAGAAAGAGCAAAGTTTCAGCCGATAAATTCACACTGACAGAAAACATCAGTGGAGATTATTCTCCAAGCAAAAAAATCAGAGGTCACCAGCTCGGCTACCGTGACACAAACAACACCTGCGATGCTTGGGATGTCAGCCAATATCGCAGATACCTTCTTGACCTGATGATGTTCGGGCTTAACACTTTTGAGGGGATTTGTGATAATGAAAAGCCAAACTGCCTTATGAAGCTCAGCATAAAAGATATGTTCACTGAGGTTTCAAAAATCTGTGATGAGCTTGACATTGATGTTTCGGTGTGGCACCCCACATATACGAAAGAAACTACTGAAGAAGTTAAAGCAAAAATCTATGATTTTTATGGCAAAGCAATGCGTGTTGATGTTTTGTTTATTCCGGGTGGTGACCCCGGTGATATGATGCCAAAAGATTTCTTCAAAAGATGTGAGCTTATCAAATCCACACTTAATGAAATTCACCCCAATGCAAAGCTTTGGATCTCTGCTCAGGCTCCTCACGAATATCCTGACTGGGGCGAAAAATTTGTTGAAGAAATCAATAAAAAACCTGACTTTATTGAAGGCATAATCTACGGACCAAACCACGCAATGCCGCTTGAAGATTTGCGTAAATGTGTTCCTGCAAAATATCCTTTAAGATTTTATCCAGATGTAACTCACTGTGTAAGATGTGAATATCCCGTGCACTTTGACAAAGACGATTGGCATTATGCTTTTGCCTCAGCTTTCAGCCGTGAAAGCGTTAACCCACGTCCGACAGAATATCGTCATATTTACAGAACAACTCAAAACTTTGTTGAAGGCAGTGTAACTTATTCTGACGGTATACATGACGACTTTAACAAGGTTATTTGGAGTGCTCTTGATTTTAATTCCGACTGTGACATTTACGAAATTGCAAAGGATTACGCAAGGGCATACATCCCCACTGTGGATTGTGAAGAATTTGCAGACTGCATTTTTATGCTTGAAAAATGCTGGGACGGTGCTCCCGATGAAAGCCCTGTTATTGAAGCTGTTTACAACAAATTCAACACTCTTATAACAGAAGAAAATCTGAAAAATTACCGATTTTTAATGCACCTTTTCGCCACCGAATGTGATATGCTTATTAAATCAAGATTTGTCTTTGAAAACAAACTTATCAAAAAGGCAAAGTCTGAAATTGTTGCAAACAACATTCAAAAAGCAAAAGAAATTTTGCAAACCCCATACAGCAAAGAATATCTTGATTTAAGAGAAAAAATCAACTCCCACGGCAAGTCTCTTTTTGAGCTTATCGGTATGCAGTTAGATGTTGAAAATTATCACGGTAAGGATTGGGACAGAGGCTGCACCCTTGAAACAATTGACCGACCGATAACCGACAGGCTATATCTTCTTAACAAAATAAAAGAAAATACCGACAGAGAATATTTGCTCAAAATAATTGACCCTCACAAGGGTGAAAATTATTTTTCTTTTGCTTACCACGGTTTTGAAGCCATCGGCAAGCAAGAGGGTGAATTTTATATGGACTTTCAAGGTGACAGACCCGTCAACGACGGCACATTACCAATGAGACTTACCAAGGTTTATGACCACTACAACATTAAATTTTCATTTTCCGTTAAAGGAAATAGCGGTTGTAAAATGAGAATTACTTATAAAAACCGTAACTTTGACGAAAGCATTAATCAGTTTAAAATTGAGATTAACGGCAAAGCATTTTACTGTGGTAAACCATACGGTGGTGAGGTTGATGAAGAATACAGAAAACTTTATCTCACCGAAAATTACACAGCTGTTACCTACTCCGTTCCCGATAATTTTTTTGAAAACGGATATGCTCAGGTTAAAATCACAGAACCTGTTGCAGGATTTATGATAAGCGAAATATCAATCAAGGAGTGAAACATATGTTTTTTTCATACAAAAGCGAAAGCATCAGATTTATCGGCAGATGGAGTGAACTTAACGACACAATGACATCTGCAACACCCGGCTCGGTTATCAAAATTGCTTTCAAAGGCAATTGGATAACCCTTAGCTTTAACACTATATGGAACTCTCATCCCTACCCTCACCTCTGGCTGAGCCTTGACGGCAAAAATAAGTTTGAAACATCTGTTAATCCATTTTTGCGTGTTGAGGCTGAGGATGACGGTGAACACATTTTAACGCTCACCTTTAAAAGTGCAGTTGAAATGCATCAGCGTTGGCACCATCCCCTTATCGGCAAAATTTCTTTCCTCGGCTATGAGGCAGAGGGTGAAGCCGTTCTCCCCGAAGACAACAGAAAAACAATTGAGCTTGTAGGCGACTCAATAACTGAAGGCGTACTTGTAGAAGACAGATGTTGGGACAAAAACGAAGGAATGTTCAACCGTCCGTATCAGGACGATTCAACGGGAACTTACGCTTACCTTACAGCAAAAAATCTTGACCTCATCCCCCTTCATATGGGTTACGGAGCAGTTGGTGCAACAAAAGGTGGTTGCGGAAGTGTGCCAAAGGCAAGCGAAGCATACCCCTATTGCTTTGACGGTCATCCTGTTACATATAAATCACCTGACTATATTCTTATAAACCACGGTGCAAATGACAGAGGAGCAACAGCAGAGAAGTATGTTGAAGAATACTGCAAACTCCTTGACGTTATCAGAAAAATCAACCCCACATCACAGATTATCGCTTTGAGTGCATTTTGCGGTGCCTTCCCCGTTGAGCTTGAAGCAACTATTGAAAAATATAACAAAGAGCACGGCTGTAACGTCATCTTCATCAATTCATCAGGTTGGGTTCCCCTTGAACCCCTCCACCCCCTTCGTGACGAGCACAAAATTATTGCAGAAAAACTTACACCAATTTTAAAAGAAAAGTTGGGGTTATAAAAAACAACGGCAGAGAGCGTTAAACAATGCTCTCTGCTTATTTTTTGGCAGGATATGGTGTTTTTATATTTGTTCTTCCTAAAATATAATCAGTGCTTGTATTATAAAATTCTGCAAGTTTTATTAAAACATCTGTAGGTATATCCCTTGTTCCAAGCTCATATCGTGAATAACAAACCTGCGTGCAATTTAAAAATTCAGCTAAATCTTTTTGGAGCAAATCTCTATCCTCACGCAAATTCCTGATCTGTTCGTACACGATATCACCACCAAAATATGATATCTTTATTATAAATAAACCATTTTGGTATATTGACATATAAACCAAAATGGTTTATAATTCTTTTAATTAAAAGTCCACAGAGGGGACTTTCAGGAGGTGATTGTTTTTTTACTATCATTTACAATCAGACCAAAAATATTAAAAGGAGAAAGAATCATGAAGAAAAATGAAATTTCAAAACGAGCTTTATCAATTGTTTTAGCATTGGTATCAGTAATTTCGGTTATTTTTTGTTGCCCATTTACAGCTTCAGCCGCAAGTTGGCCTTCAACTAAGAACATCAAAACCTATGTTTTGTCAACAAAAAATGATACTACTGTTTACCAAACAGCAACCTCAACCTCTAAATACGGTACTATTTATGCAAGTGACCTTATTACCATCAAAGGCTACAGTGGTTCGAGATTAAAGGTTACTTATCCAATAAGTAGCGGAACCAAAACAGGCTATATTGAAAAATCAAAAGTTACATCTGCTTCAATTAATACCGCTTCTGCAAAATGGACAGCAACAGCAAATATGACAGCATACAGAAGAAGCAGTGGCAGTGCAACTATTGGCTCTGTTTCCAAAGGCGATGTATGCTATACATTGGCAACCGCCGGAAGCAGAACACAGGTTATTTATCCAATTTCAGGCGGATATAAAATGGGTTGGGTTGCAAGCTCGTCGGTGCCAAGTACAAGTTTAGTAAATGTTACATCCAGCTTTGCCGGTAAAAAAATCAAAATTCAATCTGTTCAAAGCGGAAAATATCTTTGTGCCGATGCCAACATCACCAACACTCCCATTGTTTGCAACAGAAATAACGCTGCAACCTGGGAAACATTTACCGTTTCAAATCTGACTTCGGATGGCTGGGTAGGATTTAAAGCATCCACTAACGGCAAATATCTTAGTGCAATAAAAGATGTAACCAACACCCCAATTCGTGCTACCGCAAGCAAGCTTCAATCATGGGAGTGTTTCCGCATCTATCAGAAAGGTTCAGATTACTACATTAAAGCACAAGTAAATAAAAAATGGTTGTGTGCAAGAGTGGATATAAGCAATTATCCTCTTCAGGCCTGTGCTTCTTCAGCTTCTTCTTGGGAACGATTTAAAATCATCACTGTCGATTCAAATGATTCAACTTCCCAAAGTGCAACTTTTTGGCAATGGCCAATAAAAAAATATGTTGTAACGCAAAACTTTGCAAACTATAGCACTACAATGGCTAATTCAAAAGGGAGACCATACCACAGTGGTATTGACATTGTAGGGCAATCAGATAAAACAATTTATGCCACAGCTGACGGAACTGTTAAATACAAAGGATTTTCTAATGGAAATGGTTACCATATCGTACTTCAACATAACTTTAATGGCAAAACCGTTTACTCACTATACTCCCATTTAAGTAGCTATAAAGATTGTCCCGAAGAAGGCAAAACAGTAACCAAAGGGAAAAAAATTGGTATTGAGGGCAGCACCGGCAACAGTACTGGTTCTCATCTCCATTTTGCAATTTTCACAGGTTACTCAAGCGACCCACTTGGATACGTACAAACCAAGAACAGTTCCAATGTATTAAAATCTGGGAACTACACTTTTTATAATCCAACATATGTCATAAGCAACCAAATGTTACCCTAAACTTCTTCAAAAAACTATTTTAGGCACTGTCTCTTAACAAAAAAGCCATAAGACTTTGACGGTCTTATGGCTCTTTTTTATATTTCAAATATTCTAAACATTATATTTTTGCGGTTGTGGGTGTAGGTCATATAGATATATTTATCATCCGTTATAACCGCCGGGTATGAAAACTCAGCTTCGGTATCTTCATCCTCTTCAATCAAAACAGCAGGATCAAAGCTTTGGGCATTATCGTGAGTGATTGCATAAGAAATTATGTTTCTGTCACCCCATGATGCTTCGATAGGATTATGCACCACAAAAACATCACCGTTTTTAAGCTGCACACAGTCAATCCCGCTGTTATTGTGAACCAGCTCGGTTTTTTCAGCTCTTGCCCAGGTTTTGCCGCCGTCGGTTGAAAAGCTTCGCATAACACGGCTTTCGGAAGAACGTATAAGCATATAAAGCTTATCATCTTCCCACAGAGTTGGCTGAATAATACCCCTACCCTGTGCAGCAGAATGGTCAAAGGGAACAAGCTCGCTCTTTTCCCAAGTTTTACCACCGTCACGGGAAACATCAGTGAAAGCGTCAAATTCCGTATCGGTTTCAATGGATGCCGGGGCACAGATATTGCCGTTTTTGAGAACTATCGCCTTGTTTTTAACAGGACCTCGTCCGCCAATATCACCGGGCACAACCTCGCAAGCCTCACTCCATGTTTCACCCTGGTCGAAAGAATGTTTTACCATTGTGCGCCATTTCGGAATCGGTTTGCCTACCTTGTAAAAAAGGCTGATTTTATCACCGTTCTGAAAAAGAACAGGGTTCCAACAAGGCACATTGTCTCCGCTTGCAACAACCTTTGGAATTGACCAACTTTTGCCGTCAAAAGCAGAAAGATAAATTTTGACATCATCTTTACCCTCTTCTGTTCCTCCAAAAAAAGCACTGAGAAATTTATTGTCGCTTACTTTTAATATAGTTGAGGCATGTACCTCAGGAATTAATCCTTCTTCAAATATTTTTGTATTAAAAATTTCTTTCATTTTGTCACCTTAGTAGCATCAGCGTTTTTAATTGCACTCACATAATAACCCGAATCAGTTTCTCTTAATGTTATTTTTCTGTATTTTGCCGGTTCAGGCTGAGTGTATTCGTTGTTTTCATCCACTTCCCAATCACCGTAAGCTATATAACCGACGGTGAGGGAAACTGTTCCTTCCAAAGTTTTATCAATATCAAAAACTTCAGGTATATATGCCGGGTCATAGCCTGTGATTGGAATAACATAACGCCCTGAAGAGCTTTGATATTCAAACACACAGGTTGAACATTCCACACTTTGATGAATCGGCTGTATATCTGTTCCGAAAAGTGAAACAAAAGCGTCCTTTACAGTGTCTTGCGGAATTGCAAGTCCGGATGTTTCACCCTCAACAAATTCAAACTCATACGGGCTGTTTTCATCTTCTGAAAGAAGAGATAAAATTGAAGCCGCAATCAAATCTGACATATCAGCAGTTGTTACATCGTCAAACACCTCAGGGTCAAGCATAACCACCGGGTAAAGAAAATCTTCATATTCCGTTTTTTGAGCCTCATTATTAAAAAGCGTTTGCACACCGCTGACAGCGTGCATAACAACGGTAACAATGCCCACCAACGCAAAGCAGATTATTACAAGCCCCAGAGCAAATGCGCCCTTATGACCTCGTTTTTTGTTTTTGTTGTTGCTGTTTTCTTGCGACATCAAATCACCTTATCTGTCCGTTACCTGTAACGATATATTTTTCGCTGGTCAAATTATCAAGGCCCAAAGGTCCTCTTGCGTGAAGCTTCTGGGTTGAAATACCGATTTCAGCACCAAAGCCAAACTCACTGCCGTCAGTAAATCTGGTGGAAGCATTAACATAAACAGCCGCAGCATCGACCTCGGATGTGAATTTGTTGGCAGCAAAATAGTTATCGGTTACAATACATTCGCTGTGACCTGTTCCGTATTTTGTAATATGCTCAATAGCTTCATCAATGCTTTCAACAAATTTTGCACTGATTTCATAACCGAGATATTCCGCACCCCAATCCTCTTCATTCGCCTCAACAGCAGCCGGAAAAATCTCCTTTACCTTTTGGTCTGAATGGATTTTAACGCCCTTGTCATCAAGAGCTTTGCAAAGAGCAAACACTGCTCTGCTGTCAACATCTTTGTGAAAAAGGAGGCTTTCACAAGCATTGCAAACAGAAGGTCTTGATGTTTTGGCATTGACAATAATATCCCTTGCAATGTCAATATCAGCATCTTTATCGACATAAACATGGCAGTTGCCTGTTCCTGTTTCGATAACCGGAACTGTTGAATTTTCTACACAGGCTTTAATAAGCCCTGCACCGCCTCGAGGAATAAGCACATCAACAAACTCATTAAGCTTCATAAGCTCAGATGCACTTTCACGTGATGTATTTTCAATAAGCTGAATACAATCAGCAGGAAGTCCGACACTTTCAACCGCTTCACGCATTGTGTGAGCAATTGCAATGTTTGAATAAATTGCTTCTTTACCGCCACGAAGGATAACAGCATTGCCTGATTTTAAGCAAAGTGCGGCAGCATCAGCCGTAACATTCGGGCGTGACTCATAAATAACGGCAATTACACCAAGGGGAACGGTAACTTTTTCAATTTTAAGTCCGTTTGGTCTTGTGGTTCCGCTGAGAACTTTACCTATAGGGTCACTTGCCTGAGAAACCTCAAACGCTCCCCTTGCCATAGCTTCAATTCGGCGGATATCAAGTGCAAGGCGGTCAATCATAGTTTCATTCATTCCGTTGAGCCTTGCCGCTTTAATGTCTCTTTTATTTGCTTCAATAATATACTCTGCCCTTGCCATAAGAGCATCTGCAATGGCTACAAGGGCTTTGTTTTTAGCTTCTGTTCCTGCAGTGGCAAGCACTCGGGAAGCTTTTTTAGCTTTTGCACCTATTTCATTTAACATAACTCTACCTCACTTTTTGGCACAGAAAAATGTACCAACCTGTCTGCCTTCAATAATTCTGTAAATGTCTTCAGGATTTGTGCCGTTGATAATAACCGTTGGGATACCTGCTTCACCTGCTGTTTTTGCTGCGTGGAGCTTTGTTATCATTCCGCCCGTACCTCTGCTGGAGCCTGCACCGCCTGCAAGAGCTTCAATTTCATCCGTGATTTCTTCAACCACAGGGATAAGTACTGCATCTTCATCTGTTTTGGGGTTACTGCTGAAAAGTCCGTCAATATCGGTGAGGATAACAAGACCATCAGCGTGAGTTAATCTGGCAACAATGGCAGAAAGATTGTCGTTATCACCAAAAACAATTTCTTCAACTGCAACAGCATCATTTTCATTAATAACAGGAATCGCACCGTATTCAAAGAGCTTATCAAAGGCATTTATAAGATTTTCTTTTCTTTCAGGATTTTCAATATCTGAGCGAGTAATGAGAAGCTGACCGATTGTGTGACCGTATTCTGAAAAGAGTTTGTCATACATAAACATAAGCTCACACTGCCCAACTGTTGCAGCAGCCTGACGGCCGGGGGTATCGTGCGGCTTTTCAGCAAGGCCGAGCTTACCTACACCAACACCGATTGCGCCTGATGTAACAAGCACAACCTGCATTCCGCTGTTCTTAAGGTCAGACAAAACTTCAACCAACTTTTTGATTCGTCTGATGTTGGTTTTGCCTGTTTCATAAGTCAGGGAGGAAGTACCTACCTTAACAACAATTCTTTTTGCGTTTTTTAAGTTATCCATTGTTTTTGCCATTACCTTTCTTTAAAAAGAAGCGAAACTCCACCAAAAATGAGAACATCGCCGTTTTTTATAACTGTGGGCTCCTTGATTTTTTTACCGTTAACATATGTGCCTGTTTTTGACAGCGTGTCAGTAATAACCCAGCCTTTTTTTTGCTTTGTTAAAACAGCGTGAAATCTGCTCACTGTTTCAAACCCGAGTGATATATCACAGGAGTTACTTCTGCCGATTGAAGTTTCCCAATGAGTTACGGGGTATTCATCGCTGTTAACAGTGTCAATAAAAAGTGCGGGCTTTACTTTGGGAGCTTTGATTTTTAAAAGAGATATACAGCACGCAAGGAGAATTATGACCCCCATACCGGTGAGCATATATCGGGATATTGAAGAAAAAAATTCAAGCATGCCGTCACCTCCGAAAATTTATTCAGTTTATTATATTACAACTCACCTCGTTAAATCAAGAGGTAAAACAAGTATTGAAAAATTTTTAACACTATTGTATAATCATTCAAGTTAAGGAAGGAATGAAATCAAATGGAAAATTCAATGATACTTTACGGAAAATACAGCGGTTACAAAAGTGTGTTTGACTTAGTGAACAAGTTGAACACCAATTCTGCCGTTTCAGAAATTGTTTCTGTTGCCGAAAAATACACACTCAGCGGCAACATTTACAAGGCTTATCTTGCACTTCTCATTATCAATGACGAAAATGCATTTTCACTCGCCTGTGAAAAAAGAGATATGCCGACAGGCGGGGTTTACACTATTGCTTTAAATGATATTAAAACTCTTCGTGAACTTTTTAATTGTAACCTTGCAGAAGACTGCGTTTTGAATATTTTAGAAAATTATACTGTTTGCAGTGGTGAAAAAGACACTGCTGACTATGCAATCGGTCAGATGGCACTGGGTCTTACAAAAGAGCTTGACAAAGCTGACAGTGATGAAAAATTTATTGAAATAATTGCAAAATTCTATAAAGACTTTGGTGCAGGCTCATTTGGTATTAACAAAGCTTTTGTTATTAAAGAAACCGCTGACGGGTTTAACCTTGAACCTGTTACCAAATTCAGCAGCATTACCCTTGATGATTTGTGGGGATATGAAACTCAGAAAAAGCAGCTTTGTGACAACACAGTAGATTTTGTTGAAGGCAGAAGTGCCAACAACTGCTTGCTTTACGGTGCGGCAGGCACAGGTAAATCTTCTTCAATTAAGGCCATTCTCAATGAATACTGGCATCAGGGTCTTCGTATTATTGACGTTAATAAATATCAGTTCAAATATCTGTCCGCAGTAATTGACTCACTCAAAGACAGAAACTATCGCTTTATTGTTTACATTGATGACCTTTCTTTTGAGGATTTTGAAATTGAATATAAATTCCTCAAATCAGTTATCGAAGGCGGTATTCAACCAAAGCCCGAAAATGTTTTGATTTATGCCACATCAAACCGTCGTCATCTTATTAAAGAAACCTGGTCTGACCGTAACGACACCCAGGCAGATATTCACCATTCCGACACAGTGCAGGAAAAGCTGTCGCTTGCCGAGCGTTTTGGCGTTGCAATCAGCTTTATGAAGCCCATTCAGAAAGAATATCAGCAAATTGTACTTCACCTTGCCAAACGTGCAGAGATTGATATGCCTGAAGACGAGCTTCTTGACAGAGCAAGAGTGTGGGAGCTTCGCCACGGCGGAATGTCAGGTAGAATCGCAAGGCAGTTTATCGACAGCCTTTCAGCCTACAAGAAAGTTGAATGATTATGAAAAATTTATTTTTAAAACCGATAAGCTTGATTTTGATTTTTTTTGTTGTCCTGTTTTCTTTTTCGGCTTGTTCAATAAGTGCAGGGATTAAAGTTTCCTCTTGTGAGCTTATTCAGACGAGTGACGGAGTAAAGGGAATTTTTAAAATTCTTAATGAAGAAAGCAGTACCATTGATAAACTTAAAATCACGGTCAAAGCCTTTGATGAAAGCAACCAAGAAATTGAAACCATTGAAGCAGGATATTCATTGTATATTGACCCTGAACACGAGGCAACAATAACAGTTGCTCTACCTGAAGAAACAGCAAATGCAAAAGCTGTAAGTTTTAAATACACCGTTAACGAAAAAGAGAAAAGCGGTGAATTTAAGGAAAGTAACATTGCCGATTTTAAAGAAACTACAACCAAAGACACAAAAATTGACACCCGTGAAGAGCTGGCAGAAATGCTTATTGAAGACATCGAACATCAGTTTATGCTTCAGCAATATGAAGCTCACGGCTATTATGATAAAGAAACAAATCAGGTTATTATAGCCTCCTATGCCACAAAGACATATGACGAGTGTTATTATGCCTATTCCCTTGACCCGACGGTTTATGATGACCTTGAAAAGTCTCTTGAGCAGACGTCTCTGACTTGCTATGAAGAGTTTCAAAACTATAATTTCAAAGATGTTGAAGTGTCGGTAGGTTTTTTGTCATCTGACGAAAAAATTATGATTTCTGCAACAAACGGAACAATTGTAGACAATTTCAGCTGATTTTTTTGCTCTTAATTTCAAATTTATGTTGCAAAACACAACAGTTTAAGATATAATTGTTTTAATATAATTCAGGAGGTTGTATTTCTCATGAGTAAAAAAGAAGAAAAGAAGGCTAAAAAAGCCGAAAAAAAGGCTAACAAAAAGCCAATGGAAATCAATGTTTCTACAGCAATCATCAACAGTGTTTGTGCCATTGTTTGCGTAGCACTTGTTGCGGTTTCACTTTCAATCAGCGTTCAGAAGCTTTCTGAAAACAAAATCGCTGTTGCTGAAATGCTTAGCTCAGGCACAGCAAGCGGTGAAGTTTCAGGCGATGACAGCTCTTATGTTGACAACTCAGGCGATGTTTCTGGTGACATCAGCGGCGATGTTGCAGGTGACGACGTTACAGGTGATGTAAGCGGCGACGTTGCAGGCGATGCTTCAGCTGACACAGGTGCAACTGATTCAACCGATGCTCCTGCAGGCAATGCACAGAGTTCAACAAACGCTAACGCTTCAGGTTCTAAAGCTCCTTCTTCAGTTGCTGATGTTCTCAATTATTACAACACAGCTACCAAAAAGGCAGTTGACAAGAAGGTTCTCTTCTCAAAAGAGAGAGTTTCTGTTGAAAAATCATACAAAGCAGGCGTTGCTCTCAAAACATTCAAAGGTCTTGTATATCAGTTTATGGGCGTTGGTGAAGAAAACAAATACACCGCAACCGTTACAAAAGAAGATACAGTTGACAGTTACCACAAGTTCCTTCAGGCATCAAAGCTTACTGCTGCTGATGTTAAAAACGCAACTTGCGTAGATAAGAACGGCATCTACACTGTTACAATCCAGCTTAAAGACGGCTCCAGCTCAGTTCAGGGCGGTGCAGTTAAGTCAGCAGGCGGCACAGCACTTGATAAGTGTGGTGTTTCTCAGGGCGAAGGTGACAAGAACTATTGGGACCACAAGAATGCTCAGAATGTTTATGATGCAATTGACGATGTTGCAGCTTCAGCTAACATCTCAGAGAGCTATTCAAACGCAGTTGTAACAGCTACAATCAATTCAAAAACAGGTAACATCACAAGCCTTACAGTTAAATATGATTTCAAATATGAAATCTCTAACGTAATGGGTTCAGAAGGTACAGCAACAGGTTCTTCAACAGTTGAAATGAAGAACTTCAAGTGGTAATTACATATTGAATGTGTTAAGGGGATAGCGATTGCTATCCCCTGTTTTTTGTGATAAAATATATTCGGTGATATTATGGACTTGCCAAAAAGAAAAAGAATAAGGTTGTTGGGGTATGATTACTCTCAAAACGGTGCATATTTTATAACAATCTGCACACACGAACACAAGCAGATGCTTTCAAAAATACGAGTAGGGGCAATTCACGTTCTGCAATATCAAAAGTAATCGGTTATTTAAAAATGAATGTTTCAAAAGATATTCATAAAACTAACTGTAGTGAAAAAGTTTGGCAACGCTCTTTCCACGACCATATCATCAGAAACGAACAGGATTACGAAGAAATCCGGCAATACATAGATAATAATCCGCTAAAATGGAAATCGGATTACTTTTATTGCGAAAAATATCGGAGGAAACTATGTTAAAAATCGGTTGTCATTTATCTATATCTAAAGGATTTTTACAAATGGGCAAGGATGCCGTTAAAATCGGTGCAAACACAATGCAATTTTTTACCCGAAACCCAAGAGGAAGCAAGGCAAAGGACATTGACCCTGAAGATATTTCTGCTTTCCTTGAGTTTTGCAAGGAAAACGGAATTTCACATTTTCTCGCTCACGCACCATATACCCTCAACCCCTGCTCTGCTAACCCTGAAACAAGAATTTTTGCCAAGGAAACTATGGAGGATGATCTTAAGCGCCTTGAGCTTTTAGGCGGATGCATGTATAACTTTCACCCCGGCAGTCACACAGGTCAGGGGGCTGAAACGGGCATACAGCAAATTGCAGATATGCTAAATTCAATATTAACACAAGAACAGACCACCGTTGTTTTGCTTGAAACGATGGCAGGTAAAGGCTCTGAAATCGGAAGAAGCTTTGAAGAACTGAAAGCAATTATTGATAAAACTGAGCTCAAAGATAAAATTGGTGTTTGCCTTGACACCTGCCACATTCACGACGGTGGATATGACATTGTAACCAACCTTGACGGTGTTATCAAAGAGTTTGATAAGGTTGTCGGTCTTTCATATTTAAAGGCAATTCATCTTAACGACAGTATGAATCCACTCGCAGCCCATAAAGACCGCCACGAAAAAATCGGCAAAGGTTATATCGGCATTGATTCATTCCAAAAAATCATCAACCACCCTGCTCTTTGTAATCTTCCTTTTTATCTTGAAACACCAAACGAGTTACCGGGTTATCAGAAAGAAATAGAAACTCTCAAAAAACTATTTACTTTTTAGCACTTTTAAAGTAATATAATATGTGATTTTGTTTGATTGGAGAATCATTATGGAAATGTTTAAGCTTATACCCACCGTTGCCGACTACATCTGGGGTGGCACAAGACTTATTGATGAATACGGTATCAAAACCGATAAAAACCCTGCGGCTGAGGCTTGGGTGCTCTCTTGTCACAAGGCAGGTCCTTCTACCGTTGAAGACGGTGATCTCAAAGGTAAAACCCTTCAGGAAATTTATGAAAGCAACAAAGAAATCTGCGGAACAAACGGCAACAAGTTTGAGTTTTTCCCGATTCTTATTAAGCTCATTGATGCAAAAAACAACCTCTCAATTCAGGTTCATCCTGATGACGAATACGCCATGAGAGTTGAGGGTGAATACGGCAAAACTGAGGCTTGGTATATTCTTGACTGCGATGATGACGCTGAGCTTATCCTCGGCTTCAACCGTGACGTAAGTGTTGAAGAATTTAAAGAAGCTGCACAGAGCGAAAAAATGCTCGACATTGTTAACAAAGTTAAGGTAAAAAAAGGTGACCTTTTCTTCATTGAAGCAGGCACAATGCACGCAATCTGCAAGGGTATTATGCTTGCAGAGGTTCAGCAGAATTCTAACACTACATACAGAATTTATGACTACGGCCGTTTGGGTGCTGACGGTCAACCCCGCCCCCTTCACGTTGACAAAGCCGCAGATGTTACCAACCTTTGCCCCCCTGTTATTCCCGACGCTTCACAGAGAAAAACAGAAACTCAGGACGGCGGAGTGAGAGCAGAGCTTACAGCCTGCGACCTTTTCAAGATGTATGATGTTAAGGTTTCAGGCGAATATGAGAGTTTTGCCGATGAAACATCCTTTGTTTCTCTCCTTTGCCTTGACGGTGAAGCAAGTGTTACTTGTGGCAACACAACGCTTTCAATGGTTAAGGGTGAAAGCCTTTTCATCCCTGCAAACAGTGGTAAATTCACCATAAGCGGTAAGGCTAACTTCCTTGAAACAAGAATTTAACTGTGAGGTAAACTGCAACCGCCAAAGCAGAAAAATTATATCCGCTTTTAAAAAGCAACAAAAAACCAAAGCAATAAACCAAAAACAAAAAAGCTGCGCTGACGACTCTCAGTGCGGCTTTAATTTTTTCACTTTCAAAGCGTGTGTCCAACAGATTGCTGAGTATATTATATCCATCAGTTGATTCAATCGGCAACAGATTAAAAACCGCCAAAGCTGAATTGGCCGCCACGAGCATCTGTTTTTTTATTACAACTCCCACAACAATCAAAATAATATTCACAAGTGGTCCACCTAAGGCAACAACGGCTTCTTTTTTTGGTGAAAGAGTCATTGACGGTGCACAATCAATTCTCATTCCGTAAAGCCCAAAAGAAATCCCCCTGACTTCACAACCCACTACCCTCATACATAAAAGATGCCCTACTTCATGCAAAATGCAACAAATCAGCCCCAACGGTGCATACCCCTCAGGTGACAATGCAAAAGCAACGGTGATAAGTGCAGCAAAGTAAACACTTATCTTGATTTTTTTACCTTTTATTATCGTTGTCATATTTTGCCGTCTTTTTCTGTTAAATATTCAAGCGGATCAACATATTCGCCATTTTCTTTAACAGCAAAGTGAAGATGAGGACCCGTGCTGTAACCTGTGTTGCCCGAAAAAGCAATGGTCTCACCTGCTCTGATAACCGTACCTTCATTCACAAGAATCTGCGAGCAGTGGCAATAAAATGTTTCATTGCCATTTTTATGAACAAGCCATATATAATTTCCTCTAATAGAATCATTTCCTGTTTCGGTCACAACACCGTCCCACGCTGCCGAAACGCTTGTTCCCTCATCCACCGCAATATCAATAGCATTGTGAGTGTCGTTTTCACCGCTGATTGGGTCAGTTCTGCCCCCAAAATAAGAGGTTATTCTGCCGTGAACAGGTGCAGAAATTTCTTTGCCGTCATCAAAAATTGACATCACTGCTGCAATTTCAGTTTGCTTTGATTTTTCTTCTGAAGCAGTGGTTGTTTTTTCTTCCTGTTTGCTTGGTGTAATTTCTTCTGCCACTGATTTAGTGGTTTCGGTTTCAGCAGAAATCACATCTTGTGTACCTTCCACATCAACAGGTTTCATTACATACTCTGCAACCTCTTTCACACTGCCCCAAACCTGAGCAAGGCTTATATCTGTGAGCATAATTTCATTATATTTAGCTTTAACTGAAGCACCACCGTCAGGGCTGAGTCGGCACACTCCAAAAATCAGCAACACCATAAATCCGCACACTAAAAACTGAACAGCCGTTATTTTAACAAAATAATCTGTTTCTTTATTTTTGTGCTTTGCAGTTGTTTTTTTAATATCCATAACTTCACCTCTTGATATATTTCTATGCCAATAGGTGCAAAAAAATAACCGACAACTTTCGCTGTCGGTTATCATTATTAAAATCAGATTCTTGCTACTCCTGTGTCTCTTGCAGCCTGAGCAACTGCAGCAGCAACAGTTTCACCGACTCTTTCATCAAAAGCTCTGGGAATAATATATTCGGGGCAAAGCTCTTCATCAGAAACAAGAGAAGCAATAGCTTTTGCAGCTGCAACCTTCATCTCTTCATTGATGTCACTTGCTCTCACATCAAGTGCTCCGCGGAAAATTCCGGGGAAAGCAAGAACATTATTAATCTGATTAGGATAGTCTGAACGTCCTGTACCCACAACTGCGGCACCTGCAGCCTTTGCCTCATCAGGCATAATTTCGGGAACAGGGTTAGCCATAGCCATAACAATCGGATCTTTTGCCATCGAACGGATCATATCCTGACTTACAACACCGGGAGCAGAAACACCAACAAGCACATCAGCACCAACCAATGCATCAGCAAGAGTGCCATCAATATTGTTTTTGTTTGAAATTTCAGCCATTTCAGCCTTGGCAGAGGTCATACCTTCTTTACCCTTGCAAACGATACCGAAACGGTCGCACATAATAACATTTTTAACGCCAACCTGAATAAACAGCTTTGCGATTGCGATACCGGCTGAGCCTGCACCGTTGATAACAACAGTTGCGTCCTCAACCTTTTTGCCGACACATTTAAGTCCGTTCATCAAAGCAGCTGAGCAAACAATAGCTGTGCCGTGCTGGTCATCGTGAAAAACAGGGATGTCCACTTTTTCTTTAAGCTTGCGTTCAATTTCAAAGCAACGAGGGGCAGCAATATCTTCAAGGTTGATACCGCCGAAAGAGCCTGCGATCATAGCTATTGTGTTGACGATTTCATCAACATCCTTTGAACGGATGCAAAGAGGGAAAGCGTCAACTCCACCGAATTCTTTAAAGAGAACACATTTACCTTCCATAACAGGCATACCTGCCTCAGGACCGATATCACCAAGACCGAGAACAGCAGTACCGTCAGTTATAACCGCAACAAGGTTGTGACGACGGGTAAGTTCATAGCTCTTGTTAATATCCTTCTGAATTTCAAGGCAAGGCTTAGCAACACCGGGAGTATATGCAAGAGAAAGTGAATCTTTGTCATTTACCTTTGCTCTTGCTGTAACTTCTATTTTTCCCTGCCATTCATAATGGCATTTAAGAGCTTCTTTTGCATAATCCATACTAAAACTTCCTCCGAATCAATCCCATGGGAATTTATAATCAAGACCCAAATCATCACGAACCTTGTTCATTTCTGCCTGAACAGATTCATTGATAGGAACACCACTATCCTTGCGACTGAGCCAGATTTCCCACTCTTTTTCACCTGCTGTGTATATACGCTCCTCACCGGGCATCTTCTTTGAAGCACGAACCGAACGGATGATATCGCCTGCTTTTTTGCGAGCGATCTCTTCACCGAGGAAGTGTTCTGTATCGATAGCGATGAAATAGTGGCCGAGATGATATGGACGAATGTTGCCTTCTTCGTCTTTACCGTCAAGATCTTTACCGTAAGCACCGTCCTGAAGGATTGATGAGAAGAACTCTACTGCCATTGCAAAGCCATATCCTTTATAACCGCCAAGAGCTTCACCGATACCGCCAAGGGTTGTGAGAGCAGCTGTGCCGTTACGGATTTTCTTAAGTGCTACACCTGCATCACCCTCAACAGGATTACCATCGGTGTCAATAATTGTTCCGGGATGAACATCCTCACCGATTCTCTCATAATATTCAACTTTACCGTTCTGGGTAATTGATGTTGCGCAGTCAAAGTTGAAATCAAAATCTTCATCGGTAGGAACACCGATTGTGAACGGGTTTGTACCAAACATACCTTCAACACCCAGAGTAGGAGCAACTGAAGGACGAGCATTTGTACCTGTCATACCGATACAGCCTGCCTTTGTTGCCATTGTTGTATAGTAACCTGCAATACCGTAATGGCAGGAATTGCGAACAACAACCATACCCATACCGTATTTCTTTGCCTTTTCAATTGCCATAGTCATAGCTCTGTGGCCGATAACCTGACCCATACCGTCATGACCGTCAACAACTGCAGTTGTCGGAGTTTCTTTAATAATTTCAAAGTTCGTAACAGGATTCTGGATACCTGCATTAATTCTGTCGATATAAATCGGCTTAAAACGGTTGCAACCGTGAGATTCAATACCACGACGGTCAGATTCCATAATAACGTCAACAACAATTTCAGCGTCATCAGCAGGAACTCCTACACCAATGAAAGCGTCCTTCATAAAGTCGTGGGTTGTTTTCCAATCAAGTATCATTTTAGGCATAATAAAGACCTCCATCTTTAATAATATACTTTATTATTCACAATCAGCCCAGCTTTTAGCCCTTTCAACAGCCTTAAGCCACTGAGCATAAATCTTATCTCTTGTTTCAATATCCATTTCAGGGGTGAAAACTCTGTCAACCTCACGGTTAGACTCAATTTCATCAACACTTTTCCACACACCGACTGCAAGACCTGCAAGATAAGCTGCACCAAGAGCAGTGGTTTCAACAGTTTTCGGTCTGTTAACAGGTGTGCCGATGAAGTTACTCTGAATCTGCATCATAATATTGCTCACACTGGCACCACCGTCAACACGAAGCTCTGAAAGCTTAATATCACTGTCTTTATTCATAGCAATAAGCAAATCTTTCATCTGCAATGTGATAGACTCAAGCACAGCCCTTGCAATATGGGCTCTGTTGACCCCTCTTGTGAGTCCGACAATGCAACCCCTTGCATACATATCCCAATAAGGTGCTCCGAGACCCGTAAATGCAGGCACAATGTACGCACCGTTGGCATCAGGCACGCTTTCGGCAAGAATGTCACATTCCTTTGCTTCGGTGATCATCTGAAGCTCATCACGAAGCCATTTGATAACCGAGCCTGCATTAAAAGCACTGCCCTCAATTGAATAAGTAACCTTGCCGTCAAGTCCCCAGGCAACGCCCGTCAAAAGATTGTGTTTTGAACGCACACGTTCCTCACCTGTGTTCATAAGAAGGAAGCAACCTGTTCCGTATGTATTTTTAGCCTGACCCGGTTTGAAGCAAGCCTGACCGAAAAGTGCCGCCGGCTGGTCACCGATTGCTCCGCAAATAGGAACGCCCTTGAGCAGATTGATTCCGCCCACTTTATCAGGAGCCACAACTCCGTAAACCTCACTTGAAGAAACAGGTTTGGGTAGCATACACATAGGTACACCGAGGGTCTCACAAAGATATTCATCCCAGCAAAGCTTATCAACATCAAAAAGCATTGTTCTTGAAGCGTTGGAATAGTCAGTTACATGAACCTTGCCGCCGGTAAGATTCCAGATAAGCCAGGTTTCAACCGTTCCGAAAAGAAGCTGACCTGCTTCAGCCTTTTTTCTTGCACCCTCTACATTATCGAGAATCCATTTGATTTTTGTGCCCGAGAAATAAGCATCAATCAAAAGGCCTGTATGCTCACGAACGTAATCTTCAAGCCCCTGACTCTTCAGCTCTTCACAAAGATCAGCCGTTCTTCTGCACTGCCACACAATGGCGTTATAAACAGGCATACCTGTTTCTTTATCCCATATAATTGTGGTTTCTCGCTGATTTGTGATGCCGATAGCCTTAATCTCTGCGGGATCAAAACCACCGCTTGCAAGTGCCATTGACATTGACTGAAGCTGACTGCCGAGAATTTCCATAGGGTTATGCTCAACCCAGCCTGCCTGAGGATAAATCTGTGTAAACTCATTCTGAGCCTTAGCTACGATTTCACCTTTTTCGTTAAAAACAATCGCACGGGAGCTTGTTGTTCCCTGATCCAAAGCCATTACATACATAGGAAGAATACCTCCTTCAAATTATGAAATTGCCATATTTTTTTATACAATATAATGTTATCCCTTTTGGTGTTAAATGTCAATTGATAATATGTAGATTTTATGCACATTTAATTGGAAAATGTGCAACAACAAAAAAACAGACCGCTTACGCAGTCTGTTTGATTTCATTTGCAAAAAGGGTACAACTCTGTCGGTAATACGGCCATACATAGAGAGTTGGCAAAATTCCTGCGCACAGTAAAAACCATGGGGTAAAGCTGAGCTTAAAAAGTGCTGTTTTTTTCAGCCTTCCGTTCATCATTTCACAGCTTTGGCGAATCGCCTGATTTATTTTGAGTTTGGGGTCAGACACAAAAATATGTTGAGCCAAAAAATATCGCTGTACAATCACAAAACGAAACATCAGACCGACAACCGTCATAGTTACTCCCCCTGCGATTCCACAAAGAAAAAGATTAAACTCCAGCCCCGAATCATAAGCAAGAAAAGCAAAGCTGAAAAGAGTCAACATCCCCGGTAAAATCAGTATTAATGTCCATAAAAGTTTTCTTACAAAAAGTGAAAAGTAAAACCCCATTGACCTTAAAACTCTCTTTGGTAAAAACCAATATATAAATCTTTCTGTACGATTTTTTCTTTCATAAAACCTGAACCACGCACCGCTTCCCGACCTGAAAGCACAACGTGCAAACGCAAAAGCTAAAAGTGATAGTAAAATCACTGATATATTGATTACAGGGCTTGCAATAAAATAATTTGCAGCCACGGGTAAAGCAGTAAAAAAAATCAATATGCATAAAGATAAAAACATAATCAGACACGACTTTTTTATGTTTCCGTTTATGATTCCTTTTGTGAGAATTTTTATCTGTGAACTTTTCATAAAATCACCGTCCTGATGTAAGGATTGGCAATTTTTGCTGTTTTATTCAACAAGCTGTTCACCTTGTTCAGGAAAATCAAAAGTTCTCATAAACCCATCTTGCTCAAGGCTGCTTACATCTCCACCAATCACAGCCCCCTCATACACAAGAATGTTAGCCTGAATATAGTCACTGTTTTCACCGTAACCGGGATAATTTTTGATTGTGTATGTCCATTTTTTGGCTGTTTTGCCTGCATATTTGGTTAAATCAAAATTCTGCGAAAGCTGAAGCTGGTTATATCTTTCATAAACCTCGTTAAATTCGGTGGGAATAATCACCTCTTCCACCGCTACAGGGTCTTCTTTAACTGCCCAACCAAACTGAGAAAGAAACGCAAGACGTTCTTGCTCATTTGATGCTTTGAGGCTGATTGCACCATCATTCGCTACGGGTGAATCACCGCTTATTGAAACAAAAGCAACAATCAAAATAACAACAATGGCAACAAGAATCAACAAAAGCTTTTTTCTGTTGGCTCTGAGTGAAAAAACAAACATAAAAACGCCTCCAAAGAGATGCAATATAATAAACTCTATGCATCGCTTCGGAGGAATATTCTTAAAAAACAATCAATATCTTACCTTCATTAAAACAGGCATTATTCCAGACTTTGTTATGTCCACTACGGCATAATTGCCGTCACGCACACTGCCGGGGTTCACATACCACACACCGTCAATATATTCAGTAACAGGATTGTGAGTATGACCATATAATGCAATGTGGGCACCGTAATCTTTTGCAACATCAATCAGTCTTGTTATTCCGTGCTTCACAAATTCAGCATAACCATGGGTTGAATAAATTACTTTGCCGTCAATTTTGTCAACAGAAAAAGCAGGTAATTCACTGCCCCAATCGCAATTCCCTCTCACTCGCACTGCTGGAATATTTATGCCTGCATATTCAAGGTCGTGTTCACCGTCGCCGAGATAAAATAAAATTTCGGCAGTCGGCTGCTGCTCAACAGCTTTTCTCAATTTAAGTGCATCACCGTGAGAATCAGAAATCACCAATATCCGCATTCATACACCAATCCTTTTTATAATATAAATTATTATAACACCCGGGAGGTGAATTGTAAATGGACAAAAATACAGATAAAATAATTGACATTCTCGGTGCGAAATCACCTGATGATCAAAAGAAAATTGCAATGAATATGCTCGGCTCCATGAATCCTGACCAAAGCAATAAAATCAAAGAAATTATGGCTGACAAAGAAAAAATACAGTCAATCTTATCTTCCCCGCAGGCTCAGCAACTCATAAACAAACTGAAAGGCAAACAGTAATGGACAGCTTAAACGATATTCTTTCCTCCCTTTCGCCGGAAGACATAAACTCTCTCAAGAGTATAGCAGACTCTGTTTTTTCGTCTGACGAAAAGCAGAAGTCTTCACCTGTGTCTGACATCTTCGGCGGAATTTCACCTGAAATGCTGATAAAAATTTCAAACATAATGGGGGCAATGAATTCTGACGGAAACGAGCGTTGCCGACTGATTGAAGCACTTAAGCCAAATCTGAGCCAAAGGCGTCAAAAAAAAGCCGACGAAGCTATGCAGATGCTTAAAATCCTTGACATTTTGCCTATGCTGAACCTACTTAACCCAAACGGTGATAACAATGATAAACGCTGAAATATCATATAATCAAAATCCGCTTAGCAATATATTATCATCAATCAACTCAATTTTTAAAGACAGCGATATGATTCTGATTCTTGCAATGGTGATTTTGCTCTCGCAAGACGGAGCAGATAAAATGCTTATATTAGCACTGCTATATATTCTCAGCTGACCTCTTGACAGATAGTTTATAATAATAACAGACTATTTTTCAGGAGGTTTCAGTATGTCATATACTTATAAAACACAAGGCACATGCTCATCAACTATTGAATTTGAGCTTGACGGCAACATAGTTAAAAACGTTAAATTTTCAGGCGGCTGTAACGGCAACCTTAAAGGAATTTCTTCCTTAGTTGAAGGCATGACTGTTGAAGATGTGCAGGCTAAGCTTTCGGGTATCACCTGCGGATTTAAAAGAACATCCTGCCCTGACCAGCTGGCAAAAGCAGTTACAAAAGCATATAATGAACAGTAAGAGAGGCTACGGCTTCTCTTTTGTTTTTTTTGCAACTTTTTTGTATATTTAGCGGAATTATCAGTGAAAGGAGGAATGATTATATGATTATTCAATCGTTGCGTACGGACGATTGCTTTGAAGAAACTGTAGAAAAATATTCAAATTTAATATATCGCATAGCCTATATGAATGTGAGAATCAAATCAGATGCAGATGATGTTTTTCAAGAAGTCTGGTGCAGATATTATCAAAAGAACATAAACTTTGAAAGCGAAGAGCATAGGCGAAATTGGTTAATAAACGTAACTTTGAAATGCTGCAAAAAAATCTATTCTTCTTCGTGGTATAAGAAAACCGTTTTCTTTGACGATTTTCCTTGCTTAAAAGAAGAGCTATCTGAAAAAGATTATGACGTGTATTATGCAGTAATGAATTTACCTGCAAAATATCGTATACCCATTTACTTATTTTATTATGAAAATTTCTCTGTTGAAGAAATTAGCCAAACAACAAACATCAATCCCTCCACCGTTCGCAGTCAGCTTAAACGAGGAAGAGAAAAACTGAAACACTCATTAAAAGGAGCTGAATTAAATGAATCAAAAAAGTTTTGATATAATCAAAACTCACATCAAACCCGATGAAGAACTGATAAAAAAAACAAAAGAAAACGCAATCAATTACCCCAAGTCCGAAAGTAAGTCGCAAATCATAAAAATATGCATTGCCGCTTGTCTTGTTCTTTCAATAGGTCTTTCAGCGGTTTTGACATATGGTGAATATTTTGCAGACGACCCTAAACCGACTAAACCTATTGAAACCTTGAACAATCAAGAAAACAAACAACTGTTTTACAGCGAGCTGTCATCACCTTCACAAATTGATAAAAATCTTATCAACTTCAAGTCCGATTTTCAAACAGCCGACATTGCTTCATTTAATGAAGCTTCTCTGCGTGACAATTGCGTTTCAATTGTTGAGGGAGAAATAATCAGCATAACGCCAAAGGAATACGTAATTGTTTCGGAATACGAAAAATTCGGTAACAATACCATAACCGAAAAAGTACACACGCTTATATACAAATTACGTGTAACCAATACCCGATACGGAAACATTCCCGGAGGCAAGACAATTCTGATAGAAGACAGGGCATTTTTTATAGATGAATTTTTTTCGCTGAAGGTCGGTCACAGATATATACTTCCTCTGTGTTATGATGACGGCGAGATTACGGAACCGACAGGAAACATCATCAGTGGAAACACAAAAAGAGAAAGTCCCTACAGCACAATATATCCGTTTCACCCACAAATCGAAGCAGTTGAGGGCGGTTACTTGTTTACGAACGATTGGAAATCTCTGAACGTCAGTGAAGCACAAAAAATAGTTATGGATATTGAACTGAATGAAAGAGGCAAATACTATGAAGATAAAATGTTGTTTCTTTCAAAATCAGCGTTTGAAAAAAACTTCAAAAAAATAACAGACGAGTTGCAATAGATATATGCAAAAACGGTACAGCAAACAAAGCTGTACCGTTTAACTTTTAATATGTGCCGATTACGTTGTAATAAATTGAAAGAATTGTTTCATAAAATGCTGTTTCATCAATATGATATTCGGCATGCTTATCTTCACCCTCAACCATTTTACCGGGAGTTGATAAAGTATCAAATTTGCCGTTTGCCTTTGTTACAAAAGAAACCGCAAGGTATGAAACATCATTCAAGCCAACGTTAGTAACACCGTATTTCATAGCCGTATTATAAAGATCGGTTATTGCTGAAACATCTGTTCCGATTTTTTCAACACCGGTTCTTGCAAAGGCTCTGATATATTGTTTCTGACGTTCCATACGGTAAAGGTTAGCGTCAACCCTCTCATGGTCACGGTAACGGACAAAATCCATTGCCATATCGCCTTTGAGCTTTATGCTCTGCCCGGTTTTGAAATAACCAAAAGTTTCTTCGGGGGTTACTGTAACTCCGCCCACAGCATCATTAAGTGCTCCGATACCTTTGATATCAAGCGCTGCATAAGAACGGATGGGTATGCCGAACAACAGCTTCTGCAAACTTGCAACAACGTTTTCGCAGCTTGTCTTTCCTCCGTCACCGTAAGCGTAGGCAAGACAAATCTGAGTTTCTTCCACTCTGACGAAAGAACCTTTGGTGTCATAAATATCAACCTCTGCAACAGTGTCACGCGGAATTGAAAGCAGCTTGGTTTTACCTGTTTCGGTATCAAAGGCAATAATTATAAGTGTATCTGCCTGGCCCTGATTACCGATAAGTTCATCGCTGTTTACTATACCTTTTTTATCAACACCCAAGCAGGCGATTGATGTAATATTTTCATTAAGGCGATAAATTTTACCGTTGTATCTTACGGTTTTACCGTCATCTTCAATTTCAGCTTCTTCAACAGCTTCAACGGTTGTATCTTCATAATCAAGAAGATTTTTCTTACCTGAATTTATCATAATAAACAAGGTAACAACAGCAACCAACACAAGCAAAAGAAAAAACACAACTACACCGAGAATTATTTTACCCATTGATTTTTTCTTCTTCTTTTTCCCTGCGGATGGTGCTTTAGGGGTTCTTTTCATCGGCTGACTTTTAACAGGCGTTGAAATTTCATCATACTTTTCGCTCAGCTGTCTGATTTTCTCCTGGGCTCTTTCAGAATTCATCGACGAAGTGGGGCTGTCACTGTAATAATAATCACTATGACCCGAGCTGTGTGAAGAATGGCGATGAGAGTGGCTGCCCGAATGGTGATGACCCGATGAATGATGGTGATGATGTGAACTTGAATGGTGGTGATGGGAAGAACTGTGATGATGGTGGTGTGAAGAACTGTGATGCGAACGATGCTCACCTGAACTGTGAGAATGGTGCTCGCTGTGTTTATCGTAATTTGAATTAGTTGGTGAGCTCATCTGAAATTAACACTCCGTTTACCAGGTATCTGTATGCCGGTTGATTGGCAAAGCAGGTACTCAGGGTTACAATTTTACTTTCCGCATCAAGAGTAATATCTTCTCTTGAGTTAAATAATTCGAACTTCGGGTTAAGAATACTGTATTGATAAGATATGATTTCGCTTTCTTGAGTAAAATCATAAACAGTAGTAATTCGCCTGTTATCATATTTAAGGGCTGATACGATTCTGTAAGTATATTTATGACCCGGAGTATAGATATAGAAAAATTCGTTTTTATCAAAAAATTCTTTGTCTTCAAAATTATGAAGCATATAAAACATTGTATCATCACGCATATTGTGACCATAAACACAAGTTACGGGGTCAGAAAAATCTTTTGCGTTGCAGTCATTGGTAAAAATACAACCGGCAAGAAGATATTTGCCGTAAATTGAACGGCGCAGATAATAGTCATCCTGCTCATTTTGCAAAACAGGATAATCTATAACAGTACCCGGCACCTTAATCCAAGCATAAATATCACTGTTCACCTTTTTGAGTGATACAAAATCAATAGGGTTATCTGCAAGCTCAGGGGTTAAATCTTCCGGTTCAGCCTGAGAAACATATTGTTGTGAAAGTCCGTCGTAAATATTTTTTGCCATGTAGTTATTGTACCAGTTCCACACAAGGTAAACTACACCTGAAGCACAAATAACAAACAAGATGATAACAAGAAAAATAATCAGAACTTTTTTCTTTTTTTCGCGTGAATCTTCGTAATTCATACTGTCACCTCTATCAAAACAAAAAAGCCCCGTTTAAACAGAGCTTTTTCTTTGATTTAAACGCAATTATTTAATCTTCTTAGAAAGAACAATGCCTGCTGCTGAACAAGAAACAACAGCTGCAATAGCACCAACCTCTGCCATTACAGAATAACCTGTACCGGGAGAAACTGCTGAATCATCGCCGGGCTGAACAGGATTAGCTGAAGGGCTTTTTAAAGCACTTGCGCCTAATGAAGTTGCGCCGATAAGAAGAACTGCTGCAAGAGTTGCGAATAACTTTTTCATTTAAAACAATCTCCTTTCGTATGCCTACAAGGGCATCCTTGTAGTGTTATAATACCACAATATCAAAAAATGTCAACCTTTTGAAGCAAAAAATCAGTAAACAATTTTTTCTATTATTGAGTTAGAAATAAGAAATCCGCGTGTGGTAATTGCTAAGGATTTGTCGTCAAGCTTCATAAACCCTGCCTTAAGCATCGGCTCTGCCTTTTGTATATATTCCGTTTCTGAAAAATCAGAAAAACGTTTTTTACATTCTTCAAAAATCAGCCCGTCTTTTAAGCGAAGTTTCAGCATTATATATTCCTGCAAATCTCCACCGTCACCATCCGAAACAGGCTCTTCACCGTTTTCAAAAAATTGAATATCACGTGGGTAATAAAATCTTTTTCCGTTTAAAAAAGAATGCGCAGCCGGACCGATACCGAGATACTCTTCACAGTTCCAATACTTCAGATTATGCCTGCTTTCATACTCTTGCTGAGCAAAGTTTGAAATTTCATATTGCGAATAGCCTTCTGTTTCAAGAAAGTTAACCATCTGCAAATATAAATCTGCCGTTAAATCTTCATCAGGAAAATTAAATTTATGAGGGTTTTCATGAAAAAAAGTTCCTTCTTCAACTTTAAGCATATAAGCACTTATATGCTTCACCCCCGACTGAGCACAAAATTCTAACGATTGAGCAAGAGTTTTTTCATTTTGATCAGGAATTCCAATCATCAAATCTACCGAAACATTTTCAATCCCCGACAAAAAAGCCCTATTGATTGCTCGTTCAACAGCTTTAACATCGGCAAGGCGACCGAGCTTTTTTCGCTCACTGTCAACAGCTGATTGCATACCCAATGACACTCTGTTTACGCCTGCATCGACAACCCTTTTAAAAAAATCCGTTTCAATGCACGAAGGGTTACACTCAACAGTGATTTCACCGTTACATCCGAAACTTTCTTTAGCTGCTAAAACAATCTCACTTATTAACTCCCCGCCTAAAAGCGACGGTGTACCCCCACCGAGATAAAGCGTATCGGCTTTTTTTTCGGTGCGTTCTGCCCACATTTTCAATGACCTTTTAACAGAAGAAACATAGCTTTCATAATCCTTCTTGCCCTTTCGCAAAGAATAAAAATCACAATAGGGACACTTGCTTTTACAAAAAGGAATGTGGATATACAATCCGATTTTATTCATACCGTCACCTCCGATTAAAAAATCAAGCAGGTGTAACACACCTGCTTGAAAAATATTAGTCGAGAACTTTGTTATCTGCTTCGTCAGTAAGAGTTTTAGCTGTTGCACTTCTTCTTTCAGCAAGTTCAGCATACATTCTCTTTCTGGTCTTATCATCAATATTGTAGAAGAACTTGGGAATCATACCTAAAAGACCGCCCAATGCAGGAACAAGAGTGGTTGTCAAGAAAAGCAAATACTCAGTTCTTGCACTCTGCTGACCGGGTTTAAGACCCTGACGATAACCGATTGCCTGAAGCAATGCTGTGCTGAGAACGCCACCGATTGAACCGACAATTTTACTTGCAAGGTCTTTAACAAGTCCTGTTGTACCTTCTGTACGGTAGCCGTATTTCCACTCACCGTAGTCGATAACCTCGTTACCGATTTCTGTGGGAATAACCTTACGCAATGCGTAAACAGCATTCCATACAGTTTCACGAATCATAAATGCAATAAGCATAGTCCATGTCTTGTTGTAATTATGGTTGATTGAACCGAAACCAAATACAAGAAGTAAAAGGATGTTTCCAAAATGGTCACCGAAAATCCACAAAGCTTTAGTTGAGAAATGCTCTCTGAGCTTTGTAACGTATGTATAGCTCGCGTATGTAACAAACATACCGGGTATACCAACAACAAGCTCGGCTGAGCTGAAATTGAGAACGTTGATGTAATAAAGAGATGTACTTGTACTTACGCTACCGAAGTTAGCAAGCATATCTGAAAGAGCAAGTAACATCAACGGTCTTGAACGGAACAATGAGGTGAAAGCCTTCTTATAATCGGGCTTTTCAACAGACTGGAGAACTCTTTCTTTACATATAAGAGAGAAGTAGAAAGAAAGTGCACTTGAAGCCACAGCCGTTGCAACACCCATAACAACAAAGAGTGTTGACATCTGAATTTTCATAACGCCGTTGTTAACAAGGTCGATGAAAATTGTAACAGCCTGCTTGGGAAGGTTCTCTACAAGGGAAGAAATAAGGTTTGTCTGGTTAATAAGCCTTGTTCTGTCCACTGTGTCTGGTGTGATAGTTGCCAAAATACCTGTTTTTGCAATGTTATAAACCGTTCCTCCCAGGTCGTTAATAATCTTAAATAGCAGGAACGCTATTATCTTCGGCATATACGTCGCCGCCGCACCCGGGAAAATTGCAGGCATAGCCCAGTAAAAAATACTTAGTGCAGCACCCGGACCTGCATACATAATAAGATACGGCTTAAATTTACCAAAACGGGTGTTTGTTCTGTCAACCAATGCAGCAAGGAAAAAGTCATTGACGATATCCCATACACTGGCAATAGAGTTGATTATTGTCTGCCATTTCAAGGCAACAACAAGAACGTCGGTAACGAAATACGCATCTTTAGAGCCAAGATTCAAAGACTGCGAAATATCAAAAAGAATGTAAGCTGTAGTTTCACGGCTACCGACATAACGTCTTGACTTAGGTAACTGTCGGTTAGCTTTGTCTTCTGCAACTTGAGTCTTTGTTGCTTCCTTAGACATTGAATACCTCCTTTGTATCATATAACATCAGTATAGCACAACATTAATGGTTTTTTCAACAGATTTTTGAAAAATTTTGTATAAATTTTATTCATCAAGCTTGAGAACTGCCATAAAAGCTTCCTGCGGCACTTCAACAGTGCCGAAATGACGCATTCTCTTTTTACCTTCTTTTTGCTTTTCAAGCAATTTTTTCTTACGGGTGATGTCACCACCGTAGCATTTTGCCAAAACGTCTTTCCTCATTGCCTTGACGGTTTCTCGGGCAATTACCTTGCCTCCGATTGCAATCTGAATAGGAATTTCAAACATCTGACGCGGAATATGTTCTTTTAATTTTTCTGCAATTTTGCGTGCTTTTGCATAGGCTTTTTCGGAATGTATTATAAATGAAAGAGCATCAACCGTATCGCCGTTTAAAAGAACATCAAGCTTAACAAGGTCTGAACGCTGATAATCAGCAATTTCATAGTCGAATGAAGCGTAACCCTTTGTTCTTGATTTTAAAACATCAAAGAAGTCATAAATAATTTCATTAAGAGGAAGAAGATAATGAATATCAACTCTTTCGGGCGTGATATAATCCATATTTTTAAATACACCACGTCTGTCCTGACACAAATCCATAATGGCACCGACATATTCCTGAGGAGAATAAATATGTGCATCAACCAACGGTTCTTCACAGTATGAAATGTTTGCAGGGTCAGGATAGTGAGTCGGGTTATCAATTTCAATAACCGAACCGTCATTAAGATAAATTTTGTAAACAACGCTCGGAATTGTTGTTACAAGGTCAAGATTATATTCTCTTTCAAGGCGTTCCTGAATAATTTCAAGATGAAGAAGACCAAGGAAACCGCAACGGAAGCCGAAGCCCAAAGCTCCTGACGTTTCAGGCTCATAGGAAAGAGAGGCATCGTTAAGACGAAGCTTTTCAAGGGCATCACGCAAATTTTCATAATCTGCACCGTCAGCAGGATAAACACCGCAAAAAACCATGGGATTAACTTTACGGTAACCGGGAAGAGGTTCATCGGCAGGATATTGAGCAGTGGTAACGGTATCACCAACCTGAGCATCACCAACAGTTTTGATTGAAGCGGTGATGTAACCAACCTCACCTGCTGTCAGCTCTTTTGCAGGCTCCATCGAGGTTGCTCGCATATAACCGACCTCAACAACAGTAAACTCTGCACCTGTTGCCATCATTCGCATTGTGTCACCGGCTTTGATTTTGCCGTCCATAATGCGAACATAGACGATAACACCCTTATAGCTGTCATAAACCGAGTCAAAAATAAGAGCACGAAGCGGCTTGGAATCGTCTGCTTCCTTTGGGGCAGGCACATCCTGAACGATTCTTTCAAGCACCTGATCTACATTGAGTCCTGTTTTTGCCGAAACTCTCGGTGCAAGCTCGCAATCAAGACCTATAACATCTTCAACCTGCCTTGCAACACCTTCAGGGTCAGCAGCAGGTAAATCTATTTTGTTGATTACAGGTACAATTTCAAGATCGTGATCAAGGGCAAGATATGTGTTGGCAAGAGTCTGAGCCTCAATACCCTGTGACGCATCAATTATAAGCACAGCCCCCTCACAAGCTGCCAGAGAACGGGACACCTCATAGTTAAAATCAACATGACCGGGGGTATCAATAAGATTGAGCACATAATTCTCACCGTCTTTTGCTTTATAATCAAGCTTAACAGCGTGAGCTTTGATTGTTATTCCCCTCTCACGTTCAAGATCCATATTATCAAGAAGCTGAGCTGTCATATCTCTCAACGCTACGGATTCGGTCTGTTCAAGCATTCTGTCTGCAAGAGTAGATTTACCGTGGTCAATGTGAGCTATAATAGAAAAGTTTCTTATATTTTGCTTTGGTACTGCCAAGTTATCACCTCAGGTAAGTATTACTCATATTATTCTATCATAAATTGATTTTTACTTCAACGGCTAATTTGTAATAAATTAAGCCGCTTATTTCTTATTGAGAATTAAAAGTTACAAAAATCTGTAATTTTATTTAATTTCGCCTCAAATTTGTAACCTTTTGTAACTTTTTCGGTTTTTCACAAAAATATTTTCTCAAAAAGAAACAAAAATCGCAAATACCCGACATTTTTTCATTTTCAGACTTTTAAAATCAAAATTTTTGCCGACCAATTTGTGCAAAATTCACAAAAAACATTTTTATTTTTATTTGACACTTCGTGATAACTTCACTATAATGACCAACGTTGCAGGAAAAACTGCAATTAAGTACATCAACAAATATACCACCTGCACGGCAAAAGCCGCAGAAAAGGAGTTATTTAAAAATGTCTGAAAAAATCAAAAACATAGGCAAGCGTGTATATGATGCAAGAATCAGAATCAGCACAACTGTTATCTGCCTTGTGCTTTGCATGGCAAGTCTTTTAACTACAGTTTCAGGTTCCAACACCATCAAGGTTATTCTTGACGGCATTGAGTATGAAGTTACAACTCACCGCACAAACACAGGTGACATTCTTATTCAAAGCGGACTTGAAATTGACGCTGACAGCTACATCGATGACAGCGAGCTTGAAAGCCGCGGCGTTATCAACGTTAACACCGTTTGCAACGTAACAGTAGTTGACGGCAACAAAGAATATAAGATTGAAGCTCACGGCACCGTTGCCGATGCAATCAGCCAGGCCGGTCTTGAAATGAGCCCTTATGACGAAGTAAGCGGTTGCGAATTGACCGACTACATTTCAGAAAATCTTGTAATCACAATTAAAAGAGCATTTTCTGTTTTAATTTCTGTTGACGGTGACATAGCAACAGTTCATATGACCGAAGGCACTGTTGCCGATGCACTTGACACTGCAGTTATTACAGCAGACGATGACGATATTATTTCACGTCCTCTTGATGAAGTTCTCACAGGTAACTGCTCAATTAAAATCACAAGAGTTGAATATATCACAAGAGAAGAATCTCAGGCAATCAAATTTACAGAAAAGAGCGAAAAAACAAATACCCTTAACAAAGGTCAGTCTAAAATCAAACAAAAAGGTGTAAACGGCGAAAAAGTTCTCACTTATGAAGATAAGTATATTGACGGCAAACTTGCCGAATCAACACTTGTTAACACCGTTGTTACAAAAAAACCTGTTGAACAGATTAAATTGGTAGGCACCAAAAAAGCTGCCGCAGCTTCAGCCTCAGCTCAGGGTGTTAAGCTTGCAAACGGAGTTAAAACCATTTCTGTTTTCACTCCCCCTGCATCTCTTGAATTAACCGAAAACAACACTCCAACATCTTATAAAAAGAAGATTGTCGGCACAGCTTCTGCATACCACTGCGGAACAAGAACTGCCACAGGTAAAGCTGTTAAGCCAGGATATGTTGCAGTTAACCCCAAACAGATTCCTTACCACACAGCTATGTGGATTGTGTCAAACGACGGTAAGTATGTTTACGGCTATGCTTTTGCAGAAGACACAGGCGGATTCACAAAATGGACCGGTAGTCGCGCAACTCTTTGTGACCTTTATATGCCCAGTGATTCAATGTGCACACAGTTTGGTCGCAGAAGCGTTACAATTTATATTCTTTAATTTTAAGAGAGTCGTTAAACGGCTCTCTTTTTTTGCTAAAAAAATCCCGCGTCTTACTCTGCAAGAGAGAAAGATGCGGGATAAACTTTTTATTTACCGACAGCTGTCTGAAGAATTGCCAAAGCATCAGCGCTGTTATATTTGCCGTCATTATTCATATCGGCATATCTCTTTTGTGTGGAATCAAATGAAACAAGTGAAACAGCATACTGCAAAACAAGCAACGCATCAGAGGAGTTTACGCTCAAATCATTGTTAACGTCACCTTTTTGTCTTTCGGTAGGTTTGCTACTGTCGATAATCTCAATTTCATAGGTATCGTAGTAACGGTTATCTTCCAGCAACCATACTTCAATTTTTATCTTTCCGACTTTATAAACACCGTTTTCAGGCGAAAGAATAATGTTTTGTGTATAAGTTCCGTCTTCTTTTAATGTTTCTCTATATTTAATAGTTTTTGTGCTACCGTCAGAATATCCTACTTCAATCACCAAACCGGTTGCGTTTATCATACCGGTTTCCTGATAATATCCGCTGCCGGGATTTCTCAAAAAGCTGATTCGTGAACCCGGCACCCATACCCAAGGTTCAAAGTCATCAGGTTGATCCCAAGTGCCGTAGTCCCAATCCGTTCCTCTGTAAAACTTCAACTGTTCGGGCACACTTGTTATCTTTAAAGATACAAGTTTTGGTGCTGCACTTGCCGAAAAGCCTGAGCACAAGGAAAAAGCCATCACCAAAGCCAAAATCAAAGACATTAATTTTGTTGTTTTTCTCATAAGAACCGCCCCTTACTTTGATTTATGGGGTAATTATATCATTTTGGCAAAAAAAGTCAACCACCTGTCAGAACTTGATTCTGATTTAAAAAAGCAGAATATTCCGAATAATAGCAGTCAAAAAATAGTCGCCTGTCTTCTTCACCTATGTCCTGCAATAAAATTAAAAATCTGCTTTCATCTGCCCCAAGATTTTTAACACACGAAGGCACAAACATTTTTGCCCTGATTTGCCGTATTTTTTCTGTAAGGCAGATTGACGAAAGCTCCTGCTGTTGAGATGCATTCACTTCACATGCAAGCTCGTGCAAAGCAGGTTCGTTTTCAGCATAAATGCTTTTTATCACCTGAACACAAGATACCGCCAAAAGGCTCAGAGAGTCAATTCCGAAGGACTTAAAAAAATCACAAAGTCGGTAACATGGCGATTCCCACGAAAAATCGTGACTGTTTATAAAAGCAATATGTGCCCAATACATACCCTCAAGCAGATTTTCTCGGGCAGCAATTTCACCTTTATATGCATCAAACAGATTGTCATAAATCTGTTTAAACGCTGTTTTTGCTGCTGATTTTATATATCTGCAACCCGACTTCAAAAAGCTTTCAGCACAAAGTGCAAGCATTCCAAGCCCTTCATAAGCAAGCCCTACAGAGTTTGCACCGATTATCATATCGGGATCAAGCACACACATCAGCGGAATTTTTCTGTTTAAAAGGGCTTCTACGTAATCACTTTCCCACAAAGACGTCGGAGCAGATTCAGGCACAGCGCAATAAGGAATACCTGACATTGAAGACACTGCCATAGCACAGTCAATTGTTTTTCCGTCACCCACGGCAACAATAAGTTCAGGGGTTTCATCAATCAGCTTTTCCTGAACAGCAGAAAACAGCTCATACGGATTTTTTTCAACCAAAACATCCGCTTTCACCGAATGTTTTTGAGCTTTTTGCAAAAAAGCCGGTAAGGTGATTGTGGTCATCTCAATCTCTTTGTTTGAAATTATAAGCAACTTTTTAAAATTATTGTCAAAAATACGGTTTATTGAATCCATACCTGTATAAATATATTCAGGCAACTGTAAAACAGCCAAAAAATCACACTCCAATTAAATTCACTGGTTATATTTTTAACTGTTACCAACATAAAAAACATGATATATTTTTCATAAAATGGAATTAGGATACTTTGCAATAATTCAATTTTTAAAAGTGTAAAATTTACATCATTTACTGTTGCAAATTTTATAATAATAATGTATAATACTTTAGTTGTAATGTTTAAAAAGAGAGGTGTCGCTTTTGAGCGAAAATAACGCAAAAAAAAGCTACCTTGTTCCCGAGGAAGAACTCGCAAAACAAAGAGAATTCATCAACCTCGCCAAAGAAGTTATTTCGGCAAAATTCGGTGACAGAACTCCCCTTGCAATGGTTCATACCTACGGATGTCAGGGTAATGTTTCTGACGGAGAAAGAATACAAGGCCTGCTTGAATCAATAGGTTACGGCTTTACAGACGATGTAAACAAAGCCGATTTGGTTTTATATAACACCTGTGCCATCCGTGAACACGCCGAAGACCGTATTTACGGCAACGTTGGTGCACTTAAAAATGTTAAAAAGAACAATCCTGATTTAATCATTGCCCTTTGCGGATGTATGATGCAGCAGGAACATGTGTGTGAAAGAATCAAAAAAAGCTATCCCTTTGTGAACCTTGTTTTCGGCACTCACGTTATTCACAAAATCCCGGAGCTTTTATACACCGTTCTGCGTTCTGGCAAGAGAGTTTTTTCTTCAGAAGACAGCGACGGAGTTATTGCAGAAAATCTGCCTGTTCACCGCGACGGCAACATCAAAGGATGGCTTCCCATAATGTACGGCTGCAACAACTTCTGCTCCTACTGCGTTGTACCTTATGTAAGGGGTCGTGAAAGAAGCCGACACCCCGAAGAAATTATTAAAGAGGCAAAAGAGCTTATCTCAAACGGCTGCAAAGACATTACTCTTTTAGGTCAAAATGTAAACTCTTACGGCAAGAGCCTTGATGAAGACATAAACTTTGCAAAGCTTCTTGAAATGATAAACGCTTTGCCAGGGGATTTCATAATCAGATTTATGACTTCTCACCCTAAAGACTGCACCAAAGAGCTTCTTGATACAATGGCAAGATGCGAAAAGGTTGCAAAGCATTTTCATCTGCCTTTCCAAAGCGGTAATAACAGAGTGCTTAAAGAAATGAACCGTGGCTACACAAGAGAAAAATATATGGAGCTTGTTGATTACGCCAGAAAGGTAATGCCCGACATTTCGCTCACAAGTGACATTATAGTCGGCTTCCCCGGTGAAACTTATGAAGAATTTAAAGACACCTTGACTTTGATCGAATACACAAAATTTACTTCACTTTATACCTTCATTTTCTCCCCGAGAAAAGGCACAAAGGCTGAAAAAATGCCCGACCCGATTTCAAGAGAAGAAAAAGGCAAATGGTTTAAAGAGCTTTGCGATTTGCAAGAAAGTATTGCAGGCAAACGCACAGCCTTGATGAAAGGAAAGACCTATCGTGTTTTGTGTGAAGGTTACGCTAAAGAAGGCGTGCTCAACGGCAGAACAGAAGGCAACGTAATGATTGAATTTCCCGACACCGTTGAGGGCAGAATAATCGGTGAATTCTGTGACGTTTTAGTAACAGACCCGCTTACATGGATTGTACGCGGAGAATTGGTTGAATAATTTGATTTAAATAAAGGAGAAACAAAAATGGATATTATTGAACTTACAAGAGAATTAGGTGCAGCTATTCAGGCTGACCCTGCTTATGAAGCATTTCACAACGCAAGAAAAGTTAATAAACAGGATGATGCTCTTAACGAGCTTATGAGCAAAATTCAGCTTATTCATATGTCATATCAGCACGAAGCTATGAAAGAAGATTCAAACGAAGAAAAGCTTGCCGCTTATGATAAAGAATTCACAGAAGTTTATCATCAGGTTATGGCTAACCCGAATATGATCGCTTTTGAAAATGCTAAAAACGGTCTTGATGCTCTTATGAAGAAAATCACAGGCATTCTCACCCTCTGCGCTCAGGGTGAAGACCCTAAAACCTGCGAATATCAGGAGCAGGGCTGTTCAGGCAACTGCTCATCATGCAGCAGCAACTGCGGCGAATAATAAAACCCGACTTAAAATCCAGCAAGGAATGTGAAAAAGATGGCAGAAATGACGCCCATGATGAGGCAATATCTTGAAACAAAAAAAGATTACCCCGACACTATACTTATGTACCGACTGGGTGACTTTTATGAAATGTTTTTTGAAGATGCCAAGGTTGTATCCCGAGAGCTTGAGCTTGTGCTGACCGGCCGTGACTGCGGTCAGGAAGAGCGTGCACCTATGTGCGGTGTTCCGTTCCACAGTGTTGATTCATACATCGCCCGCCTTGTTGCTAAAGGCTATAAGGTTGCCATTTGCGAGCAGATGGAAGACCCGTCTCAGGCAAAGGGTATTGTAAGGCGTGAGGTTGTAAGAGTCCTCACCCCGGGTACTGTTATTGAAAGCAATATGCTCGACGAAGGCAAAAACAACTACCTTGCAAGCATCATCTTAAACGGCAAAAAGGCGGGCATCTGCTTTGCCGATGTTTCAACAGGCTCGGTCAATCTTACTCAGCTTGAAGATAAAGATGTTGACTCAAAAATTATAAACGAATTAGGCAAATTTATGCCGTCTGAAATTTTATATAACGCTCAGGTGCTTTCAAGTGCAAAAATTAAAGATTTTATCAAAAACCGTCTGGCCTGTATGGCAGACGGAATTGATGAATCATACTTGGATTATTCCAAAAATCTTCAAACGGTTCTCACCCATTTTAAAAAGGCAAGCGTTGAAGATTTAGGCATATCCGGTGAAGAGTGTGTTATCGCTTTAGGTACTGCTCTCGGCTATCTTCACGAGGTGCAGAAATCAGGCGTTGACAACATACGTTCGATTGATTTTTACAGTGATTCTCAGTTTATGAAAATTGACATCAGTTCAAGGCGCAACCTCGAACTGACCGAAACAATGAGAAACCGTGAAAAGAGAGGAACACTTCTCTGGGTGCTTGACAAAACAAAGACCGCCATGGGCAAACGTCTTATGCGATCATGGCTTGAGCAACCCCTCATTTCCCCTGCCAAAATAACACGTCGCCACAATGCGGTGGGTGAGCTTTGTGAAAGCCCTGTTGAGCTCGATTCACTTATAACATCACTTTCTGCCATAAACGATATTGAACGCCTTATGGCAAGAATTATATACGAAACCGCCAATGCAAAGGAGCTCCGCTCACTTGCAGCCACGGTTAAGATGTTACCCGAAATTAAAAACATTTTATCCAAATTCAGCTGTGCACTTTTGGGCGATATTTTTTCTGACATTGATTTGCTTGAAGATGTGCTGTCACTTATTGAAAATTCAATTTGTGAAGACCCGCCCTTTACCGTTCGTGAAGGCGGAATGATCAAAGACGGCTTTAACGCTGAGCTTGACTCCCTTCGTGACATCGTTGTCAACGGCAAAGGATATATTGCAAAAGTGCAGACTGATGAGCAGGAAAGAACGGGAATTAAAAAGCTTAAAATCGGATATAACCGAGTTTTCGGTTATTACATTGAAGTTCCCAATTCATTCAAAGAGCTTGTCCCCGAAGAATATATAAGAAAACAAACCCTTGCAAACTGCGAGCGTTACATCACAAGCGAGCTCAAGGACCTTGAATCAAAGGTTCTCGGTGCTCAGGAACGAATTGTTAAGCTTGAATACGAAATCTTTACCGTTATCAGAGGCAAGGTTGCTGATGAGTTTTTCAGAATTCAAAAAACAGCCTCTGCCCTTGCAAGCCTTGATGTGCTCTGCTCTTTTGCAAATGTTTCTGCCAAAAACAATTACATTTGCCCGATTATCACAGAAAAACCTGTTATAAACATAAAAGACGGCAGACATCCTGTTGTTGAAAAAATGCTAAAAGACTCTCCCTTTGTGCCAAACGATACATTGCTTGACTGTGACGACAACCGTTGTGCAATTATCACCGGACCGAATATGGCAGGTAAATCTACATATATGCGTCAGGTGGCTCTTATTGTGCTTATGGCTCAATGCGGTTGCTTTGTACCTGCAGGCAGTGCCGAAATCGGCATTGTTGACAGCATTTTTACAAGAGTCGGTGCATCTGATGACCTTGCATCAGGTCAGTCAACCTTTATGGTTGAAATGAGTGAGGTTGCAAACATCCTCAAAAACGCCACCTCAAAGAGCCTTCTTATTTTTGATGAAATCGGCAGAGGTACTTCTACCTTTGACGGAATGAGCATCGCAAGAGCTGTGCTTGAACACACTGCCGATAAAAAGCGTCTTGGGGCAAAAACACTTTTTGCAACCCATTATCACGAACTCACCGAGCTTGAAAGCAAGCTCGACGGTGTAAGGAATTATAACATCGCTGTTAAAAAGCGTGGCGATGACATCACATTTTTAAGAAGAATTGTTCCCGGCGGTGCTGACGGAAGTTACGGTATTGAAGTTGCAAAGCTTGCAGGTGTGCCCAATAATGTAGTAACAAGAGCAAGAGCAATTTTAAAAGAGCTTGAAGCCACAGGTGTTGCAGTTCATATGAGTGACGCACCGTCTGCCCCCTCACAGGAAGAAGATATGATGCAAATCTCTTTTTCAAGCGAAGTGGGAACAGAGCTTATTGAAGAAATTAAAAAAATTGATGTAAATACCCTTACCCCAATTGAAGCTATGCAGAAGCTTTATGATATAGTTAAAAAATCAAAAGAAATATAAAATCAGGAGGTGATTGCCGTGCCCGAGATCAATATACTTGACAAACACGTTGCCGAGCTTATTGCTGCAGGTGAAGTGGTTGAAAGACCTGCTTCTGTTGTAAAAGAGCTTATGGAAAATTCCATTGACGCAGGTGCAACTCTTATAACGGTTGAAATCCGCAGGGGCGGTATCACCTACATCAGAATCACAGACAACGGTTGCGGAATTGACCGAAGCAACATCAGAAAAGCTTTTATAAGCCACGCAACCAGCAAAATCTCTTCAGCAGACGACCTTGATTCAATTCTCACCCTCGGTTTCAGAGGCGAAGCATTGGCTTCTGTATCAGCTGTTGCAAGGGTTGAAATGCTGACCCGTGCCGAAAATGAAGAAATCGGCACTCGTTATTGCATTGAAGGCTCACAGGAAACATTGCTTGACGATGCAGGGTGCCCTAAAGGAACAACCATTGTTGTGAGAGATTTGTTTTTCAACACTCCTGCAAGAATGAAATTTCTCAAAAAAGATGTTACAGAGGCCAACTCCGTTGCAGGTGTGGTTGACAGAATTGCACTTTCTCACCCCGAGGTTTGCGTAAGGTTTATCCGTGAAGGCAAAGAAGTTCTTGCAACCCCGGGTGACGGAAATATAAAAAACACTGTGCACGCAATTTTCGACAAAGACTTTTCACAAGGACTTATTCAATGTGAATACGAATTAAACGGCATTAAGGTTAACGGATTTATTTCAAAGCCTGTTCACGCAAGAGCCAACCGTACAATGCAGTTTTTCTTCCTTAACGGAAGACTTATCAAAACAAGAACAGCTATGGCTGCTCTTGAGCAAGCATATAAAAATGCAATTATGGTGGGAAAATTCCCTGCCTGCGTGCTTAATATCAGCATTCCCCCGATGGCAGTTGATGTTAATGTTCACCCTGCTAAAACCGAAGTTCGCTTCGCTGACGAAAAGAAAATTTTCGATGCTGTTTATTACTGTGCAAAGCTTGCTTTAGAAAGTGGCGACACACGACCTCAGATGAGCTTTGAAGCAAAAACACAGCTGAAGGTTGTTTCTCAGACAATGCCTCAGCCACCAAAGGCTGAGCAGACATTTATAAGGCTCAACGCAGATCCGGCATCTGACGATGCAATTAAAAAAGTGCTCAAAGCCGAAGCTCAATTCAAATCAATAAGAAGCACTGAAAAAATTCAGCCCGATGACAGAAAATCAAGTCTTGAAGCGTTGCATAAAAGCTTTGTTAAAAACGTGATGAAGGTTGAAAGCGGTGAAAAGCCAAATCAGAACATTCAATCTGACGATGATTTACTTCTCAATAATCCCACAGTAAGCGAAGTAGTGATTACAGAAGACACTGTTAAGCTCCCCCTCATTGTCGAAACACCAATTGAAAATAAAAAAGAGCAAGACGATTTAATTATCACCGAAACACTTACTCCACCAAAAACAGAACCTGAAATTGAGCCTATCTCATATATTGAGCCATTCAAGGTTATTGGTGAAGCATTTAAAACATATATTCTCGTTGAGCAAGGCGATAAAATGCTGGTAATCGACAAGCACGCTGCTCACGAAAGAATGATTTTTGACTCGCTGAAAAAAGAGCAGGACGGTGTTCAGAGCCAGATGCTCCTCACCCCTGTTACAATAACACTCAGCAAAGAAGAGTACAATGCCGTTCTTGAAAACACCGATATACTCCTCAAAGCAGGATATGCAGTGGAGGACTTCGGTCAGGGAATGGTTATAGTTACAGAATGCCCCACTTTTATTGAAAGCGGTGACATTGAGCCTGTGGTAATTGAGCTTGCAGGCTACCTTGCAGACAACAAAAAAGATTTGATCCCCGAAAAGCTTGATTGGATTTACCATTCAACAGCTTGCAGAGCTGCAATCAAAGCCGGTGACAAAACCACACCCTATGAACAGCAAAAATTTGTGGAACAACTTTTTTCTCTGCCTGATGTGAGATATTGCCCTCACGGCAGACCGGTTATGATTGAAATGAGCAAAAAAGAGCTTGAAAAGAATTTTGGCAGAATTTAACGGAGGTGTGGCAACATGAATAAAATACCGATTATTGTTGTTGCCGGACCGACAGCTTCAGGCAAGACAAGCCTTGGCATTGCCGTTTGTAAAAAATTCAGCGGTGAAGTTATTTCCGCCGACTCAATGCAAATTTATAAAGGAATGAATATTGCAACAGCAAAACCCACCAAAGAAGAAACTGACGGCATCCCCCACCACCTTATTGATGTAATTGACCCCGAAGAAAGATTTTCTGTTGCAGAGTTTAAACGTCTTGCAGAAGAAAAAATTTCAGACATTGTTTCAAGAGGCAAGCTTCCCGTTATTGTTGGCGGTACAGGGCTTTATATTGACAACCTTGTTGAAAACATTGAGCTTGCAGACTCCGAGGTTGACCTTGAATTAAGAGAAAAACTTACCCAAAAAGCTAAAAAAGAAGGTATCGAGGTTCTTATTGAAGAATTAAAAACCATCGACCCTGAATATGTTCAAGGCCTTAAAGAAATAAACAAAAAAAGAATTATAAGAGCATTGGAGCTGTGGTACACTTCAGGAATAACCGTAACCGAGCAAAACCGCCGTTCCCGACTTAACGGAAGCCCCTACAGGGTGTGTTACCTTTGCCTTGATGCCCACGACAGAGAGATTTTGTATAACCGAATTAACATACGTGTTGACAAAATGGTTGAAGACGGACTTCTGCAAGAAGCTGAGCAATTCCGTCAAAGCAAAGGAATCACATCTGCTCAGGCTATCGGTTACAAAGAGCTTGACCCTTATTTTAATGGAGAAAAGACTTTGCAAAAAGCACTTGATTCACTTAAGCAAGGTACCCGACGTTATGCCAAAAGGCAATTGACCTGGTTCCGTCGCAATGAAAATGCTATCCATTTATATATTGATGAATACGAAAGTTCAGAAGCCCTGTGCAAAACAGCTTTCGATATTATAGAAAACTTTTTAAAGGAGGAATAAGCTTGAAAAAAAATTATCCGTGGACAAAAATTGTTGCGATTATTTTAAGCATTACGGTTATTGCTTATATGACATATAATGCTTTTGCTTACACTTATTCCCCTGTTACCACAGAAAGATTAACAGAAAAAGCTGATATTGAGCAAACATTTGAATTTCAGGGCTTTGTTTTAAGAGATGAAAAAGCCATTAAATCAAACAACAGCGGAACCGTTATTTCACTTGCCGTTGACGGAACACGTGTTGCCAACGGTGACTGTATCGCCGTTTCATGTGCGAACAATGATGATGCTGAAATCTATTCCCGACTTGAAGCCGCCAAAGAAGAATATAAACAGCTTAATTTAATTAACAATCAGGGTGGTGTAAATGAGCTTAATTCCGAGAAGCTTAATGATGAAATAAAGTCAGCTTACAGCAATATTCTTGACACAATATTTTCAAACAATTTCTCTTCACTTTCACACATTGTTGATGAGTTTAACAACAAAAGTGCCACAAGGCAGATTTTATCCGAAGGTTCCATTGACCTCTCGCAGTCAATAACCGACCTCAAGGCTGAAATTGATTCACTTGAAGCCAAAAATGTTAAATACACCGAAATCAAAGCGCCTTCATCAGGTTATTATATAAACAACCTTGACGGATACGAATCAACTCTTAATTATGCCGAAGTTGAAAAACTTACCATTGATCAGATTGAAAAAGCACTTGAAGCTGAACCTGAAAAAGTTCAGACCAACTCAGGCAAGCTTGTCAGCAGTTATCTTTGGTATCTCACAGGTGTTGTTGACACACAATATACCAAAAGCTTCCCTGTTGGCGGATATATAACAATAAACTTTGTTGAAGACGGGCTCGAAAATATTAAAATGAAAGTTGAATCTGCTCAGGCAACAGGCAATAAACTGAAAGTTGTTTTAAGTTCAACTCTTATGAATGAAACTCTTGCCAACATGAGAATAGAAAAGGTTGAGGTTATTGAAGAAGCTTACAGCGGATACAAAATCCCTGCAAAAGCAATCCGATTTGACAAAGACAACAACAGCGGAGTTTATGTTTTGAGAGGAAAAATCATATCATTCATCTCGGTGGAAATACTATATTCTGATGAAAATTATGTAATCGTCAGCGATTCAAAGTCACAAGGCAAAGGTCTTACGCTTTATGACGATGTTATTATAAAAGGGAGGGATTTATACGATGGAAAAGTCATTAACTGATAAACGCTTGTCGGACATTGAAGAAAATTATAAAGAACTTTCCGAAGGTATTACTGCTGCCGCCATAAAATGCGGTCGCAACCCTTCAGATGTCAGATTTATGGCTGTTACCAAAACAGTTGACTCCATTTATATCAATCACGCTCTGTCGCTCGGTCTTGATTTAATCGGCGAAAACCGTGTTCAGGAGTTTCTTTTAAAAAAGGATGAATTAAATTTAGCAGGCGTTGAAAAGCATCTTATAGGTCACCTTCAAACCAATAAAGTTAAACAAATTGTCGGTGAGGTTGATTACATTGACGGTGTAGACAGCCTTAAAGTAGCCAAAGAAATCGGCAAAGCTTCGCTCAAAAAAGGCATTATCACAAATATTCTGCTTGAAGTAAACATCGGCGGTGAAGAGAGCAAATTTGGTTTTACCCCCGAAAGTATCGGTGAAACGGTTTATGAAATTGCAGAAATTGAGGGTATTCAGGTAAAAGGATTGATGGCAATACCCCCAATTTGTGACGATAGTGTAAAAAATCGCATATTTTTTGAAAATATGCACCGTCTATTTATTGACATTGGTGCTAAAAAAATAGATAATGTTAGTATGGATATTTTATCTATGGGTATGTCGGGTGATTATCAGGATGCCGTTGCATCCGGCTCAACCATGGTCAGAATCGGCTCCGCATTGTTCGGAGCAAGAAATTACAGATAACGGAGGATTATGTTATGGGATTTTTCGAATCAATTAAAAAGTCACTTTCTATGTCTGAGGAAGAATATCTTGACGACGTAGACGTTCAGGAAGAAGAGGAAGAATATGTTCCTCGTAAAAGGCACACTGCATCAAGAGCAAAGCAGTATGATGCGCCGGCTGATAATGTTGTAGATTTCAAGGCTTCACCCGCAGCACCTGCAAGCGGTTCAAAAGCTCATGTTGTTTTCAAAAAAGTTGATTCATTTGCAGATGTCGGACCGGTAGCCGATGTTCTCAATGAAAAGAGAATTGCAATTCTCAACCTTGAAACCTGCCCCACAGAAGAAGCTGTGAGAGTAATTGATTTCCTTTCAGGTGTGGCATATGCCAACAATGCAACCATTCAGCGTGTTGCAGGCAGAGCTTATATAATTACACCTAATAACGTTCCCCTTTCAGGTGAGCTTCTTGACGAAGTTGTTAACTCTGCAACTCACGGTTTGTTTTAATCATTGTGACGAATAAAAAATAAGACTAATGTCTTACAGGAGGTTATGTGATGTTAACACCATCAAAAATTAAAAACCATCATTTTGAAGCATCAGGCAAAAATGCCTACAGAGCTCAGTCTGTTGACGAGTTTTTTGATATTGTAGCTGACTCTTATGAGCAGATGTTTAAAGAAAACGGCGAATTAGTAAAAAAAATCAGCCTTCTTGCCGAAAGAGTTGAAGAATACAGAAACGACGAAGATAATATCCGTGCTGCATTGCTTACTGCTCAGCGTATGGCTGACCAGATTATGAGAGAAACTAACGAAAAAGCTGAGAATCAGCTTGCAGAAGCAGCCGCAGCAGCTCAAAAAATTGAGGCAGAAGCAGCCGCAAAAGCACAGGCGATTTTAGAAACAGCTCAGACTAAAGCTGATGCAAGGCTCATTGAAGCTGATGCCACTGCAAAGCGCCTTATTGAAGACGCTACTGCTGATGCAAAAGAGCAGGCAGTTGTTGCAAGAGACCGCATGATCAAAACTCAGGCTGCTCTTGACCTTGTTGAAAAAGAAGCAGATGCTTTCAAAAAGCAGTTGCTTGACCTTTATAAAGAACATATTGAGCTTATCACAAAAATTCCTGAGCTTGAGGTTGAAGAAATCGTTGAAGAAGAACCCGTAGCAGAGGAACCTGCTGTTGAGGTTGAAGAAACTGTTATCGCACCGCCTGTTGTTGAAGAAGATGCTGCTGAAACTGAACCTGTAGCAGAAGAAGAACCTGCCGTTGAAATTGAAGCTGTTGAAGAAGAACCTATCATTGAAGTTGCTCCGACAGTTGACATTGAACCTGCTGTTGAGGAAGAGCCTTCTGTTGAGATTGAAGAGGTTATTGAAGATGTAATTGAAGAGCCTGTTTCAATTACCGAAGAACCGGAGGAACCTGAAGAAGCAGTTGAGGAAGAGCTTACAGATGAAATGCTCAAAGAAATGGGATTTGATGTTCCTTCATTTGTTAAGGAATCCGCTGAACCGACCTCAAAGTTTTCTTTCATTGATGAAGAAGATAAAGAAGAAGAGTTCGTTGCACCTACCGTTGAAATTGATGACGGATACGGCGAAGATGACGGAATAAAATTTGACATCAACTCAATCAAATTCGGTGTTGCTGATGATGAGGATGAAGAATTTTATGATGACGATGATGATGACGATGACTATTATGATGACGACGCCGATGACGATGACGACGATGATGACAATTTCGGCGCCAAGCTCAAAGGATTCTTCAAGAGATAATGTCGGTAGTAGTCAGTCTTTTGTCAATAGCCGTACTCACTGTTATTGATCAGGTTATAAAATATTTTATTGAAAAAGATTTGCGGCCCGTCCATGAAATTCCTTTTATAGACGGATTCCTTCACTGGGAATATGTTCAGAACACAGGTGCAGCTTTTGGCTCATTTTCAAACAGCACAACTTTATTGTCAATAATCACAGGAGCAATTATACTCTGCGGAATTATTGCAATAATAATCAAAAAAATCAATCACAAATTTTTGCTTGTGACAAGCGTTATGATTATCTCGGGCGGATTGGGTAACCTTATTGACAGAATAATCCGAGGCTATGTTGTTGACTTTATTTGTGTGGAGTTTATTGACTTCCCTGTTTTCAACTTTGCTGATATTCTTGTTACCTGCGGAGCATTTTTGCTCATAGGATATCTGCTTTTTGATATTTATAAAGATAAAAAAATCAAGGGTGATAATGTTGGATGAACTGATTTTCACTGCTGAAGATGAATTCATCGGCATGAGGATTGACAAAGCATTGAGCCTAGCAGCCGAAGGCTTTACACGTTCACACATTCAATCGGTTATAGAAGACAAGGCCGTTCTTGTTAACGGTAAGCCTGTGGGCAAAAGCTACAAACTGTGTTCGGGCGATGTTGTGGTTTTCACTCCCCCTGAATTAAAAGAGCTTAATATAGAAGCTCAGAATATTCCTATTGACATAGTGTATGAAGACGACGACCTTTTGGTTGTTAACAAACCGCGAGGCATGGTGGTTCACCCTGCCCCGGGAAATTACGACTCAACGCTTGTAAACGCTTTGCTTTATCACTGCGGTAACAGGCTATCCGGCATCAACGGAGTTATCCGCCCCGGAATTGTTCACCGTATTGATAAGGACACCAGCGGTCTTCTGATTGTTGCGAAAAACGACTTTGCCCATGAAAAGCTTGCCGCACAGATTAAAGAACATTCTTTTACCCGCAGGTATATGGCAGTTGTTCACGGCAACCTTAAAAATGACGAAGGCATTATTGATGCCCCTATCGGAAGAAGCCCTAAGGACAGAAAAAAAATGTGCGTTACCGACAAAAATTCACGTAACGCACTGAGCAAATATGAAGTTGTTGAGCGATTCGGCAAATTCACTATGGTAAGAGTTACTCTTGAAACAGGCAGAACTCATCAGATAAGAGTTCACATGGCTCACATAGGTCACCCTGTTGCAGGCGACCCTGTTTACGGACCTAAAAACGGAGTAACCAAATTAAACGGTCAATGCCTTCACGCAGGAATGATCGGATTTGATCACCCTCGTGACGGAAAATATATTGAGTTAGAGGCAGATTTGCCTGATTATTTTACGGCATTTCTGAAAACTCTTAAACAAACTAACTAACCGGAGGTGTTATTTTGGACGCAAACATTAAGAAACAGTTACAGATTAAAGCGTGCAAAGTACGAATGGGTATAATTGAAGGCGTTTATAACGCAAAATCAGGTCACCCTGGTGGCTCACTTTCTGTTGCCGACATTCTTACTTACCTTTATTTTGAGCATATGAATATTGACCCTAAAAACCCGAAATGGGAAGACAGAGACCGATTTGTTTTATCAAAAGGTCACACCGCCCCTGCTCTCTACGCAGTTTTGGCTCACAGAGGATTTTTCTCTGTTGACGAAATCAAAACATTGCGTAAACCCGGCTCAATGCTTCAGGGTCACCCCAGCATGAAGCTTACACCCGGTGTTGATATGAGCACAGGCTCTCTCGGTCAGGGTATTTCAACCGCAGTAGGTATGGCTCTCGGTGCAAAATTAGGAGAAAAAGCTTACAGAGTTTTCACAGTGCTTGGTGACGGTGAAATTCAGGAAGGTCAGGTTTGGGAGGCTGCAATGTTTGCCTCAGCAAAAGGTCTTGACAATCTTGTTGCCGTTGTTGACAACAACAATCTTCAGATTGACGGTGCTGTTTCTGAGGTTAACTCTCCATACCCAATTCCCGAAAAGTTCCGTGCTTTCGGTTGGAATGTTATAGAAGTTTTTGCTCACTCCTTTGATGAGATTGATGCTGCTTTTAAAGCAGCTGCAGAATTTAAAGGCAAGCCCACAGCTATTATTGCAAAAAGCACTAAGGGTAAGGGCGTTTCATTTATGGAAGACCAGTGTTCATGGCACGGTGCTGCCCCCAACGAAGAGCAGTATAATCAGGCAATGGCTGAGCTTCAGGCAGCCCTTGCAGAATTGGAGGCGTAATCATGGCTGATATTATTAAAGTTGCTACCCGTGATGCTTACGGTAAAGCTTTGGTTGAACTCGGTGAAAAGAACGACAAAGTTATTGTTGTGGACGCTGACCTTGCCGCAGCTACTAAAACAGGTATGTTTAAAAAAGCTTTTCCCGAGAGATTTTTTGATGCAGGTATTGCCGAATGTAATATGATTGGTGTTGCCGCAGGTCTTGCCACCACAGGCTACACTGTTTTTGCAAGCTCGTTTGCAATGTTTGCCGCAGGCAGAGCTTTTGAACAGATTCGTAACACAGTAGGCTACCCTCACCTCAATGTTAAAATTGGTGCAACTCACGCAGGTATCTCTGTTGGTGAAGACGGTGCAAGCCATCAGTGCTGTGAAGATATTGCTCTTATGCGTACAATCCCGGGTATGGTTATCATTAACCCTGCTGATGACATTGAAGCAAGAGCAGCAGTACTTGCAATGGCAGATTACGAAGGCCCCGCTTACCTGCGTTTCGGTCGCCTTGCAGTGCCGAGAATCAATCCTCTTGATTATGAATTTAAGCTTGGCAAGGGTATTCAGCTTTGCGAAGGTAACGATGTTACAATCATCGCAACCGGACTTATGGTAAGTGAAGCTCTTACCGCTAAAGAAATCCTTGCTAACGAAGGTATAAACGCAAGAGTTATCAATATGCACACAATTAAGCCTATTGATAAAGAGATTGTTATTGCCGCTGCTAAAGAAACAGGTGCAATTGTTACCGCAGAAGAACACAATATCATTGGCGGCCTCGGCTCTGCTGTTGCTGAGGTTGTTTGTGAAAACTGCCCCGTTCCCGTAATGAGAGTGGGAGTTGAAGACACATTCGGTGCTTCAGGTCCTGCAGTTGAGATGCTTAAGATTTACGGTCTTACAGCAGAAAACATTGTTACCAAAGCTAAGGCTGCAATCAATTCTAAAAATTAACCTTTAAAAGGTAGGGTGTCTTATGAATAATAACCGACAGCCCGATAACGTTAAAAAGGCTCAGGCGGATTCCTCCCCTGAGCTTTCTTCGATTTTAAAAGAGATGAAAAACGGAATAGATCTTCAACCTCTTGATGACATTCAAAGCAGTGACTTTGTTGAATTTGAAGATAACGTTACCGAAACAGGTCAGACAATACAAGAAGACTTTGACAAAACAGAGCTGATAAAACCTGACAGCAAGAAAAGGGAGCTTTCCAAAAAGCTTGCTCGTGCGGGGATTATTTCGGCACTGATTGTTTGCGTAATCGCTGCTATTTATATTGCTTTTTTTCACTTGGATGATTTTTCATACGGAGCCGTTGCGGTTTATGAAAAAAACTCTGCAGTAAACGTTTTGTTAGAAAACAAAGATATACTCCAGCTTGAAAACGTTGCGCAGATTGAGCTTTCTGATAACGGCAAAGTGCTCACATACTCACAGGATACTGACTCAAAAACCGGCAAATACGACATCAGGGTTATCGACTTTACCAAACGCAACTCAGTAAAAAACAAAGGCTCTGTAATAGTCAGCGGTATAGACGAAGACTGGTATATGGAAAAAAGCGGAAGCTTTATCTATTATCAGCGTGAAGAAAACGGAAGCCGTAAATATTATGCCTATTCCACTCAAAGCAGAGAAACCGAGATGATTGTTGCCGATGCAAGTGAATACTTCGTTCCGCCTGAGGGCGATATAGTTTACTATACCCGAGAGCGTTCAGGCACAATTATGCTTTACCGTTCACGCTTTGGCGAAGAACCTGAATCTTTAGGTGACGTTTCAAACGTGAAGGCAATCAGTGACAGTGAAACATTGGAAATTTTTTACACTTTACCTGAAAGTGATATGGCATCCACACTTTACAAAATATCAGGTAACGGTCAGCCGATAAAAATATCAGAAAATGTAACAGAAGTTTACCTTGAAGAGTATGTACCCGGCGGCAATTTATATTACTTTATTAAAAATAAAGCAAAGCTTAACTGGAATGACTTTATAGATGATGCTTATCAGGACATTGATGCCACAACTCAAAAGCCCGACAAAGGCGATTATCTTAAAACAGTAGGTTTCTTTTTTAAACGAACAAAGCTTGATGAACAAGCATACAACAGTGCTATGGCTGAATATAACAAAAAGCTGTTGCGTGATGAAATCCGAAATGCTCTTAACGAGCTTGATCTCGGGCTTGCTGTGCCTGCAGAATACAAGGTTAAAGTTTATGACGGCACTCTGAGCAAAGAGTTAGCCGGCAGCGTTAAGCTTGAAAATCTTATTGCCTTTTCTGCCACAGGTGCTCCGAGAATCATATTTGAAACATCAGGCATTGACTCACAAAAAAGAACGGATATGGACAGCCTCTATGAAATCGCTGAAAGCAAAACTGTCGGCGATGCTATTGACTATGTTATCAACACTCTTAACGATAACTATGAAATAAGCGAAGGCTATAAATATTCATGGTATGACGGCAGCAAAGTAACATCTTATGATTTTGAGCCTGACGGAAATGCTTATGCTGACTTCACCTTTTTGGACAGAAACCGTATTCTCACATCTGTTTTATCAGGTGAAACAGTTTCAAATCTTTATGTAAACACCGTCGGTGATAAAACCATTTCAGACGCTGTTTTAATCAGCGACAATGTTCTTTCTTTTGAAGTAAAAGACGGTAACGTTTATTTTACCAAACTTAATAAAAACCACGCTGATCTGTATGTTTACACTGCAGACGGCAAAGTAAATCTTATTAATCAAAATAATATTCAGTTTATTGTTACAGACAGTAACAACGTTATTGCCTTCAGCGGTGTTTATAAAAACGGTGGCTTGGCTGACACTGAACTTGCATTTTACACCAACGGTGCAAGCAAAAAAATTGACAGCGATGTAAGCTTCAAATATTTCTCTGTTGATGAAGAAAGCTTTGCTTATATCAAAAATTATCAGACAGCTGCCGCTTCTGACTCCGAATCTGCTTCAGGCGGCGAGCTGATAGTTTATCACCAAGGTAAGGCAAAATCCATCGACACTGATGTTACTATGATTTACTGCATAAATTATTAATTAACAAACCGGCTTGCTGTGCGAGTCGGTTTTTGTTTCGCTGATGCAAAATTCTCATTTCTTGACAAATCAGCCATATTTATGTTAGTATAATATGTAAAATTGTTTCAGGCTATATGCTTATATTCTGGAAAGGAAGACGGCTATGATAAATTCAGACAATTTGTGTATGAGCTGTATGAAAGAAATTGGCACAGAAAAACAATGTCCTTATTGCGGTTTTCATGTTGATTCGCAGCAGTCTGCTGATTATTTGCCTGTACGCACGGTTATTGGCAACCGTTACCTTGTGGGCAAGCTTCTTGAATTTAACGGCGACGGTGCCACATATATGGGCTTTGACCTTACCGCAAGAGAAGCTATTAACATCCGTGAATACTTCCCTGTCGGTGTTGCTCAGCGTGACCCAAAAACGCTCACTGTTTCACCTGCCGAGGGCAAAGACAAAATTTTCAGCGAATATATTCAAAGCTTTACCGAGCTTTGGCGCAAGCTTATGCGGTTAAACGGTCTTTCGGCACTGCTTAAGGTTAACAACATTATTGAAGGTGGTGGCACTTGCTATGCCATAACCGAAAATATTGACGGTATCACTTTAAGGGAACACCTTTTGAGGAACAACTCTGCCGGTTACATTCCATGGGAAAAAGCAAGGCCTATGCTTATGCCCGTTCTCTCAACTTTGGGCACACTCCACAATTCAGGTATTGTTCACAGAGGAATTTCACCCTCAACACTTATTGTTGCCCCTGACGGCAAAATACGCATAACAGGCTTCAGCATCAATGCAGTACGTTCTGCCCACACTGACCTTAAAAAAGAAATCTTTCCGGGCTACGCTGCTTTTGAGCAATACGGCTTTGAGGGCAGACAGGGTCCCGGCACAGATGTTTACGCTTTTGGTGCAGTGCTTTATCGCACACTTATCGGCACTGACCCCATTGACGCTCAGGAGCGTGTTGCCAACGACAAGCTTATGATCCCCGGCAAATTTGCTGAGCAATTACCTGCTTATGTTATTAACGGACTTGTAAATGCCCTTCAGATTTTACCTGATGACCGTATCAAAACGGTTGACGAGCTCAGAGACGAACTTTCTGCATCACCAAATGCCGTTGCAGCTGCTGATAAAATGGATATAGACAAAATCCGTAAGAACCAGCGTGTTGAGCAGCCTGCCCGTGTAACCGAAGCCCCTGAAAAACGAGTTGAGGCACAAAAGAAGCATAACAGAAACATGACTTTAATTGCCATAATTACAATACTTGTTATTGCAGTTGTTGCTATTGGTGTCTGCCTTACACTTCTCGACTCAGATTCAGGCAATGATACCACAACCCCCTCTGTAATTCAGGAAATGGTGGAAGTTCCGTCATTCCTCAATAAAGACTTTGAAGACATAATGGCTGACAAATACTACACCTCTAACTTCAACATTCAAAAGCAAGAGTCCTACAACGACAAGGTTGAAGAGGGCGTTGTTATCAGTCAGAATATCGCTCCCGGCACTCAGATTGGTCAGAAGAGCACCATTATACTCACCGTAAGCAAGGGTCGTGAATATGTTTCATTCCCTGCAAACGGCATTGTAGGTGTTGACTATAATGAAGCAAAAGCTTTGCTTGAAAAATCCGGCTACAAGGTAACAAAGGTTGAAAAGAGCAACCCCGGCGGATACATTGAAGGAACTGTATATCAATCCAGCCTTGACAGCGGTGAAATTTATCCCAAGGGTTCACAGGTTATCCTCACTGTTTGGGGAGCTGAACCAACTACAACCACCGAACCGTCAACCGAGCCCTCCACTGAAAGCGGAACAATGGATGACACAGGCGGATTTTTACAACAGATTTTAGGTTAAACAAAAAGCAACCGTTAATGGGCACGCCCCATAAGGATGTTTTTTGAGAGATACGGTGTAACCCCGTTTGGGGTTGCACCGTTTTTCTCTTTGTTAAGCTACAATGCGGTATTCTTGCGGATTCTTTCTTGCTTCTTCCACAATAGCAATTACTTCTTCCTCTGTTGGAATACAAATCATTCCGACACCTGTGAAATAAATATCTACCTTTACAAAACAGTGACCGCTTGATTTATCATTGTTATGAACCTCAATACGCTCAATAAGTGAATTGACAAGTGTATGTGTAAGCTCCTGTATATCCGTCATATTTCTGAAAGTACGAAGAAGCAACCTCAAATCAACA
>JAFTXJ010000017.1 GCA_017461625.1 Clostridia bacterium
TACACTTTTACAACAACGAGAGAATCCAACTTAAAACAAAACTGACTCCCCTTGAAAAACGAAATCAGTTTGTTGCTTAAAATTAAATCTTACCTACCATAGGTGCTTTTTTGTACTGTCTGCACAATTTGGGGCAGTTCACCTTTGAGAGGCTTTTTATTTATTACAAGTTTTTCTTTCACACAATCACCTCATCAATATTATGTCTTGACAGATGTTATAAATATATGTTATAATTCCTAACATACAGCAGAGGGGGGATTTTATATATCCAAATGCTGCTGTTAAAACCTGCTCTTCGGGGCAGGTTTTTTCTTGTTTTATTCTTATCTTTATGTTATATTAAATTATACTTATTTTCGGAGGGATACGATGACTTTTGAAATCAAGGGAAATCAGTTTATAAAAGACGGTAAACCTGTTAAACTCATTTCAGGTGCTGTTCATTATTTTCGTAATCTGCCCGACACATGGCAGGACATTTTCAAAAAGATGAAGGCTATGGGTCTTAACTGCGTTGAAACCTACTGTGCCTGGAATATGCACGAAAAGCACCCCGGTGAATTTGATTTCAGCGACATTTTAGATATTGCAAAATTTATTGAAACTGCCCGTAATGAAGGTCTTATGGCGATTGTCCGCCCCGGCCCTTACATCTGCGCTGAGTGGGAATTCGGCGGTCTGCCCTGGTGGATTCAGGCTGATGAAAATATTGAAATCCGTTGTTCAAACGAGGCTTATATCAAATATTTTGACCGTTATCTCGACCATCTTTTTGATGAAATCCGCCCTCTGCTTTGCACCAACGGAGGCAACATCATTATGCTTCAGTGCGAAAACGAATACGGTTATTACGGTGATGACAGAAAATATCTTCAGTATCTTAAAGAGGGCTACGTAAAACGAGGAATCGATGTTCCCCTTTTCACCTCAGACGGAACTGAAGAAAACCATATTCTTGACGGCTCAATTGATGGTTGCCTCTCTACCCTCAATTTCGGCAGCCGTGTTGAAGAAAATTTCAAAGCTCACGACATTCTTTACCCCGACAGCCCGAAAATGTGCATGGAAATGTGGAACGGCTGGTTTGACGCATGGGGTGACGACAAGCATCATACCACCTCTGCCGAGGATTATGCAAAGGCTGTTGACGATATGCTCACCAGAGGCAGCGTGAATATGTATATGTTCATCGGTGGTACAAACTTCGGCTTTACCAGCGGTGCAAACCACTATGAAAAGTTTGCTCCCGATGTAACAAGCTACGACTATGATGCTCTTCTTTCAGAATGTGGTGATGTTACTCCAAAATATATGGCAATCCGTGAAATTATCAAAAAGCATACAAATGCCGAGTTGCCCGAAATCCCTCAGAATCGCAAAAAACTGTCTTATGGCAAGACAATTTTAACACAACAGGCTGGTATTTTTGAAAATCTCGACAATCTTTCATCGCCTGTTCATTCCGACGTTCCTTTGTGTATGGAAAAATATTCTCAGGGCTACGGCTACATTGCTTACCGTTCAACCCTTAACCGTGATTATAACGATGTTACCCTTTCGTTTGAAAGCATTGGCGACCGTGCACAGATTTACATTAACAAAAACCTCGTGGGAATTGTTTATATCAACGATGATAAGCTTGAAATTAATTTCTCTGCCAAAGAGGGTGATGTTCTTACCGTTCTTTGTGAAAATATGGGCAGAGCTAACTTCGGCAGCAAAATGATGCGTAAAAAAGGCATTGCAGGTCGACTTCTTATTGACGACAAAATTCACTTCGACTGGGATGTTTATACACTCCCGATGAATAACCTTGACAAGGTGGTTTATTCACCTGAAATTCCTGAAGAAAAATCGGTATTTTACAAAGGCACTTTCACCGTTAATGAAGCAGCCGACACATTTATTAAGCTCGACAATTTCACAAAAGGCTTTGTAGTTGTCAACGGCTTTAATCTTGGCAGATATTGGGAAATCGGCCCGCAACGCACACTTTATCTCCCCGCTTCACTTCTCAGATCGGGAGAAAATGAAATTGTTGTTTTTGAGTCCGACGGAATCAAAGGTGTTCCAGAAGTGGAATTTTGCGACACACCTGTTCTTGAATAATACAATAAAGATGAATAAATATCCAAAAAAATCTTGACATATACATTTTTTACTGTTAGAATTATTCCATGTTAAATATTCAAAAAGCGTTTGAGCAAAAAGAGTAGGTCGGTGAAAGCCTGCAGAGAGTTGCCGTTTGGTGCGAGGCAATGGTATTACCCGTCTGAAGTTCATTTTGCGAGCCGTGTGTTGAAATTTGCAGTAGACACAACGGGTGCGACCGTTACATCGCTAAGACTTTTAAGCCTATTAAGGTCTTAACCGCAAGGTTAAGTACGAAAGCAGAGTGGTACCGCGATTTATTCGTCCCTGTATTCATAGAATACAGGGATTTTTTTGTTGGTAATTTCACGGCTGAGCCGTGTGGTTATAAATAAATTTTAGGAGTAATATTTATGAAAAAAATTGTTTCTCTTGTTATGGCACTCGTTCTTTGTGTTGCAGTTTGCTTCTCACTTGCTTCCTGCAACAATGCTGAAGAAAAAACCGCTTATACAGTTGGTATCTGCCAGCTTATGGAGCACGAATCACTTGACAAAGCAACCAACGGCTTTGTTGACACATTGAAGGCTGAGCTTGAAAAAGCAGGCAAAACTGTTGAAATTGACACTCAGGTTGCAGGTGATCCCAACCTTTGCACCACTGTTATCAACACTTTCACAGCTAAAAACGTTGACCTTATTATGGCTAACGCAACACCTTGCCTTCTTGCAGCAGCAAATGCAACCACCACTATCCCCGTTCTCGGCACATCTGTAACAGACTATAAAGACACCTTCAAGGGTGAAATCCCCGCTAACGTTTCAGGTACTTCAGACGCTGTTCCTTTTGACGAGCAGGCTCAGATGATGATTGATACTCTTAAGCTCGTTGCAGGCGACCAGGTTGGCGTTATCTACTGCACAAACGAGTCAAACTCACTTATTCAGTACAATGCAGTTAAAGCTCTTTTTGAAGCAAAGGGCATAGTAGTTAAGGCTTACACTTTCTCAGAAACAACTGAGCTTCAGGCTCTTACCACCTCTGCTGCAAATGAATGCAAAGCAATTTACATCCCCTCAGACAATACTGTTGCCGACAACGATTCAATCGTTGGCACAATCTGCTCAGACAAGAAAGTTCCCGTTTACACAAGCTACGGCGGAGCAATCTGCTATGCAAGCCTTGCAATTGACTATTATGAGCTCGGCTGTGAGACAGGCAAAATGGCTGCAGAAATTCTCCTCGGCAACAAAACTCCTGCTGATTATGAAGTTGCAACTCTCACTCCTTCTGTTGTTTACAACGAAGAGCTTTGCGCAAATCTCGGAATTGAAGTTCCCCAAAACTAATATATAATTGAGGTAAAAAATGGCTTTTTTAAATGCGTTGCCCGGTGCCGTTGCAGAGGGTCTTATATGGGGTCTTATGGCAATCGGCGTTTACATATCTTACAAAATACTTGATATTGCTGACCTTACCGTTGACGGCTCTATCTGCACAGGCGGTTGTGTTTGTGCCGTGCTTATTTCAAACGGTGTACCCGTTTGGCTGAGTATTGTTATTGCATTTTTTGCAGGCATGCTCACAGGTGTGGTAACAGGGCTTCTTCACACCGCTTTGGGAATCCCCTCCATTCTTGCAGGTATTCTCACACAGCTTATGCTTTATTCGGTAAACCTTTCAATCCTCGGCGGCAAATCACTTATTGCAATAAACCCCAGAGAAAACAATCTTTTAATGCATATGAGTGATAACCCAAGTGCTATTGTTGCAGGTGTTATTGTTGTAACCGCAACAATCATATTGCTTTGGCTCTTTTTCTACACCGAGGTTGGTCTTACCCTTAAATCAACCGGTGACAACCCTGATATGAGCTGTGCTCAAGGCGTAAACGTTAACTTTAACAAGGTTCTCGGCCTTGCAATTTCAAACGGTATTGTTGCTTTGGCCGGAGCAATGCTTGCCCAGTACAAAGGCTCTGCCAACATCAATGACGGCCGCGGTGCCATTGTTATAGGCCTTGCCGCAATTTTCATCGGACTCTCTGTTTCAATGAAAATCAAGCCCAACTTTGTTGTCAGCCTCATCGGTGTAATCGGCGGCGGTATTGTTTACTACATTATTTATAACTTTGTAGTTCTCCTCGGACTTAAAACCGATTACCTTAAGATGCTCTCGGCAATCATAGTTGCATTGTTCCTTGCCGTTCCCTATTTGAAAGGCAAATATTTTACGAAGCAAAAGCCCATAGCAGTTACAGAAAATGCAGGAGGTGGCAAAAATGCTTAAAATCACAAACCTCCAGAAAACATTTAACCCGGGCACTGTTAATGCTAAAACTGCCCTTAACGGACTTAACCTTACCCTTGAAGACGGTGACTTTGTTACCGTTATAGGCGGTAACGGTGCAGGCAAATCTACAATGCTCAACGCAATTGCAGGCGTGTGGAAACCTGATTACGGCACCATTGAAATTGACGGAGTTGATGTTACCAACATCCCCGAATACAAAAGGGCAACATACCTGGGAAGAGTTTTCCAGGACCCGATGAAAGGCACTGCTCCTGATATGGAAATTGCCGAAAACCTTTCAATTGCCGCAAGACGAGGAACAAAACGCAAGCTTAAATGGGGCATAAAAAAAGCAGAAAGAGAAGAATACAAAAAGCTCCTCGCAACCTTAGAGCTCGGTCTTGAAACAAGGCTTTCAAGTAAGGTCGGCCTCCTTTCAGGCGGTCAGCGGCAGGCAGTTACCCTTCTTATGGCAACATTGAAAAAGCCAAAGCTGTTGCTCCTTGATGAGCACACAGCAGCCCTTGACCCCAAAACCGCCGCTAAGGTTTTAGAAATCACAGATAAAATCGTTACGGAAAATCACCTTACCACATTGATGATTACCCACAATATGAAAGACGCAATTGCTCACGGCAACCGTCTGATTATGATGCACGAGGGCAGAATCATTGTTGACATCAAAGGTGAAGAAAAGAAAAATCTTACCGTTGAAGATTTGATGAATCTCTTTGTTAAAGCAAGTGGTAAGGAATTCACAAACGACAGAGCCGTTCTTTCATAAAACACAAAGGCTGAGCCAAAAGTTCAGCCTTTACTTTTTTGTATTTTATGATATAATTCTTTTTAATTTTGAAAGTTTTCAGGAGTTCCTATGGCAACTATTCTTCTAATTGTTATTTTCATGGGATATATCGGTCTCGGTATTCCCGATTCTCTTTTCGGTGCAGCGTGGCCGGCAATCTACAGCGATTTCGGTCTGCCGATTTCTTACGCAAACTTTGTAACAACCATTGTTTCGTTAGGCACTATAGCCTCAAGCTTTTTCAGCTCAAGGGTTGTCAGCAGATTCGGCACGGCAAAGGTTGCCGCTGTGAGCACCGCTATGACCGCAACGGCATTGCTTGGTTTTTCACTTTCACCAAACATAATCTGGCTTTGCCTTTTTGCAATTCCGTCAGGTCTTGGCGCAGGCAGTGTTGATGCCGCACTCAATAACTATGTAGCACTCAATTACAAGGCAGCTCACATGAACTTTCTTCACTGCTTTTACGGAGTTGGTGTTTCGCTGAGCCCTTACTTAATGTCACTGTCTTTAACCAACAGCAACGACTGGCGCACCGGATACAAAAATGTTTTTTACATTCAGCTTGCTATTACTGCGGTGATGATTATTTCCCTCCCCCTTTGGAAAAAGGTTGGCGAAAAGAAAGCGGAAGAGGATGTTGCCCAAAAGGTTCTTAAATTCAGGGATATTATAAAAATCCCTGCGGCGAGGGCATCTATCGGAATTTTTATGGCATCCTGCGGAATCGAATCAATCTGCCTTGTATGGGGCAGCTCATTTCTTGTTGAGTCAAAAGGTCTCACTGCAGACGAAGCCGCAGGGCTGATTACCCTTTACTTCGTCGGTCTTGCTTTGGGCAGATTTGTGTCAGGTCTTCTTGCAAACAAGCTCTCTGCCAAAGCGCTGATTATTGCAGGCGAAGTGATTCTTCTGGCTGCGGTCATTCTTCTTTTTGTTCCGTCAAACACCTATATCACAGTTGCAGGTATGTTTTTAATCGGCTTTGGTAACGGACCGGTTTTCCCAAATATGACCCACCTCACTCCGCTTACATTCGGCAAAGAGGTTTCTCAGTCAATCATCGGCACCCAGATGGCTATGGCTTATGTAAGTATTCTTTTGTTGCCGATAGCTTTCGGTCAGCTTGCCGAGCATCTGAGTATTGGGCTTTTCCCCATTGTTCAGGCTGTTCTTTTTGTTGCAACAGCTATAACTACATTTATGATGTTCAATGGTACAAAGAAATAAATTAAGGAGTTGTCGTGTGACAACTCCTCTTTATTTTGAAAGATACCTGTTAATGGGATTTAATAAGGGTGTAAAGAATTTAACAACCAGCCCTGTTCCCACTGCGGCAATGAGAGTGCCTTCTCTTGCACCAACAACGGTAAAATCAAATAATATCAGCGACAGCAAAACAGACAGCAGCACATTGCTTATATCAAACGCGATTTTAACATTGCCGAACTTCTTTTTAGAGACATCTGCCACCACCTTAACAAAGGCTTCGCCTGCGTTCATTATAACATTTGCGGTAACCGAAAGTGCGATACCGAAGCCTAAAATCACAACCCCTGCCAAAACAAAAATCAACTGCGTTATATAGGAATTTATAGGGATAAACGAAATACACCACATTCCGAAATCGGTAAAATATCCGCACAAAAATGACAGAGGCACCTGCAAAAGCTGAATGGGCTGAAACTTTTTTCTCAAAATCAGAATCTGACCCGCTATCAGTATGCAGTTCCACACAGTAAGCCAGTTGCCCATAGAAACATTTTCAAACCGAATGCTTAAAACATTGGGAACTGATGAAATCGGTGAAACTCCTAACTCTCCGCTTTTGGTAAATGCAATACCCAAAGCAATAAAAAACAGGCTAACTATAAAAAGGATATATCTTTTTGCAGTTTCTTTCTTCGTCATTTTATCACCTTGCTTTTCCACTTACCGCTGAAATAAAATACAATTCCGATTACGAACGGGGTATATCCCGCCAAAGCATCACCAAGCCAGAAGCCGATGTAACCCATATTAAATACCAATCCGAACAGCACGGATAATCCGATTCTCATAATAATTCCGTCAAAAATTGCAGTTGCAAAGTTGATTTTATGGATTCCGCTGCCGTTGATAAGGGCATTCATCGGTGCCCTGAAAGCACTGCCGAAGAAGATAACCGTTGCAACGGTGATATATTCCATCGCCACTGCAAGGACCGCTTTGTCTGAAGTGAAGAGACCGAAAATCTGCTGAGGGAACATATGCACAAGCACCGACATCACTGCAGAAATGCAAAGCCCCGAAGCAAAAAGAGTAACCATAATTTTAGGAACTCGCTTAAACTGCTTTGCTCCGATATTCTGACCAACCATTGATGAACCTGCCGTGTTGAGCGAATTTGAAAGAAGATTGCTTATACTGTTGACCTTGTTAGCAACACCTGCGAAGGCTGAAACCACAACACCATAGGAGTTTATCCATGAATTTACAAACAGCTTTGAAAAGTGGATTGATGCACTTTTGATTGCCATAGGTACGCCCAGCTTAATAAGCTCCGAAAGCATCGGTTTATCCCAATCCCAAAAATATTTAGCCTGAAATTCAAATCCGAAATCATCTTTTCTTTTATACAAAAAGACACAACAGCTCAAAAAGCTCACTGCCTGGCTGATTACCGTTGCAAGGGCTGCACCGGATGACCCCATAGACATATATTTTACAAAAATTATGTCAAGAATAATGTTGAGAACAGCAGCGATGCTGATAAAAACAAACGGATGCTTTGAATCGCCCATACCTCTGAGCACTGCACTGACCATGTTGTAACCGTAAATAAACACCATGCCCACAATACAGACGGTGGAATATCCCAAAGCCTCTGTAAATGCCTCTTCGGGAGTATTCATCAAGGTTAAAATCTGCCTTCTGAAAACAAGACAAACAACACTGAGCACCGCGGCGATTATAGTTAAAAAAGAAAACATTGATGCAATAAATCTGCCCAATCGCTCTTTTTTGCCTGCACCTATATACTGTGAAACTATAACCTGACCCGCATTAGAAAATCCCATTGCAATAAAAGTTAAAAAGCTTGACACATCACCGCCAATGCTGACAGCAGAAAGTCCCGTTTTGCCCATTACGTGCCCGACCACAACCATATCCACCATATTATACACAACCTGCAAAAGGCTTGATAAAAACAGCGGTGTTGCAAAGGTAAAAAGCTGTTTTGCTATATTTCCTTGTGTAAAGTCAGAAATCAGTGTTTTATTTTTCATCATTTTGCTCCAAAAGTATTTCTTTATTGATATAATACCACAAATTTCCTGTTTGTGGTAAACTTTTTTAACAATTAATCTTTTACTTTGCAAATAATTGTGATATACTTAAATTTAGAGTTTGAATAATAAATATATCAAACCTTTCCAAAGGTGAAAGAGGTCTTTTTGATGAATAAGATTGGATTTGACAACAGCAAATACCTTTCAATGCAATCTGAGCAGATTCGCAAGCGTATTGCCGATTTCGGCGGCAAGCTGTACCTTGAGTTCGGCGGCAAGCTTTTTGACGATTTTCATGCATCACGCGTGTTACCGGGCTTTGAACCTGACAGCAAAATCCGTATGCTTCAGCAACTCAAAGACGATGCCGAAATCGTTATTACCATAAACTCTGCCGATATTGAAAACAATAAAATCCGTGGTGACCTCGGCATCTCTTATGAAGATGATGTTCTTCGCCTTATCGATATTTTCCGTGAAATGGGACTTTATGTAGGCAGTGTTGTTCTGACACGTTATATGGGTCAGGCAGCCGTTGATGCATTTTTAAAAAGGCTTAACGCTTTAGGGGTAAAAAGCTACTGCCACTACCCCATTGCAGGGTACCCGTCAGATGTTCAACACATTGTGAGTGACGAAGGTCTCGGTAAAAATGATTACATCGAAACAACCCATTCTCTTGTTGTTCTCACAGCTCCGGGCCCCGGAAGCGGAAAAATGGCAACCTGCTTAAGCCAGCTTTACCACGATTATAAACGAGGAATCAAGTCAGGCTACGCAAAGTTTGAAACATTCCCTATATGGAATCTTCCTCTTAAGCACCCTGTTAACCTTGCTTATGAAGCAGCCACAGCTGATCTTAACGACCTTAATATGATTGATCCGTTCCACCTTGAGGCTTATGGTGAAACAGCGGTTAACTACAACCGCGATGTTGAAATTTTCCCTGTGCTTAACACAATTTTTCAGCGTATTCAGGGTTCCTCACCATACAAATCACCTACAGATATGGGTGTTAATATGGCCGGTAACTGCATTATTGACGACGATGCTTGTTGCGAAGCTTCAAAAATGGAAATTCTTCGCCGCTATTACACTGCCTGCTGTGAACGTTTAAGTGGAAAAGATGACGGCAATCAGGTTACAAAGCTTGAAATTCTTATGAATCAGACAGGCATCACCTCAGACATCTGCCCTGCCGTTGCAGCCGCACTTCAAAAGGCTCAGGCAACCGGTGCACCTGCAGGGGCAATGGTTCTGTCCGACGGCAAGGTTGTTACAGGCAAGACCTCGGACACTCTCGGTGCTGCTTCAGCTCTCATTCTCAACGCACTGAAGGCACTTGGCAACATTGATGACCGCCTTGATTTGATTGCAGCTCAGGTTCTTGAACCTATATGTGAGCTTAAGACAAATTATCTTAAACACAGAAACCCTCGCCTTCACACCGATGAGGTGCTTATCGCACTTACCATTTCCGCTCTTACCAACCCTATTGCCAAGCTTGCTATGGACCAGCTTGATAACCTCAAGGGTTGCGAAGCTCATTTTTCAGTAATAATAAGCGATGAAGATATGAAGCTCCTTAAACGCTTAGGCATTAACGTAAGCTGTGAAGCACATTATGAAAACAAACGCCTTTTCCATAAATAAAATTCTGCCCGAAGCGTTGAGTTTCGGGCTTGTTTTTTCAGGAGGATTTATGACTGACAAAAAACGAGATTCATTTTCATCCCGATGGGGATTTGTGCTTTCTTGTATCGGCTCCGCAGTGGGTATGGGCAATATATGGATGTTCCCAACAAGGGTTTCCACCTTTGGCGGAGGTGCATTTCTGATTGCATATTTATTTTTTGTAATTCTTATCGGCTCAACGGGTGTAATCAGCGAAATGAGCTTTGGTAGAGCAATGCGTTCAGGTCCTATTGATGCTTTTGGCAAGGCCTGCAAAAACAAACCTGCTGTGGGCAAGGCTGCGGGAATCATCCCCACTGTCGGCTCTTTTGCCATGGCAATCGGCTATACGGTTGTTATGGGCTGGATTTTTAAATATACCGTAGGTGCTTTTACCGGAGCAACCCTCTCGGCTGACTCTGTTGACAGCTTCGCTAATGCATTCGGTTCAATGGCTTCTGCTTTTGGCAACAATCTGTGGCAGACTGTTGCTCTTATCTCGGCTGTTGTTATTTTGATTTTTGGTGTGGGCAAGGGCATTGAAAAAGCCAATAAAATTATGATGCCTCTTTTCTTCTTCCTTTTTGCAGGTATCGGAGTATACCTTCTTTTTCAAAACGGTTCGGTTGACGGATACAAATATATTTTCACCGTGGATTTTGATGCCCTCAAAAATTGGAAAACCTGGGCATACGCCTTGGGTCAGGCATTTTTCTCACTTTCCGTTGCAGGCAACGGCACGTTGATTTACGGCTCCTACCTTTCCGAAAAAGAGGATATTCCAAAATCCGCAAAAAATGTTGCATTTTTCGACACTCTTGCGGCTATGCTTGCGGCTCTTGTTATTATCCCTGCAATGGCAACAACAGGGGCTCAGCTTAACCAAGGCGGACCGGGCTTGCTATTCATTTTCTTACCCAACTTATTTAAAAATATGCCCGGTGGCAGCATAATTTGCATTGTGTTTTTTGTTGCTGTTTTGTTTGCGGGGCTCACTTCACTTATAAATCTTTATGAAACCTCAATTGCCACCGTTCAGGAAAAGTTTGGTCTTAACCGTACACTTTCCTGTGTTATAGTGGGCGGTGCAGGGCTTGTGATTTCGATTTGCATTCAGGGCATTGTGTCTGACTGGATGGATATTCTTTCAATTTATATCTGCCCTCTTGGTGCAGGCATTGCAGGAATAATGTTTTTATGGGTGCTCGGCAAAAAGTTTGTTGAAGCCGAGGTTAACAAAGGCAGAATCAAGCCCCTTGGCAAGTGGTTCTTCCCCATTGCAAAATATATTTTCTGCCCCGTTTGCTTCATTGTTTTAATTGTAGGCGCACTTATGGGTGGAATAGGATAAAAGAAACTCGCTACTTTTTACGGTAGCGAGTTTTATTTTAGTCTTTTTTCTCTTTATCTTTGTCACGGTTAAAAAGCTTGTGCTCTTCTTCGTCTTCATCTTCTTCCTGAGGAGTGATTTCAACACGAACCTTTTCAATTCGTCTTTCATCCACATCAAGAACGGTGAACTTCAGGTTTTCATAAATAACCTCGTATATCTCACCCTTCTGCGGAAGAAAACCAAGGTTTTTAATAATAAAGCCTGCAAGTGTATCATAACTGCCCTCCGGCATTTCAACACCTGTGAGCTCTTCAACCTCTTCAAGGTTTGTTACGCCGTCAATGGTGAAGGTGGTTTCATCAATTTTTGAAATTTCTTCATCTTCATCGTCGTATTCATCCTGAATGTTACCAACGATAGCCTCAATAATATCTTCAAGAGTAACAATACCTGCAGTGCCGCCATATTCATCAACAACAACTGCCATCTGAGTGCGTTTTTCGGTCATTTCTTTAAACAAATCACCGCACACCTTGCTCTCGGGAACATACAAAGGCTCTCGCATAATATCACGAAGAGTTTTGTTGGGTAGCTTTTTGCCAACATATTCAAGCAAATCTTTGATATAGACAATACCGATAATGTTATCCTGGTCATCTTCGTAAACGGGAATTCTCGAATAGCCGTTTTCAACAGAAACGTCGATAACCTCTTGCAAAGAGTCATTAACCTCAACGGCAACCATATCGGTGCGGTGAGTCATGGTGTCACCTGCATCAAGGTCATCAAACTCAAAGATGTTGTTTATCATCTCTTTCTGAACATCTTCAATAACGCCTTTTTCGCCACCGACATCAACAAGCATTCTGATTTCTTCTTCAGTTACGGTCTCTTCATCTGCATGGGGGTTGAAGCCCAACAGACGAACTACTGCATTTGTGGACACAGCAAGCACCTTAACAAGGGGGCTGAAAATCTTTGAGAAAAACAGCAATATGCCCACAATTTTGAAAGAGATTTTTTCAGAAGCCTGCATCGCAATCTTTTTGGGAACAAGCTCGCCCAAAACAAGGGAAAAGTATGAAGTGATAATTGTAATCAAAACAATACTCACACCGCTGATGATGTTTTCGGGAAGTGTCGGCCACTGTTGCATAATCTTTTGAGTAAGAATCTCTGCAAAAGTGGTAGAAGCAGAAGCTGATGTCAAAAATCCTGCCAAGGTTACGCCAATCTGAATCATTGAGAGGAATTTTGATGAATTTTCTGTAAGCTTGGCAATTTTCTTTGCCTTTTTGTTGCCGTCCTCTGCCATCTTTTCGATTTTGTTATCGTTAAGTGAGATTATGGCAAGCTCGCTCATAGCAAAAAATGCGTTTACAAGAATAAGTATGAATAATAAAACTAACTTGAGTATTAGACTGCCGGGGTCATCCATATCGGATTTGCTCCTTTCAAATTTTTAAAATATGTGATTATTTAATCATTCCGTGGTATCTTGCCATCCAGTACGGGTGGAGATAGTTAATGGGAACATACAAGTCCATTCCCTTGCTGCAACCAACACCGGGATACATCGGTCTTGAGTTGGGGTTCATATCCTCAACAATGTTGAGAAGGTCTTCACAGCCGCAGTCGCAAACAAAACGGTTGCCGTCATTGTAGCAAAGGCGACGTTCGTGAGGCTCAAGGGGCTCATAAAGCTGAGGCACCATACCAAGCTCGGCAGGACGTAAATCCCAATTAAGGTCATCACGGTGACTATTGTAAACCTCCCAGGATATTGTGTCAAGAGGGAAATCTACAAGCTCGTCAATAATCACCTCAAGGTCACAGCTTTCACCTGTGAGTGAACCGTAAACCACGTTGAACAAAGCGTTCTTTTCAACACGTTCGTCTTTCCAATGGTGAGTAAGTCCCATTGTAATCAATGAACGTACAGACGGGTCTTCAACATAGCGAAGAAGAGGAACAACTGTTGTGAAGCAGAGCTGATCATCAATGTGAAGCACGTGGTTATCAGGGATTCTGTACTGCATAACATTCATACCGTAGTGATAATTTGAAAGCAAATCATCAAACACTGCGGCATATTTCTTGTCGCCTGTGATATGCTCGGCAGTTTTGAGGAATGAGAGAATTTCAAGAGAATTTGTTCCCTTTTCATAAATCCACTTATGGTTTGAATTGAGGTCGTCAGGGTTCCAGTTTGCCCAGGTTGTGGGCTTACCGTCAATATCAACAAGGTGGAAATCATTTTCAATGATATGGTCAATCATTTTTTTGACAACTTCGGCAATTTCCTTTTTCTCTTCGTCATTTGCACAAAGGTCAAAGTAATTTGCATAAGCGTAAAAATGACCTGTCATTTCGTCAGATGAGGTTTCACCAAGCCATTCAATTGCACCGTCCTGAACAACTGTCCATTCTTCAATATTGTCTGACTGCTGAAAACCGGGCTCATCACTGTATCTGATAGCTCTTGCCGTAAATCCCTCTTTTTCGGTGATTGTGGTGAGCTTGAACATTGCCTTAAGGCATCTGCGGGCAAGCTCCAACACTTTTTCATCTTTAGTTACTGCATATTCATAGCAAAGACCTGCAAGATAAAGACCTGTCCAGAGTCCGTCATTGTCACTGATTTCAATCTGACCTGCGTTTTCATCAAGAACACCGCAATCGGCAAGGTTTCTCATAAGGCAATAGCCGTCTTTACGGATGTTATATTTTTCTGTTTTATCACGGAAGTAAACAGCCTTCTCTTCAAGAGACATTGTTTTCTTTTCAATAATGCTGAGTCCGCTTTTGGTTGCAACACAAATCATTTTGCCGTCTTTTGAAACAGCAACATCTGTTGCATGGGGATTAGGAAGCCAACGCTTATATCCGTAATATGAAAGAATACCGTTGTGCTGATAAATAAGACCTGTGGTGGTGGCGTAATATCTGTTACCTTCACCGTCAGTTGCCATACCTGTGATTGAAGCGGAGGGAAGACCGAGGGTGCTTTTAGAATCAAGCCAATAACCCTTATCGTCATAAACGCAAACACCTTTATCGGTGCCAACCCAAACATTGCCTGCAGCATCATATTCAACGCAGGTAACGTAGTCACTTACAAGACCTGTTAAATCTGCCATAAGCTCTGACCAATGCCAACGCTTGCCTGCAAGGGCATGAAGACCTCCGCCGAGAGTACCTACATAAACACGGTTATCTCTTAAAACGGCAAGGCTTGCTCCGTCACCGGGAACACCGATTTTAAGATCATAATCAGCAGCACCCTTTAACTTTCTGTAAAGAATGGTAGAAGTCAGCAACCATGTTGTGCCGTCCTCGTCAACCTTCATATCTTTGATGTCAGCATTAAACTTTTCTTTATTAACAACCTTTTTTCCGTTATATTCAACCAGTACATTACCTGCACCAACAAAAAGGTGATTGTTTTTTGCGCAATAGAGCATACCGATTTCAGCTTCGCCTTCGCCCAAATTAACCTCGGCAAAGCCGTTGTCGTCAAATCGGGAAAGGCCCTTACTTGTTCCCACATAAAGAACACCGTTGTTATCAAAAGCAAGCGATGTTGCTCTGTCTGACGGGAGCCCCTGCTCGGTTGTATAAACCGTTCTTGAAAACTGCTCAAAAGGGTCAACGGTAACGCATCTGTTGTATTTTTTCATTGAATTTATCCTGTTCCTTCCATTTTTAAAATAGATGAGTGTATTATATATAGTTTTTACTCACCTGTCAATCATAGAGATAATCTTCCACATTAAAGTCAGCGTCAAAGTCATCGGCTGACACATAACCATCATCCTTTTCACCGGGGATATAGGGAATCTGTGCGGTTACCTCAACCTTCCTTGCCTGTGACCACAGAGAAGGTGTTATTCTTAATTCATAACCGCATCCGCCGGGAACAGTCCACTCGTGCATCGGAGCTTCGGGCAAACCGAAGAAAGAAAGCAATGCACCGAGTACACCTGAATGGGTGATAACTGCACAGTGACGTGTGCCTGTTTTAATAAGTCCGTCAACGATTTTAACAAAAGTTTCGGCAATTCTTTTGGCAAACTCCTCATTACTTTCACCAAATGGTGGAGCAACACCCTGCTTACCTGCCAGCCAATCCGGGAATACGGGATGCTCCTCTAATTCGGCAGCAGTTTTATCTTCAAACTCACCGAAGTTGCACTCAATAAGACCGTCAAGCTCAATTGGAGTAACTGCGGGATAAATGAGCTTTGATGTTTCAATGCACCTTTTAAGAGGGCTTGAAAAAATAACCGGTGCTGACGGATAATCATAATCTTTTTTCATTCTTTCAATCTGAGCAATTCCCTCCTGAGAAAGGGATTCGTCAGTGTGGCCTATGTACTTGCCGAGGGTATTACCTTCCGTCAGACCGTGACGGATAAGATAGATATAATAGGATTTCATTTAAACCTCCAAAACGGAAGACCGAAGCCTTCCGTTTTATTGTATCGGATTTTATTATTCTTTAAGCATTGCCTTATACATTCTTATATACTCATTTGCCGAGCGGCCCCAGCTGAAGTCACTTTCAAGGGCACGTTGAACAAGCATTTTCCAACCGTCTTTATTGGCATAACCCTCAAGGGCACGGCGGATTGTATGAAGCATTTCGTGAGCGTTGTAATTAGCAAAGGTAAAGCCGTTGCCTTCGCCGTCACCACTGTCTTTGATTGAGTCACGAAGGCCGCCTGTTTCTCTTACGATAGGAATGGTTCCGTATCTTAAAGCAACCATCTGTGAAAGTCCGCAGGGCTCACTCTTTGACGGCATAAGGAAAATATCACTGCCTGCATAAATCTTCTGAGCAAGGTCAGGCACAAAGCCTATCCACAAACCTACCTTACCGCTGTGACGTGAGGCAAGCTCTTTAAAGAAGTTTTCATACTGCCAATCACCCGAACCGAGGATGATAAGCTGAACATCACTTGTGGAAAGAAGCTCATCTGCAACAGCCTTAACAAGGTCAAGACCTTTGTGAGAAACAAGTCGTGTTACCATTGAAATAATCGGAACATCGTCACGCTGGGGAAGACCCATAAGCTCCTGCAAGGCTGCTTTGTTTTTCTTTTTATTCTGAGGCTTTTCGGCAGAATAATTTTTGAAAATTCTTTCGTCTGTTTCAGGGTTATAATTTTCAACATCAATGCCGTTGAGAATACCCTGAAGCTTATACTTTCTCTCGTGTAAAATTGCATCAAGACCGTGTGAATACCAAGGGTCAAGAATTTCATTGGCATAAGAGGGGCTTACGGTTGTAACCTTGTTGGCACACTCGATGCCGCCCTTCATAAAGTTTACGCATCCGTCGTATTCAAGGAGTGAAAAATGCTCTTCACCAAAGCCTAAAACATCGGTAAGAATCTCCTTACCGTAAACACCCTGATATTGAATGTTGTGAATGGTAATAGCTGTTTTGATGTTTTCATAGCCGGGCTTGTCGGCATACATTGTTGAATAATAAACAGGGGTAAGAGCAGTTTGCCAGTCATTGCAATGAATGATGTCGGGCTTGAAGCCGATGTGGGGCAAAATCTCAAGCACTGCACGTGAGAAGAAAGCAAATCTTTCTGCATCGTCATACTGGCCGTAGATTGTATCTCTCTTAAAGTAATACTGGTTGTCAAGCAAATAGTAGATAACTCCGCCTACCTTTGCTTCAAAAATTCCGCAATACTGCCTACGCCAAGAAACGGGAACTGAAATATGGGTCACAAATTTCATTGTGTCTTTAAGCTCCTGCTTAATGGTGTCATAAAGGGGCATTACGATTCTGCAACCGATAAGTCTTTTTCTTAAAGCCTGAGGAAGTGAGCCTGCCACATCACCAAGACCACCGCTGGCCATAAAGGGCAGGGCTTCACTCGCTGCATATAAAACTTTCATATAATCACCTTAGATAACAATTTGTTTGCCGATATAAATCGGATATTTGGGGTCACCGGAGAGGTTTTTGTTAGGCTTGATAACAACCTCTTTGTCTGCAATTACGCAGTTAAGGTGAACACCTTCGCTGATGTAGGTATTGTTCATAATAATGCAGTTTTTAACCACTGCACCCTTTGCAACGTGAACACCGTGAGCAAGAATTGAATTTTCAACCTCACCGTCAATTACACAGCCGTCGGTAACAAGTGAGTTGTTAACCTTTGAGCCGAGACCGTAAATTGCAGGGATTTCATCACGGATTTTTGTATATACCTTTCTTCCTGAGAAAAGAGCCTTACGGTTATCTTTTTCAAGAAGTGACATATTAATTTCAAAATAGCTCTCGATTGAATCAATTACCTTGACAAAGCCTGTTTCTTCATAGCCGTAAACCTTCATTGTTGAAAGGTTGTTCATAACAATGGAAGAACCGAAGTCAGTGTCGTTAACTCTTACAGCTTCATTGATAATCTGCTCAAGCAAAGCCTTTCTCATAAAGATAACATTGAGTGAATAGCAGGTATCCTCTGTTTCGGGAATAAAGCCTGCTTCTGTGATTTTTGCATCATCATCAAGAGAGAGACCAAGCCATTTATTAAGCTTGGGTGATTTGCCCTTAGCACAGGCAACGGTAATATCTGCACCCTTTTTCTTATGGAAATCAAAAAGCTTCTGGAAATCAATGTTGCAAACAACATTACAGTCACAAAGAAGAACATACTCATCATCACTGTGACCAAGGAAATCTCTTGCACCTGCAAGACCTTCCATCTTTGTGGAATGAAGACCTGCACCTGCAGTGTTGAATGGCGGAATGATATAAAGACCGTCGTTCTTTCTTGCCAAATCCCATGCACGGCCTGAGCCTACATGATCCATAAGTGACTGATAATTACTCTTTGTGATAACACCGATTTTGCTCATTCCGCAAGCCACCATTGATGACAACGGAAAGTCGATTAAACGGTATCTGCCGCCAAAGGGAACCGAACCCATCGAACGCAAAGCGGTAAGTCCGCCAAGAGCTTCATCATAAACATTAGGGAATATTATTCCAAGTACGTTATTGCCTCTCATTTTGCTTCCCCCTTTACATCTTCGCCAACCATTTCTTTAGGAGCTACCTTTGCACCCTCGCCAACGTTAACGCCTGCGCCAACAACGGCAACGCCCCAATCATCAAGGTTTTCCATATCTTCAGGTCTCTGACCAACCACTGCACCGGGCTCAATAACTGCACCCTCGGCAACAATGGCATACTGAACAGTTGCACCTGATTTGATAACTGTGTTTGGCATAATAATTGAATCTTTAACAACTGCACCCTCTTCAACAGTTACATCAGAGAAGAGAACAGAGAAATCAACATCACCGTAAACCTCACATCCCTCTGTAATCATTGAGTTCTGAACCTTTGCGTCAGCAGAAACATAGTGAGGTGTTGAAGCTGTGGTTTTAGCATAAATTTTCCATGAAGTGTCGGTCAAATCAAGGTCAACCTTCGGATTGAGAAGGTCAAGATTTGCCTCCCACAAACTGTCGATTGTGCCAACATCCTTCCAGTATCCGTCAAAGGCATAAGCAAAAAGACGCTCGCCGTTTGAATGCATGGCAGGAATAAGGTCATGACCAAAGTCGTTGCTTGACTGAGGATTTGCTTCATCGTCAAGAAGATACTGACGGAGCTTTTTCCAAGTGAACATATAAACACCCATTGAAGCCTTGTTGCTCTTGGGGTTTTTGGGCTTTTCTTCAAAAGCAGTGATTCTGCTTTCATCGTCAACAAACATAAGACCGAAGCGTGAAGCTTCTTCCCACGGAACCTCAAGCATTGCGATGGTGCAATCAGCGTTCTTTTCTTTATGGAAAGCGAGCATATCGGAATAATCCATTTTATAAATATGGTCACCTGAAAGAACTGCAACATATTCGGGGTCATATCTGTCAATGAAATTGATGTTCTGATAAATTGCGTTTGCTGTGCCCTTATACCATTCTGTGCCCTTAATCTGCTGATAAGGTGAAAGAATGTGAACTCCGCCGTCAGCTCTGTCAAGGTCCCAGGCGTGACCGTTGCCGATATAATCGTTAAGCTCCAATGGCTGATACTGAGTCAGCACACCAACTGTGTAAATGCCCGAATTCACACAGTTAGAAAGAGGGAAATCGATAATGCGGTATTTGCCGCCGTAAGGTACGGCAGGCTTTGCGATGTTTTTGGTGAGTATTCCCAAGCGGCTTCCCTGTCCGCCGGCGAGAAGCATGGCAATACATTCGTGTTTTCTGGACATTTTATTAATCCTCCTTCTTTGTTTTGCCGGATTTTCTTATTGGATTTTTGCGTTTTAATTTAATATAAACAGCACTCAGACCTGCTAAATCAAGGTCAATACTGTTTGATTGTGAATGCATGGGGATTTTTTCACTCTTGATAATCTTCTTTTCCGATATGCCGTCACCACCGTATCGCTTATCATCTGAGTTAAAAATCACCTCGTAAGTTCCTGCAACAGGAACACCGATACGGTAGCTTTCACGGCGTATTGGTGTGAAATTGCAGACTGTGATAATCTCTTTGCCCTGCTTATCCTTTCGTCTGAAAGCGATAACCGAGTTCTGATTATCATCGCTGACTATCCACTCAAAGCCTTCCCACGAAAAGTCAATCTGCCACATAGCAGGTGTGTTTTTATAAAAAGCATTAAGTTCTTTAACAAATTGCTGAAGCTGACGGTGCTTATCATAATCAAGCAGCAGCCAATCAAGCCCCTGTTTATAATTCCACTCAATAAACTGACCGAACTCCGAGCCCATAAACATAAGCTTTTTGCCCGGGTGTGCCATAAGGTAGCTCATAAACGAGCGCACACCTGCAAACTTCTCTTCATAAGAGCCGGGCATTTTGTTAATCAACGAGCATTTGCCGTGAACAACCTCATCGTGTGAAATGGGGAGAACAAAATTTTCAGAAAAAGCATACATAAATGAGAAAGTAAGGTTGTTATGATTATCCTTTCTGAAAAGAGGGTCAAGTGAAAAATAACGAAGGCAATCGTTCATCCAACCCATATTCCATTTAAAGTTAAAGCCCAATCCGCCGTCACCTGCAGGCTTTGAAACCATAGGCCAGGCTGTGCTTTCTTCCGCTATCATAAGTATGTCATTATGCTCGTTAAAAAGAACCGTATTGAGCTTTCTTATAAATTCAATGGCTTCAAGGTTTTCGTTGCCGCCGTATTGATTGGCAATCCAATGTCCGTCATCTCTGCCGTAATCAAGGTAAAGCATTGATGCAACTGCGTCCACCCTGATACCGTCAAAGTGATACTTTTCAATCCAGAACAGTGCACTTGAAAGAAGGAAGCTTTTAACTTCATTTCTTCCGTAGTCAAAAACCTTTGTGCCCCATTCAAGGTGCTCACCCTTGCGAATATCGGGATATTCGTAGCACGCCTCACCGTCAAATTCATAAAGCCCGTGAGCATCCTTCGGGAAGTGAGCAGGCACCCAATCAAGGATAACTCCGATTCCGTTCTGGTGAAGCTTATCCACAAGATACATCAAATCCTTCGGCTCACCGTAGCGTGCAGTGGGGGCAAAATAGCCCGTCACCTGATAACCCCACGAGCCGTCAAAGGGATATTCACTAAGGGGCAAAAACTCAACGTGAGTGTAGCCCATTTCTTTAACATAATCACAAAGCTCGTCTGCAAGCTGACGGTATGAGTAAAAATTGCCGTCTTCGTGCTGTTTCCAAGAGCCTGCGTGAATTTCATAGATATTTACCGGGCTTTCATAAATGTTGGAGCTTTTTCTGTTTTCAAGCCACTTTGAATCGTTCCATTCATAGCCCTCTATGTCATAAAATTTAGATGCATTTGCAGGACGTGTTTCTGTATGAAATCCGTATGGGTCAGCTTTCATAATCTGCCTACCGTCAGCAGTTGTTATGCAAAATTTATAAACATCAAAAGTATTAACATCGGAAACATAACCTTCCCATATTCCGCCGTCATTGATTTTAACCATTGGGTTCGCACTTGCGTCCCATGAGTTAAAATCGCCTACCACACTTACTCCTTGTGCATGGGGAGCCCAGGTGCGAAAAACAACACTGCCGTTGTCACATCTGTGTGCACCGAAGAAGTCATATCCCTTTGCGTTTTTTCCTTCATGAAAAAGATAAACGGGAACATCGTAGCCTTCCGGGAGTTTGTTTTGCATTTCTTACACATCCTTTCACACAACTATACATTTTCTATTATAACAGACTTTTTTCATTATTCAATAGTTTTTGACTATTATATTCAAAAAAACTTTACCAACCATACCTTTCATTTGTATAGTTTGTTACAAAATTTTCTCTTTTTCTCCATAAAAAAGCATCGGAAGCTAATCCCGATGCTTAATTTTATATTATTCGTCAACTCGGTGAATGGTTTCCTGAGCAACTCCGTTTTCATCATAGGTATATGTGCGATAATTATCAAGCTCACCATTTACATATTCACTCATTTTAACTCGTCTGCCGTCTTTGTCATATTCATACTCAACGTGACCGGTTATACCTTCACCGTCATAAAATGTAACCTTGCTTTCTTTACCGTCTGCGTTATATTCATAAACAGTTTTGGCAATTTGATTACCGTCTTTGCCTGTTTCAAGGTAAAGAGTTATTGCACCTTGGTCGTTATACTCTCTTTTAACAGTTTTAACAACCTGATTTTCGGCATCATACTCGGTGGAGTTGAGGAGCAATCCGCTGTCTGTATATTCATAAGTGAAATGAGAACCGGTTGCCTCACCGTTAACATATTCACGGTGTGAAGCAAGCTTTGAGCCGTTATATTCATCCACACTTGAAATAACGCCACCGTCGTTGTAATTAACAATTTTGATAACCTTGTTTTCAGCACTCATATATGTTTCTTTGGCGAGCTTTGTTTTTTCGGCATCACTGTAGCCTTTGATAACAGAATATTCAAGCTTGCCGTCATCGTCGTAATATTCATCCCTTACAACATAAGAACCGCTTTCGTCATAAACCTGTTTCACTTCAAGCTCGTCTTTGCCACCAAACCAGCCTGCGTTGTAGCCCACAATGCCAACAACAGCAGCGGCAACAACAACCAACACTGCGGCAATTATTATAATAACTTTAGTTTTTTTGTTTTTCATTTCAAAACCTCCGTGAGTTCTGTTGTTTGTTATTTTACCCTCTTTGATGTTGATTGTCAATAATTCCACTTGAATTAAACCAATTTTAATGCTATTATTATAAAAAGGAGGGATTTCTGTGATAAGAACAGTAATCAGCTTTTTATTGAGCATTCTCATCGCGATTTTTCCATCCCTGGCCAACATTATTAACCCCCACGACATTGAGCAAAAGCTTGAAATTATAAGTATGGTTGATACTGTTGATTTCAACATTTTACTTAAAGATAAAGACGGTAACACTGTTTATGACAGTCAGTTTTCTGACCAGACTACCCAGACACCGCCGGACATCGTTATCCCTGAGCGTTATGACGCAAGAGAGCAGGGTCTTGTTACATCTGTTAAAAATCAGGCAAGCACCGGTGCCTGCTGGGCTTTTGCCGCACTTTCTGCGGCTGAAACAAGTGCTGTTAAAAACGGATTTGCCGATATTGACACCGTCGATTATTCTGAAGCACATCTGACCTGGTTTGGTCTGAGAAGCCTCAGTGATAACGAAGATGACCCCACCCACGGTGACGGAATTTTTTCTGACTCGCCTTATACCGACGGCGGTAATTGGATGCGTTCTTTGTTTGCCCTTGCCCGTTGGTCAGGTGCCGAAAATGAAGAAAACGCCCCGTTCAACGGATTCCCCGAAGCTATGGGCAACTATGGTGAGGATGCACGTTACTCCTCTTACGCTCATTTGCAAAATTCAAAATACATCTCACCCGATGATGAAACAGGCATAAAGCAAGCTATTATCGACAACGGCTCTATCACCACTTCATTTTATTACTCGCAGTCATTTTTAAAGTATTCGGATGATGGAGCTGCATATTATCAAAAAAGTGTAACCAACACCAATCACACTGCCGTTATTGTAGGATGGGACGATAATTTCAGCAAAGATAACTTCAAGCGTTCCCCCGAACGTGACGGTGCATGGCTAATTAAAAATTCCTGGGGTGAATACTGGGGCACTGACGGATACGTCTGGGTTTCTTACTGCGACCCGTCTCTTTCTTGCTTTGTTACTTATGAAATGGAAAGTGCTGATAATTATGATAACATTTATCAGTATGACGGTTTCGGATACAAAGGTTGGGCATACATCACAGGTGAAAATAAAATGACAATGGCAAATATTTTCACTGCTGACAGCCTTGAAGCATTAAAGGCAGTTTCATTCCACACCGTTCAGAATGACGTGGATTACGAAGTCAAAATTTATACTTTTCTTGGTGAAAATGACCTGCCTACCGAAGGCAGATTATCTGCTGAAAAATCAGGTCATCTTGACCACCGCGGATACTACACCGTTGAGCTTGATGAGCCTGTACCGATAAAGGCCGACAGCAGATACAGCGTGGTTGTGAGCATCACCGTACCCGACGGTTACAATGCCTGCATTCCCCTTGAATATCCTGAAGGCTTTGACGGTGCACATACACGCTCATATTCATCTGAAGAGGGTGTCAGCTATTTCACCGTCGGTGATGATTATTCTCAATGGACTGATTCGTCCGTTGAAGGATATAATAATGTTTGTATCAAAGCTTTTACTGATGAAATGCAGCTGGCCCTTAAGGGCAAATCCACCTTCAGAATGAGCCTGGGTTACCTTACAGGTGTTCACTTGCATATGAGCACCGAATACATTATCAATCAATTTTATAACAAAGATGCTGTTTACGAAAACGGATTTGTTATGCTTTATGACACATTGGGCAACCTTATTGACAGCCTTGAAATTTCATTTTATGCCGACATTGACGATGACGGCGAAGTGAATGAAGACGACTATGAGCTTTTGAGCCTGATACTTAAAGCAGAAGTTTTTTATGACGACAAAGAAGCTGCGGCAGGCGACCTTGACTTTGACGGAACCCTCACCACGGCAGACCTGAAACTTTTGGAAGAATATGTTAAATCAGGAGGCAACACATGAACATCTGGCATGATATAGCTGCTGAAAAAATCACTCCCGAAGATTTTTATGCAGTTATTGAAATCACAAAAGGCAGCAAAAACAAATACGAGCTTGACAAAGAAACGGGTCTTATGCTCCTGGACAGAATTCTTTACACTTCAACTCACTACCCCGCCAACTACGGCTTTATTCCCAGAACATATGCCGATGACGAGGACCCGCTGGATGTGCTTGTTCTCTGCTCAGAAAAAATTAATCAGCTCACCCTTGTTCGCTGTTACCCCATTGGTGTAATCACCATGACCGACGGCGGTAAAAAGGATGACAAGATTATCGCCATACCCTTTAACGACCCCACATATAACTCTTATAAAAACCTTGAAGAGTTACCCGACCATGTGTATAACGAGATGAAGCATTTCTTTGAGGTTTACAAAATGCTTGAAGGCGGCAAAAAAACATCTGTTGACACAATCCGTGGCAGAGAAGCTGCAATTGAAATTATTAAACAGACTATCGAAAGCTATAAAAACAATTTGTATATGCTCCTCAATAAGCACCACGGTGTATTTGACGGAATTTAATCTCAGGCTCCCTTTGTATAAAGGGAGCTTAATTTTTTGCATAATTAAAGCAATCGGTCTCCCCGAAGCTCGGGGAGGTGGATTTTGCGAAGCAAAAGACAGTGGGGGTTGATAAAACGCATCGCAAACCCTCACTTTTCACTATTACTTATTACTTTTTACTTAGTCTTTACCCCCTCAGTCACTTCGTGACAACTCCCCCTATTTTAAAATATGGGGAGCCAATAAACAGTCAATCCGTAGAGGCTGCCATTGCAATCCGTTTTTGTTTTCGGACGTGCAATGCACGCCCCTACCCGGCTGACGGTGAGAATTTGTAGGGGATGATGCCCACATCATCCCACTGACCGATGTGGGCATTGTCCACTACGTTTACTTGGCAAAAAAGAGCTGTGCATAAACACAGCTCTTTTACGTCACTAAATTTTAATATTAATTGATAAACAGGGTTTTAAATCTTTCCTCCTCTCATTTTATTGCTGTTTACCGTTAAAAACCGGATATAAGATTGGTTGCAAACTGTAAAATAAGAAGGGCATCGCCTGCATTTATTTTTCCGTCTTTGTTAACATCAGCAAATGATTTTTGCTCTTGAGTTAAGTTTATAATACCTGTTGCAGACTGAAGCACAAGCAACGCATCTGAAGAATTTATCTTGTTGTCGTCATTAAGGTCACCGGGCTTCTGCTTATTCAAAACAATATCTGTTTCTGCTACTCGGGTTTTGTATTCATCTTCAGTACTCTCAAAAAGATACATATTTTCAATCAGATATACTTTGTCGTTCAGAATAAAAACATCTATATATTCTTTATTAAATCCAAATGATGTTATATTATGTTTTTCATATTCTAACGGACTGCCCGTATCAGAAATACACAATGCATTATTTGCATAAAAGAAAAGATAGTCACCTCTAAATCCATACAATTCACCTTCGGATAAATTATAGTCTATATCCTTTTTATTGAAAGAATTGTTCCTGCTGTCAAAAATATATGCCTCAACATCGCCATTTTCTTTTTCAATTATATAATATAAACTGTCTTCTTTTTGGTTATAATAAGAGATGTACATCCAATATTTTAATTTAGTTTTCAATATTTCTCTTTCGTTTTCATTGTCTAAATCAACGGCAACAAACCTATTTTCGACATATTTATTATATGATGAATTATAAACACAATCATATCTATAAATTTTATTATTACACTCAATATATTCACTTGTGTAATCGAAATCATCGCTGTTATCTTTAAAAATCATAACATATTTGTCCATATTCTTTGTTGCATAGGCAAACTTATGATAAACAATATCATAAATTTCTCCTTCTTGATATTCGATTACAATATAATTATTTAAAACTTTGCTTTTAAAAAATATAGAATAGTAAGCTTCATTGTCCCAGCTTTTTTCGTTATTTAGCACTTCGGGAGTGTAGTGTTTTTCCCAATTTATAAAATCTGTAGTTGTATAGCAAATTCCTCTAACGTACCTTCCACCATCAACAACTTTGGTTACCTCAAATAAATCACCGATATAAACAAACTTATCCCCAAAACAATGCAAAATAGTTCCTATGGATCCTCTTTCTTCTGTATCAAAATTTGAATAAACATTTAAATCAAAATTTGCGTTATATTTTTCATATGAAACAAAATCAGTAGTTGTTAAAACCATGTGGTGAGTTGCAACCTGGTTTTCGTTTTCTTCATAATAATACTCATCTTCATACTCATCATAATATTTTTCTTTAACAATTTCCATTTTGTACGCTCTTAAAAGAAAAACAAAAGTATCACCATTAATTGTATAATCTAAAACAGAAATCCATTCGCTGCCTTGGGGCAAATATTTATCAAAATTAAGTATAGTGTAGTCTTTACCATTCATTGTAACTGCATATTGCAAATAATGATTTATAGTCAAAATCGCAATCGTACCTGATTCGTTGGTCTCTACAGAATCCACACTGAATCCGTCAAGTTCATCAATTTCATAAACATTACCGCTTGCAGCAACTGAACCCACCGACAATGTAAGGCAAGTGATAACCACACACATTATCAAAGCTACTGATTTTAAAAATTTCTTTTTCATAAAAACACTCCTCTTTCTATTCAGGCATCAGCCTTGTAAAAATTGTAACACAAAAAAATCAAAAATTTCATCAAAGGGTACGAATCGTATGAAATTGGGTACAGAAAGGTGTTTTTTGTGTTTACACGGCTAATTATAAATCCGTTTGGATTTAAAGTCAATACACCCAAACGGATTTGTTTTAAAATAATTGCAAATATCAAAGAGGATTGATTTTGTGTTTTACTACCAAAGGCTCAAAGACCTTCGTGAAGATAAAGACCTGACTCAGGCTGACGTTGCAAAATTGCTGTTGACCACCCAACAGCAATACGGAAGATATGAAAACGGTTTAAGAGAAATCCCACTTCACCACCTTGTTACCCTTTGCAAATTTTATAATGTCTCCGCCGATTATATTCTTGGCCTCACAAACGAATACCGTATATTAAAATGAACCTGATTTTAAATTTTACAGGTTCATTTTTTATTTTGGGGGCAAACACAAAAACCTACCGTTGCGAACTTTCCGTCAGCCTCCCCCGAAGTTCGGGGGAGGTGGATTTTGCGAAGCAAAAGACGGTGGGGGTTGATAAAACGCATCGCAAACCCTCACTTTTCACTATTACTTATTACTTTTTACTTAGTCTTTACCCCCTCAGTCACTTCGTGACAGCTTTTTCTCCGAAAACTGGCACCCCTTTGTCGCTACGCGACATTTCCCCTGTCAGTGGAATACCCTATAAGCAATAGGTGGAGCCGATAAGCAGTTGACTCGTAGGGGTGCACATTGCGCGTCCGTAAAATGACACAAACCACGGACGGCCAATGGCCGCCCCTACGATATTGCGATAACATGCCGTTTTCGGCTCCTTTGTATAAAAACATTTCGGACATCAGGTTGACGCCCATACTCAGCTCCCACCTATCTTAACAGGAACATACACCAAAAAAACGCAGAGGCCGAAACCTCTGCGTTAAATTTTATTGAAAAGTCCTACAATTCCGTAGGAAAGTGTACCTACGATTATGCCTGCCACCAAAACGCCCAATGCAATCGCCGGCAAGGCTTTTTTCATTCTCAAATCCATAAGTGCGGCAACAAGAGCACCTGTCCAGCCACCTGTTCCGGGCAAAGGAATTGCAACCAAAATAAACAATCCCCAAAAGCCGTATTTTTCAACCTTATCAGAATGCTTGTGGGCTTTTTCTTCAAGCTTGTCCACAACCTTTCCGAGAGGGCCCCATTTTTTCATAAGCTGAAAAATCTTCCTGATAAAAAGAAGAATAAATGGCATGGGGAGCATATTACCTAAAAAGCAATATATAAATGCACTCCACCATTCAATGTCCATAAGGCTGGCGGCGATAAGACCGCCTCTCAATTCCAACACAGGAAGAACAGATATGATAAACACCACAAGCTCTTCCGGAATTTTATCCTGCAAAAAGGTAACGATATTCTGGATTATACCATCCATAAATAATTCCTCAAGCTTTCACTGTATTTTTGGCGATAAAGTCAACCGCCTTATCCAAAATTGCATGGTCATTTTCAAACTTAAGGCGTGTTTTTGCCTTATCATAACCGAGCCAGACATAATCTTCAATTTCTTCTTTTTGAATGATTGTGTTAGTGTCATCAGTTGTAGCAAGATAAATGCTTACACTTTTTTCAACCTTGCCCTGAATGCTGTATTGGCTCCTTGTTACAAACCCCGGCAAAAAGCGGATGTGAATTCCCGTTTCTTCAAGAACTTCACGGTAAGCTGTCTGCTGGTCGGTTTCACCCATTTCAACGTGACCCTTCGGGAAACCCCAATGGGCACTTCTGCGGTTTTTAATTAAAAGAAATCTTGTCATTCCGCCGATTTCTCTGAATACCACCGCACCGCAGGACCTTTCATAAAGGCAGTCAAGAGTGTAATCTCTGCCGTCAAGGGCAAAATTCATTGCAACGATGATATCAATGTTAATAAATCTTGTGCTTTTAGGTGCAACCACGATATAGACCGAATCGTTGTCCTTATACCTGACGATTGCTATAACCCTGCCATCAAAACTGCGAACGGGATGATTGATGCCCATAATATAGGCACCTTTGACCGCCAGATTGAAGCGTTTGTTACCCTCCACCTGGCCAAAGTTGAGGTCATAGGTAATATTCTCTTCCGCATTGTGAGAATGAATGGGATGGGTTACTTTAACACGAACATATTTCCCAAGCATGTTCTTTCTCCTCCACCCCGAAAAATCGGGGATATTTGCGGGTAGGGTGACGATAATAAATCCCACGTAGTAAATAACATACTACTCCCGCATCTTACGACCCATATATTATACATACATTAAATTAAAATTACAATAGGAAAATATAAATTTATATGGACTTGTGGGGATATTTTATGTATAATTGTCCGTTGGAAAGGGATGATTTTTTGTATTACGGTATTATTTTAGCGGCAGTTGTAATGTTTGGTATCCAGTTTCTTGTTAATGAAAAGTTTGAAGCCAAAAACGGCAACAGCCTCGCATCATCTATGATTTTTATTTTTGGCGGAAGCATTGCAGGTCTTTTTGTTTTGCTTGCAATCAACAGCTTTCGTCTTGAATTCACGCTTTACACCCTTGTGATGTCAGTTATCACTGCCCTTAATATGATAGCCTGTATTGTCTGCAGCCTTAAAGCGCTGGCTTACATAAACCTTTCACTTTATTCAATTTTTTCAATGCTTGGCGGTATGGTCCTCCCCTTTGTTGCAGGGATTCTCTTCTACGGCGAACCTCTTACAACAGGCAAAATCGTATGCTTTGCAGTAATTACCGTTGCTCTTTGTCTCACTTTTCAAAAAAGCGACGGCAACAAAAAAGGCTATATTTATTACGCAGGAATTTTTATTTTTAACGGAATGTCGGGCGTGCTTTCAAAGATTTTTCAGGAAAGTGAATTTCCCAAAACTAGCTCAGCAGGGTATTCAATCCTTTCTGCCGCAGCAACAGTGGTTATTGCAGGAATTTTCCTCATTTTCCTCAGAAAACAGCTTCCGAAAATTGACAAGGCTTCAGTTTTTCAGCTCAATGCTTACGGCATTTTAAACAAGGTTGCAAACTACCTTTTGCTCATCGCTCTTGTTCATGTACCTGCATCAACTCAATATCCGATGGTTACGGGCGGAGTTATGATTGTGTCCACCATTCTGGGATTTTTCACAGCAAAAAAGCCAAGTGCAAGAGAAATCGCCTCAGTTGCCCTCTCCTTTGCAGGAATTATGGCATTGGTGGTTATTTAATTTGCAATTCGTAATGCGGAATTATTTTACGGTAAACTTAAAACTCCCTCAAACCGATTGGTTTGGGGGAGTTTTCTGCAATTTTTTTCAGGCTCCCTTGTGCAAAGGGAGGCTTTGTCAATGCTTCGGTTTGTAATTTCTGTCTTGCTTTTTAGTATTCTGTGTCTTTTCCATATCATTGATTTTAACGATTCTGAGCTGGTTCTTTTTCTTCTTTCTCACAGCGTTTGAGCGCATAACAAGTGCAATATAAACAATAACTCCGATAACCGCAAGGGCAAACAGAATTTTAAATATTGTGCTTGAAAACAACCTCATCAGAAGGCTCCAACCGTAAAGGAGGTAGTTTTTGCCCACACTCTGAGAATAAACCAGATCAATCGTTGCAATTTCGGTGTCAGCGTAAATTACTTTTGCCTTGCAGGCAACATCGCCTGCTTTTATGGGAGCATCAACTGTTTCGGGCTTGTCAATGGGTTCAATAAGCACACTGCCCTCATCAGTACCTGTCGGAACAAGGGTTCTGAAATCATCCTTTGGCTTTAGCTGAACATAGTCCGTTTTCCAAGAATAATTTACCCCCACCTCAGAAACCATCATATTTTTGGGGGCAACAAGCTCATAGCTGAGGTTAGCAAATGCCCATTCATACATTCTGATGGTGTCCATAAAAGACTGATTTTCTTCAATATTATCTTTATCAGAGTCACGGTAATCGCCGTTCATTGCAACGGCAAGGTAATTATAACCGTCTTTTGAAGCATATGTTGAAACGCAGTAACCTGAATCTTCAGTATGACCCGTTTTAATGCCTTTTACAAAGCTTCTGTAATATGTTACATATACCGGGTTTATCAAAAAGTTGGTGTTGATAAGTGTGCGTTCCTTATTCATATTTGTGGCTTTAAGGGTATATTTCGGTTCACTGACAATGTTTTTGAAAGCATTGTGTTCAAGCGCTGCCTTTGCAATTATGGCAATATCCTCAGCGGTTGAATAATGAGTTTCACTGTCAAGGCCGTGGGGATTATCATAATGAGTGTTTTTACAGCCGAGCTTTTTTACGCAGTCATTCATCATCTGAACAAACTTTGCCTGGCTGCCTGCAACGTGCTCAGCGAGCACAACCGCAGCATCATTACCGCTGGGAACAAGCAGACAGTGAAGCATATCAAGAAGGCTCATCTGCTCACCGACTTTAAGGCCTGAAAGGGAGCTGCCCGTTCCTTTAAGGGCATCAACGGCATTCTGTGAAACAGTTACCGTTTCGTTAAGGTCAGGGCAATTCTGCAAAACAACCAGCGCTGTGGTAATTTTTGTCATTGATGCAGGGGCTGCCTTTTTCTGTGCATTTTTTGAAATAACCACGCTGCCGTCATCAAGGCTTATCATATAGTCAATTTCACAATTCAGCTCAACATAAGAGGAATAATCCTGTGCATTGGCAGGAATAACCGCTGTTGTTAAAATTAAAACGAGAATACTTATAAAAATTATAACTTTTTTCATAGACAAACCACCATGAATTGTTGTATTATATAATAGTATAGGTTTATGAACCACGAGTATTATAACAAACTATTTTCAAAAAATAAAGAGTGTAGCAAAATTTTATATTTTGCAGACGGGAGCAAGCTTATGATTTTTGTAACAGGCGATATGCACGGCGATGCAAAAATTTTTAAACAGCCGACTTTCAAAAACATCAAAAAGGATGACACCCTTATTATCTGCGGTGATTTCGGCTTTATATGGAACGGTGACAAAAGCGAAAAAGTAACATTAGACAAGCTGTCAAAAAAACCTTACACCATCTGCTTTGTTGACGGCACTCACGAAAACTTTGACCTGCTTGCAAAGTACCCCGTTGTGGAATTTGCAGGCGGAATGGCTCACAAAATAAGAGACAACATCTATCACCTGCTCAGAGGATATGTGTTTGAAATTGAAGGCGAAAAAATCTTTGCCATGGGCGGAGGCGAAAGCCCCGACATTGACATTCGCTTTGAAAACAACACCTGGTCAAAAGCCGAGATTCCATCTGCGGAAGAGATGAAAAACGGTGTTCACAACCTTGAAAGAGAAAAATTTGAGGTTGACTTTATTGTTACCCACGAGCCTCCTCAAAAAATCAAAGCTTTTTTAAATCTTAAAGACAAAGAAAATGTCCGTTTCACAGGTCTTAACTCTTATTTTGAAGAGATCAACAGCTCGTGCAAATTCACACGCTGGTATTTTGGCAGTATTCACGAAGATAAATTCGTTTCACCCTCGCACATCGCAGTTTACAGAAACCTTATCAAAGTTCAATCAGGGGAGATTGCAAGATGAACAACATTCTTATTTCACCGTCAATTTTATCCTGCGATTTCAGTATGGCAGGTGAAGAAATTGCCAAAATTGACCGTTGCGGAGCAGACTGGATTCACGTTGATGTTATGGACGGTCATTTTGTGCCTAACATAACCTTCGGTGCCCCTGTTATGAAAATGTTCCGTCGTCACTCCGAAAAGTTTTTTGATGTTCATCTGATGATAAGCGACCCGCTTTTTTATGTCAAAGACTTTGCCCTGGCGGGTGCAGACGGAATCACCTTTCACGTTGAAAGTGACAGCGATATTGACCTGACTATTGAAGAAATAAAAAAATACGAAAAAATCCCTGCCCTGAGCGTTAAACCGGGCACCCCTGCTGAGGCAGTTTTTCCGTATCTTGATAAAATCGGTATGGTGCTTGTTATGACTGTTGAGCCGGGCTTTGGCGGCCAGAGCTTTATGGCAGATATGCTGCCAAAAATCAAAGCAATCAGAGAAGAATGTAACAGTCGAAACCTTCCTATGCACATTCAGGTTGACGGCGGAATAAGCGAAAAAACCGCCCCCCTTGTTAAGGAGGCCGGTGCTGATGTGCTTGTGGCAGGCAGTGCCGTTTTCGGTGCTCAAAACACAGCTGAAGCTATTGAAAAAATCAGAAACGCCTGATTATTAAATATGCCCTGCACTTTGCCAATGCTCAAGGGTATAATTAAGAGTAAACGCATCTTTCCCAACAGGGACAGAATACTCTTCAATAATCTTTTTTTCGTCGGCAGACGGTATGGTACAGCACACAAGCCTCAGCCTTTCACCGTTTTTGAAGAGCCTGCTTTTATACTTTAGCCCGGAGCTTTTCATTGCCGTTATCATATCGAGCAAATCGTCATAATTTTTAAATTCATAGATAACGCTTTCAGCTGTTTTGGTAAGCTTCAACGGCTGACGGAGTTCAGAATTACGCCTTTTTTCTGTTACGGTAAAGCTCAAAACACAGCCTCCGCGGCTGTCTGCCGCAGCTTCAATCAGCAGATTACCCGACGGGTCAACATCTTTGCCCAGGTCGTCACGGACCTTTTGCAATATGGTCCAGATTACACGACGGGTTTCAATTTTAGAATAATCCATTTCTTCGTATGTAATATCAAGCTCCTGCATATCTTTTTGAGTAAGCTCCACAACAAACTTGTTTTTGCCCGATGAATGAATATACACAGCAAATCCCCCTTTTATGCTCTGATATTTGTCAGATAATATATTCTTGCAATGTGAAATCGGTATTGCCGACACAAAACCTCACATAAGCAGGAATCTATGCAAATTATAAATCAGAATCCAAGCTTATTTCAATGAATAAAATATGGAAAGAGGTGAGCAGAATGCCGGTGAAGAAAAAAGGAAAGAAAAAGAAGAACACATATTATTCGGATATGTGCTTTGCGTTATTTATTCTGCTCACAATCGCCTGCCATTTTCACGGAATAAAAGCACTCTCTCTTTTTGCCGTTTCCGTTTTAAGTGCTCTGATTTTTGACTGTATCGGTTGCAAGGTTATCAACCGCAAGTTTAAAATCAAAAACTGCCACGCAATTTTCATCGGCGGGCTGACCGCTTTGATGCTCCCTGCCTCTGCCCCACTGTGGTTACCGGTTGCAGGGTGTGCGTTTTCCGTGTTTATGATTAAAATACCTTTCGGCTCGCTCAACCTTTCGCCTTTTTCTGCTGTCGCGGCAGGCATTGCTTTTTTGAGCATCTGCAGACCCGACCTTGTTTTTGACTATCAAAGCGACAGCGTAGGAAGCATTTCAATAGCCCAGAGCCTTTCCAGAGGCACACCTATCGTTACCGCCATTGATTTGATAAACGCATTTATCGGCTCAGTGCCAGGGGCTATGGGCACCACCTGCACCGTTGCGATGCTCGGACTGCTGATTTTTGTGATTTTAAAAAGACCCAAAAATTTTCTTAACTCCTTTGCATTTCTTTTCACCTGCTTTATAGGTGCAGTTATAATAACAGCCGTTAACAGTGAAAACTTTTTTACTCAAAACGTTTTCAGAGTTATCTGCCTGAGAATGTGCAGCGGCTTCACTTTGTGCATGGCCGTTTTCTTCGTTACGGAAGATTCACTTTTACCCAAGAAAAATATTCAACGCATTTTATACGGTATGATGATGGGCGTTGTTTACATTATACTTAACCGGGTTGGAACATATGAAGACGCAGGATGCTTTGCCGTGCTTCTTACCAACGCTTTTTGGCCCGTAATTAAAAAATATATTTTCACCGCAGGAAAAGTCAGAACGGAGGTGGTTGCAAATGAACCGACAGAAAGCCTCACTTAAAGATATGATTTACCTTGACGGTTTTATCAAAAACCCTGTTCTGGTTCAGGTTGTGGGTATTTGCCCTGTTGCCGCGGCAGCTACTTCGGTGATAAACGCTCTTGCATTATCACTCATTTTTTCAATTTCGCTTATTTTGTGTGAAACGGTAGCAAGTCTTATTCTCAAAAAAGTTCCACGTTGGGTAAGAATGGCAATTTACTCTGTAATCAATCTGTTGGTTGTTTTTCCTACAATGTTTTTGCTTGAAAAATTTTCACTCTCACTGTTTTCTTCATTGGGTATTTATCTGCCACTTATGGCGTTCAACTCACTGAACTGTGTAAGATGCGAAAAATTTGCTGTTAAAAACTCTGTTAAGCTGAGCTTTTTTGATTCAATTGCCTGCAGTGTGGGATATTGCAGTGTTCTTATTGCCATTGGTTTAATAAGGGAGATTTTCGGCAACGGTACTTTCCTCGGAGCAGATATTCCTTTTATCGGCGGAATGAACGGCCTGCTTATGCCCTTCGGCGGATTGTTTATCATCGGCATTCTTGCCGCTTTTCACAAATCCCGGGTTATTAAAAACCACCCCGACAAGCTTAAAGAAACAGAAACAAAATTTGTTCTTGATGAAAGCGATGATAAAGAAGCAACCTTTACCTACGCTTTAAAACACAGATTCAAAAAGAACTCTACCTTATAGTATGATTTTTATTTAAGGAGGTGCGTGTATGCAATGGTTTTTTGATATGCTTGCAGCTGCATTTTATGCCGTAATTGTGCAAAACCTTGTTTTCAGCGGTGGCTACGGACTGACCGAAGCTGTGCGAATGGCATCAAAGCCCAAAAAGCTTTTTTCAACAGCAGGTATGATTATCTACTTTTCAACCGTTACTGCCGTAATTTGTCGCATACTCGACTTCCTTCCGATTATTGAAAAGCAAAATCAATCTGTTCATTTTCTTATATTTTTTGCGGTACTGATAATAATTTATTTTATAACAGGTATTCTCAGCCTGATTATACTAAAACCCAACAAAAGATTTATGACCAAGCTTGCAATGTGTGCCATGAACACACTTGTTATGGCAATTCCCCTTATCAACCGCCGAAGTGTAAGCACCTTTGGTGAAAGCATCGGCACGGGGTTTGGCTCAGGCATCGCTTTTATTGTGGCTTCAATTCTCATAAGTGTGGGCTTTTCCAAAATAGCTCACAGCAAAAAAATCCCCGAACCGTTCAGAGGCACACCTGCAATGTTTATTTATGTTGCCGTTTTATCAATGGCAGTTACAGGCATAACAGGTTCAGGCGTGTTCGCATAAAACTTGACTCAGGAAGGAGTTACTTATGGCAGAAAGAAACAACGGCTCAAGACGCAGAAAGGCCTTTGCCGATTTTAAAGAAAATCAATATAACGACTCCTTTTCCATAAGCGAGTCACAAAAAAGAAAAATATTTTTCAAAACCGTATTCAGGTATGTTTTTATAATTCTGATTACTCTCGTTTTTATAGCTGTGGGATTTGTTATTTCGGACGCTTTGCTTGATATATCCGAAGCGGAATATCACGACACTAAAGTATATACCCCAACCAACACCACGGCTGAAAGCACCACTCTTTTGCCTACAAACCCATCAAGCGAAGCTGACGAGAGCAACTCTGACCCGAGTAACACCGACAACAGCAGTGAAGCATCATCACAGGCAAACGATGAAACTCAACCTGACTATCAAAACAATCCGGAGCAAGAATAATGTATATTCCCTTTAATTCTACAAAAGAATATCACAAATACCCACTCGGGGCAGTGAAAGAAGACACTCAAATCACTTTCAGAATTATTCTGCCCAGAGATTTCGGTTGCACAGGTGCACGTGTTGTTATCACAAAAGACGGTGAAACCTCCTGCCGCTATTCAATGTGGTGGGACTGTATGCAAAACGACAACGAGGAATGGTGGAAATTTCAGATTCCCCTTGGTGAAAAGGGTCTGTATTTTTATCACTTTGAGTATGACACAAGCTTTGGAACAAGCAACATTTTTCGTTACCGTGACACACTTAACGGCTGCTTTGCTCCTTCGGGTGAGGAATGGCAGATAACCGTTTATTCCAAAGATTTTTCTACCCCCGACTGGATAAAAGGCGGTGTGATTTATCAGATTTTCCCTGACAGATTTTATTTTTCAGGGCAGGCGAAAGCTGATGTTCCCAAAAACCGAATTATCAGAACCGACTATGATGGGGAGCCTTACTGGCGACCTGATCAAAACGGCAAAGTTTTAAACAACGACTTTTTTGGCGGTGACCTGAAAGGCATTGAAGAAAAGCTTGATTACATCAGCTCACTCGGTGTCAGCTGTATTTATCTCAATCCCATTTTTGAGGCTCAGTCAAACCACCGTTATGACACTGCTGATTATGAAAAAATTGACCCTCTGCTTGGTAATGAAAATGACTTTGTTTCTCTTTGCAAAAAAGCTGAGGAACACGGCATTAAGATAATACTTGACGGTGTTTTCAGCCACACAGGCAGTGACAGCCGATATTTTAACAAAAACGGAAGATACCCGGACACAGGTGCTTTTCAGAGCAAAGACTCACCTTATTATAAATGGTATAAATTTCTTTCGTGGCCACACAAATACGAAAGCTGGTGGGGCATTGACATTTTGCCCGAGGTCATTGAAGAAACACCTGACTTTATAAACTACATTTCAGGTGAGGGCGGAATTTTACAAAAATGGCTCTCTGCGGGCGCAAGCGGATGGCGGCTTGATGTTGCAGATGAGTTGCCCGATGAATTTCTTGATGCATTGAGAAAAAGCGTTAAATCCCACAACCCCGATGCCCTTATTATCGGCGAAGTGTGGGAAGACGCTTCAAATAAATCGAGCTACGGCAAAAGACGCCGTTATCTGCAAGGCGACCAGCTTGACAGCGTTATGAACTATCCCTTTGCTGATTGCATTATTGATTTTGTGCGTTACGGCAATGCTGAAAACTTTGAAAAAGCTGTTGTTACCGTTATTGAAAATTATCCCAAGCCTGTTATCGACACGCTTATGAATCACATCGGCACTCACGACACGCAAAGGGCAATCACTGCCCTTGCAGGTGAAAGCTGTATTTACCGTGGCAGAGAGTGGCAATCCGGCAGAAAGCTTGATGAAGAAAAGCTCAGAACCGGCATCCGCCTTTTAAAACAGGCGGCTGTACTTCAGTTTACTCTCCCCGGAGTTCCAAGTGTTTATTACGGTGACGAAGCAGGTCTTGAAGGCTATAAAGATCCGTTTAACCGAGGCTATTACCCTTGGGGCAAAGAGAATAACGACCTTCTTGAGTTTTACCGTGCCCTCGGCAAGGTAAGAAAAGAAAACCCCCAATTTGCCTCGGCTGAGTGCAAAATAATTTCAGCCGTCATGGGCTGCGTTGCTTATTCAAGAGACGACATTACCGTTATTTCAAACAGCAATAATCACCCCATCAGATATTTTTTGCCTGAGGACAGGCATGGCAGTTATGTAATTTTCGGTGAGAGCGAATGCGACGGAATTTCTGTAAGCATATGTGCCAACTCATCAGTAATTTTAAAAAGGTAAAGTGAGCTTATGAGCAAAAAAGATGAACGACTTTTCAACCCCGTCAGGGTTCAAAAAAAGGGACGGTGGAAGTTTTTTCTGCTGGGTTTTGTTGCCTTTATTTTAGTTTTCGGCAGTGGAACTCTTGTCTATCTCTCTTCAAAAGTAGATAACCTGAGTATTGATAAAATTATGTCTTCTTTTGAAAAAGAATTTCAGGATGACTCTGCATATTCAGGAAAAGAAGGTGAAGCCACCATTCTTTTCACAAGCATTTCATCCTCCGAAACTGCAGAAACAGGCAAAAAGGAAATGTATTTTTTAGTGTTAGCAAAGGTCAATGCATCTGATGGCAGTATCAAAATTTGCCCTCTTGAGGTTAAAGACAGCTATATTCAAAGCTATGAATCAGGCGGAGAAAACGAAGTTATGAACGCTGTCAGCAAAGACTGCAACATTAAAATTGACCGTTTTGTTTCTTCAGATGAAAACACCTTTGCCCTTGCCGTAAATTATATGGACGGTCTTGAATACAATGTTCCGGAAAGGGTTGAATACCGTACCAAGGACCTTACCCTCATTCTTACACCCGGCAGGCAGACCATCAAGGGTGAGTCGCTTTTAAAATATTTAAAATATTTTAAAGAAAAAGGGCTTTCAGGTCAGGCTGATCTTTTTTGTGCAATGGTTGAAGATTATATAATTGAAGAAAATATGGAAAACCCGATGAAAATTTACAAGGGTGTTCTCGGTGAACTGAACGGTAACAGCAACATCTCTTTTGTTGACACTGCAGACAACCTTGATATTATTAAAATTATTGCTCAAAAAGATGATGCAAAAGCCGTTGCCGTTAAAAGCATTGAAGACCTTAAAAGCTGAACCCAACCAAGAACGGTGAAAAAATGAAAAAATTTTTAAGCTTTGTGACTGCAATTGTAATTATCGCCGTTGCTGTCAGCCATAAAACAGAAATCCTTGAAGCTGTTGATAAAACCTTCGGGGCAGAAACCGTTATCAATTGGGATGAAATCCCCCTTGAGCAAAGCAGCTTCGGCTCTGCTTATAAAAATCATTATTCAAAACTAAATAACAATCAGAAAAAAGCGTATAACCATATTCTTGATGAGATTTTCAATGCCGAATATGAGTTCCCTGACATGATTCAGGTACCTTTGATGACCGGCGAAGAGCTCACCGCAGTGGTTGAAGCTGTTAATTATGATAACCCGACAGTTATGTGTATAGGCAGAGACAATACAATTATTACAAGTGATGACCTTTGTTACCTTAAACCCAATTACACAATGTCTCCACCTCAGCAGCGTGTAATGCTGAACACCCTCGACAGCGTGTGCAACAGCATTCTTTCTCACATTGACACAGATGCTGATGACTTTGAAAAAGAGCTTTTCATTCATGATTACATTGTAAACAACTGCACCTACGACTCCGCTGTTGCTCTGAGCTCTTCAACACCGTACAGCTGCCTTGTTGACGGCTTATCTGCTTGTGAAGGCTATTCAAAGGCAGCAAAGCTCCTTTTAGAAAAAGCCGGACTTGAGTGCTATACCGTTTCGGGTCAGGCAACATCAACTGACGGCAAAACCGAAGGGCATATGTGGAACATTGTAAATATTGACGGAGCCTATTACCACCTTGATGTTACGTGGGATGACCCCACAAACCAAAGCGGAAAGGAAACTGTTTCACATCTTTTTATGAATTTAAGTGATGAAGATATCGGCATCGACCACTTTGATTATGAAAAGTTTTTTGCCTGTGACAGTGGCGAAGCAAACTATTTCATAAAAAATGACTGCCTTTTCGGTAAGCTTAATTCCAAAGCTTTATCAAGACTCAAAAAGCTTATGGCACTCAAAAACAACAGCCACCTTGAAATCCGATTTAAAAGCAGCTCTTATTATTCACAGGCATTCGACTACCTTATAACTGACGGCAAAATCTATAAACTAACCGATTCAGCCAACAAAATATACAATACTCAGCTTAATACACGCTCTGTAAGCTACATCGAAAACAAAGAAAGAAACTGTATTGACTTTTATTTTGACTGATAATTTGACAAAATCGTCAAGTGATAATATAATACTTTTATAATGCATTGCCGGAGAGGAGACTCTTTATGAAAAAAGATAAAAATGCATCACAGGATGTTATGCCTAAAAAAGATTATCAACAGGAATTTGACCCTGATGTTAAGAAAAGCAGCAAAAGCAAAAAGGCTGTTATTGCCGTTTCGGCTTTTATCGCACTTTTCTTTCTCGTTCTTCTTGTGTGGTACATAAGCGACAACAGCGTTAAAGAAGAGCATTATGACGTTGAAGGTGAAACAGCGGCGGCTGTTGTTCAGCAAGGTCAGGAAAGCAGCGATGAGGTTATTGCTGTTAAAGATTCACTCCTTGACCTTTCAGGTGAAACTGTTGAAATCACCGTTCCTCTTGCCTATTATCAGGGTAACGTTCCTGCAGACACATTAAGTGACGAGCAGCTTGCAAGCGGCTACGTTGCTGTTAAAAAAGATGATGTTAATGTTGTTTACACCGTAAAAACTTCATTTTACCCTTCAATGGTTGAAAATTTATATGAATATAATGAAACCAAGGGCAATGAATACGAAAAGAAAAACGGTGTAGAGCTTGTCAGCTTCAACAAGGGAGGAAACCTTTTCACCGTAACAGTTAACAAATCCGGTTACAAAGCAAATGCCCATTATGATATGCTTGAAGATTTATATTATAACGCTTCAATTTATCAATGTTATTTAGGCGTTACAAATCCGTCGGTTGATTTTCAGATGAAATATCTGCGTGAACAGTTCCCCTTTGCCGATTATCAGTTCCCCAACAGCCTCGGCAAAGATTTAAGCGTTATTGCCGCGGACAAACCGACAACCACCACTGCCGCAACCGAAGCCCAATAATAAAATCCCCGCAGAACCTTCTGTGGGGATTTTCAGGTCAGACTAACATAATTGTCAGTATTTCTGCTTTTAAAAAGTTTATTTTTAAGAGGATTGTTTTATGGTTTTTTCATCTTATGAATTTGTGTTTGCATTTTTGCCTATTGTACTGGTAGGCTACTTCTGTGCACACAAAAGCATGCTTGTTCAGAATATTATTCTGGTTGTTGCATCATTGTTTTTTTATGCATATTTCAATATAAGTTATCTTCCTATCATTCTTGCATCAATCGTTATTAATTACCTCATCGGTTATTTTATAAGCAAGACTTTTGATAAAAAATGGCTTTCAAAATCCTTGTGTGCCACAGGTGTTTTGTTTAATCTCGGTTTGTTGGGCTATTTTAAATATTACGATTTTTTTGTTGAAAACATTAACTCCGTTTTCGGCACCGACTTTGTTCTCAAAAACATTCTCTTGCCTTTGGGTATCAGTTTTTTCACCTTCCAACAGCTTTCTTTTATTATATCTGTTTATAAAAAAGAAGAAAAGGTTGAAGACTTTTTGACCTATTCCCTTTTTGTAAGCTTTTTCCCTCAGCTTGTTGCAGGCCCCATTGTTTCATATTCAGAAATGATGCCTCAATTCCTTAACAAGAAAAACCGACGCTTCAATTTTGAAAATTTCTGCCCCGGGCTTTATATTTTTGTTTTCGGTCTTTTTAAAAAGCTTGTTATTGCCGATACACTTAATATTTTTGTAAACAACGGTTTCAGCTCTGACGAGCTTTCTTTTGCCGCCGGTTGGGTAACTTCGCTCAGCTACACCTTACAGATTTATTTTGACTTTTCAGGTTATTCCGATATGGCTATCGGACTTGGCAAAATGTTTAATATCGACATCCCACTGAACTTCAATTCACCTTACAAATCACAAAGCATCGGTGAATTCTGGCAGCGTTGGCACATTACCCTCGGCAGAGCGTTACGCACTTTTATTTATATCCCTTTAGGCGGCAATCGCAAAGGTAAAATTAGAATGTATTTAAATTACATGATAACATTTTTATTAAGCGGATTGTGGCACGGCGCCAGCTGGACCTTCGTTTTATGGGGCGGACTTAACGGGCTTTGCATCGTTTTTGAAAAAATCTTTTCAAAGCTTCTCGCAAAAATTCCGAAACCAATTAAAATTGCAGTAACATTTTTAATAACAAATGCATTATGGGTTCTTTTCAGGGCAGAAAGCTTTGACCGTGCTTTGGCTGTATATAAGGCCATGGTCAATGTTTCAAACCTTGGCATTTCTGCCGTTGCCGACATTGCCGCTGACGGAATTATGGGACTGCCAGCTCCAATTGCCCTTGCTTATGTATTTATTCTTATTGTCGGCTTACTTGTTACGGTATTTTTCAGCAAGAATGTTATTGAAAGGGCAGAAAAGTTTAAGTTGACAACACTCAACTCAGTTATTGTTGCTGTTCTTTTTGCAGTTTCTGTCTTATTCATTTCAAGAGAAAGCGTATTTATCTATTTTAATTTCTGAGGGATTTTTATGACACACAAAAAATGGGCAATCAAGACCATAGCATTTTCATTAATTCTGCTGTTAATTCTCGGCGGTATAACCTTTGCCGTCGACCCTTTATACCAATACAGATATGATGAAAGCGACAACTATTTTTTGAGCCCGAAATTTTCTTGCGTAGGTCTTGTTAAAAATTATAAATATGATTCCGTTATGCTCGGCTCATCTATGACACAGAATTTTGACCCCGATGTTTTTAAAGAAACAATGGGTCTTAACCTTTTAAAGGTTAATATCGGTGGTATGACTGTTCCCGAAACATGCTTTTATCTTAAACATATTAATAAATATTCAAAAAGCAAAAAGATTTTTGTTTCAATTGACCTTCAGCGTTTTGCAATTGAGCCTGACGATGCTGAGTTTAACATTCCGGAATACCTTGCTAACGGCTATGAGGATGACTACAAATATCTTCTCAGCAGTGAGGTTTATACAAGATTCTTACCTCTTGACCTTATGATTAAAGGAATGGAAAAGCTCAACATCAGTGTGCCGTCATTTATTAAAAACTCCACTGATATTGACGAGCTGGGTGCGTGGCATAATGACTACCAAACCGGTGAAAATAAGGTTTTGGAATCTTTAGAAAAAAACGGCTACGGTGTAAGCGAAATTGAAGCTGAAGGAATCGAAAAACCGGTTAACGCAAACATTGACCTTTTGTTTTCAACCATTTCAGAATTAAACAGTAACACAGAGTATGTATTGTTCTTTCCGCCATATTCTTCTCTTTATTGGATATATGCCAAACAAAACGGTCACTTTGATGCATTTTGTGATGCAAAAGAGCGTATTTTTGAGCTTTCACAAAAATATAAAAATGTTAAGATTTATGATTTTCAAAGTTTTGAGATAACTTCTGACCTTAATAATTACAGGGATATAAGTCATTATTCTAAAGAAATAAATGATTATTTAACTCAGTGCTTTGCAGACGGAACAGGTTTGGTTAATAGCATAAATGACCTCAAAAACAATCGCTCCTTAATTTTACAATATGCAGATTTAACAGAACAAAAATACAAATTTTATATAGAAAATTATTGCCGATAAAATCTCTAAAAAATTTCATAAAACCATATACCTCCGTTAACAATAAATAAAAAACGGAGGTGTTTTTATGTTCAAACACGAAAAAATGCTTTTTCACCCTGTTGAGGTTGAAAGACCCAATCCCCAATATGCCGCCCTTTTGCAGGAGCAACTTGGCGGTGCAAACGGAGAGCTGAAAGCGGCTATGCAGTATATGTCTCAAAGTTTCAGAATAAAAGACCCTGAAATCAAAGATTTGTTTCTTGACATTGCCGCCGAAGAGCTTGGTCATATGGAAATGGTTGCACAGACAATCAATCTGCTTAACGGCCACGATGTAGATTGCTGTGAGGTTCCTGCAGGTGAAATTCAGTCTCACGTATTATTGGGGCTTAATCCCGGGCTTATCAACGCTTCAGGCTATTCCTGGACAGGAGATTATGTCAGCGTAACCGGTGACCTTTGTGCAGATTTGCTTTCAAACATCGCCTCAGAGCAGAGAGCTAAGGTAGTATATGAATACCTTTATCGACAGATCGACGACAAAAAGGTTAAAGAAACCATTGACTTTCTTCTTAACCGGGAAGAGGCACACAACGCTCTTTTTCGTGAAGCATTCAACAAGGTTCAGAACACAGGCTCAAACCGTGATTTTGGCACAACTCAGGCGGCTAAGATGTATTTCAGCATGTCTGAGCCCTCACCTGATAACACACAGTTTAATAAAATCGACGGCAAAGCTCCGTCTTTTAACTAAAAAAACCTTGCAGATTTTTAAGTCTGCAAGGTCTTAATTTTAACTTATTTTGTAAAAATTCTGGGTGCAGTAAGAAGTCCGTCAGTAGTAATTCTGTATTCATAGCTCCAGAATTCATCTTTTGAATACCAGCCGTCAGGACCGAACCACAAGCAAGCATAGTTTGAGTGGTGAAGAGCACCGAAGGTGTTAATTCGGCTGAGGTAAACTTTCAAATCAAGAATGTGTTCGCCATCGCTGAGTTCGCCCAAATCTGCCTCATAAGGGGCAAGTGAAACGTTGGCTACACGCTCGCCGTCAAGGTCTGCCACAACGCAGGGAGCTGCAAAAAGACCGAGACGGATTTTTGTTTTCTTGCCTCCGTCAAGCTTAAAGCGATAAGTCATTGCACCACCGTAGAAGGGGTATCCCTGTCTTGTTACGTCACCAATGCGAACAGTCTTTTTAGGTGCAATAATTTTAACATCTGTGCCGTTGACCTCAACACAGAAGTCACCTAAAACAAACACATTTTCAACATTTGAAACAACGGTAAAGGGTTTTGTGATTTCAACGGTATTTTCGCCTTTGTTTATTTTGCCGATATTGACCTTGGTGATTGAGAAGTCAACATAATATCCCTGTGCAACCTTTTCAACCTTTTCTCCGTTGAAAATGATGTCGCTTATATCAAAATCTTCAAGGGCAAGAACTGCATTTTCCACCTCAACCTCTGAAACAAAGGTCATCTTTGTGGTGATTGTGTTCTTTGCCTCAACCTTGCCCACAACCCAAGGCTGTGCACCGTCAACCGCTGCAGTTGAAAAGCCCAGCATTTCTTTTGCTTTTACGCAAAGGCGAAGATTTTCTTCTTTTTCCTGCCAATCGCCGTCGTCAACCTTCCACTGTGCCATATCAAGCACACAAACATTAGGTTCGTCAAGAATAAGCTCTGCTTCATTCTGAAGATATGAAAGCTCGCCCAAATCTTCTTTTTCATTTTCAACAAGCTCGCTCTTGCCGTTTTCAAGGCGAAGAAGAAGGCTTGACTGTGAATAAGATGTCCAATTAATAAGAGTTTTTCCGTTTTTGTATGTCGCAGGAATTTCCCTGCTGTCACCTGTTTGGGTATCCATAAGAATCGGGCGATATTCACCTTTGATAGTGATGAGGTACTCTTCTTCTCTGTCAACGCATCTTCTGTCAGGAGCTTTTGCGTGGCAGATAAAGAGATTTTTGCCTTCACCGTCATTTCTCATTGAATAAATAAGGTTATCGGAATGATGACCCCATCTGCCAAAAATTTCAACAGTTCTGTAATTCTCAAGAGCTTTGAAAAGAGCAGCCTTGCTCCAGCTGATACACTCGCATTTTTCTGCAAGAGCTTTGGGTTCGTCTGAAGCCTTTGCATCAACAAGAGATGCAACCTCGCCCATAATAATAACCTTGCCGCCGTTATCGGCAAATTCATTGAGAGCCTTAACAGTTGAATCTCTCAGGGTTTCGCAACCCGGAACAACTACAACGTCATATTTCATCTTGCCAACGTTAAAGCCACCTTCTGCACCTGCATACTGATTCTGAAGAAGAGATTCGCTGATATAATCAAAATCAAGTGTGCCGTAAATCAGCCATTCGGTAATATCCTGAAAACGCTTGTCAATTTCTTCACGAGTTTCACCTGTTACATCTGTGGGGCCATAGTGGAGCCAATAAGATTCAATAGGATGAATCACACCGATTTTAACATCGGCTGTACCTCTTGTCATAAGAGTATTTACTCTTGCGAAATGGTCTTCGATAAATGAATATTCTTTATACCATGCTGACTGGTGACCGATTGATGCAGGATAGTCACGCTTTGCCTCACCGCGCATTGAAACCCAATAAAGGTGGGGAACACGAACACTTACACCAAGGGCTGCTTGCCAGTCACCCTGAAGCTTGTGACCTCTGAAGTCAAAGTCCCAGTTAGTAACACCGTAAAGCTCACTCATAACACCGGGGTAACCAAACTGATGTGTTGCACTTGCAGCTTGCTTAACGGTGGTGAACTCTCTGTTATCGCAAAGCATATCCACACCCGGGAGTCCGAATGAACGGTAAGCTCTCATTGCCTCACCAACAGCACAGGTCTGGCTTTCAAGGGTAGGCTCTTCCATCATATGACCGGTGAGAAGAATGTTATTCTTTTTACACCAGTCGCCGATATTATCACAAAATGCTTCAACAAAGCGGTCTGTTGCGTGGTCGTGATAGCGGTATCTTGCAAGGTGGTCACCGTCTTTTTTGTCCCACACAACTTCGGGAAGCGTGTCAAAGAAGTCCACGCCATAGGTTGCCTTATATGTATCGTTAAAATCGGTTGTAAATGGCATCTGCATCTCTTCATCAGAGTCAGCGTAGTCCATGCTGTTTTTACGGGCAACCTGAGGCTCGTCGGTAAAGATTGCAGGCACTGTTTCACCAAAATCTTCACCTACAACTTCTTTATATTTTTCGTGGGTAACATTAATAAAATCATCAATAGCTGACTTGGAAAGGGTGTCAACATAAGTCTGGAAATTGTGCCAGGGGCTTTCTTCCGAAGTTTCAAGAAAAGCGTAGCGTGGCATATTCTCTGACTCTTCACCATCGTTAAGACGTTTGTAGCTTTCAAGGTATCCGTCAGCGTCAAGCTTCACATCATAGCGCGCAAGAAGCTCGCCCTTGCCGTCCTCTTTATACTGAGTGAACAAAAGAAACTTCTGACGGTTTTCTGCCTTTTTGGTAACCAATCCACCTGCAAAGCCTGATGGCCATTTATCCTCATCATAAAGCCATGAAAGCATTTTTTCTTTCTTAGCCTTTTCGGTGCAGGACTTAATAAAGCTCATATATTCATCTGAAAGATATTCGGTAGACTGACCAACACGTGTGTGCATGTGGAATCCGCCCATACCCATCTCTTTCATAAAGTCGATTTCCTGATGAAGGTCTTTTTCGTTAAGCTCACAGTTCCAAGCCCAGAATGGAGTACAACGATACTCAGAAGTGGGATTTTTAAAAAGCTCTTCACTTAATTTTTTATCTTGATTTTTGGGATAAAGCATTAAAACGCCTCCTTTAAACTTATCGTTTCAAGTATAACAACTCCTATGGTAAAAATCAATGAATTATTTTGCATTTTCATAAAAGTGTATTGATTTTTAAAAATCAATGTGTTATCGTTTTATAGTAACCTAACAAAACGGAGGTAAAAATAATGGGATTTTTTACAGATATTTTTAATGGACTTAATGATGAAGAAAAAGAAAGCTTTTATCAGACAGTTATTATGAACGACCCTTCTGACTACGCAGCAAAGGCAAGGGTTGAATATTACAAAACAAAGCTTAAATTTATGGGTGAAAATGTGACAATTGGTGCAGGGGTTAAGCTTGTTAACCCTGAATACATCTCCCTTGGCAACAATGTATGCATCAAAGACGACTGCACTCTGATAGCACGCGGCGAAGGCGGAATCACCCTTGGCGACAATGTTGCCGTTCAAGAAAGGGTGTACCTTGACACCGAGCGTGTTTCAACAGGCTACATCAAGGTTGGCAGAGGCTCATATATCGGTACAGGCACAACTCTTTTCGGTCACGTGGGCCTTGAAATCGGTGAGGACTGCCTTCTTGCTCAGAATATTTCTCTCACCCCCTACTCTCACATTTATGACGATCCGGAAAGAATCATTTATTCTCAGGGCGGTCACTGTGAAAAGGTTACAATCGGCAATGACTGCTACCTGGGCATGGGCGTTTGCGTAATGTATTCTGGCAATATCGGTGAGGGCTCCGTTATCGGTGCAGGCTCAACAGTTGTGAAGCCCATTCCACCATACTCAATCGCCGTCGGCTCCCCCGCAAGAGTAATAAAAAACAGGAAATAGTTTTTCCACTCCTCTTAGGCAAGGGCGTTTTTTTAAATATAGTCAACAAAATTCAGCAGATATTATTTATCTGTTGAATTTTTATTTCTCCTATGGTAGAATAAATCTGCGACACAATCGAATAATAAATCATCATTAGGTGTGTATTTTTATCTTCTGGTAAAAATACATGCTCTGTTCTTGCATACCTTAATGATGATTTGCAAGATTGTGTCGCAGCAAATGGAGCTATGTATTTTTCGGTGCGTAGCTTCGGCTGCGCACTTTTTTATTTTGGAGGAAGAAAAAATGAAAACCCGAAGAATTTTATCTGTTATTCTCATTTTAGCAATGCTTATGTCCTTAATCACTGCTTGCGAAGTGAAAGGTGACAAGTGGGTACTAACAAAAGAAGTAAAAGAATATTCTGATGAATATGACACACCAACTATATCATATCAAAAGACATTTGAATATGATTTATCAGGTCGTATTGTAACTGAAAAAGAGACTGATTATGATTTTGATATTTGGTATTCAAGCTATGATTTTGAGTATAATGACAATGGACAGGTGATTACTAAAACAGTTGAGAGCGATGATGAAACATTTTCCGAGCACAATATAAGTCATTATGAATATAAATACAATTCATATGGGAATTGTGTGTCAGAAAAGGTTGTTTATCCTCAAGACCCGGATACAACATATTATACAGAATATACTTATGATAAAAATGGAAATGTAATTGAAGAATATTATAAATATACTATTGGGGGAGAGTATTATGAAGTAACCAAAAGTAAAAAACTAACTTATGAAGATGATAAATGTATCCAAGCCGAAATTACCACGATTTCCAGTAATAATATTGCATATTTTTCAGTTGAACAGTTTATATACGATGAAAATAAAAATCTTTCTCAAATATTATATTATACGGGTATAGAAAATTCAACTGAAGCCAAATCACCGCTAACTATAGGAAACAGAAACTATAAATTGGATTACACCATAACCTATACATATGAAAAGTTAAAAGATGTAGCGATAAAAAAACATGAATATGCATCGAATTTTACCACTACGATAACAGCTATAACTACGACAAATTTGAAAGACATAGGCTTTTATAATATTGAAGAATGGGGTAGCAAACTAATTGAAGTTCAAACAAATGATAGAGGCGATTATATTTTTGAAGATAATTTTGGTAAATATGTTATTATTAAAGAGGGAACGGGTATTTATGAATTTTATCCAAATCAAAAGCAAGTTATATTCAGTTCCTATTATGTTAACAGACCATACTCAACAGAAGCATCAGGTACATACACAATTTTAGATAACGATACTTTTACCACAAACGGATATGCTATAAGAATAATTAATCGATTTTCTATTGAAACTACAAGTTTTATTCAAATGACAAATGGAGGTAACCTATCTTATTTGTATATTCCTTATGTAATGTTAAATCAAGAAACTATGAAACTTTATGAAGACAACGGCAGACTCGATAGTTATAAATGTTATTTGAAATAGTTGAAAGATGAATTATATTCATCATCTCTCATCAAAGGACATCTCAACTATGTCTGTATATTCAAACAGAATAATGCTTAAGGGAGAGCTTCTGTGCTCTCCCGTTTTTTGTTTTTTTACTTTGCAAAATGTAGTGACCGATGCCCACATCGGTCAAAGGGATGATGAGGTTCATCGACCCCTGTAAATCGACCGCCTATCAGGCTCCCACTATTGATATAGGAGAAGCTGTCACGAAGTGACTGAGGGGGTTAAGCAAAGTAAAAAGTTATAGTGAAAAGTTAAGAAGTGAGGGTCTGCGATACAATTTATCAACTCCACCGTCTTCGGGTGAGGGTAACGGTTACTATTAAAAATGCCCGGATGCTGACAGCATCCGGGCATTGATTTTAAATTGTTAATCAGTCGAAGAATCCTTTAGGACCAACTACCATATAAACGATGTCACTTGCAACTCTTGCGATTGTTTCAAGGATTGTATCCTGAGTTGAAGTGTCTTCTTCAGCTTCATATACTCCGCAGAATACAAGAGCATCATAAAGCTTCTGAACTGTTGCTGCATCGCCTTCAACGTCAACGATTGTTCTGTTCATCATCTCATCTGTTTCTGCAAGAGCTTCGTCAAGAACTGCAATCTGCTCTGCTGTGAGAGTTGAACGGTCAATTGCTGCTGCATCGGGAAGATAGCTTCTCTTAACCCATTTTGTGTTTCTTGTGCCGTTATACTGAGGCCATCTTGAAGGATTGGAGTGAACGTCAACAAGAGTTTCATCAAGAAGAAGTTCTACAGCAAGCTTAAGAGCTACGTCATTACCGCCGATTTCATGATGCTGATTTTCAAAGAACCATGTGTTATCGGGGAAAGCACATGTTGAAGCATCAACCTCACCGTCAGGTGAAAGATATTTAGGGTCAGCGTTTTCAAGCTTTTCACCAGGGAGAGCTGCTGTTGCACCGAGAGATGTTGAATCAAGCTGAATAATACCGTCGCTGTTTACATCTTTATAGCAAGCAACTGTTGCGAAGAATGAATATTCCTGCTCACCAAAGAAGAGGCCGTAACCGCAAAGGGTGTTGAACTGACCACCTTTAGCCATAAACTTTCTGATGTTGTCTTCAAGGTTCAACTGTGCCTGATAGAATGCATCTGTGCTCTTGCGAAGCTCTGCATGCTCTGCATCAGAAAGGTATTTGTCAGCAAGCTCGGGATATGCATCGCTTGGAAGCATTGCCCAGAACTGTGATGTGTTGTGAAGGAAGTTTTCAAAAATTACATCATAAGCTGTTGTGAGAAGAAGCTCTAACTCAGCTCTCGGAAGAATTCTTAAAAGAATGTTGATAAGGTAACCGAGTGCAGCTCCGTCACCCTCAACTGACATAATGTATGGGAACAATTCTTTATAAATGCTCTCGTCTGTGAGGTTCCATTCTCTCTGATAAAAATCTTCAAGAATACGTGTGCCGTCATGAACAGCAACAACGCTTACGATTTCGTTAACCTTTTCAGCAGCATCAAACTGATCCATATATGCTGTGAAAACAGTACCGCCAAGGCTTACGTTAAGAAGGTTAACTTTGTCTGAACCTGTTTCTTCCATAACGAAGTCGATGAATTCATCAAGACCTCTTGCTGATTCCATAACATTGCCGAAAAGGTTGAAGGTGTAAAGATAAACTTCATCTTCACCAACGATGTCGGTATAAGCCTGGATGGGAAGCTGACGGTAGAACCAATCTCTGTCATATTCACCGTCAAAAGAATTTTCATCAAACTTTGAAAGTGGGAAGTGGAAATCCTTTAACTGAAGGTTGTTGATAAGCTTTCCGTCAGGAGTTGTTTTCTGAAGTGAAAGCAATTCATCAACAAGAACCTTAACGCCTGCTGCAAGACCACAATCCTTCTGAGTAATAAGCATAAGAATAAGCGGAACTGCAACATGCTTGAGAATAAGGGGAACCATGTTGTCGGTGTTAACCATAAGGAGTGTTCCGTTGGTTGTGCCGCCTTCTTCGTCAAAAATCACTTCGTTGTTTTCATCGCAGAGGTAAACCGGAGAATGGTTGATACCGGGGCAGATGATAAGAGGATATGTTTCATCTGAAAGGGCGAGTGCCTGGGCTGCTTCTTCAACTGAGTTTGCCTGAGTGTAGCCACCGTTTGAAGCAGAAGCAACAAAAGCAACAGCACAAACAGAGAAAATCAAGCTGATTGAAAGCAAAACAGATACAAGTTTTTTAGCTGTCTTTTTCATAATAAACCTCCTAAGATTTATATTCAGTTTATATTATCATAATTTGGTTATTTTTTCAACACCATAATTTCACAAAGTCAAAACGACAAGTATGTATAATTTTAACAAAGAAATTAGTATTTGATTGACGAAGCATTAATTAGATGATATAATAAAATAGATTAAATTTGTTTGAAAGGTGATCTGATGCAAAAAACAATAATTGAGCCAAATGGGCACAATATGCAATATTGGAAAGATATCTGGCGTTACAGAGAGCTGGCATTTAACTTTGCCAAAAGAGACGTTACCGTAAGATATAAGCAAACCATAATCGGATTTGGCTGGGCGGTTATCAGCCCCATTATCAATATGTTGCTGATGACTTTCATCTTCGGCAGCGTTGCCGGGCTTTCAAGCGAAGGCGACACACCTTATTACATAATGGTTTATGCAGGTCTTATTCCCTGGGCACTTTTATCAAAGAGCTTGCAAAGCGGAGCAGGAACATTCATAAGCAACGCCGGCATTATGAATAAAGTTTATTTCCCCAGAATTTTATCTCCGTTGGGCTCTATGCTTGCATTTTTGATTGACACATCTATATCCTTCGCCGTTTTGTTTGTGCTGATGATAATTTTCCACTTTACCGAAGGCTTTGTTCCGTCAATCAGAATGCTTCTTTGCCCACTTGTTTTGTTATGGGTTGCAACCCTCGGGCTTTTTGCCGGTCTTTTCCTTTCAGCTTTTAATGTTAAGTGGCGTGATCTTAATCAGATGCTGCCCTTCATTATTTCAATCGGTCAGTACGTTTCTCCTGTTGCATATTCGGTTTCTGAAAACTTTGGCGATAAATGGTGGCTTCCCCTTTATTGCCTTAACCCTGCCGTGGGTGTTCTTGAAACCTTCAAATGGTGTGTTATTGACTCTATGGAATTTAACTCTTTCGCATTTTTTGCTTCCCTCGGCTGGACAATCCTGTTCATCCCCTTGGGTATAAAGTGTTTCAGAAAAACTGAAAGAACCTTTGTTGATATTGTTTAAAAACTCGTAACAGAGAAAGGTTAAGGATTTGTTATGGACAACAGACCCGTAATGATAGATTTACAAAACGTTAAAAAGAAATATGTTATCAGACATAATTTTGAAAAGCCAACCACGTTTTCAGGCAAACTGAAGCTTTTGGCTAAAAGAATTGCTCACCCCACCAAAAAGCACGAAACTGAAGATTTTTATGCTCTTAACGGTGTCACCTTTCAGGTAAGAAAAGGTGAAAAAGTAGGAATTATCGGCAAAAACGGTGCCGGTAAATCCACACTTTTAAAAGTGCTTTCAAGAATCACCGAGCCCAGCGACGGCAGAATTGAGATGCTCGGCAAGCTCTCTGCTATGCTTGAGGTCGGAACCGGCTTCAACGGTGAGCTTACGGGAAGAGAAAATATTTATCTCAACGGTGCAATTCTCGGCATGACAAAAGAAGAAATAGACTCAAAGCTTGATGCAATTATTGAATTTTCTGAAGTCGGCAGATTTATTGACACTCCTGTTAAAAGATATTCAAGCGGTATGTTCGTTCGCCTTGCTTTTGCCGTTGCATCAAACCTTGACCCCGATATTCTCATTGTTGACGAGGTTCTCGCCGTCGGTGACACCAAGTTTCAGCGAAAGTGTATTGATAAAATGATGAACATTGCCGACAGTGGCAAAACCATCCTTTACGTAAGCCACCAGATGCAGACAATTCAGCAGCTTTGTGACCGAGTTATCGTTCTTAAAGAAGGTAAGGTTGTTTATGACGGCGATGTTGAAAAAGGTATCGAAATCTATACCGAAACGGTTGATGTTGATGCCACAAGCTTTGACCTTACTGACCACAAGCCACGTGGCTCACAAATGGCAGTAATTGAAAAAGTTGATATTATTGACAAGAAAACCTGCTCTTGGTTTTATAATGAACCGATAAGATTTAAAATCAAGATCAAAGCCAAAGAGAAGTGCGACAAGGTTAAGTTATACTTTATAATCAGAGACCTTAATGTTAACAATGTTTTCGGCAAGTCAGAGTCTGCAGAAATCAATTTTTCTCAGGCGGGTAAAACATATGAAATTGAGTGCAGTGTGGGCACCACCAATCTCCTTGCACCGGGCAAATACATAGCCGGCCTTGAGCTTTGGAGGGATGATGAAGGCATTGTTACCATTCATGATATTGTTCCGGAAGTATTTTCTTTTGAAATATTGGGTGAAGACACCGAAAATCACACTGTCCCTCCCCTCGCATGGGATACCAAAATATTTGGCCATATGATGGCAGACGAAACTCAGTGCAATATAATTAACATTGAATGAATTCAGTTATACACTTGATCTGCTGATGCGGAGGATTATAAATGCCGAAATTCAGTATAATTGTTCCTGTTTATAATATCGAAAAATATATTAAAAAATGTGTTGACTCTATTTTAGCTCAAAGTTTTTCAGACTTTGAGCTTATTCTCGTTGATGACGGCTCACCCGACAGTTGCCCACAGATTTGCGATGAATACACCAAATCCGACAGCCGTATAAAAGTAATTCACAAAAAAAACGGCGGACTTTCTTCTGCAAGGAATGCAGGGCTTGATATTGCAACAGGGGAGTTTTGCTGGATGGTTGACGGCGATGATTATATCAGCACAGATGCTCTTGAAAAAATCGTACCATTCGCCAATGGTGATATTGACATTATAAACGTAGGATTTGTCGCTTTTGACGACGGCAATCTCGCCGATTTCAGCAAAAAACGCACACGTTACAAATTCACAGGTCTTGCAGACAAAAAAACAATCTGCGCTTTGGCTGAGCAAGCATGCTCAACAAGATTGCTGACGTTTGTTTGGCGAAACATATACAAAACCTCATTTATTAAAAAAAATCATCTCCGTTTTGAAGAAGGACTTTGCTATGCAGAGGACTCAGCTTTTAACATGGAAGCCTTTATGAAAGCGGATAAAATATATTTTGCCGATGTGTTTGTTTATGCTTATTGCAACCGTGCAAGCAGTATCAGCAAAAAGATAACCAAAAACTTCGACCATTCGGTTATACGTCATTTCGGGCTTTACGATAAAATCCGTGATGAAAACTACAAAAATTTCTGCACTTATCCAAGTGAAAAGTATTATGAAGATGCAGGAATTTTCACAATAAAAACACTTTATGTATACGCATTACTTCACAGGCTTTATTGCAGCTCTTCAAAAAACAACTTCTTTTTATTTAAAAAGATTTCAAAAACCGATATGATCAAAAAAGCCTTCAGCCGATTTGATATTAACAAAATTAAATCCAAAAGCCTTGAATGGCACATGTTTAATTTTGTAAAGCACCACATGTATTTCACTGCATTTATAATTTACAGATTTTTTATATTTTAAAGCAAACACTCCGTTGCAGAACTAACTGTAACGGAGTGTGTTTTATTTATTCCCTTTTTCCAACAGTTCGCAATAATAGAGCTTATCGTTTGCTCGGGGTTTCACTGCTTCAATTCTGTTTTGCATCGCCATTTTCTTTTTACCCGAAAGGATTGCAAGTGTTTCCTTTTCGGCAATGACGATTTTTCCGTCTCTGTCGGTGCAATTCGGATGACATTCTCCGCAGTTCATACAAATGTAAATTCCGCACACGGGGCAACGGGGGCTGTCCTGCGATGTGACCTGTTTACCGCAGGCATAACAATTGCTGTTATACGGCGAATATACCGGATAATGATAGTTAAGATAAATGTTGCATACGGTCTCTTCCCTCTCGGTAAAATTGCCGTATTTAAGGCTCATCAAAAAATCTGAAAAAGAATCTTTTGCTTTGAACCAAAAAGCAACAACTCTGTTGCGAAAAACAATTGCAAGAATCAGGCAAATCAGCACAACCGTCAGTATCAAAACCTGTGGAACAGACATTATAAACCTCCTGCTATTTATTTAAATAGTGAACTCAGCCTACAGCCTCTACCTTATAGCTCTGTGCTGCAGCCTTAATTTCACCAAGGACATAATCTTTTTTCATTTTAACAATACATTCTGACCTATACATATCATAATATTCGGAAGAATCAACCCTCTGAACAAGATATATTCCCGTTGAATAGCGAAGCACCATGGTTTCACCATTTTTGCCCTGAGCTACTTTTTTAAACAATCCGTCAGGGTAAGATGTATCAAAGGCAGAAATAATATGTGCGTTATCTTCAGACTCCGCCATATCGGGGAACTGCTCAACGGCCGAAGCAAAGCTACCGCCCGAACGCACAGATGTTGCCATTGTTGAATAATTGTCGGTAATTTTTTTGATTTCGCTTTCACTCATCTGAGCGTCAAACGGAGTGAACGCTGTTTTGGCAGCAAGATAATTTGCATTAAAAAACGCCTTTACTTCTTGTTCGCTGAGTGCACGCTCACCGTCAGCTCCGTAAAGGAACTTAACCAATGAATTTATCAAGCTCTCATGCTCAAGTATTTCACACAGGGTCTGTTTGCTCACAGAGTATTTTTTATAAAAATCAGAATACATCTGCCAATTCGCCTTAACCTCTGAAGACACAACAACCTTCTCTTCTGCCGAAAGCTCAATGGAATACTTTTTTATCATCTCTTCCCCTGCAACATACTCGGCACAAAGCTCTTTTGCAAGCTTCTGTTTGTTTTTATCATCGGTGTAGTTGTAGCTGTTTTCGGCAACTGAAAGAAAATAGCCAAAAACCTCTTCGCTCACCGGGGTAGAGTTAACCGTAAGTGCTGTTTTGTTTATTCCGCAGGCACAAAAAGACAAAAAGCATATGCACAATGCCGTAACTGCACTGATTATTTTAACTGCTTTCATCCTGTCACCTCCGATAATTTATATGATTATATCATACCTCAAACGGGTTTTCAACATTTCGTCTCCAATGGAAAAGATATTGCTGAGCAACACCTTCAACACCTTGGGTTACTTCGGGCAAACCTTCGGGATAAAGCTCCTGCATAATACGCCTTACCCACACATCAACCGGAAAAGCCTCAACCCTGCCAAAACCGTAAAGCAAAGCACATTCTGCCACTTTCGGTCCGACTCCGCTGATTTTCTGAAGCTCGGCACGTGCCTCGTCCATTGAGGCTGATGCAATTTTTTTAAAGCTGACCTCACCCGAAGTTACTTTTTTTGCAGCGTCAATGATATACTTTGCCCTGAAGCCTGCACGAAGCGGAGTTAAATCCTCAACGCTTTTTTGAGCTATCACCTCTGCCGACGGAAAAGTGAAGTCACCATCACCAAGGTCATCACCCAGAAGGCAACAAAGCCTTGAAATTATACCTTTTATACGTGGAATATTGTTGTTTTGAGAAATGATAAAGGAGCAAAGTGTTTCCCACGGCTCCTGTTTAAGTATGCGGATACCGGGGTAAGCTTCAATCGCTTTATTAAGCCACTTGTCACTCGAAAGATTATTGCAGATTGCATTATAATCTCTGTCAAGGTCAAAATATGCCCTCCAGAAAGCTTCGTCGTCATCACCGTAAATGAGCAGGTCATCGCCCTGAATTTCTGCAAAAACACTTTTGTTTTTTACTACGGCATGCCACCTTCCGTCATCGCTCTCAGCCCAACGGAAGCTCTGACCGCAATCAAGGGTGAGTGAAAGATCCAAAGGGTGAATTTTGGTCAATGTTGTGACAATTTTTTCATTTTGAAAGTTCATTCTGACTCCTGCCTTTAAAAATCTTGTCAAGGGCTTTACAATTAAAATTATTGACAAAGATTTATGAGTTTTTTGGTAGTTTTTTATACTTTTTTGTCGGTTAATTTTTTAACAATTTATTCACAAAAAAATATGCACAAACGAGTTTTGCACAAGAAAAACACGTAAAATCAAGGGTTTTTTGAAAAGTTATACACATTTTGCACAGAGTTTTGCACAACCACAAGCCTTTTTGCACCTTATGACAGGTGTTTTTAAACAAAAATTTTTTTGCGGATTTTGACGGTAAAAAAGGTAATTTGTCGTAAGCTCACCTGCATAAAAAAACATCAATCCGCCAACAATATTATCGTAAAAATTTGTGAAATCAGGTGATAAAATGCTTCAGGGAGTTAACCATCAGGTTGTTGAAGTTACACGACCCGAATGTGAATATTTTGAAAGGGTAATCTTTTTTGTAAAGCCTGAATATTCCTCCGTCAGCGAAGGAACCCTCCGAGAACGGGCAGGTAAAATTGCAGGTGAGGCAGGTGCACCGCCACCCACCAAAGCAAAAATCAACCGCCTTGCCTCAATAGGAAAGCTTTTTCTTTCAGCCGCCGTAGGGGCAACGGTCACTGCCCTTGTGTTTCGGTTGTTTTTTTAAAGCTGCAGATTTCAGCCATACAGCATTTGTGGCATTGCGGCCGCCTTGCTATGCACACTGCTCTTCCGTGGAGAACACAGCGATGACAAAAGTCATTGCTCTCTTCGGGGGGCAGTATTTCTTTTAGCTTAAGCTCAACCTTATACGGGTCCTTTGTGTTAACAAAGCCTAAGAGATTGCTTATTCTGATTAAATGAGTGTCAGCAACCACAGCCGGCTTACCGTAAACATCACCGCAGATGAGGTTTGCCGTTTTTCGACCCACACCGGGGAGGGATGTCAGGTCTTCAATATTATCGGGCACTTTTGAATCAAAACGCTCTATAATCATTTTTGCCATGGCGATAATATCCTTCGCCTTTGTGTGATAAAATCCGCAAGGGCGAACTATCGCCTCAACATCCGAAAGATCTGCCTGTGCATAATCCTGAATAGTTTTATATTTCGAAAAAAGCTCAGGGGTAACAATATTTACCCTTGCATCGGTGCATTGAGCCGAAAGCCTTGTTGCCACAAGAAGCTCAAATTCATTTGATGCATCAAGGGAACATATTGCATCGGGATATTCCTTTTTTAAAGCATTTACCGCAAACAGTGCTTTTTCTTTTATATCCATATAATCACCTTTTGTATGATGTTAAAATCTGATTACATTGTATCATATTTTTGTTCGAAATGTTTAAGTTTTTGTTAAATGGATTGAAAAAAAATAATATTTATGATATTATCATTTTATAAAAGGGAAAGGATTGTGATTTTTATGAATCTTAAAAAAATAATCGCAGCATTAATGAGTGTTCTTTTAATTATGCTCACCTTTGCTGCTTGCTCAAACACCGAGCCACCCAACAATGAAAAGGAAACCGATACTCCACCCGAAACCCTTGTTATTTCAGGTGAATCCACAGAAGAAGTTACTGCCATTACAGGCAGCACCGACAAAGACGGCAATGTAATTGACAGCGAAGGCATTGTTGACAATGACGGTCACAAGGTTTATTACACCGGTCACGACACCGATGACGGCAAAAAAATTTACACCACAGGCAAAAAAGATGCCAATGACAACATTCTTTACACCCTCAACACCACTGATGACAGAGGCAATCTTATTTATTTCACAGGTAAAGAAGATGGCGGCAAGCTCGTGCTTGACAAAACAAATGCCGTTCCTGATTACACAACCAACGAAAACTCCTCGCTCAACACCAACTCACGTTACACATCAACATCAACCGTGAGTTATAAAGCAGAGGATATTAAAGAAAAAGCCACTGACATCAAAAAGAGCTTTTTAACATATTCAGCCTCCAAAGGCGACGATACATTCAAAAAGATTATCCCTGCTGAAGACGGCGGATTTATTGCCGTAACCTTCTCAATGACAAAAGAAGGTATGTATAACAAGGTAAGCAAGTCATGGGATAACTTCGGCAGCATTGTTAAGTTCAGTGCCGACGGCAAAATTGAATGGACTTATTCAGTAGGCGGTAACGGTCAGACTGACCTCAGCGACGTCACTCAGCTTAAAGACGGTTCAATTGTTGCAGTAGGTTACACACTTGCAACAGACACCGATGCTCCTATGCAGAGCCTTCTCACTTCTTCACTTATTGTTAAAGTAAGCGAAGACGGCGAATATATGTGGTCTTACTCCTTCCCCGGTGATGAAAATTCAAACGGTGACTACCTTGTAAGCGTTTGTGCAACACCCGACGGCGGATTTGTTGCCGGCGGACGTGCTGATTCAACCACAGGCTTTTTCACAGGAACTCAGTCAGACCACTTCAAAGCATTCCTCTTTAAGTTTGACAAAAAAGGTAACGTTGAATGGCGAAAGACCCTCACCGGTTCAAGAGGTAACACCTTTGAAGCTATTGATGTTAACGAAGACGGCGATATCTTTGCCCTTTGCTCAACCCTTTCAAACGACGGCAGCTTCACAGCCTTCAAGGGCTACAACAACCAGACCGCCAACACAGTTGTTATGAAATTTGACAAAAAGGGCGGCCTTGAATGGTCAAAGAACCTTATGAGCTCAGGATTGAGCAAGTTCACGGCAATTGATGCCACCAAAGACGGCGGATGCCTTGTAGGCGGTACATTCTCTATCTATAAGAGAGCCGACGGCAGCTTCCAGGTAAACTACGGCAAAACTGACGGCTACATTGTTAAATATGATGAAAACGGCGGTGTTTGCTGGTCAAGAAATGTTGCCGGTGCAGGTGATGACGAAGTTCTTGCCGTTGCCGAAACAGATAACGGCATTGTAATTGTAGGCAAAACACAGTCAAACAACCTTGACTTCTCTGAGTTTGATAATCTCGGTGAATATGACGGCTTTGTTATGATTGTTGACAATTCAGGCAAAACAATCTGCACCAACAAAATTGCAGGCAAAGGCAACGATACAGTTAATGACATCGCATTGACCGAAACAGGCTTTGCCGTTGTTGGCTGGACCAACTCAACCGACAGCGACTTTGCAGACAACCCTGCAACTGATTGCTTCAGCGGATTCTGCGGAAAATACGATTTTGTAATCGGATAATCCGACTATATTATATTTTTCGGCACTCTTCCCCCGGGAGGGTGCCGTTTTACGAGGTAGAGATATGATTAAAGATAAGTTTATGAACCTTGCAGGCAAGGTGTATGTTAAGTTCAGCGGAGTGGCTCAGGAAAAGACCCTCAGAGCCAAAGAAAAAATCACTGTCACCGATGAAATGAAAGATACTCTTCGTCGGGTTGCAGGTGAAGGTGCCGTTCTTATTAAAAATAACGGTGTTCTCCCTTTGAAAAAGGGTACAAAGGTTTCCCTTTTCGGAAGAGTTCAGCACAACTGGTTTTTCACCGGCTACGGTTCAGGCGGTGATGTTAACCGTCCTTATGCAGTAAACCTTATTGACGGCATACGCAAATGCCCTGACCTTGTGCTTAACGAACAGCTTGCCATCACCTACGAAAGCTGGTGCATTGATAACATTATCAACGATGCTGTTTGGGGAATGTGGCCAAGATTTTACCCTGAAATGCCGATAACCGACGGTGATGTGTTAAACGCATCTATTGATTCTGAATGTGCTGTTGTTACTATCGGCAGATCTTCAGGTGAAGACAGAGAAAATGCCCTTGAAAAAGGCAGCTATTACCTCACCGATGATGAGAGAAAGCTCCTTGATAAAGTTGCTTATCGCTTTGATAAAACCGTTGTACTTCTCAACATCGGCAGTTTAATTGACCTTGCCTGGATTGAAGAATACGGTGATAAAATTGATGCCGTTTTGATTTTGTGGCAGGGCGGTATGGAAAGCGGAAACGCTGCCGCAGACCTGCTTTGCGGCAAAACCAATCCCTGCGGTAAGCTCACTTCAACAGTCAGCAGGAACTATACCGACCAGCCAAGTGCTAAGGATTTTGGTGGCAAAAAGTTCAATAACTACACAGAGGATATTTATGTAGGCTATCGCTATTTTGAAACCTTTAACAAGGATGCCGTTCTTTATCCCTTCGGCTATGGTCTTTCATACACAGATTTTGAAATCGGCTGCAGCTCTGCCGTTTCTACCAAAGACGGATTCAGATTTGATATAGAAATTAAAAACACCGGCTCGCTCAGGGGCAAAGAAGCATTCGGACTTTATGTTAAAAAGCCCATAGGTGTTCTCGGCAATCCCGAAAAGCAGCTTGTTGCCTTCGGCAAATCAAAGCTGATTTCACCCCAAAAGAGTCAGAGCTTAAAAGCTGACGTTTCATTTTATCAGCTTGCGTCATATGATGACAGCGGTATCACGGGCTTTAAGTCCGCTTATGTAATTGAAAAGGGTGAATATGAATTTTATCTCGGCGGCGATGTAAGGAACGCCCAAAAGATTTTTACATATTATCAGGAAGAAACCGTTCTCTATTCTCAGCTTTCACAGTGCCTTGCTCCTGAAAATTCTTTTCCTGTGCTTAACCCCATTGACGGCACAAGACTCTGCACTGCGAATGAGACTAACCTTAAAACAAAAATTCTTGACAATATGCCAAAAGCCACACCGATTACAGGTGACAAAGGCTATAAACTTCAGGATGTTAAATCGCGCAAAGTTTCGATGGACGACTTTGTTGCTCAGCTGAGCCTCACCGAGCTTGAAGCCATTACCCGAGGCGATTACACCATGGGCAGCCTCCTTGGCACACCGGGTAACGCATCAGTTTATTGCGGAGTGCTTGAATCATTGAGGAGCAAGGGCATACCTGCCGTTTCGACCTCTGACGGTCCGTCGGGTATCCGCCTGAGAGCCAGCTGTTCGCTTATTCCCATCGGCACCCTTCTTGCCTCAACCTTTGACATCAAGGCTGTTAAAGATGTGTATTCACTCGTTGCCCTCGAAATGAAAGAAAAAGGCAGTGACGTTCTTCTTGCCCCGGGAATGAACATTCACCGAAACCCTCTTTGCGGAAGGAATTTTGAATACTATTCCGAAGACCCGTACCTCACAGGCAAAATCGGAGCAGCAGCAGTTATGGGTATTCAGGCTCAGGGTGGTTCGGCTTGTCCGAAGCATTTTGCCTGCAATAATCAGGAAATCAAACGTCTTGTTAATGACTCAAGGGTGTCTGAAAGAGCTTTGCGTGAAATTTACCTCAAAGGGTTTGAAATTTGCATTAAAGAAGCTAAGCCCAAAAACATTATGACATCATACAACAAAGTCAACGGTGTCTGGAGCTATTATAACTATGACCTTGTAACCTCCGTTCTTCGTGATGAATGGGGCTATGAAGGCTGTGTTATGACTGACTGGTGGACTAAATCAGACAAAAGTCCCCTTTTCCCAAAGGTGTTTGACAACGCTTACAGAGTAAGGGCTCAGGTTGATGTGCTTATGCCGGGCGGTGGCAGAGCAGGCAACCGCAAACCTGATGACTCATTGCTGAAATATGTTGACAACGGCGGAATCACCCTTGGTGAAATTCAGCGAAGTGCAAAAAATATTTTAAACTTTGCAATGAACTCAACTGCATATAAAGAATAAAGCTAATCCGACTCCCTTAAAAGGAGCCGGATTTTCTGCTCAAAACAGTTTTTCGTGTGCTGTTTTATAAAAATTCACTTCATCGGGTAGTTCACTGCGTTCAACCACAATAACTGTATTCCCTTTAATTGCATAGCCCGTTTGCATTGGTTTATAATTGTGTGTGTTTAAATAAAGCTCATTCCATCCGTAATTATTATCAGCTTTTATTAATTTGCCGTCATTTTCTTTATTAATTAAATTAACATAATCCCGCAACACCCACGGATGTTCACTTATTAAAACCTGATAATATATCGAAAAATATTCTTCCTCGTTATCTGTTTTATAAACAGATGAAAATTTATAATGCTGACCAAACCTTGTTGCTTTTGATTTAATAATTTTGTTGGTGCAATTCTCTGTGTTTTCAACAAGGTCTGCTACCGAAACAGGCACGCTGTCAGCGTATGGCAATTCTTTAAAGTTATTATTATATTCTCCTTTTGACCACTGAGTTGCAGTGAAGATGCATAATACCGCCAATAATGAAGCAAATGCAAACACTGCATACTTTCTTTTATTTTTTGTTTTCTTCGCTTCTTCGTTTAACAAAATGAAAAGGTTGATTATAAATATAATTCCGCAAACCCAACAAACAGCCGTTATGTCACTGTATCCTGAACCGACAAATAATGCCGTTAACAGCAACAATACCGGATACGCTAAATTTATTATGTTCCAAATCTTTGCCGTTTTTTCTGCCTTTTTTAAATCAGAAAACGGTATTTTTTTGTTTTCATTTATCAGCTTTCTGCTTTTTTGATACCAACACGCAAAATGCAACAGCTTTATTGCCGTTTGCAAAAAGCTTAATAAAACAAACATTAAAACCGTGCAATCCTCTGCGTCGGTTGCAATAATCCCTTCAAAGTGATTTCTGAAAAAAATCACTTTGAAAAGCAAGAACAATGCGTAAAATGAAAAAGTTATATATCCCGGTTGAAGAAAGGCTCTTTTGGCAACAGTTTTAAAATTCTCTTTTTCGTCGGTCATTATCTCCACAGCATCGGAATTTTGTGTTCTGAAAATATACATTTCATCAAGGTAAGAGCAAACAAACTCCCACCCCTGATTTTCACAGGTTGTAATAAAGTCATTTTTAACCGAATGGCCTGTAAAAATAACAGCTGAATACCTTATTTTTCTGTGATCAGACTTTAAAAAATAAAATCTTCCGTTTTCAATTTTTTGAAGCTTTAATCCGTCTTTTTCCTTTTGTGTTAAATATTGCTCAATGGCAGTAAGCTCGGTGTAATTAAAAACCATTTCTTCTTTTACAATTCTATGTTTCATTTTAACACCTCCATAACACTTTCACCGTCTGAAATAAGTGCCTTCAGCCTTTCATATTCTTCTTTGAGCACCTTTTTGCCCTCATCGGTGATTATGTAGCTTTTTGTAGCAAGTCCGCTATTCACACGCTTTATCAACCCTGCCGTATAAAATTTATCAAGCATGGTGTAAAGAGTACCGGGGCCGATGCTCATCCTCCCTTTAGAAATCCGTTTCACTTCGCTCATTATTTCTGTTCCGTAAAGCTCCTTTGTTAATGCCAGCAAAACATAATACATCGGCTCTGACAAAGTCTGCAATGATTTTCTCGGCACAAAACCACCGTCCTTTCACAATATCGTTTAACGATATCCCTACTTCCATTATATTATCGTTTATCGATATTGTCAATACTCAAAAAGCAAAAAACTGCCCCACCGAAGTGGAGCAGTTCTGCTTTTATTAATAAGTTGCTGTGTTCTGATTGTTGTTTGCAATTGTTTTGGCAATTCTCTTGAGCATCTTTTCTTCAAGGTAATCAACACGTTTCGGACCAACACCAATTACATAAGAGTCACCTGCAAGAAGATCCTCTGTGAGGGTGTTAACATCTTCTGTTGCAAGGTCATCACGGATTGTTGCGTCTGAATATGAATCGTTAGAGCCAACAAAATACATTACATGATAACCGTATTCGGTTTCAACAATGCCTGTGTCGCCTTCTTTACGTGCTGCATCAAAAATCCATGCGTCATACTCTGCAACCATCTGACCGGGAACAACATTTTCATAAAGACCGCCGGTTGAAGCTGAGCCTGTATCCTCTGTAAGGTCTGTTGCATACTGAGCGAATGAATCTTCAGTTTTGTCGCCTGCTTCCCAATCTGCAAGTGCTTTCTTTGCGTTTGTTTCAGCCTGCTTAATCTCTTCGTCTGAAAGAGCCTCGCCTGTTTCGCTGTTGGTTGTCATAAAGAGGATGTGACGAACGTCAACTGTTTTTGTATCGTGCTGTGGGTTAACCATAAGTGCAACATAGTAGGTGTTTGTGCTTTCATCAGCAACAAGCTTTTTGCTGCCTGCCTTAACATCATCACCAAATGCCCATGTAGCAAGGTCAGCGTTGATTGAATCAAGGGCTGTTACGCTGCCGCTTGTTGATGTTTTTGCAACTGACTTGAGAAGTGTATCATTAGTTGCATCAAAGTCTTCTGCTTTGTTATATTTTGTTGCCTGAGCGATGAATGATTTTTCGTCTGTGATTGCATCATACATAGCCTGAGCGTTTGCTTTTGTTTCTTTATCAGCCTTTTCCTGGCGAGCCTTTAATGCGTCATCAGTTTCATCTTCGCCCTTGGTGAGTTCTTCACTCTTGAACTGATAATAACGGATGTCAACAAATGTGTAAAGGTCAGGATCTTTATCAAACACAGCCTTAACTTCTTCAGCTGTGTAGCCTGCTGCAAACTCATCAAGCTTTTCATTATAGAACTTCTGAGAGAGAGTTTCAATCTTCATCTGCTTTCTCAAGAAGCTTTCGTTAATGCCGTTGCCATAGCTGAGGCGAAGGTAAGCGTTAAGAGAGTAGCCCTTAACTTCATCACCTGAAGCACCCTGAGTACCTGTCTGTGATGCCTGCTCACGAAGCTCTTCAATGCTCTTGTCAATAGAAGCTTCGTCAGCCTCTGTTAATTCAAGGCCAAGCTTCTGAGCTTCCTGATAAAAAGCGAGATACATCTGAGCCATATCAACAGCCTGGTCATGAAGATATTCTGTCCACTTCATTGTTTCACCTGTAGTGGGGTCTTTGTAATCTTCTGTCTGATCCTGAGGAGCTTTTGTTGTGTCATAGCCTGTGTAGCTGTAACCGTAATACTTATAATACTGCTCATTCTGATAAAGAGTATTGAAAGCTCGGTTGTAGTAGTATATGTATTCTGAGAAAGAGATGTTCTCATTGCCTACATAACCTACCTGCACTGCCTTGTTAACAACGCCTGCGTAATCAAGGATTCCGTAAGCTGCACCAAGTGCAATCACTGCAACCAAAACGATTGCAATTACCTTTTTAACTGCTGAGCGAAGAGCAATTGATTTTTCCATACTCTTTGCATTTTTCTTTGCGGACTTTGCCAAGCGGTCTTTTCTTTCCTGGCGGTACTGTTCCGCTTTGTTCTGATTCATATCTGCCATAATATTCATCCTTTTCGAATATAGTCTTTGCTGATAGATACAGCATAACAAATACATTTTAAACTATTTCAGCTCAATTTACAAGTCATATTTTAAAATAATAATATCTTTTTTGTAAAATTTACAGTTGTTTAATAAACATAACAAATTTCTTCGTTGACACTTTTTTGCTCGAGTGATAAAATAGCCGTTGAAAGGGTGATTTTATGCAAAAAAACAACTTCACAAAACCCGACAGAGGCTCAACCCCTCATCCCGACCATATTATGCTAAGCTTCAGCGGTGACCCACGCTATGAAATGGCGGTTACGTGGCGTACAGACCTTTCAGCTGAAGACGGATATGTTTTGCTCACCGATTGTGACGGCATACAGACAAAGATTGATGCCGTTTGCAGAGTTATAGAAAGTGACATTGATATAAGCAAATTTAACACAGCAATTTTAAAAGACCTTGCACCGGGTCAAAAATATACATACACCTGCGGTGATTCCAAAAACCGCAGTGATGAATTTTCGTTCACTACGCAGGAAGAAAACTGTGATAAATTCAAATTTATTGTTATCTCTGACCAGCAGGTTGGTGACCCGTGGCCGAAACCTGACTACACCCCCCTTAAAAATATGCTTCATTTTGCCCTTGAGCGTGACCCTGATATAAGGTTTATTCTCACAGCTGGTGACAACTGTGACGACGGGCAGAACGAGCTTCAGTGGAACGGTATGTTTTCGGGGCTTGACGGCATTGTTGAAAGCTTACCTTATATGATGACTACCGGCAACCACGACAACCGAGGATTTAAAAAATATCTGCCCGAACCACCTGAAGGAAAGTTTTATCTTGACCACGCAGACTTTTTTGATGAGCAATTTAAGCTTTCTTATCCGCTTAACGGACCGAAAGGTTTTGAAACAGAAAATTATTCTTTCAATTACGGCAATGTTCATTTTTGCATTATGGGCATAAATGAGCCTCAGCTTGTTGGTGACTGGGCTTATAATGATTTGCAAAACTCAAACGCTCAGTGGAAGTTTGGATGTTATCATTTCCCGATTTACCCTGCAATACCCGAGGGTCAGAATGATGACGGCTACCCATGGCTTCGCAAAGGAATTGAAAGCTGTGACCTTGTTTTTGAAGGTCACGAACACACCTTTGCAAGAACGTACCCCATTAAAGGCGATGCAATGTATGAAAAGCCCTCTCAGGGAACAGTTCATTATCAATGCTCCACCGGCTCCGGCGGAAAAAGAAGCAACGAGAGAAAAATATGGCACAATGCTTATTATGCTCAAGAGGTCGGCACTGCAGCCTATGCCCTCGTTGAAGTCGAAAAAGACGTTGTGACCATAACAACCTGCCTCGCTGACGGCAAAATTGCAGACAGATTTGTAATTAACAAAGGCACTGACGAAATATCACCGCCGTCACTTCCTCCGATTTTTAATGAAACAAGAATGATGTATAAAGGCTCAATGCCACAGATTTGTGCAAAAGGCACTGTTTGCGAACAAGTTGACGGCATTTGGTACGCACCGTTTGTTGTTTTATGTCAATATATCGGTGCCGAGGTAGCAAAAAGAGGAAATCAGGCAACGGTAGAGATGTTTAATAAAAAAGCTGTTTTCACTGAAGGTAAAAGATTCGCTACCGTAAACGGCGAAGATTTTGACCTTGAATGCCCTGTTTATATCAAAAACAATCAGCTTATGATAAACGCAAAAAAAGCTGCGGAGATTTTTGGTATTCGTTGTGAACATATAAAATACAATAATATTCTTGATTTTGAAACGGATATTGAATCTACTCCTCTTTCAAAGCAACAATAAAAATTAAGCACCTTGAAAGGCAACTTTGCCCGACAAGGTGCTTTTGCAATAAAGGAGACCCTGCCAAAAAGCAGGGTCTCTTTAATTATTTGGTTACTTCAATAGTACCGAAGGACTGACCGTCAATCCAACCTGTTGCTGATTTTGCGCTGAGGTTAATGTCATTTTCACCAAGTGAATAGAACTTAACATTTATTGTCCATGTCTTAGTTCCGTCAGCGTTTTCAACAACGTCTGCATTTGACTCATTGAAGGTTGAAGTTGAAAGAGCATAATTCAAACGAACCTTAATTGTGTTACTGTTTGTAACAACCTTGAGTGCAGTTGCCTCACCACGTTTTACTGTGGAAGATTCTGCCTCAACTGAGTAAATCACAGGTGTTGTATCAACAACCAAATCTGTTACCTTAACAGTTGAAACCTTAGTGTTGCTCTGCCATGCTCCGTTATACTTTGCACGGATTGTAAGCTCATAGTCGCCTGCTTTAGCAAATGCAGAGGTCTTAAGAACCCATGTTTCAACATTGTCAACTGTTGTGATAATAATGTCTTCGCTACGGTTAAAGGTGCTTGTGCTGCCGTTGGGGTATACAATCTGAAGCTTTTCTGTGCCGGCTTCGGTTCTTACCTTGATTTCTGCCTTTTCGCCTGTGTAAATTTCAGCGTTATAAACAGATTTCAAAGCAATCGGATCAGTTACTTCAGCCTTAACAACCTCAGTTGTAAGAACATAATCTGTATCTTCCCAACCGCTTACGGTTCTGCCCTTAACTCCATAAGTGTGAACACCAAGTGTTGTCTTGAAGCTGATGTTCCATGTAAGTGTTCCGTCTTCATTTTCAACAACATCTGCAAGGTCTTTTGTGAATGTTCTTGTTGCAACACCCTCAACGAGCTGAACCTTTATAGCATCTTTTGATGTTTTAACGGTTACTTTTGTTTCTGAGCCTATCAATGAAACAGATGAAATCTCTGCAGCGAGAACAAGCTTATCAACGCCTGCATAAAGGTTTACTGTTTCACCGTTTAATGTGAAGGTGTAAGCACCTGTTGAAAGGTCAGCCTTAGCATCTTCAACATTAAGAACAAGAACACCGTCACCGTCTGTTGTAACATCCATTGTTGTGGTGTTGGTTGCCTTGTCAGTAACAGTAAGGCTGTAGGTCTTGTTGGCTTCGCCTGTGCTCAATGTAACGGTATTACCTGTTGTGGTGAATACGCCGTTTTCATATGTTGAATTTTCATCGAGAACAAACTCAACATCAGCACCGTCAAGAACTACATCGCCGATGTTACTTCCGCCGTCTTCAAATACATTGTAAACTGAGGCACCGTCAACACCGTTGATTGTTGATGGGTAAGAGTCAACGTTGTAGCACTTCCATACTCTGTTAAATACGTTACCCCATCTGTCAATAAGGTGAGCGTAAACATATGAACCTGACTTCGGATAGAAGTTACAGCTCCAACCTGTAATCGGGAACACACCGAGGCCTGTATCATTACCGTTAATGTTGAGCTTATCGGATGAGTCGTTAAGTGCTGTTTTGATAGAATTTGCATTACCTGAAACAGAGCTGATGATTGCCTTCTTGGCCTCAGCATAGTCACCGGCCTCAGCATAAGATGTTGCGGTAGGTTCGTTTGTTGCATCAAATACATAAATGAATGAACCGATTGTGCAACCGAGGTCAGAGTAAGGATATGTTACGTCTTCAACGGGATATACGTTTTCTGATGTCATCGGGAAATCCCAGTTAGATGCACCACCTGAATTTCTTAACAAGTGAAGCTGGTTAAGCCATACGTCATCCTGAACCTGATCCATATACATCTGCATGTATGTGCCTGATGCATCGAGTGTACCCTCGTCGCTGTCACCGTTCATTGAGTTATGGTAGCAGATACAGATTGTGATATCTTCAACCTTATCTATAGTCGGATCATCTTTCTCTATTCTTTCTGCTTCCACAACGTCATAGCTATATGAATCAAACTTCACTGACATATTGGGATTTGTGCCACTAATTTCAGCACTGCTCATTCCTACATTCGGAGTACTTGCATCGTCACTTGCAGAAACTGTGTAAACAATTTCATTCTTTGTGCCTGAAGCTGAGAACTCAGGTGTAAGGTAGATAACAGTTTTAGCATTATAGTCGTGTGCTGTACCAACACCGGCTGTTGTATATTTTGTGAACCACGCATTGTCAAGGTCGTCTGTTGCCTTAACGGCACTTGTCATTGACTTACCGTTAACGTATGAGAAGCCTGCTGCGTTGTCGGTTACTGTTGCCTTTGTCGGGTAAGATGAAGTGTTGTCTGCAACTGTTGTTGCCACTGCACCGTCACCGATTTCAAGAGCAATTACCGGGTTCGGGCTGTTGGTGTAAAGGTAATAGTCAACTGCAGCTCCTGCTGTGTAGCTCCACTTGCCTGCATAAGCATAGCTTGCAGAATCTGATGAGCTCGGAACAGAGTATGTTGAACCGTTAGCACTGTCTGCAGCGGCGGCAATAGTTTCACCCTTGATCATATTTACCTTTGCAGAGTTTTCATAAAGTGTAACTGTCGGTGCATCGGTTTCAGCTTTCTTGTTTTCACTGAAATCAAGCTCCATATCCTTAGCCATTCTTGCAACATAAGCATTTGCCTGTGGCTGAGTGAGTGCACCAAGCTTCTGGTCAGTATTTGTTTCTACAACTGCTGCAAGCAAGTCAACCAAAGCTGTGTCGGTGTAGTGGTTAAGGTTAATTTCGGGAGTCTTTTCAATCTGGCTCTCAACATAAGATGTATCAAGCTCATCAACCTTAAGCTTCCACCACATGAGTGATTCTTCATTTTTAACCTGGTCTGTAACATCTGCCGGGCTTGTCAATGCTGTTGAAGATGTAACAGGTGTTTCACCACCGTCTTTATCTTCATAAGTGTAGATCCACTGATTTGTTGCTGTATCGTAGCTGATTTCTTTCAATACCGGGCAGGTCCACAAAGCATAAACTGTTCCGCCGGTGGTATCGTTCCAAGGCTGAGCAGTTGCAGTACCGTCAGCATTGTAATATCTGACACCTTCGCCGCCTATATCTGAGAAATAACCGCCGAATACGAAGCCTTCATATGTGGGGATTTCTGTCAAAGGCGGAAGTGTTTCACCAACAGTGATTGAAACATCATTTTCACCGCCGGTTGCACCCTGCTTATCAAATTCAACCTTGACATATGCTGTTTCCCATACTGCATAAATCGTGTATGCAGAGTTAACATCAGTAAGGGTTGCATACCACTGTGAAATAATTTCGGGAGTAATTGTGATGCTGTATGCATCAACAGCCGTTGTGCTTTCAGCAGCATCAGCCCAACCAAGGAAGGTTGAACCTGTTTTTGTCGGGATTGAAGAGTCTGCAATTTTGAACGGGCTGCCATAGGTTACTATGATTTCCATCGGGTTACCTGCAGTACCGCCGTTTGCATCAAGAACAAGGGTGAAGCTTACAGGAATAAACTTAGCTTCCATATACATATCGCCTTCACGCATGATTCTTGAATATGTGAGACTTTCTTCTTCAACAAGATTTTCGCCATAGTATTCGGCATCCTGAACATCATACCATCCGCCGAAAATGTAACCGACATTTGGTTTTGCTTCAAAGTAAACCCTCTGACCGTAATATACCTTACCGTCGATTGATGGGTTAAGTGCACCGAAAGCAGTCCACTTCCAACTGTCATCAGCAGTTGCTGTAAGTCCGATACCAACATTACCGCCGGTATTTGAAGGTGTACCGCCCGGCCACTGATCCTCACCGAGAGAATAAATCATATCTTCTCTTACGGTGTATGTTCTTACACTTGCGGTTGCATTGTAAGAATTGATTGAGAACACAGCGTAATAATCGTTGGCAGTTTCCTGACCTTCTACACTGGTATCTGCAACTTCTACATAATACTCTGTATCTGTGTTAACGGCTGTACCCCATTCAGTAACAACACCGTCTGTAATTACAGGAGTAGCATACCAGCCTGAGAATGAGTAACCTCTTGCAGGAGTTGCAATAAAGAATACTTTCTGGCCAAAGTTTACATTCTCCGAAATTACTGTTGAAGCGTTTGTACCGGTTCTTCCTAATTTAACGGTACCACCTGTTGCACCATAGATATAATCTGTAGGTTCAGCTGCTGTGTTGTAATAAGCATATGCTGTTGCAGCAAATGTCTGAATTTCAAAGTAACCTACAACAAAGATTGGCTGAGCAGGCATTGTGGTTGTTCCAAGACCCTGGTTACACCAGTTTGTGCTGATAGTTGCACCATCTGCAGGAACATCGCTTTGATACAAGCTGTATCTCCAACCCATAAATGTATATCCTGATGCCGGATTGAACTGAATATAATCTTCAACTGCTGCACCAAGAGGAACAACAACGTTACCGTTCTGGTCAAGGTCAGACTCACCGTTGAGAGGAACTACTTCAACACTACCGCCCTTTGTTCCGGAATAATCCATATAATAAACACCGGATGCGGGGCTGTAAGCTGCATTAGCATAAATTGTGTTTGCGCTTGTTGCCCATACAGCATAAAGAGTAACCTTATTGCCATATGTTGCATACCATTCATTAATAGTCAATGCAGGAACGGACTGACCGTTTGAAAGCTCTGCCTGAGTTGCCTGAGGATTGAGGCTCCAACCAAGGAATACGTATCCAACTCTGTCCTCAGGTGTTGCAGCCGTATTAATGATGTGTGAAGTGTTGTAATAAAGCGTTTCTATCTTCACGTCTCCGCTGATACCGCCGTTGGGGTCATACTCAAGAGTGAAGCTGTTAACTGAGAATTTAGCATAGTAGCTGAGACCTGTGGTTTCCATAGCTGCGGTTTCAGCACCGTCAGCAGTTGAGTTAAACCAAGTATTAAATGCTGAATCAGTGTACCAACCGTCAAATGTGTAACCGGTCTTAGCTGTTGCTGTGATTAATGCATTCTTGCCAAAGTAAACATTTACTGCTGCATAAGCACCGTTGCTGTCTGCTGTTTCAATGTCACCTGCAAGAGGAGCATTACCCTCTGCAACAGAGATTGTACCGCCAACATTATTATTTTCATAATATGTTATGTCGTTACCGCTGTTGCTGTAGGCATAAACCTTAAGTGAATATGAACCTACTGAGAACTTTGCATAAAGGCTAATACCTTCTGCACTGTTAACTGCAAGGTTATAGTCGTAATAGCCCTCTGAATGATAGTTGCCTGAGCCGAGAGCTGTCTGCAATGAGCTGTCACTGTACCAGCCGTCAAACTGATAGCCGGTTGCGGGCTTTGCATAGATTGTATCCTGACCGCCGTATGCACACTGGCCTGTTACTGTGTCGGCATAGGTTACGCCGTCATAGGATACTGTACCGCCGATGCCGTTCAAGGTGTAGTTACCGAGATCCTCTGCATTGCTCATAGCAAAGAGGTTAACGTCAACCATAATTACCTTAAATCTTGCACGGTATGTTGCGTTTTTATTAACTGTAACAGCAAGAGTTGCTGACTCTGTAACAAGGTCATTGTTGTCGTTATACCAACCAACAAATGCATAACCTGTTTTTGCTGTTGCAGTGATGCTTGTTGTTTCACCGTGGTAATATGTTGTGTCACCTTCAACAGTACCTGCCTGGTCGTTGTTAAGGAACTCATCAGGGTTGTTTGCAGTGTTTGACATTACCACTGTTGTGATTGTGTATTCACTTACTGTGAACTTAGCTGTAAGAGCTGTTTCTTCGGTAATTGAGAATGAATAGGTGCTGTTTGATGAAACTTCGTTTTCACCGTTGTACCAGCCGAGGAATGTATAGCCGGTTGCAGGTGTTGCCTGCAAGGTTACGTTTTCGCCGTGGCTGTATGTGCCTTCACCTGTTACGGTGCCGCCTGTTGTACCCTCGGTGAATGTGCCGATGTCTGCAGCTGTGTTGTAAACAGCTTTCAAAGTTACATCATATTCGTTAATACCGAATACTGCATAATACTGAAGACCCTTTTCTGTCATTGTGGCAGAAGTAATTTCTGCTGTTGTAACACGGTCGTCAGCAAGACCCGTTGATGGTGATGTTGTCTGCCAACCGAGGAATGTGTAACCGGTTTCAGGTGTTGCAATAAGTGTTGCTGTTTCGCCGTAATTAACGTTGCCGGTAACATTTGTTCCCTCTGTTCCGTCAGCACCAATCTTAACAGTACCGCCTTCACCGATTGTATAGGTACCTTCGCTGCTGATAGCGTCGCCCCATACCTGAGCGTTGATCTGATACTGGTTAACGTTCCATGTTGCAGTGATAACTGCCTTGTCTTCAAGTCCAACCTTATAGGTTGAAGCGTTACCTGCTGTGCCCTCTGTGAGAACACCTGTTGCATCTGTTGTTACCCAGTGAGCAAAGGTATAACCTGTTCTTGTGGGTGCATTAAGGCTTGCAACAGAGTCATAGTCCATATTAAGGGTTGTTGATGCTGTGAGGTCTGCTATATGTGTATCACCGTCACCGCCTACGAAGTAGTTAACTGTAACTTCACCGCCTGCGGGGTCGATTGTGATAGGATAGTTATTAACTGCCCAGTTTGCAGTTGCACGGTCATTGCCTGCACCAAAGGTGTAGCTTGTGCCGGACATTGTACCGTTAGCTGTGCCTGAAGTTGTGTTGTCAACGATAGACCAGCCTGTGAATGAGTAGCCGGGTCTTGTTGGCTCGGCAACTGTTACGGTGTCACCCATGTAGCCTGTATATGTGCTTTCGCCTGTAACAACACCGCCGTTTGCATTAAGGCTCAACTGATATTTCTGAATATCAAATCTTGCTTTATAAACGATTTCGCTTGCGTTCTTAATGAGGCCTTCATTGATTGTAACATCAACTGAGCTTGCACCGTAAGCAGCTACACCTGTCAGCTCGTTGCTGCCATAATACCAACCCTTGAAGGCATAGCCTGTTGCAGGAGTTGCTGTCATGGTGAATGTCTGACCGTAAACATAGTTCTGTGTTGCCGAAAGGGCACCTGAACCGTTATCAAGTTTAACAGTACCGCCCTGAGTTGATGCTGCATATTCACCGGGGTTGGTGTTTGTGTCGCAATATGCATAAAGGGTTACAGGGTATTTGTTAATGTCAAATCTTGCATAAACGTTCTTGTCTGCTGCACCCATATTGCTGATTGTGCAGCTTGCGTCTGTTGAATCAGCAACGTCACCCCAGGCGGTAATTGTACCGTCTGTGATTGTGGGGGCAGAGTACCATCCCATGAATGTGTAGCCTGTGTTTGCAACAGCTGAGTAAGTAACGGTTGAGTTGTATACAACATTCTTTGTTGCTGCACCGCTTGTGCTCTTAACAGAGTCAATCAATACATAACCGCCTGTTTCGCTTGTGTCAAGTGAATATGTTGTGCCAACCTCTGTTGCACTTGCAGCCTGGTTGTAATAAGCGTAAACGTTAAGGTCATAGCTGTTGATATTCCACTGAGCCTGAAGGTTCTGGCTGGTAACAAATGAAGCTGTGTTACCTGTGATGATAGTGTTGTTTTCACTTGCAGAAACTTCAGTTTCGAAGGTTGTGTTTCTTGCAAGGTTCTTCCATGTTGAGAAGGTGTAACCTGTTCTTGTAGGTGTTGGAAGAGCAGTGGTTGTGTTGTAGTGACCAACTGCAGCTGAAGTGGATACACTACCGCCGTTGGCGTCAAGAGCATAGTTGATATAATGCTCTGAAATCTTGAAGTTGCCTGTAACTTCAGTTGTTGCAGTGATGTCGCCTGTTACGCCGTAATAATACTCTGTGCCCTTAGTGAGAGCGCTTGTTACAAGTGAATCAAGCTCTGTAACACCGTAGGTGTAGTCTGTATTACCGTTTGCAATAACAGCGCTGCTTGAATAAAGAGCAACTGTAAGGTCAGGTGTTGCGCCGTAAACATAGCCTGAAACATATTCATCATTGTTTGCAGGAGTGTAGGCGTAGAAATAAATCTGACCGGGATAAAGCTTTGTGATGTCGGTGTAGTCAGTTTCCTTGCTTACATCTTTAGCCTCTGTCCAAACAGGGGTGAGGTTAGCGTTGCAATAAAGGGTTATTGTATCACCGGGCTGATAAACTGTGCCTGAATAGCTGTCTTTCCAGCCGGCGAAGTTATAGCCGATCTTATAAGGAACATGATCTGCGATTGTTGCACTGCCGCCAATAGCAATACCTGTCTGTGAGGCAGGGGCAGAGTAACCGTCTTTAAACTGACATGTGCTGTCAAGCAAGTAGTCAAGGTGAACGGTCCAGTGAGACCATTTCTGATTGGTCTTGGCTTCGGTTAAGTCGTTAACGGTAACCTTAGTGCCTGTGCCGTTTTTGCCTGTGTACCAGCCTGCGAAGTCATAAAGCTCACTTGAGATTACAGGAAGCTCGGTAACTTCTGAATTTTTAATTGTTTCTTTGTAGTTTCTTACAAGCCCCTTAACAGCCATAGTAGTGCCGTTAATTGTAAGGTGAGGTTCAGAAACTGTGGTATCGTGAACCATGTTATCGCCTGAACCGCGGGTAATATCCTGAACGTAGATATTTGAGAATTCGGTTACCATACCGTTCTTATTTGTGTTACCAAGGCGGAGTCTTGCATACTCAGCGGTGTCGGGAACAACAAATTCAAGAACAACAGTGCCCTGCTGTTTGCTTGCTACACTCGGGTAAGTTGAGCCCTGAATATAGCCGGGGCAGCCATTATGTGCCGGGAAACCTATGCTTCCCCAAGCATTGTTTTTAGCATCTGTTTCGTTTGCATAGTAGAAGAAGTGGTTCTGAATACCGCCGCCTGATACGTAGTTTGTGACATTATAATCATATGAAACTCTGTATCTGTGACCGGGAGCAATGTCCATTATGCTGTTGGAAAGGATGCTGTTATCTGCACTTGATGCATTTGCTAATGTTGTTAAGGTTAATTTGTTCTCGTCTGTATCGACAGTGAGAGTACCGTTTGCTGAGCTCGGATTTGACCAACCCTGGTCAAAATCAAACTCATTATCAAAGGTGATGTCGTATCTGTTGATTTTCCAGCTTGCGAGAACGGTATCTGAAGAAACACCGTAGGTGTAGTTTGAGTTCAATGTGCCTGCAAGAGCACCGTTAAATGGTGCAGAGCCCTCTGACCAGCCTGTGAAGGAGTAACCCTCCCATACAGGGTCGGGGAGAGTGTAGCTTTCACCTGCAGCACCGATTTCAACATAGTCGCCCTCGGTGATTCTGATGTTATCAACCCAACCTGCAATGGGAGTATCGTTAGTGATACAGAAGCCGAGGTTGATTACAGAGCAGCCTGACGGCATTGTGAATGTGCCGATAGTACCGCCTGATGTTATGTCGGTTGTAACACGAACGGGAACAGTGTAGTTATAAAGGTCGTCGCCGTCCTTTGATGTGGACATAAACATCTGAATTGTGCCCTGTTCATGAGCCCAGTCCATTTCAGGAGTAGCACCGCCATACATATTGATAGCGTACCAACGATAGTCGTCGTAACGAAGTGATGATTCAAATGAAACGGTGTAGGTCTTTCCGCCCTCAAGGCCTGTGGCAACGCTCGGGAAGAAAAGGTCGTTCATCTTTGCGAACTGAGAGCTGTCAGCAGTGTCAACAATAGTAATATCCGAGAAAGTAACATCCATTCCCGAACCATTGTTGATACCGAGACGCAATGAAACATATGGCATTCCGTCCGGAACGGTAAATTCAATTTCATGAGTACCGTTTCTGCCGGATGTTGACTGAGGATAACTCTTAAGTGTGCCGCCGTTGCTGTAACTGAACGGATTGTTTGATGCACTGTAGAAAATATACGGCAAGAGGGCTACAGAGTCTTCTCCGTTATTGTTATACCAGTTATAAGAGAAAACATATGACCTGCCGGGAACAAGTGTCATATATGTGGCACTTGAGCCGTCATAGTTACCTGCATAAGCATCGGCACCGGTTGTTACCATTCTTAAGGTATTATTTGCTGTATCCGGTGTTACGGTACATCTTGAGGAGTTCCAGCCATAGGTATCAAAGTTAAACAAGTTATTAAGACCTGCGGCTTTAGGTGTGTAGGTGTTATAACCTGTGTTTAAAATTGAGAAGCTGAAAGCATCTGTGTCTGTTTTTGAAACCATAGCGGCACCGCTTGTGTAAGTTCCGTTGCCGTCGTGAGTGGTTTCAAGAGAGTTGATTTCATAAAGTGTTCCGTCCTCGGTGTAGGCTGTGTCAACATCTACGTTAGTGAGGTCGGCAAGGTTCTGCTTGTTTTCAAAGGCGAGGTCTGAAACACCCCAATCCATATAAACACCTGAGGGGTCTTTTGAGTAAACGTAGGTGTATGTTACATTTGGCACCTTAACAAGGGCGTAAGAGTTTTGACCCGAGGTACCGTAAGTACCCTGAGCAGCCATATCACCTTTGAGCACACCTGTGCCAAGGCTTTCTGTCCACTTTGTTGTGCCTTCATTGAGGTAATAACCAAAGTAGTTATAACCCTCATACTGGTTATAGCCTGAAAGAACAGTTTCACCGTAGTAATAAGTTTTGGTTTCTGTTGCTGCAAGGTCTGAAACAGAAGCAAGTGAGCCGTCATCATTAAAGTCGGCAAGAACATGGTGAACTGTTGCTGTACCTTTGTTAAGAATGTCTGCACGGTTAGCTGTTGCAGTTGTTCCGTCTGACTTAGTGTAAGTAAATGTTTCGGTTGTTGCAGTAACAGCACCAACCATCATTGCTACCTGGTTATTAAGGTTGGCAGCAATGTTATTAAAGTCTGACTGTGAAGTTCCGGAGTTTGGAAGAACGAGGTTTGCAGCAGCCTGAAGAACCAAAATATTTTCATAAGTTGACCATACATCAGCCTTAAAATATTCTTCCTGAAGGAACTGGCTCTTTTTGATTGCGTTATCATAAGCTTCACGAACGCCACCCTTGTCTATGAAGTTACACTTAAGGTAGAATGAAGCCTTACCTGTTCTGGTGTAATCGCTTCGATTACCATAACAATAAGCCATAAGAACAAGAGTCTTTGTTCCTGTCTGGTTAAGTGTGTTTGTAGCACTTGAAAGCGTGCCGGTAGTTCTTCTTGCACTTATTGATTTACTACCGTGACTAAAAGTATCGCTTGCTGTAGAATATGTGGTGGGCTGAGTTGACCCTGAATACCAATCATAATAAAGACATGAATTAAGCGTCAAGCTCCATTCCTTACTGTGAGTGCTTCGGTTAAGGTCAACGCCGACCTTGAGGTTAGGAATCTGACCAAGGTTGGTATAACGGCTGGAGTCAACAGTAATTGAGCCGATACCACCTGTGGTGTAGTCAACACTCTTTTCTGTTGCCCAATAACCCGAACCGCCTGTGCCTGAATCAAAGAGTCCACTGACATCTCTGTCTCCACTGGTGGCAATTGTGCCTGATGCCAATGAGTCAAAGCCCAACTTATAACTACCGGATCCGTCGCCTGTTGTGGGGTTGAGGGTACCTGATGTTGTGTCTGAAATTGTGTAAGAGTAACCATCAACAGTATGTGCACCGAGAATCCAACCGGTAACACCTATATCCCATGTAGATGAAGAAGTGTTTCTAGGCTGAGCTGTTGCTGAAATTACTGAGTCCTGGCTCTGATATACCAAGGGAAGTGCGTAACAGCTTGAATACGCATGAACCTTAAGGGTCTGACCAAGGTTATTGACATAGGTAACTGTCCACTCAACATATGAGGTTGTGTATGAGTTGATTGTACCTGTCATTGTTGTTGAAAGGGTACCTGATGTTGAACTTGTCTGACCAAGTGAAATGTTCACGGTATTTCCGCCGTATTCATTCATCCAACGCCATGAAAGGGATGTTACCTTGGTAGCATTTGTGGCGTGGAAATAAACGTTACCTGATGTCTGAGCGTTGTTTGTGTTAAGCTTACCGTTGTCTTCGCTTACACGGTCAACATAATACTGAAGGTCGTATGTTCCGCTGCTGTTTGCAACAGGGTTGATATAAATTACTTCAGGAACATAGAAGTAAACCTCGGGAGCTGAACCTGCTGCAATAGCCTTTGTAGCATTTTCAACAAATGTTACAAGGTTCTGGTTGTTTGTGAGTGAATGGGCTGTAGGGTCAGCCAACTCCTCACCAACTGCTTTAAGGTTAGTGTAATAGTTTGAAACGTATGTATCTTTATATGCTGTGGCATAAGCACAGATATTCTGATAGTCAACATAAGATTTAAGGGCAGTGTTATACTGCTGACGGAGCTGATACTGGCTCCATGTGGTTGTGTGGAAAGCAATGTTTGAAGTGATAATCATTCGGTGGTCCGAAACAGTACGGTCACGGGTAACCTGGCTCTTAAATTCAATAAACTTAAGGCCTGCTGAAATCGCACCGGTAATAGAATAAAGACCTCTTGTGGTTGAAAGAACATTGTTGTTATCGTTTGTAGCGTCACCTGTGTCAACACCGGCTATAGAATAGTTTGAGTCAACAGATGTACCGTTATCTGAGCAAACGTTAATAGAAATAACGTTGTTATCACGTGTTGCGTCGTAAGCATAAAGCTGAGTCCAACCAACCTTAAGGTTAGGAATCTGGTTATAGTTAGAGTAACGTGATGTATCAACAAGAAGGTATGCTACACCTGTCATCAAAGATTCATTCTCGGCAAAATTGCTTGAGAATGAACGGCGAAGAACACCTGTGGCGTTGGGGCTGTCATAAGTACCAACACTGTATGAACCCTGAGAAGACTCATAACGGTGAACAGAGTTAACCTCAACGGTACCTGCACCTGTGTCAGCACCACCGCAGGACTTTTCATCATAAGTCTGTGCAGCAACACCGCCGCCTGCCTTGGCAGGGAAATAGCTTGAGCCAAGCTGATATGCAGTCTTACTACCTGTGATGGTGTAAGATGATGAGTTATTAGTCTGACCGACAAAGCCAAGAAGGGGATTGCGCTTTGTGTTGCCTGATGTATCGGTCACTGCAGAGTATGCGTTACCGCCGGAGACCTTGTGACCACCGGTGATGAAGTTATACTGATGTGATGCAGCGTCGTCATTCTGATGGCGGGCAGCAAGGGTGATACCTGCCTGGTCATCGGGGGCGGCATAAATACCTGTGTATGCAAAGGCATAGTGCAGGTCTAAGTCAGTGTCGGATGCACTGTTATCACCGTCATCAATAACATAAGCAACAAGCCACTCAATAATATATACGCCACCCTCGGCCCAACCTGAAAGTGAGCCTGAAGTGATGTTATAGTCCATAGTACCGCCTGTTACCTGTGAAAGGATGGTACCTACAAATTTATAAGAATCAGTACCGTTAGCAAGGCCTGTATATGCTTCGACAGTTTGGTTATTTATAACAAGCTTACCTGCAGGCACCTGGGTTTTGGTTGACCTTTCATAAACATTGTTTACAGCAAGGTAAACCGCTGAGGCGTCATTGTTTTTAAAATAAACCTCACCGCTTGTGTCAACAGGGCTTGCAACTGCACCTGTAGCATAGCTGTAGTTTTCATAATATTGGAACGCATTTGTTCCTGTTTGAAGATAGATTGTTTCTGTTGCGTACAAAGTCTGGTCTGAAAGGAATGCACCTGCTTCAGCACCCTGAACGTCAACATAAGCATCTGACTCGACTCTTAATAAGTCGGGGTCAAAGATGAAAAATGTTGTTACAACAAGCACGAGAGCCAAAGCCAAGCTTAAGCCGCGCTTTAAATGTTTTTTTATCATAAATATGACCTCCCTATAGTCACCGTTACGCCTGATAAACTTTTCAGCCTGACCAACCTACTTGTTTCACCATTTGTAACGTTCTGAAAAATTGCATAGGTATACCACTACACCTATAGTTGTAACTATCATAACAGATAAATTTTCTTCCGTCAACTGTTTTTTTAACATTCTTGTCAATTTTTTTCACACATTTTACACAGGGCGATTTTTGGCTCTATATATTGTGTTTTTAAGTTTTAATAACCACATTTGCACAACTTTTGCACAGAAAAAAGCCTCCCCCGAAACCGGGGGAGGTAGTGAGCACAGCGAGCCGGTGGGGGCGTTTTTACCCCCTCAGTCACTTTGTGACAGCTCCCCCTATTAAAATATGGGGAGCCTATTCTATCCGTTTCTTGACCTCCGAATCTATATATTCACAAACTCCATAAAAGTTTTTATCAATATCAAGATTACATACTCTTATAACATCTATATCCAAACTCTCTATCTCTGATGTGCGAATAAAATCTCGCTGTTCGTTTTTCTGAATATAATGGTGTCCGCCGTCAAGCTCTATAACCAGTTTTGCTTTGGTGCAATAGAAATCCGCAATGTAATCACCAAGCGTTGCTTGCCTGCGGAACCGAACAGGATAAGAGTGCAAAAATTCATACCATAGCTTGCGTTCCCACGGTGTCATATTCCTTCTTAATTCACGTGCAAGCGACAGATTGTCTTTGTTATAGTTTTTCATAAAGCCTCCTAAAAAGCCTCCCCCGAAGTTCGGGGGAGGTGGTGAGCGTAAGCGAATCGGTGGGGGCTGAGACTTATGTAAGTGCTTTTGCGATTTTAGTTGTAAGGCTCCCTTGTGCAAAGGGAGGCTTACGAAAGTGCTTTTGCGATTTTGGCGAGGTCGTCTTTGTCGAAAAATTCGATTTCAAGAGTTTTTGTGCCTTCTTTAACCTTAACCTTTCTTCCGGTTGCCTTACCCAGAGCAAGTTCAACCTCATCAAAATATGTGTCACGCTTTTTGGGTGCTTTTGGCTTTATTTCTTTTTTAGAATTTTTAGCCATCTTTTCGATTTCACGAACAGAAAGACCTTTGCTGATTATAATTTTTGCAACCTCAAGCATCTGAGCCTCACTTTCAAAGCTGAGCAAAGCCCTTGCGTGGCCGGGGGAAAGCTGTTTATTTTCAACCATTGTCTGAATTTCATCGGGAAGTTTTAAAAGTCGCAATGCATTAGCCACTGCAGGGCGGGATTTACCCACCTTCTGTGCAGCTTCGTCCTGCGTGATAGACAGCTTTTCCATCATATATTTATAACCAAGGGCTTCTTCAAGGGGGTTCAGGTCTTCACGTTGAAGGTTTTCTACCATAGCAAGCTCAACGGTTTCGCTGTCGTTCAATTCTTTGATAACAACGGGAACTTCTGTAAGACCTGCCATTCTTGAAGCACGCCAACGGCGTTCACCGGCAACAAGCTGATATCCGCCGTCTTTAATCGGGCGAACAAGCAACGGCTGAATTACTCCGTGCTTTGCAATGCTGTCGGCAAGTTCACCAAGAGCCGCTTCGTCAAAAATCTTTCTCGGCTGCTCACGGTTGGGTTCAATTTCCATTATTTTAAGCTTAACAGGGGTCTGTGATGATTCCTCAACTGAATTATCTGCAAACAGAGCGTCAAGACCTCTGCCTAATCCACCTTTTTTAACTGCCATAATTTACACACTCTTTCTTATAAATTCATCTGCAAGGTCGTTGTATGCCTGTGCACCTTTGGAGCTTTTATCATAATACATTACAGGCTGACCGTAGCTGGGGGCTTCTGAAAGCTTTACGTTTCGTGGAATCGGTGTTGAATAAACTTTTTTGGGAAAGAAACGCTTAAGCTCCTCAACAACCTGATTGGTAAGGTTAAGTCTGCCATCATACATTGTGAGCAGAACTCCTTCAATTTCAATCATAGGGTTATAAAGTCGCTTAACCTGACGGATTGTTGCCATAAGCTGTGAAAGACCCTCAAGGGCATAGTATTCACACTGAATCGGCACAAGCACCGTATCAGAAGCACAAAGGGCATTGAGAGTAATCAAGCCTAAAGATGGGGGACAATCCATAAAAATATAGTCATATTCCGCTTTTACAAGGGCAAGAGCCGTTTTAAGGCTGGATTCACGGCGGTTGGTGTCAACCAATTCAAGCTCTGCACCTGCAAGGTTCATATTGGCAGGGAGAACATCAACGCCCTCAAACTCGGTTTTGTGAATAACCTCACGGGCAGGAGTGCCGTTGATGATAACATCGTAAGAGGATTTTTCAAGCTCACGCTTGTTAAGACCCATTCCGCTTGTAGCATTTCCCTGAGGGTCAATGTCAACAAGAAGCACATTTTTGCCCTTTGCACCAACGGCCGCTGCAAGGTTAACGGCAGATGTGGTTTTGCCCACACCGCCTTTCTGATTAACAACTGCAATAATTTTTCCCATATATATCAATTCCTTTGGTTTCGTTTGTCTTTGTTTTGTTTTACCTGTCAATTATACATTCAGCTATGTTTTTTGTCAATGTTTCACGTGAAACACATTAAACTTCGTTTTTCTGTATTCTGACCACATATTCCACAAACAAATCCGTTTCTCTGTGGGCAGATATTGCGTCAATTCCGTTTTTGCGTATGGTTGCAACAGCACGGTCAAGAGTGTTAAGGATTATTTTAACATCTTTAAAAGCTCTTGCCGTTTTCTTTTTTTGCTTTTGTTCAGGCTCCTCGGTGGAGTTTTGCAGAAGCCCTTCAACAAGAAGCTCCGTTTCTGCAACATTCAGTCTGTTGGTTACAACCGCTTCAACCACACTGCTCATCAGCTCAAAATCGGTGAGCCGAAGCAATGACCTTGCGTGGCGTTCGGTAAGACCACCGGAAATAATCCTTTTCTGAATTTCGGAAGGGAGCTTCAGAAGTCGCAGCTTGTTTGATACAGCAGAGGGGGATTTACCAAGCTTTTTAGCGATTTTATCTCTGTCCATACCAAAATCACGGGCAAGCTCCGATATTGCCGCTGCTTCTTCAAAAAAATGGAGGTCCTGCCGTTGCAGATTTTCAATCACGGCAAGGACTGCAGACTTCTCTTCGCTGACAGTGACCACAATTGACGGAATTGCCGAAAGACCTGCCATTTTGGAGGCCCTGAGCCGTCGTTCACCTGCGATAAGCTCAAACTTGCCATCGCCAAGTTCCCTTACGGTTATAGGCTGAAGCAAGCCGTTCTGGTATATGCTCTGAGCAAGCTCCTCCAAGTCACCCCATTCAAAAGTCTTTCGCGGTTGGTGGGGATTGGGGCGGATGCTGTTGACAGGGATCTCTACAACCTCACCGCACCGTTTTAGTTTTTCGCTGAATTTTACCATTGACACTATCCTTTCTGAAAAATAAAAGCTGTACGCTACTTTGAAAGTAACATACAGCCGAAAGGATGTCCAGTTTTTTTCATCGGGCAAATTCGCCTGAATAAGACTTATGCGAGAGGTTTTTTGGCAATCTGTGCCGATGCTCTCGGATATTTTGGCGGAGTTTGCGAAATCTTTTTAACGCAGAGGATGCTTCTTTCACCGCAATCGGGGAGAGTAAACTCCTTTGCCGAATGAACCTGACCGCCCAGAATTTTGATTGCACCCTTGGCAATATTAAGCTCGTCAGATGCCTTTGCACCTTTCATAGCAGCAAAAATTCCGCCAACCTTTAAAAAGGGAAGGCAATATTCAGAAAGGGTCTGCATATTTGCAACTGCCCTTGCTGTTACAAAATCATATTGCTCACGGAACTTTTTATCTTTGCCTGCCTCCTCAGCACGGGAGTGAACAACGTTTGCATTAAGTCCAAGGGCATCAACAACACTCTGAACAAAAACAAGTCGTTTATTAGTTGAATCCATAAGAGTTATTTTAAGGTCGGGTCGGGCAATGAGAAGCACCACACCCGGGAAACCTGCACCTGTGCCCACATCTATCAGCTTTGAGCCTTGGGGGATCTCAACCTCTTTTAAAAGAGAAAGGCAATCGCAAAAATGCTTTGAAACGATTTCATCGGGCTCAGTTATGGCAGTGAGGTTTAAGGTTTTGTTTGTTTCCACAAGCATTTCTGCGTATTTGTCAAAACGGTCAAGGCTTTCGGAAGAAAGCTCAATTCCCATATCTGCCGACATTGTTTTTAACAAATCTTTATTTATCATCACTTGCCCTCCTTTTCAAGGTAAATAAGCAAAACAGATATATCTGCAGGGCTTACACCTGAAATTCTCGAAGCCTGACCAACGCTCTTTGGTCGGATTTTGTTAAGCTTTTCTCTCGCTTCAAGGCGAAGACCGATAATTGAATCATAGTCAATATCTGCAGGAAGGGTACGCACCTCAAGGCGATGCATCTCATCAACCTGAGCTTTTTGTCGTTTTATGTATCCCTCATATTTAATATCTATTTCAACCTGCTCAAAGATTTCATATGGCAGGTCGGGGCGAGTTGTGTCAAACTCTGTGAGTAAATCGTAATTTACCTGCGGTCTTTTAATAAGCTCAGCAAAACGAACACCTGTGGTTATAGGTGATGTTTCACGTGAAACAAGCAATTCATTGAGCTTATCGCAAGGGCTGATAACAATCTTTTCCGCACGCTTGCGTTCAGCCTCAATCAATTCAAGCTTTTTAAGATATTTGTTATATCTCTCTTCGCTGATAAGTCCAAGCTCATAGCCAAGGGGGGTAAGACGGCGGTCTGCGTTATCCTGACGGAGAAGCAGACGGTATTCGGAACGTGAAGTCATCATTCTGTATGGGTCAGAGCAACCCTTTGTAACAAGGTCATCAATAAGTGTGCCGATATATGAGCCTGAACGCTCCAATATAATCGGTTCTTTGCCCTGAACCTTTCTTGCTGCATTGATACCTGCAACAAGACCTTGTGCGGCAGCTTCTTCATATCCGCTGGAGCCGTTGAACTGACCTGCACCAAAAAGACCGCCGTGTTCTTTAAATTCGAGAGTTGCATCAAGAGCAGTAGGATCAACGCAGTCATATTCAATAGCATACGCCGTTCTCATCATCTGAGCATTTTCAAGGCCGGGGATAGTATGCATAAACTCAAGCTGCACATCTTCAGGCAAAGAAGATGACAGACCCTGAAGATACATCTCCTGAGTGTTATATCCGCAAGGCTCAATAAAAATCTGATGCCTTTCTTTTTCGTGGAAACGGACAATCTTATCTTCAATACTGGGGCAATAGCGAGGTCCTTTGCCGTCAATTTTGCCGCCGTAAAGAGGGGAACGGTGAAGATTATCAAGAATAACCTTCTTTGTTTTTTCATTTGTGTATGTTACGTAACAACACATTTTATTTTCTATTTTAGAATTATTATCAAAAGAGAAGGGGACAATTCTTTCATCGCCCAACTGTTCTTCAAGAACGGATGTATTGACACTTCTTCTATTGACCCTTGCAGGTGTGCCTGTTTTAAATCTTCTTAAAGGAATGTTCATCTCTTTAAGTGACTTTGAAAGCTCCTTTGCAGGGAACATTCCGTCAGGTCCGCTTTCGTAGGCAACATCGCCAACATAAATCCAGCCGCCAAGGAAAGTTCCTGTTGCAATAATCACACACTTTGCTTTATACACGGCTTCAAGGTTTGTTTTCATTGTCCATAAGCCGTCATCGGTTTTTTCTAATTTAACAATTTCAGCCTGACGGATTTCGAGGTTATCCTCGCTTTCCATCACTTGCTTCATATATTCTGAATAAGGTCTTCTGTCAATCTGTGCTCTCAGGGAATGAACGGCAGGACCTTTACCCAAATTCAGTATTCTGCTTTGAAGAGTGTTGGCATCTGCCGCCTTGCCCATTTCACCGCCAAGGGCATCAATCTCTCGCACAAGGTGGCCTTTTGAAGTGCCTCCGATAGACGGATTACAGGGAAGGTTACCCACCCAGTCAAGGTTAACGGTGAACACACCTGTCTGCACACCAAGGCGTGCGGCGGCAAGCCCCGCTTCAATACCTGCGTGACCTGCACCGATAACAACAACATCATAAGTTTTTGCAAAATACTCCATATTACTTTCCTACACAAAAATTACTGAATACTTTATCTACAACTGCTTGGGTAGCTTTTTCACCAGTAAGCTCCAAAAGTGCCGAAACAGCATCATCAATGCAAACTCCTGCAGCATCAAGGGTGATTCCCATCATAAGGGCATTTTCTGCCTCCGTAAGGGATTCCACTGCCTTAAGGCAGCACTGACGCTGACGCTCATTTGTTAGCATTGCGGCGTTGGGGTCAAAATTCTTTGTTCCGAGCAAGGTTGTGATTTTATCTTTTAATTCCTGCAAGCCGTTGCCGTCAATGGCACTCATTTCAACAGGGTCACCCATAGTGGCAACAATATAATCTCTGTCGATTTTTGCAGGTTTATCTGTTTTATTAAGAACGGGGATAACGGGTTTACCCTCGCAAAGAGAGATAAGCTCTTTATCCTCTTTTGAAAGCTCGTCACCCGAATCAAACACGGCAATGACAACCGAGCTTCTTCTTATTTTTTCACGGCTTCTTTTAACACCGATTTTTTCAACAGTATCGCCTGTTTCACGGATGCCTGCGGTGTCAGAAAGGCGAAGAATACAGCCGTCAATGTTGACTGTTTCTTCAACAACATCACGGGTAGTTCCTTCAATGTCGGTTACAATGGAACGGTCATAGCCTGTAAGCAGATTCATAAGAGTTGATTTACCTGCATTGGGCTTGCCGATAATTGCGGCTTCAACACCGCCCGTTACAGCCATACCGCTGTCAAAACGGTCAAGGAGTGAATTGATCTCACCTTTTGCCTGTGAAACAGTTTTTAATATTTCAGCTTCATTCAGTTCTTCAATTTCTTCATCGGGGTAGTCAACCCATGCAGAAATGTGAGCACAGATTTCAACAAGGGAATTGTTAATTTCACTGACCTTTCTGCTTAAAGAGCCTTCAAGCACATTCAGTGCCGCACTCATACCTTGCTCACCCTGAGAGTTGATGAGGGTCATAATACCCTCTACACCCGACAAATCCATTTTGCCGTTTAAAAAAGCACGCTTTGAAAACTCACCTGCCTGAGCAGGTACTGCTCCACAATCAAAAATCACACGCAAAACTTTTTTAACCACAAAAATTCCGCCGTGGCAGGTGATTTCAACAACATCCTCACCCGTAAAGCTGTGAGGACCTTTAAAAACAAGGCAAACAGCCTCATCAACAGGCTGTTCACCATCATAAATTTTTCCGTATAATGCCTGATAGCCGTTTAATTTGCCAAGCTTTTTTCCGCTGACGGATTTAAAGGCTTTGTCGCATATTTCAACCGCCTGATTGCCCGATACTCGGATTGTTGCAATTCCACCCACACCTGCAGGGGTAGCAACGGCGGCAATTGTTTTATTATCAATCATTGTTTTTCTCCAAGCCCTTGCCTGTCATGGCAGAGGCAATAACTCTGTCGCCGATTTTCATCTCTGAAAAAATTATTTTTCCATCTTCATCATAGCGAACTTCAAATGAATAAAGAATACCGCGGTAAAGCTTTCCGTTATCCTTTTCAACGGTAAGCATCGGGATTTCAAAAAGAGGCTCTTTGCGTCTGTTGCCGTTATATATTTCAAGCACGGTTGTACCACCCACGAGGGCAATAGTTAAAGCAACAAGAACTGCAAAAAATTTAAAAGCAAATTTTAATACACTGTCACTTTTACGTCTCTTTTCTTTTTTCTTTTTGTTTTCAAAATTCTTCTTTTTATTGCTTAAGTCAAGCTTGATATATCCGCCTGAAACTCTTATCGCAATTCTTTCATACGCAGCCTTGGCAGGGCAATCCTTCAAAGAAGCAAATCCTGTTGAAGAAGCAAAAGAAATTTCTTTATCTTCGGGCACAACACCTATAAGCTGAGTTGCAACGCCGTCAATGGTTTCATCAATGTTATAAAAATTGCCCTTTTGAGTCTGCTCTTTATCAAATCTGTTAATAACAAGCTTCACATCGTCAACGCCTGCATTATAAAGCTCATCAGCAGCCCTTGATGCAGCTTTGATACACACTTCATCAGGTGTTGACACAATAATTCCTTTATCTGCACAGCTTGCAGCCAAAGAAAAGCCTCCTCTGATACCTGCAGGTGAGTCAAAAAGAATGAATAAATATCTTTTTTCTAATTCATTTATAATTTTTTTAAAGGCTTCTGTTGTGTATTCATCACTGAATGAACCGGGAGCAATGAGGTAATCAACTCCGTTTGCAGTGTAAACGGCATCATTCAACTCACAGTTTCCGGTTATAACGTCACCCCATGAGTTAACAGCCTTTCTCTCATTGCTTAACATAAAGTCAATGCAACCCTGAGCGATGTCACAGTCAACAACCAAAACATAATTTCCGTTGTCTTTAAGTGCCAGGGCAAGGCCTGAACAAAGGGATGTTTTACCTGAACCGCCTTTGCCTGAAGCTATAATAATTTTCTGTGCCATTATTTTCACCTCTTATCTTTTTAGCCGATAAGTTCGCCTGTCTGATTATTTGTTGTATCTGATTCGTTAGTTTTAAAATATTCTTCATAAATCTTCTGTGCAACAATTGCACAGCTTGCACCTGACTGACCGCCCTCAATAGCAACTGCTACTGCAATCTCAGGCTCATCATAAGGAGCAAAGGTTATAAAAAATCCGTTGGTGAGCACCTTTTTGCCACCGCCGACATTGTGTTCAACCTGGCTTGTACCTGTTTTGGCTGCACAGTCAACAACCTTGCCGATACCGGTTGAAAGGGTGTATGACTTGCCGATAACCCTTTTCATGCCCTGTTGAACAATGTTGATGTTTTCAGGGCTTATGCCTGTTTCAACAGCAACAGACGGTTCTTTTTTCAATACGGTCTCTGACAAATCAAAGCTTTTGATTTCTTTAATTATATTAACGTTATATCGTGTTCCTCCGTTAGCTATTGTTGCGCAATAGTTGGCAAGCTGCAACGGAGTAAAAAGATTGGCTGCCTGACCGATTGCTGACTGTAAAGTAAAACCGGGACGCCATACCTGATTGATTGAGGTACGGTAGCTCGGTGAGTCAAGTACACCTGTGTTTTCTTTAAGCTCAATGCCTGTTGACTGACCAAGACCGAGAAGCTCTCGGTAGGTGTTCATTTTTTCAACCCCAAGCTCCTGGCTTACTTTATAAAAGAAGATATTGCACGAATCCTGCAATGCCTGCCTTACATCGATATTTGAATCAGCGTGGTTTGCAATGCAGCTGAAGGTCATATCAAGGTATCTGTAAGAATAGTGGCAGGTGTGAGATGTGTTTTCATCAATTACCTCTTCTTCAAGGGCTGCAAGAGCTGTTGAAGGCTTTGATGTTGAACCGGGAGCATAAATGCTCTGAATAGCTCTGTTCCAAAGGGGTGATGCCTTGTTTTTAACAAGCTTTGAATAATCGTCTGTATATGTGGTTATATCATAAGACGGATAAGTTGCCATTGCAAGCACTTCACCTGTGTTGCAGTTAAGGGCAACCACTGCTCCTCCGTGAGGAACAGGGGATTCAATTGAATCACACTTTTCTTTCAGTGCGTCCTGAGCAATCTTTTGTAAAGGTGCATCAAGGGTAAGAACAATGCTGTTGCCGTTTTTTACTTCTTTAGTATATTCGGTTTCAACGGTTCCGTCAGAATTTACCGTAACGGTTTTTTCACCGTTTTCACCTTTGAGATAATCTTCCATAATCTGCTCAATTCCGCTTTTGCCTACAACAGCGTTCATTGCATAGCCTTTATCCTTAAGCTCTGCATACTCTTCGGCATTGAGAGCACCAACCATACCTATTATATGAGGGGCAAGGGTGCCGTCAAAATATTCACGGTAGGTTTCAATCTGAACATCAACACCGCGGTAAATATGATTTAATTCTTTGATGTAAGAAACAATAGTGCTGTCAACATCCTCTGCAAATTTATAAGGATTGGCAGAGTTAAAAACATTTAGCTTCATCTGATAGCATACTGCAGCAATATCAAGAGCATCCTTTTGTGAATAGCCCTCAAGCTTATATTTTTCAATAAGCTGTTTCATACAGTCTTCAGCCGTAGCATAACGGTTAAGGTCAAGCATATCTTCCCCAAGCATTTTTTTAACTTCATACTCGCTTTCGGGAACAAACTCATACTTGCCGTCAATATTGATATATATAGGAAATTCGTTTATCCACACAGCATTGTTTTTATTAAAAAGCTGAATCAGAGAAAGGATAATTTTGTTTCTCTCCTCCTGCTCACTGTAGGAAGGAAATTCGGTTGCATCAAAAATAATTGCATTACCCTGACGGTTACCCACAAGCACTCTGCCGTTTCTGTCAAGAATTTCGCCTCTTGTGGCTTTAACATCACTTACAGACACCGAAGCAGAGCCTTCACGGGCATATTGCTCACCGTTAATAATCTGCATATTAAAAAGAAGGGCAGCAAAGCCGATAAAAATTGCAACAATTAAAAAAACAGTTGTATACTGCCTGCCTTTTTTTTCGCTGTTATTTTTTTCCTTTATTCTTGTTACTTTGATTTTGGCACTGCCTGCATCAAAATAATCCTGAGGGTCATCGTCAGCTTTGATACCTGACAGAACACCAAAAAACATTAAAAAGCCGCAAAGAAATGAAGATAAAATAAAGCTGTGATTATTTTTTCTTCTTTTAAATTTCATCTCTTCACCGACTTTCACTTATTTTATAATTATAAATTTATTTTTTTATAAACAGTTCTTACAATCCAATACATAAGCGGAACAAAAAGCATTGTGTAAAAAACACTTGCCACATAAACATCCGAATAAAGATATGCAAACCCTTCTTCACCCGAAGAGTTATAATTTATCAGATAAAAAAGCGTGTTGTTTATAAAAAGAAAAACAATATTTAATAAAAGGCAGGTTTTAAGGTTATTTCGCATAAGCCTTGTAATCAGCACACCTGAAATATAACCGGCTGCCGTCAGCATTATTGAATGAAAACAAACAGTCTGAGAAGAAAAGGTGTCCATAAGTACACCTGCAAACAGACCAAAAAACATACCTGCATATTCCCTTTCAAACATACCTATGCTGATAACAAGGGGAACCATCAGCATTGCAGGAATACCCCAGGGTTTCGGAAAAAGACCGTCAGTGTTCCAGATAAAAAAAACAGCAAGCACAACCGCCGCAAGAGCAATACGACGGTTACGGATTATCTTTTTTTCAGCCTGAATGCTGCTGTTTTCCATAGTTTCCTCCGATTATTAATCTTCAATATTCTGACTTATTCCCTGACCTTCAAAATCAGTTATAACAAAAACTTCTGTAAGCTCAGAAAAATCTACATTTGATTCAATTATTCCGTAATAAGAAATGTCACTTTTTGACTTTCTGATTTCTTTAACTGTTCCCACAATAAGGTCTTTGGGGTAAATTCCTCCGATACCTGTGGTGTAAATAACACCGCCTGAGGCAATATTACTGTCTTTAGAAAGACCTGGTAATTGATAGATTGTTGTGTCAATACCGTCTTCAAAGCCTGTAACATAACCGAATTCGTTGCTTCTTGCTTCATAAACGGCAACACTGACATCAGGGTTGGCAAGGGTTTTAACAGTGCAATTTGTGGGGTTTACGCTTGTAACGATTCCTACAAGATTTTTTCCGAAAATCACAGGGTCATTAACTTCAATGCCTTTTACCGAACCCTTGTCAAGAATAAAAGAGCCGAAAGCATCAACATTGTCACGTGACAAAACAGATGCATTTTCAAAAATATAATCAGAGTGTTCTTCTTTAACTCCTAAAAATTCTTCATAAATTTTAAGGGTTCTTTTTGTGTTTTCATAATCTGCCAGTTCATACTGGTAATCGGCAATTTTTTGCTTAAGCTCTTCATTTTCTTTTTGAAGAGTTGATGAAGACCTGAAGCTGTCACAAAATGAATCGATATGATTGCCGACTGAAGCAGAAACTTTTTGCAACGGATAAGTTACCGCAGAAATTGCAGAAGAAAGAGGATTATTTTTCCAATGAGTTATACCTGCAATAACCGAGCCCAAAAGCAAAGCGGCAATTATAACTATAAAAATTTTAAACGATTTACTTTTAAAAAATCGGTTCATGCCAATCCCCTTTCTTAAAATATTTTAAAAATTAAAGCTTCTTTTCAAGGCAAACACCAATGCCGTCAGCTGCACAATCAATAGGAGTGTCTGCAATTTCAACAGGAATTTTAAGCTCTTCTTCAATAAGCTTATCAAGGCCTCTGAGCAAAGCACCACCGCCTGTGAGAGTAATTCCGTTATCCATAATATCGGCAGCAAGCTCGGGTGGTGTGTTTTCAAGGGCAGTTCTCACTGCGTCAACAATCTGCTTAACTGCATCTGCAAGGGCATCACGCACTTCTTCAGAAGAAATTTCAACATTAAGCGGAAGTCCGTCAACAAGGTTTCTTCCTTTAACGTCCATTGCTCCCTCACCGTCATAAAAATAGGCAGAGCCAAGCTTAATTTTAATATCCTCTGCTGTTCTTTCACCAATCAGAAGACCGTACTTTTTCTTAACGAAGTTGATAATAGCTTCGTCCATATCGTCACCGGCAGTTTTGATAGAAAGTGAAGTAACAATATCTTTAAGGGCAATAACGGCAACCTCACTTGTTCCGCCGCCTATATCAACAACCATACTTCCCGTTGCACTTGTAATAGGAAGCCCTGCACCGATTGCAGAGGCAAGGGGTGATTCAATGATGCTTATATATTTAGCACCTGCAGATTTAACTGCATCATTAACGGCGCGGCGTTCAAACTCGGTAACACCTGACGGAACACTTACCATTACTCTTGCTCTGTTAAAAGGTGAATTGTTAATAGCTCTTTTAATAAAACGGCGAAGCATTTCAGCTGTTGCATCAAAGTCTGCAATAACACCGTTCTGAACAGGGTGAAGAGCAACAATTGAACCGGGGGTTCTGCCGATCATCTCTTTAGCCTGTGTGCCGACTGCAACAACTCTGGGAGGGTTAAATCTCTGGTCAACTGCAACAACAGAAGGCTCTCTTATTATAATTCCTTTGCCTTTAACAAAAACAAGAACGTTAGATGTACCTAAATCAATGCCTATATCCTGTGAAAAAAGCATTATTTTACCCCTTTCTTACTCAAAAACTTTAAGAGTTACATTTTCAGTGATAAATTTCTCAGCAGAAATTTTGTCTGCACATTCATCACCTATAATAAGTTTAATTGCCACTGCGGCATAAGCGTGAGAAAATGCATAATAATAAATTGTGGAACCCGAAGAATATTTACAGCTGTATGCCTGAACATCTTTACCGAAAAGCTCAGTTTCATATTTTTTTACATCTGTTACAAAATCAGGCTGAATCATCTGCAAATGAAGTTCTTTTGCATAAGCATTGTCAAAAATAACCTCAACATCACCTGTTGATGACGATTCAAATGAAAGCTCACACATTGCTTTACCCTCTTCGGCACATTTGCTGTCATGCTGAATTCTGAAAGAGCTGAGATTTTCCGCATATGTCCAACCGGAAGGAACATCTATTACAAAATAAGCATTTTCAATTGTGTTTTTATTTTTCTGATAAACTTCAGGGAATGAAAATGGCTGAGTTACCTTATTTCCCTCAGAGTTTGTTACCTCTTCAATAAGGTTTCCGTATTTATCCTGAACCAATTCACCTTTTTCAATAACTGCGGTATGCTCATTTCCTTCTTTATCAATAATTATGTTATTATTGCCGCAAGAAGAAAATGTTAAAATTATCATTATTAAACTAATAAAAATTGCTATATATCTTTTCATAAAAGACACCTACCCAGTTTCATTATTATTCAGTATAAAAGTATATCATTCAACCGAGTTGTTGTCAATGATAAAACAGTTGCTATTTGTTAACAAATTATAAAAAAAATTACCGTTCCGATTACTCAGAACGGTAAAATTATCAATCATTCATTAAATCTATTATATCGTTTTTAAGTATTTCAAAAAGAACTTTGATTATATTTATAACTTCTTCAAAAAAGTTTGATCTGTCACCTTTAACATCAACACCTTTTCCACCGTAACAGCCGATGTTGTTGCTGACAATTTCTTCACCGAAAAAGTCTTTTGCCATTCCGTCAACAATTTCTGAGCCTTCGCCGATAAGCGGTGAATTTTTGGCAAGCTTAAAGCTTTCTGCCTTTGTAAAATCATCACCTGCAAAACAAGGATACTCATTCATTGAGCTTAAATCACAAACAGGATTTATTGCATTATAATAACAGTTATTTTCAAATGTATTATTTCCTTCGGTTGCAGTTTTCCAGTCACAACGTACCTTATAACCTACTCTCGGCATAACTATATTATTTGCAACATAACTGTTTTGGAGACCTGAATAATCAAAATGTCCGCAATTTACAACTGTATTGTTATAAAAATTGAAGCCGTCTTCACCTTTACTGCTTGCAACTCTGTTATAACCGATACCGTCATTAACAGAAAGACAGTAACGAACAGTATTTTCTCTTTGAGGAACAAGCTTTGCATTATTCATAACAAATCTTACATTGTCGTGAGAATAAACATACTGATAAGTGCAATTATTTGTGTAAGAGTCAAAGTCAACGGTCATTCCGTCGCCATAATTTTTCTGGTCTGAAATTTCACAATGCTCAATAACGCAGTTGATACTTCCCCAATACCACATAGCAGCGGTAAAATATTTAATTTCTCCGTTTTCATCAGGTTTATCAGCACCAAGGCAGCATCTTTTGCTCACACAGTTTCTTACAACTGCACCGTCATTGATACCCACAATAATTGCTTCAGCGTCCATATCGGCAAAATAGCAATTTTCAATCAATAAACCTTTATTGAAAACAGGCTCAATATTTTCTACCTGGTCGGGGCTGTATTTGCACTGACCCCAGGCACTGATACCGTTAGCACAGTCAATCATTTCACAGTTACTGATTGTTACATTGTTAACAGGATATAACGAACCGCTGGGAAGACCTTTAATAACAATGCAGGCTCTTGCATAAGCAGGACCTCTTGATAAATCATCTCTCCAGCCTACTTCATAGTTCTGAATACCGAAGAATTTAACATTATCAATAATAATACCTTCACTTGTTTTGTTCTGAGTGTTAATCCAGATTCCACCGCCGTCAGGTGCAGTTATCTGCAAATCAGAAACGGTTACATAAGAACAATCAATAAGATTTAAAATATTAGTTTTTCCTTTTGCATAAAGTAAGGGTCTGTCACCCTCACCGTAAGATGAAATAACAATGGGATTTTCCTTTGTTCCTTCAACTGTAAGAGAAACATCGGTAAATTCATAAGCACCGCCGCATTTAAAAAGCACCTTTGTTCCGGGAACAAAAATATAATCGTGACCGTAAATTGTTTTCCAGGGTGAGCTTTCACTTGTTCCGCTGTTAGCGTCATCACCGTTTATGCTGTCAACATAAAAGCAGGGGTAGTTTTCTTCAACAGCAGAAGAACAAAGTGATGCACATGAAAAAGAAATAACAATGCATAATAATAAAGAAATAACTTTTTTCATAACAATTCCTCCTTTAAACAATTATATTTTCTATTTTAGATATTGTCAATGAAATAATTTAGATTTATAATAAATTAAAAAGGAGGTATCTTTATGAAAAAGATTATTATTCCGTTTTTACTTATTTTAACTCTTTGTTCCTGCTCTTCTTTTTTTTCCGGTCCTGTTGAGCTTGACATTGAATACCCTGAGGCAACTGTTAACGGAGAAACAGTTACATATTCTGAACTGGAATATTTTGAAGAACATCATAAATCAGAAGTTATGTCTGAATTTATTCTTAAATATGATGCTGTTCCTGATGATGATTTTTGGGATACTCCCATAAACGGCGAAACACCCCGTCAATATCTTTATAATTTATGTAAAGAAAAAATTTTAGAAGCTAAAATTCAGCTTATTCTCTGCAAGGAAAATAATATTTATAAAGATATTTCTATTGATCATTTTTATCAGTTAAAAGAACATCACAACAAAACTTTTAAAAACAATGAAACAATAGGTGTCAGTCAGATACCTGTTATGTATTATGATTATTATATTGATAACGGTGTTATGGAGCTTAAAAACATCCTTGGTAAAACCTCTCTTGCTCCCACTGACGGAGAAATTAAAAATAAAATGATTTCCATCAAAGAAAAATATCCTGATAAAATAGAAGATGAACAGCTTTCAATCGCAAAAGATATTTTAGTTGAAGAAAAATATGAAGCTTATATAGAAAAATTATGTGATGAAGCTCATGTTGATTGGGGCAGCTTTGACGAATTTCAAAATGAATTATACAGCAACTAAAAAACCGACCAATTAAGGTCGGTTTTTTAATCTAACTTATTATTTTGCATTCTCTTCAATAGAGTCTGAGTTGAAATCGGTGAAATATATAAAATTTCTTCTTTTGTTCTTTTATCTCTGCAAAGAATGAAGGATTTAGGAAGATCATAGCTTACATTCACAACCTTATTTTCTTTTTGCATTTTTGTAAGATAATCTCTTGTAATTTTTGATACGGTTGTGTTATCCATATCAAAAATTCCGACTAAATTTTCAGTTGAAATAACCGTATTTTCACCAAGATGAAGAAACATATATATTCCTCACATTTCTTTAATTGTTCCGTCTTGTACATAAAATGCTTTTGCGTGGTTTATTTTTTCAATATGTGCTTTATCACAGCAGGTAACAAAAACCTGCCATCCGTCAAGGTAAGAGAGCAAATCCTCCTGCCTTTTTGAATCAAGCTCACTCATAACATCGTCAAGCAAAGCAACCGGCTGCTCACCTGAAAAGTCTTTTATTATAAACCCTTCTGCAATTTTAAGCGAAAGGGCACATGAACGCTGCTGACCCTGTGAACCGAATACTCTTGCAGACTTTCCGCTTAAAGTTATTTCCAAATCATCTTTATGCGGACCTGCAGAGGTGAGAAGCCTGAAAATGTCACTTTCTCTGTTTTTTTGAAGCTTATCATAAATAGCCTGTGACCATTCAGAGGCATTTATTCCGCTTTCTTTAACACTGCACAGATATGTTAAATCAAAAATTTCTCTGCCGTTTGAAATTCCTTTATAGATTTCGGCGGCATTTTTCTTTAGCTTTTCAAGGTAATCAATGCGGTATTCAATAATCTTACCGCCAAGGCGTGCAACCTCTTCATCAAAAGCAAATAAAAAGTCAGCCTTAGATGAGCCGTCATTAATTTTTTTAAGAAGTGCATTCCTCTGGCTTACGGCCTTGTTATATTTTGAAAGAGTTGCGGCATAGTTTGGTTTTAAAAGGCTTATTGCAATGTCAATAAACTTCCTTTTTTCACCGGGACCTTCTTTAATTACAGACAAAACAGACGGAGAAAAAACCACCGCCTGAAACTCACCCAACAGCTGCCTGTGGGTGTTCTTTTTTATTCCGTTAATACGAACTTCTTTATTTTCACCGATTTTGATTTCAACCTCTTGCTCACGGTTAAAGGCAAAAAAGTCCATATCAAGCTGAGCTTCTTTTTCATTCTCTTTAATAAGCTCAGTGTTTTTCCTTGTGCGAAAACTGTTACATCCGGTAAAAAGCCAGATACTTTCAAGAATATTGGTTTTTCCGTGACCATTTTCGCCATAAATCACATTTACCCCCTCGTGGGGAGTAAATGAAAGGCTTTCAATATTTCTGTAATTTTTAATTTCGTGATGTAAAATTTTCATATCAAACGATAAATTTTGCCGTCAACTTCCATCTCATCGCCAACGTGAAGCTTTTTACCCCTCTGGGTACATACTTCACCGTTAACTTTAACTTCGCCATCCTGAACCAAAAACTTAGCGTGGCCGCCTGTCTGGGCAACGTCACAGAATTTAAGCAATGAGTCAAGCTTAATGGAATCGGTTGTTATCTTTTTTTCAATAATCGGCTTTTCTTTAATTTTAAGTTTAAAATTAGGTTTTTTAGTCATTCTTTTTTAACCTCACGGGAAGAACAAGGAATGTAAAATCGTCACCTTCAGGCGGAAGTACGAGAACGGGAGAAACCGAGCCGTTAAGCTCAATTTTAACCATATCTGTGTTGCAGGCCCTCAGTGCATCAAGAAGGTATCTGTTATTAAAGCCGATTTCAACTTTATTACCTTCAACCTCGGCTGCAACCTTATCATTAGCCGTACCCAAAGCAGTAACGCTGTTAACTTTAACACATTCTTCATCAAATGTGCAGCAAACAAGGCTCTTTGTTTTGTCGGTGATAATAAGTGAAGTTCTTTCAATGCTGTCAATAAAGCTTCTTGTGTCAATCTTAACAGTTGTTGAAGAAGTAACGGGAATTGCAGCTTTATAATTTAAAAATTCACCTTCAAGAAGTCTTGAAACTATTGTATAGCCCTCTGTTTCAAAAAGAATGTGGCGTTTGCCCACACCGAGAGAAACATAAGCTTCATCATCATCGCTGTTAGAAAGCTTAACAACTTCTGAAAGAGTTTTTGAAGGAACTATAAAGGTCATATCTTCGCCTTGATAATCAATAGCTTCTTTTCTGATAGCCATTCTGAAACCGTCAACGGCAATGAGCTTGATTTCACCTGCAGTGAGTTCAAATTTAATGCCTGTGTAAACAACCTTTGAATCAGTTGTGGCAACGGCAAAAATGGTCTGATGTACCATTTCACGAAGAATTTTCTGATTAATAACAACAGGAAAACCGCCTTTAACAGTGGGAAGCTCAGGGTATTCATCACTTGCCATACCCATAATTTCATATTTGATTTCTCCGCTTCTGATAACAGCAAGGTTTCTGTCGTCAGCTTCAAACTTAATCTGATTATTAGGTATTCTTCTTAAAATTTCACAAAGAACACGAGCATTTAAAATGATACTGCCCGATTCTTCAACATTTGCATTAATGGAGGTATTTATGCCTATTTCCAAATCGTATCCTGTTAAAATAAGCTCATTGCCTAAAGCTTTGATATGTATACCTTCAAGAGCAGGGATAGATGTTTTGTTAGAAACTGCTCTTTGAACATTCTGGCAAGCAAGTGATAACAGATTTGTGTCACATTGGAATTTCATAATTTTTCCTCCGTTAATAAAAATAATAATATTATATATTTAGTAGTAGTATTAGGGCATGTCAAAACTGTTTAAAACTCAAAGAGACAAGCCGCATCAACAAAAAATTAAGAATTTATCGGTGTAAAAAAATGTTTAAAAATTCTTAATAAAAGTGACAGAAGTTTAACGATGTCAAAGTTGTCAAAACCTGTCAGTTAATTGTGGAAAAAGTTGTGTAAAACTAAATTTCACTTCTTCCCTCAATCGCTCTTGTTAAAGTCACTTCGTCTGCGTATTCAAGGTCTGCACCAACGGGCACACCGTAAGCAAGGCGGGTAACTTTTATGCCTAAAGGCTTAATTAAACGTGAAATATACATAGCCGTGGCTTCACCCTCAACAGTGGGGTTGGTTGCCATAATAATTTCTTTAATATTATCGTCACTTAAGCGTGAAATAAGATGTTTAACGGTAATATCATCAGGGCCGATATTATTCATTGGTGAAATTGCACCGTGAAGCACGTGATAAAGGCCGTTATATTCTCTTGTGCGTTCAAAAGCCATAACGTCTTTGGTGTTTTCAACAACGCAGATTGTGGAATTATCCCTTTTTTCATCGCTGCAGATATAGCATTTGTCGCTGTCGGTTAAGTCACAGCAGACTTCACAGCGGTGAATCTTTTCATGAGCGTTGGTGATAGTATCGGTAAAATACTTAATCTGAGCGTCGTTCATATTAAGAATATGAAAAGCTAACTTTTGTGCACTTTTGTTGCCGATACCGGGTAATCTTTCAAATAATTCGATAAGCCTTGCAAGAGGCGCTGCTGAATTAGCCATCAGAAAAGACCGGGGATTGAAAGACCACCTTTAGCCTTTTCAATGCCCTGTTCCATAGCATCATTAGCTTTTTTAATGCTTTCATTAAGGGCTGCGATGAGCATATCTTCAAGCATTTCAATATCTTCAGGGTCAACAATATCGGGCTGCATTTTAATAGAAAGAACTTCGTGTGAGCCGTTAACTGTAACTTCAACTGCTCCGCCGCCTGCTGTTGCAGTAAATTCTGAGCTTTCTACCTCAGCCTGAGCATTCTGCATATCTTCCTGCATCTGCTGAATTTTTTTCATCATATTGCCTTGGCTCATACCGCCTGGGATTCTTGCTTTCATAATATATTTTCCTTTCAAAGTCAATTATTTATTTTGTTAATAAGCTCTGCCAAAGGGTCACGTGCTTTTTGTGAATTTTCAGGGCTTCTGTAAATACCGAGGCGGTATTTTCTGCCTGTAACTTTTGTAACAGCTTCCCTTAAAGCAGCAGCGTGAATGCCTGTTTTAATAAACTGGGGGAAAGTGGGATTATCACACTTTATAAGAAGATGGTCGCCTCTGATAAAAGCAGACGAGCCTGTTAAAATACCGGTAAGAGGACGGTCAGTATTCTGAAGTTCCTGAATAACTTCTCCCCATGAAGTGAAGGGGGTGTCAACGCCGGGGTCATTGTTTTGAACAGGTGAAGTTGCAGATTGTGCATAACTTTCTTCATCAACCGGTGGAGGTGGGGGAAGAGGAGCTTCGTCCTTCTTTTCTTCTTTAGCCGCAGGTTTAATATCCTTTTTAACGGCTTCAACTTTGATGCCGTTTTTGAATATTTCTTCAAGCCTTTCAATTCGCTGAATAAGAGCAGAATTATCTTCCGAAAGCTCGGGCGAGCAAAGGCGAACAACAGTCATTTCAGTTTCAATTCTCTTATTTATGCTGTTTTTAAGGGCTACAAGTCCGCTTTCAATAACAGAAAGGCAATAAAGAATATTCTGAAGTGTAAAATTTTCTGACTGCTGTTTATACTGAACCATATCATCATCAACACAAATGATAAGACTTTCGGGATTTTTAACCGTCTTGATTATCATAAGGTTTCTGAAATGATTTAAAAGCTCGGTGCAAAGTCGCTCCATATCACAAGCGTTGTTATGCAAGGTATTAATTAAATCAAAAGCAGAGGAAATATCCCTTTCTTTAACAGCATCAACCAAAGAAAATAGGTATCCCTTCTGAGCAAGCCCTGCTGCGGCACTTACAATATCAGGAGTAATTTTTTCACCTGAGCCTGAGCAACGGTCAAGGAGTGAAAGTGCATCACGTAAAGCACCGTCAGCAATACGGGCAATAAGAAAAGCGGATTCTTCCGTAAGGTCAATATTTTCCTGCCCGGCAACGAACATCACTCTTTTAGCAATTGCTTCGGGGGTAATTCGGTGAAAATCAAACCTCTGGCACCTTGAAAGAATGGTTGAGGGGATTTTATGAACCTCAGTTGTGGCAAGCACAAACTTAACGTGTTCGGGTGGTTCTTCAAGGGTTTTTAGCAGTGCATTGAATGCACCTGTTGAGAGCATATGAACTTCGTCAATAATATAAACTCTGTATCTTGCGTTAACAGGGGTAAAGTTTGATTCTTCAATAATATCTCGGATATTATCAACACCGTTGTTGCTGGCAGCGTCAAGCTCAATAACATCAAGGATTGTGCCGTCATCAATACCGCGGCAGACCTCACATTCGTTACAAGGGTTGCCGTCAACAGGGTGGAGGCAGTTAACTGCCTTGGCAAAGATTTTGGCGCAGGTGGTTTTACCTGTTCCTCGGGAGCCGGTAAACAAGTAAGCATGAGAAACCTTGCCCGAAACAATTTCGTTGGCAAGGGTAGAGGTTATATGCTCCTGCCCTGCAACATCTGCAAAGCAACGGGGCCTCCATTTTCTGTAAAGCACCTGATACAAAAAATCACCTTAAAAATAAAAATAGTGAAGCATTACCTTTATCATATGGCATGCAGGCGGGCTGTGGCGCACAGTGCTGACCGCTTAATGCTGCTCGGTTCCCCGCCTGACATGGTTCACGGCGCCCCATCGCACAGGACCTACACGCCACATGACAAAAGTAACGCTCCACATTCAATTACCAATCAATTATAATATATTTTGCCACTATAATCAAGAGGTAATTCAACAATTTTTTAAAAAGATAAGAATAAATTAAAAAGGCAGACACATTGTGCCCGCCCTGTGTTTGTTGCCCTAATCTAAAAACAGAAAATAAACTCTGTTTTCTTTTTCAGAGAGTAAAACCATCCAATGGTTATTATTTTCTTCAAGAAGCTTTTGTGAAAAATAATAATCATTATTTTTTATGAATGAAACAAATTCGGAATCTGCAAAGCTCATTATATTTTCAACGGAAAAAGGATAATGAGTATCGGGAAAATCTTTTGATAAAAGATGCCAATCATCAAAAGAATTTTTTAATTCACTATAATATTCTTGTGTAATGAGCATATTGCCTGATAAATTATGCCCTTGAAGAACACCCATTAAAAATTCGGTTGGAGTAAAGAAAGCGTCGATTTCTAAAATCTCTGAAGATTTAAAAATATTGATGTGCTCTGCATATTTTTCAAAGTCTTCAACATTTGTTATTGCTATGGGTTTACCTATTAGCTTATCTGTTTCTTCATCAACCTTTTCAACAGAATGAATAAACCACCAAGGAAAAATGACATATACAAGAAAAGCAAGTGAAACAATTATACAAATAATTATTATCAATGCTTTTTTTCCGGAAGATTCTTTTTTCTTCATTTTTATTCCTTTCCCAGCATAGTTGCATATTTATAGGAAGTAAATTTTGAAAGTGCACAGAAAAATGTAGTTATGAGAATGTTCGGAAGAGCTAAAAAAGCAAAAACAAGCAGTGCTTCAAAAAAATCAGTCGTGCTCATATTTGTGAATTCTACAAAAATTTCCGATATATCTATTTCATAGTGAAAAATCGCCCACACATCAGCAACAACTGTAATGCCAAGTGTGGCAAGCCATGAGAAATTTGAAAAAGCTTTTTTGCTTTTATAAAATCTTACAAAATACCAGTTTGCCAAAGAAAGCATGAAACCGGTTGTAGGGATAACCAAGTAAAACGCCCAATTACCGTTGGTTGCATCTGAAAAAGAAGTTGCGACTTCAAGGAAAACACCTATGGTAATCAGTGCGAAAGATACAAATAACAGCACTGATTGAAGAATTGAAGCCTTCCAACTATTAAGACTTTTTAATTTTTTTGGTGCAGGAACAATAGGTTTTGCAATAGTCGGAGCTTTCATTTCTTCAAAAAGGGAGTTACAATCGGGGCATTTTTCAAGATGCTCTTTTACAATAGCCCTGCTCTCTTCACTGCAGCAATCATCAATATAAAGGGGAATTAAATCTCTGATAACATCGCATTTCATATTATTTTATCCTTTCTGACAGTTTTTGTTTTGCACGGTAAAATGTGACCCTTGCCCAGCTTTCACTTTTACCAAAAAGGTTACTGATTTCTTTGAGTGAAAATCCGCCAAAAACGCTGAGCATAAAAACCTCTTTATAAGGCTCTTCAAGCTGATGTAAACAAGTAAGAGCCTTTTGTGAAAATTCTTTTTGAATAAAGATGTCTTCAATATTTTCATCTTCATTTTGAATATTCCGATTTTCAAAAGAATCAAATTTTTTATTTTCATTATAATGAGCAAAGTATGTATTCTTTGCAATCTGACAAAGCCAGACGGAAGCTTTTTCTTTATCCCTCAGAGATGAAAAATTCATATATGCTCTGAAAAAGGTTTCCTGAGTTAATTCTTCAGCAAGGGAAGAATCCTTTGTGAGCTTCATTAAATATTTAAAAATAAAATCTCGGTTATCAATAAAAAGCTGTTCAAATTCGGTCACAGTTTCACCACCTTTCAACTATTAGATAAGAAAAATATTAAAACGTTACAAAAATTATAACATATTTTTTAAAAACAAAAACAGGTGGCATTTCTGCCACCCGTAATTTCAATTAGTATGTGAACTTAACGTTCTGTTTCCAGCTTGCGTCGATAACGATTGAAGCTTTAACAACAGTCCATTCAACATCGCCTACTACGTCAACAGGCTCGTTTACATCGAACTCTGTGAGGAGGTTTTTGTCATTGATTGTTGCTGTGAGTGTTGCACCGGGATATGTAATATCCATTGTCTTTGCTGTGAAAGGCTTAATGTCATCAGCTGTGATGTCAAGAACGTCCATACATGATGAATGATGCTTTGGCTTGTCATCAAGGCTGTGGATTGTTTCGGGCTTAAGAACAAGTGTTACTTTGTAGCCGCCTGCAACCTTTTCACATTTTGCACTCTTAACACCTGCAGCAGAAAGTGTGCTCATCTTTGCATTGCCGTCAATGGGAAGAATGTCAGCGAGAGGCTTTGATTCATTTTCCTGTTTTCTTTCGTTATAGCCTTCACCCTGACCGTTTTTAACTGTGAAAGTTTTCTTTGTAGGATAGTCGTTGGGAAGAAGCTCGTTAACAATTGAAATTGCAGCACTTGGAAGGCTTGTTTCAGTAACCTTTGAAGTTGTACCCTGGAGGATAGCAAGCTTCATTGTGCCTTTATAAGCCTTTGTGTTGTTAGCGGCTGCGTTGTAATATGCAACGATTTTTGCAATGTCGTTACCAACAGGAGCACCTGTTGAAGCAGCAGCGTTATTGCCTGCAGGAGCACTTGCATCGGGAGTTGCAGCAGCACCGTCATCAGCAGCAGTTGAATCATCAGCAACAGGAGCATCTGCATCGGGAGCAACAGTGCCGTCATCAACAACAGCGTCAACACTATCATCAACATAAGATGAACCGTCATCAGTGCTTACAGAGCCTGAGTTTGAGCCTGCAGAAGTAGCACTTTTTTCAGCAATAGCAAGGTTTGTTTCACAAATTTTACCTGTGATGCTGATACTTGTAATAACAACAGCAACAACACACAGAACCGCAGTAACGGCAGAAATGATAGCTTTTACCATTTCAGGATTTGAAGCTTTTTTAGCTTTCTTTTCAGATTTAGCCATTTTTAATTAACCCCTTTCAGTTAACAAATAATATTGCACATAATACAATAACATAAAAAAACACAAATTAAAAGTACATTTTGCAAAATTTGTCTTATTTACGGCAAAAAAATATAGATTACTGCACTTTTTTGAAACTCTAAATGAAAACGCCCCGGAAAACCGAGGCGTTAATTTTAGCTTAAATCAAATTATGCAAGCTCTGCGAAGTATTTGATTGTGCGAACCATCTGGCTTGTGTAGCTGTTTTCATTGTCATACCATGAAACAACCTGAACCTGATATGTGTCGTCATCAATCTTAGCAACCATTGTCTGAGTTGCATCGAAGAGTGAGCCGTAACGCATGCCGATAACGTCTGAAGAAACGATTGGCTCTTCGTTGTAGCCGAATGAATCGTTAGCAGCAGCCTTCATAGCAGCGTTGATGCCGTCAACTGTGATGTCCTTACCCTTAACAACAGCAACAAGGATTGTAGTTGAACCTGTAGGAGTAGGAACACGCTGAGCAGAACCGATGAGTTTGCCGTTGAGCTCAGGAATTACAAGACCGATAGCCTTAGCAGCACCTGTTGAGTTAGGAACGATGTTAGCAGCACCTGCACGTGCACGGCGAAGGTCACCCTTTCTGTGAGGACCGTCAAGGATCATCTGGTCACCTGTGTAAGCGTGAACAGTTGTCATAATACCGCTCTGAACGGGAGCATAATCGTTAAGAGCCTTAGCCATAGGAGCAAGGCAGTTTGTTGTGCAAGATGCAGCAGAGATGATTGTATCATCAGCTGTAAGTGTGTTTTCGTTAACTGAGTAAACGATTGTGGGAAGGTCGTTACCTGCTGGAGCAGAAATAACAACTTTCTTAGCACCTGCATCGATGTGAGCCTGAGCCTTTGCTTTTGAGCAATAGAAGCCTGTGCACTCAAGAACTACGTCAACACCGATTTCGCCCCAAGGAAGCTCTGCAGCGTTAGCCATAGCATAGATTTTAAGAGTTTTACCGTCAACTGTGATTGTGCCTGCTTCGTCATCAGCAGAAACAGTGTGAAGGTTTTCACCGATTGTTCCGCAATAACCGCCCTGAGCTGTGTCATACTTAAGAAGAGCAGCGAGCATTGAAGGCTTTGTGAGGTCGTTGATAGCAACAACATCATAACCTTCTGCGCCGAACATCTGACGGAATGCAAGACGACCGATGCGGCCGAAACCGTTAATAGCAACTTTTACTGACATTTGAATTACCTCCAAATATTTAAATTTTAATTTTAACCTTGTATATTCTATATCTTTTTTATTATTTTTGCAAGTGAATTTGTTAATTTTTTAACTGTTTAAGGAATATTTTGTAAACTTTTACAAAAAAATCGTTGCGAGCAGAAATTTTGCTACATTATCAACAATATTTTTACCCGATAGTTGCAAAAAAATCCCTGAGGAATTATAATAATCGAAAAAAGGCGGTGATTGTGTGGCAAGAAAAATTGAATACATAATCCCCGAAGAGTATGATTCAAAAAAGGTTCTGCATTATCTGAGAGGTGAAGCAAAGCTTTCGGCAAAGCTTGTAAGAACCCTCAAGCATTATTATGACGGCATCACCCTTAACGGTGAGCACATACGCACCATTGACACCCTTCACAAGGGCGATGTGCTTGCAGTTAACATCCCTGACTTTGACGGTGATATTGAGCCGGTGAAAATGGACATTGACATTGTTTATGAAGATGACGATATTGTGATTATCAATAAAAATCCCTTTCTTGCTATGCACCCTACTCACAATCACCAGGGTGACACCCTTGCAAACGCCTTGGTTTATCACCTGCAACAAAAGGGTAAACCTACGGTTTTTAGAGCAGTGGGCAGGCTGGATAAGGGTACATCAGGTCTTGTGGTGTGTGCTCTCAACAGCTACAGCGCGGACAGAGTTTCGGATTTTACCGAAAAGGAATACCTTGCAATAGTTAATGGAAAAACAGAAGGCGGAACAATAGATGCCCTCATTATAAGACCTGACCCGATGAAAACCATACGTGCTGTGGGCGAGGGCGGAGCAGCTGCTGTTACCCACTATGAAAAAATCAAGGGGAACGAAAAAATGACCCTTGTTCGGGTTACCCCGGAAACAGGCAGAACCCATCAGATAAGAGTTCACTTTGCTCACATCGGAATGCCTATTGTGGGCGACAGCCTTTACGGTGAAGATGAAAGAGGGCTCGGTCACCAGCTTTTGCACCGTTCAAAGCTTGTTCTTCGTCACCCGGTAACCAAAGAAATTATGACTTTCACCGCACCGATGCCGCTTGATATGCAGTCGGTTGCAGACGAGATAGATAATTCGTAATTATGAATTTTTAGAATCCCCCAGTCATTTTCTTCAAAAATGCCAGCCCCCTTTAGGGCAAGGGGGCCTGAGAGGTGAAACCGTGAACAGAAAGCATAACCACAAACTTACCGAAAATGCGAAAACTCTCAGAAAAAATATGACAAAAGAAGAAAGGCATCTCTGGTATGACTTCTTTCGGACTTATCCTGTCAGATTTCTTCGTCAGAAAGTTATTGATAACTACATAGTAGATTTCTATTGCCACGAAGCGAGGTTGATAATTGAGCTTGATGGTTCACAACATTACGAAGATAAAGGACTAGTGAAGGATAATATCAAAACAGAACGGTTAGAAGAAAGAAATCTTACAGTTTTACGCATACCGAATAATGAAATACATTCAAACTTTGGTAGCGTATGTGAATATATTGATTTATTTGTAAAAAGCCAATTGTGACCTTTGCCCTCCTTGCCTAAAGGAGGGGGGACCGCGAAGCGGTGGGAGGATAAAAAGAGCATTTTTAACATTAAAAATTCAAGATAAAATATAATAATAGGAGAGATTAATATGAAAAGAATATTATCAGCAATTCTTGCTCTTATAATGATTGTGATGATTCCCTTGGAAATCACCGCACTTGGGCCGGTTGAAAAAAGCGGAGAATTTGTGGCTTTACCTGAAAAGGTAAACACGACAACAGAAATCCGTACCCGCAAAAAGGTTGACGGACTTCGTATGTATGTTGATGAAGAAAATCCGCTGTTTATGATAAGAAACTGCCCTTTATACACCGGTGACCTCAGCGCAAAAGCTTTTGCAAATGCTGCTATTAAAACATATTATGCTTTGCCTGAGGATGTTCGCAACTTTGCTGTTATCTATATTGATGAAGGACCTACATATATGACCCCTGAGCAGCAGATTACTTTCTGGGATGAAATGCTCTGCATAACCGATGAAGCAGGTGTTCCCGTTGTGTGCCAGTCAGAGTGCTTCTGCACCAATAAAACCCGTGAGCCTTTCACTCAGCAGCAGCTTTCTGATATTATGAAACGTCACGAAACCCTTATCGGTTTTGTTCAGGTTGAGCTTTCAACCAACGGCGTTACAAATGAGAAGCTCGCTTATGATGAAGTGACAGAGGACAACGGTGTTAACAAAAATATTCTCGCAAGGCTTAAATCTTGCGTCAGAGCCTGTAAAGAAAACGGCGGTCTTTTTATCTGGCAGGATATGGAATATATATATTGGAAAAAGGCAAACTATGTTAACTTTATTCTTCAGGATAAGGAGCTTTATAATCTTCTTAAAAGCTGCACCGAAAATGTGATTATTATGGATAAGCACAACGGCCACGGCAGGCACTTTGCCTCTCAGTCAAATATTATGGGTTGTTGGCTTGACGATGTTTGCGGCAACTGGGGCGTTAACCTTGAAAACTTCCTTTGGTATGAAGAGGGGCTTCTTGAGTATGACGAAATAGGTGTTGCACCCAACGAGCCTGATTTTGCTTACACAGCCAAATATCCCCCTGCGCTTTACGGCATTGATATGATAGCCGACCTTGTTGGCGGTGCAACGGTTTATGCCATTGAGGGCACATTCAGCCGTGGCGGACTTTATCATTGGATTGACGGCGAGGTTGTAATGACCCCCACTTTCTATGATGTGCTTTATCCTTTCTATCAGCTTGTTTTAAACGGAGCAGTGCCAAATAAAGAGCAGGTAAAAGAAAAAATCAAGGTTGCCTACAAAATGACAAGCCCTGTTGCCTATGCATTAAGCGGTAATGATGCCCATATTCTTCAGGGACTTTATTGTGATTCCTTCTCTTTCTTTAATGAAAACTTTGATGTTAAAAGCAACCCCTACAACGACTGCACCAAAGACTGGGTTCCTTCAACAGGCAGATATTGGATTATGCCAATTCTTCCCATTCATTCTGACCCCGATGAGGTTTTGCCCAACAGCTGTGTTCTCAACGATTTTACGTATTTCTTAAGGCTTCTTTTTATTAAACCCATTAAGCAGATGTTCTTTAATTCAAAATATAAAGAAACATACAAGGGTGACGGCGTTCTTTTTGACATCAATGACTATATCTATGTATTCAACAGCAACGAAAGCAAGGTAACCGGCAGCAACCAGACAGTAAGCTACACCCTGCCCGAAAGCGGACTCGAGCTTAACACAAACTTTGTTGCTCATACTTACGCAATTTTCAAAGAAGACGGCAACAAAATCAATATAGATTTGTGCAACCTTCGCCTTGATACGGATGAAGTGTGTGCAGGTCTTGAGGGCGAAGACGAGTTTATGCGTGAATATGCTATGGGCGAAAAAATGGATGACCCCAAGGATTTCAGAGAGTCTGTTATTGAGCTTTCGGGCTTTGACAGTGAACCTACCGTTCTGGCAGACGGAAGTAACACAGCAAAGCTTAAAAAAGAGTGGAACTCTTCAACCAAAACCCTTGCAATTACAGTAATTTCAAACGGTGAAGTGAGAATAACAATAGAATAAAAATTTCGGTCTGCATCAAAAGGTGCAGACCGTTTTTGCTGACTAAAAATGCCGATAAATGTTAAATAATGTCGACAAATGTCGAATGGTTCTAAAACGGAAATAAAATCAATTCAGGCTTTGCTTTTTGAGGGTGTCGGTATACCTGCAAGGCGTTCAAGCAAATGAACAAATGGAAGCCATATCACTGTGCATAATATATTAAAAACAGTGTGAACAAAAGCAATTCCCGCCTGGTCAATATCCATACTGTCAACCCATTCAAGGGAAAATAGTTTTTTAACAAAATAATATGCTGTGAGCAAAACCACCGTTCCGCCAATATTAAAATAAAGGTGAATCAGCGCGGCATTTTTTGCGTTTTTGGATGTACCTACGGAAGAAATCATCGCCGTAACGCAGGTGCCGATATTTTGCCCCATTATAATAGGTATTGCAGAGCCGAATGTAACTGCCCCCGTTACCGAAAGAGCCTGTAAAATTCCCACCGAAGCAGAGGAAGACTGTATAATTGCAGTAATCAGAGTGCCGGCAAGCACGCCGAGAATCGGATTGGTAAAAAGAGTGAGGATGTTTGTGAACTGAGGAATATCTTTAAGCCCTGACACAGATTCTGACATAGCATCCATTCCCATCATAAGTGTTGCAAAGCCCAAAAGAATCAGACCGGTATCTTTGTGCTTTTCATTTTTTACAAAAAGAAAAAGAACAATACCTATAACCGCAAGAACAGGCACAAATGATGACGGCTTAAAAATCTGAATATACCACGCATCACCCACAAGACCGGTAAGGCTCAAAATCCATGAGGTTACGGTTGTGCCGATGTTTGCCCCCATAATTATTCTGATAGCCTGCCTCAAATTAAGTATACCAGAATTTACAAGGCCGACTACCATAACCGTTGTTGCCGAAGAGGACTGAATAACAGCAGTAACAACAATACCCAAAAAAAATCCCTTTGCAGGCGAAGATGTCATTTTTGATAAAACATTGCTGAGCTCGCCCTCAGCCTTTTTTTCAAGGGCACCGCCCATTAACTGCATACCGAAAAGAAAAAGTGAAAGTCCGCCCAAAAGACTCAGCAAATCAAAAATATCCATAATGCCCTCCAAAAATATGTTCCTGATTATTTTATGCAGAGCAAGGGGAATAAATGTATAATTAAATTTTAAAGCAAAAAAAACGATAAATTACGATATTTCAGATGTTTTATTTCTCTATTATGACCGATTAATTTAAAGGTTTTCTTTTATTGGCGAAAATTTTATTTATGTTGCTTTTCTCGGCACGGTTCGACACACGACTGTGATAAAATAACAACAAAAGCGATGCCAAAAGGAGAGTAAAGAATGAATATCTTAAAAAAAGTAGCCCGTAAATATAAAACCGATATAGCTGAAGTTGAGCGTGAAATAAATAAAGCGATTGCTGTGGGAATGTCAGACTCTGACCCCGAGGTTCAGGCAAAGTGGCGAGAGCTTTTTCCCGACGGAAGAACTCCGACACCCGAAGAGCTGATCATCACTCTTGCAAAAGAAGTGCAAAAGCACAAAATTTAACGGCACGGATTTCCGTGCCGTTTTGCTGTTGGTTTTAGTTGTAAAAGTTTTCGGGAACCCATTTAAGGGCTTTTTCATAAGGCTCTTTTATAAGCTCAAAGGTAAGTGTTCCGCCTTCGGTCAGAGCTTCATAAGTAAGGTAAGCCGTTTTTATTTTTTGGCCGTTGAAATAAACTCTTCTTATGTATGGGTATTCAAGGGGGTCCTTGTCGCACTCAATTGTGAGAGTATCTGCAACACAACAGGAATGAAAATCCTTGTTGAGCTTTACCGTTGCTTTTTTGAAAAGCGGAGTGTTTAAAAAGTAAGCATCGTAACCCGGGCAAACCTGAGCGAAGCCCAATGCCGAAAGAACATACCACGCTGAAAGCTGACCTACGTCTTCATTTCCGCAAAATCCGAATGCACCTGTGCGGTAAGCCTCTTTCTGCACTCGGCGTGTCCAATACTGAGTGCGGTGGGGAAGACCCAGCAAGCTGAAATAATGGGTAATGTTGTGGCAAGGCTCGTTTGAATGGTTGTAGTCATTGCTCCAGAGCTTGTCAAATTTTGCCTTTTTAAAGAACTTTTCCAAAAGGCGAATGGTTCTTTTTTCACCCATAAGACGGCTGAGACCCTTAACGTCATAAGGAACAAACCATGACTGCTGATAGATATTGCTTTCAACACAGCAGTTGTCATCATACTTTCCGTAGATAAACATAAACTTGCCGTTTTCTTTTCTCGGTGCCATAAAGCGGAGAACAGGCTTGAAATTTTCTTTATATCTTTTTGCTCTTGATTCAAAATGCTCTGCATCCTTTTGCTTGCCCATAGCTTTTGCAAAGCGTGACATTGTGTAATCAGCAAGCAGATATTCAAGAGTATCGCTGATTTTTTTGGGAACGAATGCATCTTTTGTATATTGCTCACAATCCGGTCGGATTGAATGAAAGCTTTTGCCGAAAAGCTCTTTCTTTGAAAGGCTTGACGCTTTTGCAATTTCATAGCTCAGATTATCGTCATAGCTTTTAATGCCCTTTATGTAAGCATCGGCAATCACAATCAATCCCGGGTCGCCGACCATACACCCCGCGTTTATGTTCATAAGCTCCCAACGGGGGAAAGAAGAATTGTTTACTTCAGCAATTTTTAAAAGTGAGCATACTTCATCACGTACCACATCAGGGCGGATAAGTGAAAGCAGAGGAAATTCACTTCTGTAAACATCCCATCCGCTGAAAACGGTGCGGTGGGTGTAGCTGTCTGCCTTGATAATTTGATCATTAAGGGCAAACCTGCCGTCAACGTCTGCCGAAATTCTCGGGTCAAGGAGGGTGTGATAAAGGCAGGTGTGGAAAATTTTCATGTCAGTTTCGTCACTGCCTTCAATGTCAACACAGTCAAAAACCTTTTCCCATGCGTCGTTTGCCTCAGACCTCATTTTGTCAAAGTCAAAGCCTTCAAACTCAGTGAAGTTGTTTTTTGCACCGTCAAGGTCGGTGTAAGCAATTGAGCATTTGATTTTAAGAGGTTCTTTAAACTCAGAACCAAAATGAGCAACAAGACCTGTATCCTCATGCTCAAAATATGTCAGGTCAGGGGATTTTAATTCTTCGTTTGAAAAGAACTGCATTTTTTCAGCAGGGTGAGAAAATTCACACACAAACGAAAGGTTGTATGAAATATTGCCGTGACCTCTGCCAAATCCACCGCCCTTGGGGGTGCAGATAATTGTACCCTCGAGCCGGTGGTCGTTAACAATTTCAATCTTTTCAAAGTCTGCCTTACCGCCGATTCTGCGAGAGAAGTTAAAAATTACCCTTGCATCTGATTTTTCGGGGTAAGTGAAACGAAGCATGCCCATATGAGGTGAAACAGTTGCTTCGGCCAAAACATTGTATCGCTGAAGCTTTACGGAATAATAGCCGGCTTCGGCCTTTTCCTCTTCGTGAGAAAAAGCAGACTTCCAGCCCTCTGTACCCTTTGTGAAGGTTACTTCCTCGTTACTGCCCGAACGCAGGTCTGTGTCGCCCACAACGGGCATAATCTGCAGGTTGCCAAGGTCACCGTACCAGCCGATACCACTCATATGATTGAAGCTGAAACCCTCAATAGTGCTTTGGCAATAGTTATATCCCGTTCCGTTATCGCCACCTGTTACCGTATCGGGGGATAATTGCACCATTCCCCCGGGAACACACGCACCGGGATGAGTTTTTCCTCCGCCGTGAGAGCTTTCACCTTGCTCATCACCGACAGTACCGATTATCGGGTCAACATATTTAGCTTTTTTCATAATATCACCGCCTGTTTAACTTTCTAAATTCTAACAGATTTTGTTATAAGTTTCAATACTAATCTTTCCGTTTTCTATACACATTCTTTATCGGTTCTTTACTTTGAATTGTTATGATGATACAATAAAACGGTCGGAGTGATTACTAATGAAAAAGAGATTTATAATAATTCCAATTTTAATAGCTGTTATTTTTGTTGTGTGTCTGCTTTTTGGTAAAGATATGGTCAATAAAATTTTACTTAAGGAAACAGCCATAACATATTCTGCACAGGAAGAACGCGCGGTTACCCTTAAAAAGGGTGACTATGTTTTATTTGGTGAATATCTGAATGAGCCGATTTTGTGGTTTGTGGCAGACACCCAAGACGGCAAGCCCCTTTTGCAGACCGAGCATATTATTACATTTAAAGCATTTGACGCTTCTGGTGACGGTGATGCTGATACTCAGAAGTTGGGCTCTTCCGATTTTGAAACATCCTCTCTTAAACAATGGCTTAATTCACAGGGTAAAGTAAATTATAACGGCTCTGCACCCAATGAAAAAAATGTTTTCGGCAGCAAAAATGCTTATGCAGAAGAGTCGGGATTTTTAAGTGAAGAAAATTTTACTGAAAATCAAAAAAATCTGATTTCTGACAAAGGAGTTTTTATTCTTTCAAAGGAGCAGATTTCCAAGCTCTTCCCTGAAGAGCTACGGGTAAAAACTGCAACCAAAAGTGCAATTCTCAAAGATGAATCGAGCTATATTTTTACCTCTTCAAGGGGTATATGGTATTGGACATCGACACCCTCTGATACTAACCGAACAAGCGTTGCAACGGTTACGGCATCAGGCGGATTTTACAGAGCATCCGCCTTTGACGGGGTAACGGGAGTTTGCCCTGCGGTGTATATTGAAAATGATGATGTGATTTCTGTGTGGGGTGTCGGAAGCAAGGACAAGCCTTATGTAATAACGGAGGGAGCATAATGAAAAAAGTAATAAAAGACAACTATCATTTGCTTATTTTCAGCATAAGTATAACTGCGTTTGTGCTCGTTTTCACAAGATATTTTATGAAGATGGATGACGGCAACTTCCTCGGAATTGCAACAGCACCCGATTTCAGCTATGAAAACTTTTTATCTTACCGTTACAACAATATTTCAGGCAGAACAGTTAATGAATTTCTCGTGATGTTTTTTTGCCGTCACAATATAATTTGGTGGAAGATTTTTGTAAGCTCACTTTTAATTTTTATCGCCTGCTTTTTTTCAAAGTTAAGCTCTTTTTTTGCAGGTGAATTTTTAAAAGTGCAACGGCAGATTTTTGCATCTCTCACATTTTTTATGATGATGGTGTCCTGCCTTAATCCTGCCGTCTTCTGGTTTGCCGGATCGTTTACGTATCTCTTTCCTTTCGCAGGATTGTGTGCTGTTTCACTGCCATTTTTAAAATACATTTATGAAAAACAGATTTCTCTGCCTTTAAGCATTGTTGGTGTCTTGGGCTGTGCGGCTGCCTGCTCACAGGAGCAGGGTGCGGTGTGCTGCATTGCACTTATTCTGATTTTCTTTGTTTTTATTAAAGTTAAAAAGCTGTCATTCAAACCGTTGTTTCTGCTTGATTTAATTGTGAGCGTTGGTCTTACGGTGCATCTTTTCACTTCCCCCGGGATGGCAAAAAGGGGAGAAATGGAATCGGCAGGCTTTGAACGCTTTAATGAAATGAATGTTTTGCAAAAGCTCTTTTGCGGAATCTCCGTCTTTTTTGCTAACAGCTTTTATCTTTCTTTTGTGCTGATAATTGTGCTTGTTGCTTTGTTGAGCCTTGCAGTATATCACGTTTCAAAAAACAAAAAATCAATAAAGCTCTTGTTAATATCTGCAAACTGCCTTAGCGTTTTTATCTGCGTTGTTTTAAACATTGTCTGCTGTGTGTCAGGCAAAGGGCTTGCCCATATGCAAATGCGTTCAGCCTTTAAAAGCGGAGAGTTCACCCCCGAAGTGATTATGATGATTACCTTCGGATTTTTGCTCTTGGCTGTGATTGTTTCGCTTTGCTTTTTGCTTGCCGTTAAAAAGAGTGAAGCAGGCATTCCTGTTTTACTGTGCCTTGCAGCCGGATTCGGATGTGCAATGATGATGAGCTTTTCATCTTCAATTTTTTCATCGGGTCAAAGGGTGTTTTTCTTTACCAATATGTTTGTGGGGGCTGCTTGCCTGATTCTTTTATCAACATTGCCCGAAACAAAGCTTTCAAAAATGGTATATAATCTTGCGATTTTTTATGCCCTTGCAACAGCAGGAGTAAATGTTTTTGCGTTCACATTTATTGAGCATCCGTTAATGGGCTGATTTTTGACAAATTTTGCTTTACAAAAAGGCTGATTCGTATTAAAATATATTTAAGTATGTTTCAGAGGTGAAAAAATGGCAAACCATCGCACAGCGGTTATAATTGACCTTGATGCAATTAAATATAATGTGGCAAATATTAAAGCAAAAATCGGCAAAGCAGGGCTTTTGGGTGTTATCAAAGCTGATGCCTACGGTCACGGCGTAGCTGAAGTGGCAAAAGTGATTGAAAACGATTGCTCCTTTTTTGGTGTTGCCGTTATTGAAGAGGCAGTTGAATTAAGAAAAGCAGGTTTTGATACGCCCATTCTTGTTCTTGGCAGGGTTGAGCCGTATTATTCGGATTTGCTTGTTAAATATGACATTCGCCCCACCATTTTTAGCTTTGAAGATGCCAAAAGCCTTTCTGACGAAGCGGTGAAACAGGGAAAAACCGCACAGTATCACCTTGCTGTTGACACAGGCATGAGCCGAATCGGTTTTCAGGTAACTGAAGCTGATGCCGATATATGCAAAGAGATTGCAATGCTCCCCTGCATTGAAGCAGAGGGTATTTTTACCCACTTTGCAACGGCAGACGAGAAAGACCTGAGTAAAACCCTTATTCAAAAAGAGAAGTTTGAGCTTTTTGTTAAAATGCTTGCAGACAGAGATATAAATCCCCCGATTAAGCACGCCAACAACTCGGCAGGGATAATGAATTTTGACGAGCATTACGATATGGTGAGAGCCGGCATTGTGCTTTACGGAATGTATCCCAGCGAAGATGTAAAAAAATCTGACCTGTGCATTAAGCCTGCAATGAAATGGGTTGCAGAAATTTCTCACCTTAAAGAGCTTGAAAAAGGCAGAGAAATAAGCTACGGCGGAACTTATACCACCAAAGGCAAAACGTTGGTTGCCACCGTTCCCGTAGGGTATGCTGACGGCTACCCGCGTTCCCTTTCAAACATCGGTAAAGTAATGGTTAAGGGTAAGGCTGCCCCCATTATCGGCAGAGTGTGTATGGATCAGTTTATGATTGACGTGACCGATATTCACGATGTTAAAGTCGGTGATGAAATCACCCTTGTGGGTGACGGACTGACTATGGAAGAGGTTTCAAACGCTGCCCACAGCTTTAACTATGAGCTGCCTTGCAGAATTTCAAGACGAGTACCTAAAATTTATTTAAAAGACGGTGAAGAATACAAAACCGTCAGCTATTTGTTGGATTAATATGATTATTAAAACATTAACAGAAAACACAACTGAAAATTGCAATTTAAAATCTGAGCACGGTCTGAGCCTTTATATTGAAACCGAAAAGCATAAAATTCTTTTCGATATGGGTCAGACCGACCTTTTTTATAAAAATGCTCAGACTTTGGGTGTTGACCTCGGGGAAGTTGACGTTGCCGTTTTATCTCACGGCCATTATGACCACGGCGGAGGACTTGAAAAATTTTTTGAAATCAACAAGACTGCTTTTGTTTATCTCAGTCGGTTTGCTTTTGGTGAATATTATAACGGCACCGAAAAATATATCGGTCTTGATGAATCATTAAAAAACAATCCCCGACTGATTTTTGCACAGGATGAAAAAATAATTGACAGTGAACTTAGTTTGTTTTCATTAAACAATGAAATAAAAAAAGAAAAAATCGAGCCTTTCGGTCTTAATCAAAAAATCGGTGAAAATTTTTCTCATGACGCATTTCGTCACGAGCATTATCTTGTCATTAATGAAAACGGTAAAAAAACAGTTATCAGCGGCTGCTCGCACAAGGGTGTGGTGAGCATAGCAAACGCACTTGACCCCGACGTGCTGGTGGGCGGATTTCATTATTCAAAAATCGACCCTGACTCAGGGATTCTTGACAAGCGTGCCGAAGAACTGTTAAAAACAAAGGCAACATTCTTTACCTGCCATTGCACAGGTGAAGAGCAATATAAATATATGAAAAAGATAATGCAAAACCGACTGCATTATCTTCATACGGGAACCGTGATTAACCTGTAAACAGAAAAGTTGCAATCAAATTTGTAAAATGATATAATACCTTTGTTAAGTAAAAATAAGGTGAATGACTATGAAAAAACTTTTGCTTGCTCTTTGGGATTTTTTACATAAAGCCAAAAAAAGTTTTGCAGATTTTTTGTGGTGCTTTTTTGACTTTTTTTATTCAAAAATTAAAAAGCCACCTATTGTTGCTTCAGTTGAAGAAACTATTGACAAATTAGCCGAGGGTCGTTATTCAATCGCACGTTTTGGCGACGGTGAAATTAAGCTTGTTGCAGGTAAAGATATTTCTTTTCAAAAAGCAACACCGTTTGTTGTTAAAAAGCTGCGTGAAGTTTTATCTTGCGATGTTGACGGGCTTCTTGTGGGTGTTGCCGACATTTTTGGTGACAGAAGCAGATACAGTGAAAAAGCAAATCTGTATTGGAAAAATCACCTGCATCGCTACAGAAAAGTCTGGTACAAATATCTCAGAAAAAACAAAAAATATTATAACGCTTCTATGACAAGGCAGTATATTTCACTCAAAGACCGTTCGCGAGGAATTTCAATATATAACAGAATGAAAAAAATCTGGAACGGTAAAGACATTGTTTTTATTGAAGGTGAAAAAAGCCGAATGGGAGTCGGCAACGATTTGTTTGCAGATGCAAAATCAATAAAAAGAATTCTCGCCCCCTCCACTCAGGCGTTTAAGAAATATGATGAGGTTTTAAAAGAAGCGATGAAGTTTGAGAAAGACACGCTGTTTCTCATAGCCTTGGGTCCCGCCGCAACAGCACTGGCTTATGACCTTCATCTCAACGGTTATCAGGCCGTTGATATCGGTCATGTTGACGTTGAGTATGAATGGCTTTTGATGAATGCCGAAAGTAAAATGCCAATTAAAAACAAAATGGTTTTTGAAGCTCAGAGCAATTCGGCTGTTGAAGATTGCGAAGACGAAGAATATTTATCTCAGATTGTTGCGAAAATTTTATAAGGAGAATTAATGTGGGATTGTATAAAAAAATTGAAGAAGCGTTAGGTGAAAAATCTGCTTCTTCTGTCTTGAAAATCTTTTTAAGTATAAAGAGTTTTCCTTTTTCTGTTCAACGCTGTTTAAAAATATTTTCAAACTCCATAAAGAAGCTGTTTATAAAAGAAAAAAGAATTTTTCTTATCAGCACACCTAATCACGGAAATATGGGTGACCAGCTTATTGCCGTGGCTGAAATTAAATGGTTAAAAGATTATTTTCCTGATTATGAGATTAAAGATTTTGTTCAGAGCATACTTATGCAAGATAAAAAGCTTAAGCTGCTTTCATCTCAGATTAAAAAGGACGATTTAATCTTTCTTCATGGCGGAGGCAATGTTAACAACTGGTATCTTATCAGTGAAGATATTCGCCGAAATGTTATAAAAAACTGCCCTGAAAACAAACTGGTTCTTTTTCAGCAATCAATAAATTTGACCACTCCCGTGAACGGCGTTTCAATTAAAGAAGAAACTGAAAAGATTTATAACAATCACAAAAATTTTACAATTATCGCCCGAGAAGAAACAAGCTATCAGAATGCACTTAAAAGCTTCCCTCGCCTGAATGTTTTGAAATATCCTGATATGGCAACATACCTTTTCAACAAGCTTAAACCGTCTCACTCGGAGCATCGCAACGGAGTTATCTCTTGCGTGAGAAAAGATGTTGAAAAATTTTATTCTGACGAGCAGATTCAGATGATGTATGACAAAATCAAAAACGATTTTGACCTGACTGTTTCCGATACCCATGTGGGTCATCACGTATCAGCTCAAAACAGAATGTCAGAGGTGCAGAAACTTATTGATTCTATCGCCAAGCATAAAGTAATGGTTACCGACCGCTTTCACGGTGCTGTGTTTTCAATTCTTGCAAACACTCCCTGTGTTGTGCTTCGCTCGGCTGACCATAAAATAACCGATGGAGTAAAATGGTTCAAAGATGTTGAAGGAATATTTTTTGCAGATGATATTTCGCAAGTGCCTGACCTTGTTAAAAAGGCAGAAAAATATTCACCCTTAACTCAGCCGGATTTTTCTCATTACTTTGAAAAGCTGTATAATGACATAACAAAAAAACCGTAACCACCGAGCAAGTGGTTACGGTTAAATTTTTTACCAATCTGTTGCTCCGCTTGGGTCATCAAATTCAAGAGAGTTGAAATATGGATAATTATTTATAGTTATGAGCATATTTCCCAAGCCACTTTCTATACCAAGATATTCTTTATCTTTGATTTTTGTTGGTCTGATTAAAGAATGAAAATCTATTTCAGCCGCAGTTCTGTTTATATTAACTTGATAATAAGGGTCTCCGGGATGAACGTCTATTTTATATTCTAAGCCAAAAATTTTTATTTCTTCATTTTCCAACTTATTACCACTGTCATCTAAATATCCCTTATATTGGATATTGAAAGGAAGAGGTGCGGCAGAAAAAACATTGTCTGAGCCAACAACAACACCTTTCTCATCATATGTATGACTGAAATCCAAATTATATGTTGTGTTTGCATTTGCATATACCGCTTTTAATGCATTGATTATTTCATCATCGCTCATACCCTCAAAATCCGAAAGAACAAATTTTTCTCCGGAAATCGGGTTTGGTATTGCATTTTTTCCTGCCGAGAAAAGGCTAGGGGCAAAGGAATAATACATTCCTATAACTTTTTTGTTTTCGATGACGAATACTTGCTGAACAGGACAATCGTACCTTAGTCCATCGTCTGCATCTTCACTATCAATATAAAACCAAAGTCTTCTCTCACCGTCAAATAAATCCATAACGGTTTTGGGCGCAACAAGAGTTGTCTGTGTTATGTCTTCTGCTACTTCGTTGTTAACAACATCGCTTTCCTCTTGTTTTTCTGCCGGGACATTTTCTGTTTTTGTGCACGAAGCCAAACAAAGCAACATCGCAAATGCACAAAACAAGCTGACAATTCTTTTCATTTTCAAATCCTCAGTTAAATAAAAAAGTGTGTAGCTTCAACCGAAACTACACACCGAAAAATGCCCAGCTCCGATTGTTGCGACACAATTCTGCTATTCAACACGAGAATGCAAGAATAGAGCATGCATTTTTACCAAAGTAAAAACACAAACCCGTGTCCAATAGCATATTGAATTGTGTCGCAACAGCATTATACTATAACGAAGTTTAAAAAGCAATAAAAAAACCGTAACCACCGAGCAAGTGGTTACGGTTAAATTTTTATCAATCTTCATAAAGCGGGAACTTTTTGCAAAGGTCAACAACTTCTTTTGCAACCTGTTCTTTTGTTGCTTCAAAGTCGGTGGCTGTCTTTTTCATCCAGGAGGCAATAAGTGCCATTTCGCTTTCTTTAAAGCCTCTTGAGGTTACGGCAGGGGTGCCGACTCTTACACCGCTTGTAACAAAGGGGCTTTCCGGGTCGTTAGGAATTGCATTTTTGTTAACGGTGATATGAACCTCGTCAAGTCTGTGTTGAAATTCCTTGCCTGTGATGCCCATGTTTCTCAAATCGAGGAGCATAAGGTGGTTGTCTGTTCCGTCAGAAACCATGTTGAAGCCTTCTTTTTTAAGGCAATCTGCAAGAGCCGCAGCGTTTTTGACAATCTGTGTCTGATACTCTTTAAATTCGGGGGCAAGAGCTTCACCAAATGCAACAGCCTTGGCTGCAATAATGTGCATAAGAGGTCCGCCCTGGGTGCCGGGGAAGATAGCTTTATCAATTGCTTTTGCAAGGCTTTCTTTGCAAAGAATAAGTCCGCCTCTCGGTCCGCGGAGGGTTTTGTGGGTTGTGGTGGTTACAATGTCTGCATAAGGAACGGGACTTGGGTGAAGACCTGCAGCAACAAGACCTGCAATGTGAGCCATATCCACCATAAAATATGCACCCACTTCATCGGCAATTTTTCTGAATTCGGCAAAGTCAATTGTTCTGGGGTAAGCTGAAGCACCTGCAAGAATGAGCTTAGGTTTGCATTCAAGGGCAAGGGCTCTTACCTTTTCGTAGTCAATTTTGCCTGTATTTTCATCCACACCGTAAGGAACAATGTTAAAGTATTTGCCTGAAATATTAACAGGTGAACCGTGTGAAAGGTGACCGCCGTCAGCAAGGCTCATTGAAAGCACTGTGTCACCGGGAGTAAGCACGGCAAAAAAAGCGGCAAGGTTTGCATTGGCTCCGCTGTGGGGCTGAACGTTTGCATGCTCTGCACCAAAAATCTTTTTTGCTCTTTCTCTTGCGATTTCTTCAACACCGTCAACGTGCTGACATCCGCCGTAATATCTCTTTGCAGGGTAACCCTCTGCATATTTGTTTGTAAGCACTCCGCCTGCAGCAAGAAGCACAGCCTTTGAAACAATATTTTCTGATGCAATCAGCTCAATGTTGTTTCTCTGCCTTGAAAGCTCCTCTTCACAATAAGCATACACTTCGCTGTCGTAATTTTTTAATTCTTCAAAAAACATAACTGACCTCCAAAAGAACAATACAGGGGCTATTTTACATCAAAACACTTATATAGTCAAGCAAAAAATCACTTTACTTCAATATAATTACACCCCCGACACAATTCGTCAACTGCATCGGGGGGTATGTGATAAATATGCTTATTTAAGCGGCATTGGGATATACGCAAAAAGCATTTCAAAGATTGATTTGATAAAGCTTATAATCATTTCAAAAATGCTGATCTCTGCATCCTGCTGAGTTGAATTTTCTGTATCTGCCTCGGGGGAATCCTCTGTTTCATCTTCAACCTCAATTTCGGGTGACTGGTCGATGAGGTCGAGGTATTCGGCATAAGCCGCATCTGTTGCAAGCTCTTCAGATGCTTTTGACTGGTCAACGCTTGAAAGGAGTGCACCTGCCTGCTCAAGAAGAGCAACGTCAAGGGCATCAATTGTTCCGTCGTGGTTGCAGTCGGCAGCAGTATAAACAGCTTCGCTTACGTCATCCTTAGTGAGCATACCGTTGGCAAGGCAGGAAACAATAATTGAATCCGAGCCGTCATACCAACCGTCACCGTTAACATCGCCGAAGATGACGATTGTGTACGCATCTACAATCTCACCGTCACACTCAACATAAACGATAGAATCTGTTCCTAACGAATCATAATTGAGATTGCAATCGGGGTCAGAAACCTCTATGTAACCGTCAAGGGAATCAAGGTTTGATGAAAGGCCCATAATTGTTCCGTTTTGGTGGTCGATTGTCGCAGTGGAAAGTGCTTCAATTCCGACAACCTTAACCACGCAGTAATCTCTCATTGATCCGTCTGTTGATGTGGCAACAACCATGGCGATACCTGCCCTGACACCCTTAATTTTGCCGGATGAGTCAACTGTTACAACAGATTCATCAGCACTTTCCCATACAACGCTTATGCTCTCTGCTATTGGCATTTTGAGAGTATATGTCATTGTCATTGTGCCGTTGATGCTGAGATAAACAACGTCTTTATCAATTTGGAGGGTTATGTATTCAACATCAATGTTATTGCTTTGGGCGAATTCATCAGCATAAGAGCCTTCATAACACCAAATTGTAACATCATCACAACCGTCAAATGCAGTTGCACCGATTGAAGTTACGCTTTGAGGAATAATAACTGACTCAAGAGCTGTGCAGTTTTTGAAGGCATCTCCATAAATTCTGCTTACTCCTTTGCTGATTTCAACTTTTTTGATTACAGTGTTGTTTTCAAACGCACCGTAGCCGATTTTGGTTACAGAAGGCAAGCAAACATCAGCGGAGTTTCCTCTGTAAGAAACAAGAACATCGCTTTTGATATTAAAAGTGGGGTTTCCGTCGCTGTCAAGGAGGCAGAAGCTCATACCGTTTGAATCAGCATAGTAATGAATCCATGAATTTTCTTCGCAACAAAACACTACATTTGGGTTTATCTCCATGCCTTCCAAAGCAAAAGGACTGGTACCAAATGTAATTTTTCCGTTGTTTCTGAATATAACATCTACCAGATTATAGCAAAGACCAAAAGCATAGTCTCCGATTGCGGTAACATTTTCACCTAAAGTTACACTTATAAGGTTTTCACATTCCACAAATGCCCCTTCTCCGATTGTGGTAACACTGTCGGGGATTGTTACGCTTGTGAGGCTATAACAATCTACGAACGCATAATCTCCGATTGTTGTGACACTGTCGGGGATTGTTACGCTTGTGAGGTTACGGCAATATTTGAACGCATAACTTCCGATTGTGGTGACACTGTTACCGATTGTTACACTTGTAAGGTTATCGCAATTATCGAATGCCATATAACCGATTGTGGTTATTCCTTCAGGAAATGATACAAATCTGATAAAATCATTACACTCCACCCAATCAGGCTGTTTATCTGCATACATCGGACCCGAGCCTTCAATAATAAGCTCACCGTCGGCATATAAAGTGTAGGTCAGGTTTTCACCACATTTGCCCGGGAAACAATAGGGCCTTGATGAATTGTTTTCATAAACAACTCTGTATCGGTAGTCTGCTCCGCCTTCTACCAAATCCCACTGCACCGGAGTACCCGGGTAATAAAGAACAGGAGAACCAAAAGCATTATCTCCGATTGTGGTAATACTTTCCGGCAAAATTACACTTTCAAGGTCGTAGCAAGAAGAGAATGCATTACTGCCGATTGAGGTCACACTGTTACCGATTGTTACGCTTGTGAGGTTGCCGCAAGAATTGAACGCATAACTGCCGATTGTGGTCACACTGTTGCCGATTGTTACGCTTATGAGGTTGTTACAATCATAGAACGCATAACTGCCGATTGAGGTAACACCGTTTCTGATAACAACGGATTTGATTGAATCTTCATAACTCTCCCACGGACGGTTGTTATAATTATAATCTTTCATAGCCCCTGTTCCGCAGATAAAAAGTGAACCGTCGGAATAATATTCCCAGGTGAGGCTGTCACCGCAGGTGCCGTTAGCAACTGCTTCTTCACAATGAAGGGTTGCAGAGGAGAGAACGGAGTTTCCGCTGTTGAATGCGATATTGTTCCACTGTGCACGCTTACCTTCAAAATAAACGTCGGTTAAATTGGTGCAACCGTCAAAGGCATTATCATCAACTGAGGTTACACCAACAGGGATTGTCACTGATTTGATGCTGCTTTTGAAGCTGTCCCAGGGACATTCACTATAATCAATTTTACCTGTGCCACTTAAAATAAGTTCACCTGTTTCTTCTTCAAAAGTCCAGGTAAGGTCTTCACCGCAGGTGCCGCTTATAATAAGTTTTTGACAATGGATTGTTGCTTCAGTCAGCAATTCATTACCCCAACCGATATTGATATTATTCCATTGAGAACGGATGCCATTGTAATATACATCAGTTAAGCTTGTGCAACCGAAAAATGCATCAAAATCGATTGCAGTAACGCTGACAGGTATTGTTACGGTTGTGAGAGTTTCGCAGGAATTAAACATACTGTCATAAATCTCGGTGATGCCCTCTTCAAGCACAACTTCTTTACAGCCCGATTCTGTAAACCAATAAAAATAGTGCTCTTCAGGAACGGCTGCGTCGCCTTTGGTCAGGGTAACTTTTTCAACGTTAAAATAACAAGAAGCAAATTCTTCTTTTGCAGCCAAAGAGATGGGAAGAGTAAGTTCTTTAAGATTAAGGCAGCCGTCAATCACACCATATCCGATTGTGGTGACACTGGCGGGGATTGTTACGCTTGTGAGGCTTTCGCAACTGCTGAATGCAGAATCTCCGATTGTAGTGACACTGTTTGGAATGGTTAAGCTCTTAAGACCTTCGCAACCGGAAAATGCAGAACCACCGATTTCGGTAACACCTTCCGGAATAATCACTGTTGAGAGATTGACACAACCGCAGAACATTCGATATTCTATTGTGGTGATGCCGTTTCCGATTGTGACACTTTTGAGATTTTTACAATTTTCAAAAGCCGCTTCTTCAACAGAGGTTACACTGTCAGAAATTGAGTAGCTTTCACTTTTGTTTCCGTTAGGATATTGTAAAAGTTTTGTTTTATCTTTGTTAAACAAAACTCCGTGTTCATCGCTTGAATATGCAAGGTTTTCAGCAGAAACGGTTATATTTGCAAGATTTGAACAACTATCAAATAAATCCTCTCCAAGTGTTGTAACCCCGCTACCCAGTGTGACACTTGTGAGATTATTACAAACAGCAAATGCCATGTCTCCGATTTCGGTAACACTATCAGGGATTATTATGCTTGTTAGGTTTTCACAATAACTGAACGCAACCATACCGATTGACGTTACAGTATTGGGAATTGTTACGCTTGTTAGGTTTTCACAATAGCTGAACGCAGCCATGCCGATTGACGTTACAGTATCGGGGATTGTTACGCTTGTGAGGCTGGTGCAATCAGCGAACATATAATCTGAAATTGCGGTAAAGGTGTTTGGAATTGTTACATGTTTAAGATATAAGCAGCATGCAAAAGGACCCATTCCAACGGAGGTTACACCCTCAGGAATTGAATAGCTTTCACTTTTGTTTCCGTTAGGATATTGAAGGAGCACTGTTTTATCTTTGTTGAAAAGAACACCGTTTTCATCACTTGAATAAGCAGAGTTCTCTTCATCAACAATAATTTCAGCAAGCGAACCACAGCCCATAAACACAAGATCACCGATTGTGGTAACGCTTTTAGGAATTGTGATGCTTGTGAGACTGGCACATTCTGAGAACGCATAATCGCCGATTGCAGTAACTCCATCAGGGATTCTGATATCTGCGAGACTTGAACAACCGGAGAATAATCCATATCCGATTGATGTCACGCCGTCAGGGATATGTATGCTTGTAAGACTCTCACAGTTTGAGAACGCATAATCGCCGATTGCAGTAACTCCATCAGGGATTTTGACATCTGTGAGACTTGAACAACCGTAGAAAGCTGAGCCATCAATTACAGTAACAGTATCAGGAATTATTACGCAGGTAAGACCTGAACAACCACGAAACAAATTGTGAGGAATGACTGTTACACCCTCGGGAATTGTAACATTTATGAGACTTGAACAACCATAAAATACTTCTTCTCCGAGTAAAGTAATACCGCTACCAATTGCTACAGTTTCGAGGTTTTCACACCAACCGAACACATAATCACCGATGGTTGTTACACTGTCCGGGATTGTTATGCTTGTGAGGTTACTGCAATATTGGAACGCATAATTGCCGATTGTGGTGACACTGGTGGGAATTGTTACACTTGCGAGGCTTTCGCAATTATAAAATGCACCGTCTCTGATTTCGGTAACACTATCGGGAATTACTACGCTTGTAAGGTATTCGCATCTGCCGAATGCATAATCTCCGATTGTAGTGACACTGGCGGGGATTGTTATACTTGTGAGATTGGTGCACCCAAGGAACGCCTCTCGACAGATTGTAGTGACACTATCGGGGATTACTACACTTGCGAGGCTTGAGCAACCATAAAATGCATTTTCTCCAATTGTGGTGACACTGTCAGGGATTGTTACACTTGCGAGATTGTCGCAACCTTGGAATGCATAACTACCGATAATCGTGACACCATCAGCAATGGTAACAGATTTAAGTGAGGAATAATATTTGTACCAAGGTGCACTTTGCAAACTATAATCATTCATCGCCCCTGTGCCGGTGATGATGAGTTCACCTGTTTCGGTGTCAAGCGACCAGGTGAGGTTTTCACCGCAAGTACCGCTGTAAGAAGCTGCACTTGCAAAAATATTAAACAAATCAGGAAGGTCAATTCCCACAAATCCACTCAGCGGTGCAGCGGTTAAAACCATAACAGCCACCATAAATGATGCTAAAATTTTCTTTGCCTTATTCATTTTGAAGCCTCCACCAAAATATTCAAAATAAGATACATTTTAAAATATAACACTTTTAACATAAAAATGCAATTGCTCAATATATCAAAACAGCCAAAATAAATCTGAAGCAACCTGAGTATCTGCTTTTTTAATATGCAATATATATAATAATCCGTGCTTTATAAACTTTGGAATATTATCTTAAATTTTCAATAGACAAGTATTAAAAATTCTGCTATAATTTTTTGTGTATCACCTTCTGATAAGGGGGTAATTAAATGAACATTGTGTTTTTAACAGCTTTGGGCGTTGGCGGAGCATCTGTTATCGGTGCGATTTTCGGCTTTATTTTTAAAAAAATCAGCCACAAATTCAGCGATATTGTGCTCTCCTTTGCGGCAGGGGTTATGCTCGCCGCCGCTGTTATCGGGCTTATTCTTCCCTCACTTGATTACGGTGGCGGATTTTCCGTTGCCGTTACGGTAATCGGTGTTTTTTGCGGAGCTGTTTGTGTTAACCTTATTGACAGGCTTGTTCCTCATCTGCACCGCCTGACCGGTGTTGACGGTGAACATCACCCCGAAAAGCAGGAGCAGCTTAACAAGGTTCTTCTTTTTGTGATAGCTATTGCTATTCACAACCTGCCTGAGGGTATTGCCGCAGGCGTGGGATTCGGCACAGGCAACACCACCGAGGCACTGACAATTGCAGGCGGTATCGCTTTGCAGAATATCCCCGAGGGTATGGTTATCATAGGGCCGATGCTTGCTACGGGAATGAGCCACGGCAGAGCTTTTTTGATTGCCGTTGTTACCGGTGTTATTGAGGTGCTCGGCACTTTGCTCGGCTTTTTTGCCGTAAGCGTTTCAACTGCAATTTTGCCATTTGCCCTTGCCTTTGCAGGGGGAACAATGCTTTATGTTATCAGCGATGAGATGATTCCCGAAACCCATTCTCACGGCAGTGAACGGGGTGCGACTTATTCGCTGCTGGTAGGCTTTTGCGTAATGCTTGTTTTTGATGTTTTATTAGGATAATTATTTAAAGGAGATATAAAAATGATTAGTGAAACAATTAAGTATGTTGGTGTCAATGACCACAAAGTTGACCTTTTTGAGGGTCAGTATATCGTACCCAACGGTATGGCATATAACTCATATATTATTGAGGGCGAAAAGGTTGCTGTTATGGATTCGGTAGACAAAAACTTCACCGAAGAATGGCTTAACAATATTAAAACAGTTATGGGTGACAAAGCTCCCGATTATCTTGTTGTTCAGCACATGGAGCCTGACCATTCGGCAAACGTTTGCGAATTTATGAACACTTATCCCGAAGCCACCGTTGTTGCCACACAAAAAGCTTTTGGTATGATGACAAAGTTTTTCGGTACAGATTTTGCCGACAGACGTATCGTTGTGGCTGACGGTGACACCCTTGACTTAGGTGGCAGAACCCTTACCTTTGTAACCGCACCGATGGTTCACTGGCCTGAAGTTATTATGACATATGACAGCAAGGATAAAGTCCTTTTCTCAGCTGACGGATTCGGAAAATTCGGTGCTCTTGATGCTGACGAAGATTGGGCATGTGAAGCAAGAAGATATTATTTCGGCATAGTTGGTAAATACGGCCCTCAGGTGCAGGCAGTGCTTAAAAAAGCAAGCGGACTTGATATTAAAGCAATTTACCCCCTTCACGGACCGATGCTTGAAGAAAACCTCGGCTATTACCTTGATTTGTATAATACATGGTCAAGCTACGGTGTTGAGAGCGAAGGTGTTGTAATTTGCTACACATCGGTTTACGGCAACACTAAAAAAGCTGTTGAGCTTCTTGAAAAAGAGCTTAAAGAAAACGGTTGCCCAAAAGTGGCTGTTAACGACCTTGCCCGTTGTGACATGGCAGAGGCTGTTGAAGATGCTTTCCGTTACGGCAAAATTGTGCTTGCCACCACCACATATAACAGTGAAATTTTCCCCTTTATGAGAAACTTCATTCACGAGCTTGTTGAAAGAGGCTATAAAAACAGAACCGTAGGTATCATCGAAAACGGCACATGGGCTCCCCTTTGTGCAAAGCTTATTAAAAGAATGCTTGAGGGCAGCAAGGATTTAACTTACACCGACACAACGGTTACAATCCACTCCGCTGTTAAGGATGAAAATATAGCACAGATCAAATCCCTCGCAAAGGAACTTATATAGATTGTGAGATGTTTAAATGAAAGCTTTTGGATTATCTGAGGCTGTGAGCAACATAAAAAGCAATTGGCTTTTTATGCTTTCGGCAATTGCTTTTTTCTGTTTAAATATACTGTTGACAATTGAAAATGTCATTGCGGTTGCACTTGCAATTATTTTTTGTTTTTTGTTTTCAATAAAAAGCACATCTGTTTTCATGACTATAAAAACATCTTCTTTTGCTGCTGTTGCAGTTTCATTTTTAACAGCTGTGGGAGTCTGCTTGAGAAGCGGCATGCATTTTTATGAAATATGGTCTGTTTCTTCAATGATAAAATCTTTGGAAGAGATGCTTCCTGTTTCTGTTAACATTCCCTTTGTTATTGCTGTTGTAGGAGCAGTGTTTTCTGTTTTTGCTGTTTTTGTTTGTGTTTTGCTTTTTTGGAAAGAAATGAAACAGATTGCTGATTGTAACGGAATATTCAGCAATATAAAAATTGCAGAAATTATAGTTTATTCAGTTTTGTTTTTTGCCTTTGCATTGTTAACGGTAATTTCTTTTTTAAAAACAGACGCATTTTATGCAACCGAACACATCTATGATGTGATTTTTACAAGTGATTCTCCGACTTTGGTTAAAGGCAATGCTTATCTGACTCTCTATCATACAGAGAATGACATAAGACAACCTCTGTTTGCTGTTTTTTCTGCTCCGTTTACGGGTATGCCTTATCTTTTGGGTAAGCTCTTTGGTGCAAGTGCAAGTGTTGAAGCTATTTTGCTAAACATAGCCCAGCTTATTATGCTTTTTGCGGCAAATTTTGTAGTTGCAAAAATGCTTGAATTTGATGCACCTAAAAGAATTTGTTATATGGTTGTTTCCTGTTGTACATATACCGTGTTGCTGTTTTCGATGATGATGGAACAGTACATAGTTGCTTATTTTTGGCTGGTTTTATGTGTGTTTCTTATTTGTGAAAGCCAAAAGACATCTCAGCTTGCCTTTTGGGGAACAGGCGGAACATTGCTCACGGGAGCCGTTCTTTTGCCTTTTATGTCAACCCGTTCTCCGTTTAAGGATTTCAAGAAATGGTTTTGTGAAACCTTTAAGTATGGTTTAGGCTTTATTGCATTTATCTTTGCTTTTGGAAGAGCCGATATTTTTTTGAATCTTGTTGAGAAATATAACCGTTTTAATTATTTTTCAGGCCACAGCATTTCTTTTACGGATAAGCTTGTGATGTACTCCTATTTTGTAAAGAACTGTTTTGTAGCCCCTGATGCAGGTGCGGATTTTGTATCAGCAGGTCACATCTCGTGGCAAATGAGTCAACCACAGACGTTTGATTTTATTGGTATAGCCATTTTTACTTTGGCAATTATCAGTGCAGTTTTAAACCGTAAGAAAAAAAGCTCATTGTTTGCAATCGGTTGGATAGGCTTTTCTGTGATCATGCTTGTTTTTCTCGGTTGGGGCACTAAAGAAAACGGACTGATTTTATACGCATTATATTTTGGGTGGGCTTATCTTATACTCGTTTTTCAATTGTTTGAAAAGATTGAAGAAAAACTTAAAATTAAGTTTATAACGCCTGTTTTGAGTTTTACTTTTTGCATTGTAATGCTAATTATTAATATTCCGGCGATTAAAGAAATGCTTGATTTTGCTACAACTTATTATCCTGTATAAGGAGATATCGGAATGAAAAACTATTTAAAACTCATGAGAGTACATCATTACATTAAAAATCTGCTTGTGTTTGCGGCGTTGGCTTGCAGCGGTCAGTTTTTTAATAAAGAAAAATTACTTTCAGGCACTTTAGCTTTTATTTCTTTTTGTATGATTTCATCTGTTGTTTATATCGTTAACGATATACGTGACAGAGAAAAGGACCGAAAGCATCCCACAAAATGTAACAGACCGATTGCGTCCGGAAAGGTATCGGTCAAAAATGCGTGGATTGTAGCCTGTGTACTTTTTATTGTTGCTTGTGTTTGCAATTATTTTGTTTTTAATGCTGCTTCCTCTGTATTGCTCCTTCTCTATTTTTTGCTTAATCTTGCATACAGCTTTGGTCTAAAAAACGTTCCTATTGCAGACCTTGCAATTCTTGTATCAGGTTTTTTAATAAGGATACTTTACGGTGCAATTGTTACTGATATTGTGATTTCAAACTGGCTTTATCTGACCGTTATTGCAATTGCTTTTTTCTTTTCTCTCGGTAAAAGAAGAAATGAACTCAAGCAGATCGGAAACGGTGAAACAAGAAAGGTGCTTAAAGCATATCCGATAAACTTTCTTGACAAGAGCATGAATATGTGCCTTACCCTTGCAAATGTATTTTACGCTTTGTGGAGTATGGATGATAACACAATGGCACACTACAATAATCAATACCTTATTTTTACCGTGCCGATAGTTCTTCTTATTACAATGAAATACAGTATGACTATTGAAGGTGAGTCTGACGGAGATCCGGTTGAAGTTTTGCTTCACGATAAAGTCCTTCTTCTGCTTTGTGGAGTTTATGCCGCAGCGATGTTTTTTATACTGTACATATAAAACCAGGACTGTTTCGTATCTTTCGAAACAGTCCTGGTTTCAGCAATATTTATATTTCTTTTTGTACGCTATAAGGAAGATTATTGAAACGATGAAGCTCAGAATTTCACTGCCTACAAGGGAGAACCATACGCCGTCAATTTCAAAAAATATCGGCAGAACAAGAATAGAAATTGTGGGAAAAATCAGTGCTCTCAAAAAAGAAATGGCAGCGGAGACGCCTCCGTTATTAAGTGCTGTAAAAAGCGACGAGGTATACATATTTATGCTCATTATCATAAACGGCAAAGCACAGATTGCAAAGGCTCTGGCCGTAAGCTCAAGAAGAGTCTTATCATAGCTTACAAAAACAAGGGCAATTGGCCTTGCCAGCAAAACCCCGGTCACGGTGAGTATAATTCCGCCTACACCGAGGAGAGTCATACTCTTTTTAAAAAGATTTTTCATCTCTTTGTGATTCTGAGCACCGTAATGGTAGCCCATAATCGGTGAACTGCCTGTGCAGAAGCCCATATAAATAGCAATAAAAACATACGCCGCATACATCACCACGCCATAGGCGGCAACACCGTCTTCTCCGGCATATTTTATGAGCTGGAGGTTATATAAAATTCCCGTAATTGAGCCTGACACACTTGATAACATTTCAGATGCTCCGTTGGCGCAGGCTTTGAGCATAGGTTTCAGCTCTATTTTTGTTTTAGTGAATCTTAGTGCAGATTTATTGCATTTGCTCAAAAACCAAATCAGAGGAATAATTCCGCCAACGCATTGGCTCAGCCCCGTTGCAAGGGCGGCACCGAAAATGCCCATATCAAAAACAGCCATGAACAAATAGTCAAGCACCATATTTGTTACCCCGGCAAGCACTGTTACCAGCAAACCGAGTTTCGGTTTTTCGGCAACGATAAGATAGCTCTGAAAGGTGTATTGTGCGAGCATAGCAGTGTTAAAAATCAAAATCGTTCTGCCGTAAACCACGCATTCGTCAATCATCCCTTCAGTTGCACCGAAAAGATAAGACACAGGTCGCATAAACACAATACCTAATACCGTGAACACAACCCCGACGATTACCATAATGTAAATCATCATTGTAAAATATCGCTGAGCTTTTTTGGTTTCGCCCTCACCGAGGGTTTTGGCAACAAGTGCACTTCCGCCCACACCAAACATCGCACCCATTCCGCCGAGCACCATAATAAACGGAAAAATCAGATTAACGGCGGCAAAGGCAGTTTTGCCCACAATATTTGAAACAAAAAATCCGTCAACAACGCTGTAAATTGAAGTGAAAATCATCATAACAATTGACGGAAAAGTAAATCGTAAAAGCTTAGAATAGCTGAAGCTGTCTGAGAGAGAAATTTTCATTTTTATTTTCCTTATTTTTTTGCTTTGAATTCTGCAACAACGGGCAGGTGGTCTGCAATCACATCGTGAAGAGTTTCGGCACTCACGCACTCAAGTCCGCGGTAAAAAATATAATCAATTTTCTTAAACGGTTTATCTGAAGGGAAGGTAAGCTCTCTTGCACCTTCAAAACTGTCGGCAGTGTCAATAAGCCTTTTGCGAATGGGCAAAAGCACCTCGCCGTCAGGCTCAACATTGAAGTCGCCCATAAGAATAACGGGCATATCTGTTTCGTCAATCAAACGGCAGATAACCTCAACTGCATTTACCCTTTCAAGGTGGGCAAGACCCATGTGGCACACAAGCCAGCAGACATCAACACCGTCAACCTCAACCACAGCTTTGATTACACAGCGTGATTCATAATACGTATCCTCACTTTTATCCTCAGGGTCGGGGATAGGAACATTTTCAACACTCTTTATGGGGTGCTTTGTTAAAATTGCGTTACCGAAAGGATTGTTGCCGTCAATATATGCTCCGAGTCCGAAAAAGCCGTTCCAGCCAAGCTCTTTTTTAAAGAAAGAAACCTGGTCTGTATATTCCTCATTGTCGCCCTCATTCATAACCTCATTAAGACCGAGGAAGTCGGGGTTAAGTCGGCGAAGCTCCTTTGCAAAATAATCAAGGTCAATCACCTGGCGGATGTAATCAGTTGCGTGCTGAATATTAAAAGACATAAATTTCATAAAAACACCTCTGCCCGATTGTAACATATTAAAGATATGTTTGCAACGCTCAGATATCAAAAAGCGGAAAGGGAACCCCTTCCGTCAGCTTTTTTCTCGAGCCTTTTTATCTGTTTGTCAAAGTAGTCTTTTGTAATAATAATCACCCTCAATATTTAATCAATACCGAGGGTGTAAGATTCATAAGTTATTAAAGACTTGGGATGAGACTTGTTGCATATTGTAAAATGCGAAGGGCATCAGCAGAGTTAATAGAGCCGTCTTTGTTAACATCTGCAATTTCTTTTTGTTCTGCTGTAAAAGTGATCAAACCGGTTGCACCTTGAAGAACTGAAAGAGCGTCGGCAGAGTTGATGGTATTATCATTATTGAGATCACCTATTTTTGCCTTGTTTTCAGAAGGAGCATTGCTGAAAACTTTTGTTGCACTGTAAAGGCAGTCATTGTATTCATCAATATCAATTTTTTTCCATTGATCCAATGTGCCGCCATAATAAACAGTTGTTAAATTTTCGCAATAGTCGAAAGCACAGAAATCAATAAATGTTACCGAGGCAGGAATATATACTTCCTTTAAATTTTTATTTGAGCTGAAGCAGTGTATAGGTATGTAGGTAATACCTTCCGGTAAAGTAACTTTTTCAAGATTCTGACACATATAAAAAGCAGAATAACCGAGAGATTTTACGTTATTAGGAATTGTTATTTCTTTAAGATAAACAGCAAATATAAAGGCATAATCCTCTATTGCTTTAACTGTAGAAGGAATAGTATAAGTTTCACGCGGATTGGCAATATTATACTGAATTATTTTAGATTTATCTTTATTAAACAAAACTCCCGTAGAATCACTTGAAAAATATTTGTTACCACTCTCTACTTTGAAGTTTTCAACGTAACCGCACAAATTCAAAGCCCCAAGATCAATTTGTTCTACACTTGCAGGCAATGTGTAGGTTGTGTATGGGCTGCTGGAAGGATAATGATATAACGTTGTTTTATTTTTATTATATAATGCTCCGTTACTGTCAGATGAATAATTGGTATTGCTTGGATCAACAGTGATTTTGGTCAAGCTTAAACAATAATAAAAAGCCCAATGACCTATATTTTTGATTCCTTTAGGAATATAAATTTCTTTAAGGTAGTAACATTCAAAGAAAGCGCCCTTGCCGATTGATGTTACACCATCACCGATTTTAACAGTCTCAACATTTTTCCACATATAATTTTCTTCGTAGCCATAGTCATACATATCGCCGGTGCCTGAAATAACAAGCTCTTTAGTTTCTATGTTATATGTCCAGGTTAGGCTTTCACCACATTTTCCGTTTGTTGTTTCTGCAGAAGCTGTTAACGGAATTGCTGTAAACAACAATGCTGCAACGATAATTACTGATAATATTTTTTTCATAAATAGCCTCCAAAAAGATTAAAGTTTTGAGTTAAACAAATCCTTCCAAAACTAATTATAAAGCTGCAAGAATTTTTTGTCAACAAGTGATATATCTATAACTTTAGAAAATTTACACCAATAATCAAAAAAGATTCCGACTAAATGTCGGAACCTTTTTCTGGCACCCCCTGCGAGAATCGAACTCACAACTAACCCTTAGGAGGGGTTTATTATATCCATTTAACTAAGGAGGCAGATATTTATATTAACTTTATTACCGCATTATTTTATCAAATGCTTTGGCTATTGTCAACTTAAAATTATACGAAATATGTTTTTTACATTATTGACACATTTTTTCGTTTGTGATAAACTGAACTTGTAAATTTTTCCGAAAGGATATGAGTTTATGAGTAAAATATTAAAAAAATCATTAGCAGCTTTCCTTGCTCTTCTTATGTTTATGATGGGCATGGTTCCCTCTTATGCTGCAGTTGATGCAACGGATGCCAACCTCGCATTTTTTGATATGACCTACGGTATCCCTGCTGACCAAAGAGATTATACCATTGAAAATCCCTACAAGGACATTGACTGGGACAAATGGGGCGAATACAAAACCCAGCTCCATTGCCACACAACCGCTTCTGACGGATTTTTGACAATCCACGAGTTTGTTCAAGAGCATTATGACCTTAACTATGACATCGTTGCCCTCACCGACCACGGCACAACAAACCTCGGCTGGAACGTTGCCCCCGAAACAGTTCCTCTTATGAGATTTATCAAAAAAGAAAGAACTCAGATGGCCGACATTATTCCTCTCACCGATGAAGAATATCAGTCTTACCTCACAGGCACAGCCGAGTCTGACAGAAGAACTCACGAAAACGGTATGCTCGATGTTCCTTACGGCAACGAGCTTAACATGGCTACTCCCATTGCTGACTGCCACCTTACCTGTTATTTTTCAAAATACGGTCAGGGTCTTGCAGGCGTTTTTGGTGACTATGAAACACCTACCGAAGAAGTGAGAAAAGACGGCGGTATCACCTTCCTTTCACACGTTGGTGAATATGTTTATACAGATAAAGACTCCGCAGACCATGTTGGTCAGGTGATTGATGCTTATTACCCCAATAAGTTTGCACGCTTGTTTATGGATAATGCAGGCTCATCTCTCGGTATGGGTATCAACAGTGCAACTGACGCTCACACCCGTTGCGACAGAATCCTCTATGACCAGATTCTTCAAAGAACAATTCCCAACGGTGTTGTTCCGTGGTGTAACACCTTTGCCGACTCTCATGACTGGGCTGCTGTAAACGATGCTTACACAATGACCTGGATGGAAAACTTCACAGTGGAAGACTTCCGTGAAAGCCTTGAAAAAGGTCAGTTCTTCTCAATTTCTCACTATTCCAACGGCTATGAGCTCAATGGTATGCCTGAAATTCCCGGCTTTGTTGAGCAGAAGGTTTATGATGAAAAGCTTTATCTTCTTGACAACACACCAAACGTTTCTAAAGTAACAGTTGACCAGGAAAATGACTCAATCTATGTTGAAGGCACAAACTTCAATCAGATCACCTGGGTTTCAAACGGTAACGTAATTCTTCGTGAAGACATCACTGACGGCAAGGCAACCCTCGACCTTCACCGTGACGATTTGCTTGATGACCCATACCTCTTTGTAAGATTTTATATCACAGGTGAAAACGGCATCTGCTACTCTCAGCCATTCGTTCTGAATGTTGAAGGCTTCAGCTATGAAGAGGTTGATGTTCCCGAAACTCACGATATTTCAACCTTCCTTCGCGGACTTGTAACAGTTGTGGATGCTATCTTCTTCAGATTCAATCCTATCATCTGGATCTTCAAGTATTTCGCATTGGGCTATAACCCACTTGAAAGACTTTTCTGGTAATTGAATAAAGTTAAGGCAGTCCGGCAGGGCTGCCTTTTTCACGTTTTGCGGTTAATTTAGATTGACTTTTGCCATTTAAAGTAATATAATCATCACCATATAATGTCATATTATATTTAATATCAAAAAGGAGATGGGTATTTTGAAAAAATCTTTCAAAAAAATTATTTCGGCTGTATTGATAGCAGTGTTGATTCTTTCTGTTTCACCTGTTGGTGCTCTTACAGAGTTTGACTTTTCATCACTGTTTTCAGTAAAAACAGCGGCTCTCACATCGGGTAATTATACATATGAGGTGTCCGGAACCAATGCAACAATTACCGGATACAGCGGCTCAGAAACAAACCTCACCATTCCGTCAACCCTTGACGGCAAAACAGTTGTGGCAATTGAAAGAGGTGTGTTTAAAGACAATACAACTTTAAAGAGTGTATCGTTGCCTTCAACCCTCACAAGAATCGGTGTTGATTGGAACGGCGATGGTGTTTTTGCAAGATGTTCAAGACTCGAAACAGTAACTTTTGCAAAGGGAACCAACGATGCCGTAATTGGCTTTAATACATTTTTAGGTTGTCCTGCTTTGAAGAAGGTTGAAATTCCCGGCAACTATGTTGCAATTCAGAACAGTGCTTTTGAAAGCTGCACAGCGTTGACCTCGTTTAAATGGGAAAAATCAGATGCTTCAAAACAATATATCGGAGAGTTTACA